>NZ_JAMBPR010000038.1 GCF_024206475.1 Paraburkholderia sp. CNPSo 3274
GCCCAGATGCCTGTTCATCTCGGCGCCCATCGCGCGCTCGATGACGGCCTTGTTGAACGCCAGCATCAGGTCCTGGACCTCGGCGGGCGTCATCGGCCCCTTGACCAGTTCGTCAAGCAGGCCTTCAGGCAGGGCAGGCAGCGGCCCTCGGGCCGCTGCCTGCGAAGCTACCGTGCGCTTCTTCATCGGCATATCCATGATTTTTACCTCTCATGATATGCCTCGCCCACGAAATGACGGATAGGTCCCCCCGCACAGGGGAAACCCAGGCAGACCGACACGAAAACAAGAAAACGCCAAAGGGAAGGAAAACGCCAAAGCGCCTGGGAGCAGCGAACAAAAAGCATCGCCGCGCCCCGACGCAAATCCCAACCACCCCCTTACTGCTGCGGAGCATCCTTCCACGCAGGCAGCGTAGCCCCGTGATACACGGCAATAATCTCGGAAGCGACATTAGGCTGCTGATAGCTTTCGACGAGCGCATGCACCCAAGCCGCATTGGCGTCCTTCTCATTCACGGCAATGAAGTTGCGATAAGGATTGCCCGTCACCTTCTCCTGAGCAATACGCTCCTGCGGAATCTTGATACCCGACTTCACGGCCCAGTCCGTATTGACAACGGCCGCATCCAGATCGCCAATCGCGCGCCCGACAATGCCTGAATCGAGTTCCTTAATATGGATATTCTTCGGATTCTTCGCAATGTCGCGTGCGGTCGGCAGCAGGCCAACGTCGTCGCGCAACGTAATGAGCCCTTGTGCCTGAAGCAGCAGCAGCGAGCGGCCTTCGTTGCTCGGATCGTTCGGCACGCCAATGGCCGCGCCCTGCGGCAAGTCCGCCACCGACTTCACCTTGCGCGAATACAGCCCGATAGGCTGCACGTAGGTAAAGCCCACTGGCACGATCTTGTAGCCACGCGCCTTGATCTGCGCGTCGAGATACGGTTTGTGCTGGAACGAATTGGCGTCCAGGTCGTGGCTGGAAAGCGCTTCGTTGGGCTGCGTGTATTCGGAGAACGTGGTCACCTTGATCGTGAGGCCGCGCTTCGCGGCGTTGGCGGCGACCACACGCCACACGTCCTCGTCTTCACCCGACATGATGCCCACGCGCAACGTCTGGTCCGCCGCGTGCGCGAGCGTCACGCCCCCGAAACTCACGCCCAGCACTAGCGAAGCCAGCATCGTGCCCAACAATGTTCTTTTCTTCATAGGATCCGCTATTCGTAGAGTTGTGGATAAGGCGATGCTAGAGAGCGCGCTGCAAGCAGACAACCAATTTTGGGAGGATTGCTTAGCTATATTCGTCGTTTTGCGTCGCGCAACAGCGTGGCTAGGATGCAGCGATTCCATTCATCACGCGAGTTCCGTTCTATGTCCACTCTCGCCGTTCCCGCTTCTGAAGTCATTGAAGCCGCCGGGCAAGCGCAAGCCCCGCAACACGCCGTGATCCGCTCCGCTCAGGACGTCTCCCGCATCGTCAACGCCGGGGCCTCGCAGGGCAGCAACGCGCGCATCGTGATCGCCATTGCACTGGGCGGCGTGTTTCTCGATGCCTACGATCTCACCTCGCTCGCCTATGGCATAAAGGACATCGCGCGCGAATTTGCGCTTTCGCCCGTGCAGATCGGCTTCGTTTCGGCGGCCATTACTTTCGGCGCGATTCTCGGCGCGCTGTTCGGCGGCTATCTCACGGACCGCATCGGCCGCTACCGCGTATTCATGGCCGACATGTTGTTCTTCGTCGTAGCCGCGATCGCGGCCGGGCTCGCGCCCAACGCCTGGGTGCTAGGCGGTGCGCGCTTTCTCATGGGTTTCGGTGTGGGGCTCGATCTGCCGGTTGCCATGGCGTTTCTCGCCGAGTTCTCGCGCGTGGCGGGCAAGGGCAACAAGGCAGCCAGCGTAGCGGCGTGGTGCCCCGCGTGGTACGCGGCCACGAGCACCTGCTATCTGCTCATTCTTGGCCTCTATGCGATCCTGCCCGAGCATCAGCTTGGCTGGCTCTGGCGCATTACGCTCGCGTTCGGCGCGGTGCCGGCGCTCGTCATCATCGCCGTGCGTAGCCGCTATATCACCGAGTCGCCCGTGTGGGCCGCGAATCAGGGCGATCTGGAGGGTGCGGCGCGCATACTCAAGCGCTCGTATGGCGTGGATGCAGTGGTCGAGCGCGGTGAGGCGCCCACGCGAGCGCCGCGTGCCGCTTCATGGCGCAACTACGGTGTGCTTTTCAACGCCACGTATCGTCGCCGCACGATACTTGCCGCAACGATCGGCGCGGCGTCTTCGTTCGGTTACAACGCGATCATCTTCGGCCTGCCCGTGATCATCGCGAGCTTTCTCCAGCAGGGACCGCTCACCACCATCGTCGCTTCGCTCACACTGAACCTGTTGTTCGCATTCGTTGGCGGGCTGATTGGCGTGCGTACCGCGCCCACCGTTGGCGCGTGGAAAATGACCGTGCTCGGCCACACGCTGCAGTTCGTCTCGCTCATCGGTCTCGCGCTGATCGGCCATCCGGGCAGCGGCTTTTTCGTTGCGCTCGCGATTCTGCTGCTGGGCGGCTATCTGTTCGGGCAGGGGTTCGGCCCCGGTTCGCATAGCATGACCTATGCGTCGCTCAGTTATCCGACCTCGCTGCGCGGCATCGGCGTGGGCTTCAATCAGACGCTCGTGCGCTCCGCTTCCACGGTTTCGCTATTCCTGTTTCCCGTGCTCGCCGCGGCGCTCGGCACGAAGGTCTTCTGGATGATCGCCGTCGCGCCGCTCGCTTCGCTGCTCGTGTTGCTCGCGATCCGGTGGGAGCCCTCGGGCTACGACATCGATAGCGAAGATTACGCGGATGAGCCGGTCGCTGCGGTTCAGCGCAGCTCGGTATAGCCCTGGTGAGCGGCGCTGCCGGCGAACGCCTCGATCTCAGCGTACGCCTCGCCAGTGAGCCTGACGAACCCGCGCAGTCGCAGTTTGTTTGCACGTTCGGGATCGGCTGCGAGAGCAGTGTCCAGCGCGTCGCGCAAAACATCGGCTTGACTCTCGCCGAGCACGCGTGAGGCGATCAGCGGAAGGCCAGGGGCGCAGGCCGTCATGCCGATGGTTTGCAAGCCGCCGAACCGTTCGGGGTGCGAATCGTGCAGTAATGCGAACGTGACGCAGTCGATCGCGCCTACGTCGGCCGCGCCGCTCGCCAGCGCGCGTAAGGTGGCCGCGTGCGAGCCTGTCCAGAGCACCGAGGCGAAGAAGCGGCTGTCACGTGCGAGCGGCGCGACCGCGTGGCGAAATGCGTTCATGCCGCTATGCGAATCCGCGCCGTTGCATGCGGCGCGCAGGCCGCGGCACGCTTCCAGCGTTTTCGCGCCGAGTTCCCACGCCTGTGCCGAAACGACGAGCACGCTTCGATAGCGCGGGCCTTCGCAACCGGGGGCGTCGAATATCGGGGTCGCAATCAGTCGGACTTCGTTGGCGAGGCCGAGCATCCGGTATGGAAACCCGCAGGTCTGCGAGAGGAGCAAATCCTCGCGGCGCCAGTGGAGCATCAGTTCGCCTTCCGGCGCGTTCTCGATCGTGATGTCGCCCAGGTCGAACGAGCGCGCAACTACGGCCAGACAGTCGGTCAACAGCGAGCGCCACAACGCCGCGTGCTGCGGCGTGACGTTGTACATCGGCAGGGAGGCGATCCAGCGGGTCATCGACGCATTCTACGCCGCGCGCCTGTGGCGCGTCGCGCAGCGCGGTGAAATAAGCAAATGGCAATTCGTTGTTTGGTGAAGCGCCGCACGGTCGGTATGGTGTGGACCTGAGTTGCTTTGCTCTCCGTATGGAGTGGCACCATCCTTCATCGCGGGAACTGGCGAACATGGCCGAATACTTCGACGCAGACCACGCGCGGGAAGTCGCCGCGCTCGGCACAGGGTTCGCCGCACGCACGGAATGGCCCACGTGGCTGCTGATCGCCGTGATCTACGGCGGCTGGTTCGCGGTGCTGGCGTTTGTCCGCGCAGGTCTGATCACGGTTGTGGCCGCCACGCCATGCCTCATCGTGCTGTGCGCATGGCATATGTCGCTCCAGCACGAATTGCTGCACGGTCATCCCACGCGGTTCGCATGGCTGAACATGGCGCTGGGTTGGCCACCGCTTGCGGTGTGGTTTCCCTATGCGGTGTACCGCGAGAGCCATATGGCGCATCATCGCGACGAAGCGTTGACCGTGCCTGGCATCGATCCCGAAACGAACTACGTGCAACACGCGCAATGGGCTCGCCTGCCGCGCTGGCATCGCGTGCTATGGCGCGCACGCAAGAGCTTCGTGGGCCGCGTGGTGATTGGGCCGCCCATGAGCGTGGCCGCGATGCTCGCTGGCGCGGCGAAAGCGCTGCGAAGCGGCGACTGGCGACACGTGCCGATGTGGCTCGCGCACTTCGCAGTTGTCGTGCTGCTGCTCGCGTGGGTGCAGCGTTACGCGGGCGTGCCGTGGTGGTGGTATCTGGCCGCCGTCACCTGGCCCGCGCTCGGGCTCGCGATGGTCCGCTCGCTGTACGAGCATCGCGCGGCGTCGCATCCGAAGGCGCGCATCGCCATCAACGAGGCCGGGCTCGTCATGCGCTTTCTGTATCTGAACAACAATTACCATCTCGTGCACCACGATCTGCCGCGCTTGCCGTGGTTTCAATTGCCGCGCGCCTACCGCATGCGGCGCGACGACTATCGGCACAAGTGCGGCGGTTTCGTGATCGAAGGCTACGCCGCGCTCCTCAGGCGTTACGCGTGGCGCGCGACGGATGCCCCCGCACATCCGTTCGGCGATAACACCGCGCAGTGACGTTCACTCCCGGAACCGTTTAAAAAAGCGGCGAATGTCGGCAGCGAGAAGATCGGGTTCTTCCATGGCGGCGAAATGGCCGCCGCGCGGCATGTCGGTCCATTGCGCGACATCGAACACGCGCTCGAGCCACGACCGTGGCGGGTGATTGATCTCCTTGGGAAAGCGCGCGAAGGCGACGGGCGGCACCACACGCTGTCCGGCGGCGAAGCGAAACGGCTGAAGTCGGTTTTCCCAGTACATCTGCATGGACGTGCCAATGCTGCCCGTGAACCAGTACAGTGAAAGGTCCGTAAGCAAGGTGTCCTTCGAGAACCGGCGCTCGATGACACCGTCGCAGTCGCTCCATGCGCGAAACTTCTCGCCGATCCACGCGGCAAGTCCGGCGGGCGAGTCGTTGAGCGACGCCGCCGCCGTTTGCGGCCTGGTGGTGTGCATATGCGCGTACCCGCCCTCCAGCGCTACCCAGTCGGCCTTTTCGCGCAGATAGTCTTGTTCCGCCGGGGAGAGCGGGGCCTGCGCGGCATCGACTGAGGGTTCGTACGTGCCGGGCAGGAAGTTCAGGTGTATGCCCTCCACGGCCTGGCTGTGCCGCGCGGCTAGCGCGATGGACACACCCGCGCCAAGGTCGCCGCCCTGCGCGCCGAAGCGCTCGTAGCCGAGACCGCGCATAAGCGCGGCCCATAGGTCTGCTATCTGGAACGCGGAGGTGCCGGGCGCCGCCGGCGCGGGCGAAAAGGCAAAGCCCGGCAGCGACGGGACGACGACATCGAACGCATCGGCCGGGTCCGCGCCGGATGCGGCGGGGTCGCAAAGCTGGTCGAGCAGCGCGTCGAATTCGATGAACGATCCCGGCCAACCATGCGTGATCACGAGCGGGTAGGGCTTCGGGCCCGCGCCGCGCCGATGCACGAAGTGCACGCGCTGGCCACCTGCGCCACCCACTTCGGCCATGAACTGCGGCAGCCCGTTCAGCGCGCGTTCGGCGGCGCGCCAGTCGTATTCGTCTGCCCAATACGCGACGAGCTCGCGCAGCCACGCACTATCGGCCCCTTGTTGCCACGCCGGCGAGGGCGTAGCGTTGGCCCACCGCGTGGCGTGCAAACGCCGGCGCAGGTCGTCGAGTGCATCTTCGGGAACGCGAATTTCAAATCGGTCGATATTCATTGTGGTTCATCCGCACGATGGCAGGCCAAGGAACTGACCATTATGAGCGAATTGCCACCGCGCAGCCGCCGCCCCTGAGGACCCTTCGAATTCCATCCATCGCTTACCAGATGTTTATCGAGGCATCCATTTTAGTTATTGGCGTTTCGCACGCGCGGCGGGGCGGCGCGACACCCCAGTCGGGCAATGCGGCGCGGCGCAAACCCCACGGCGGCCGTGGTTTCCAGTATTTTCAGCCGCGGGCTGCCGCACCCGCTTATTGGCATGAGCGGCATTTTTTGCGCAATCTAGGTAATAGCCCTGGCTACTAGCGCGGTGGGGCCAATTCGTACCGTAGCGCAACGATTCGAATCAGCAGCAGGGGTCCCAATGATCATCGACATTCATGGCCACTACACCACGGCGCCGAAAGCGCTGGAGGCGTGGCGCAAACGCCAGATAGCGGGCATCGCCCATCCATCCGATATGCCGAAGGCGTCGGAACTGAAGATCGGCGATGATGAATTGCGCGAATCGATCGAACTCAATCAGCTCAAGCTGATGCGCGAGCGCGGTCTTGATCTCACGATTTTCAGCCCGCGCGCGAGTTTTATGGCCCATCACATCGGCGACTTCCAGGTGTCGAGCACCTGGGCCGCGATCTGCAATGAGCTGTGCCACCGCGTGAGCGAGCTCTTCTCCGAGCATTTCGTGCCGGCCGCGATGCTGCCGCAAAGCCCGGGCGTCGATCCCGCCACGTGCGTGGCGGAACTCGTCAAATGCGTGGAGCAGTACGGCAACGTGGCGGTCAACCTCAATCCCGATCCTTCGGGCGGCCACTGGACGAACCCGCCGCTTTCCGACCGTCACTGGTACCCGATCTACGAAAAGCTCGTCGAATACGATATTCCCGCGATGATCCACGTGAGCACGAGCTGCAACGCGTGCTTCCACACTACGGGCGCGCACTACCTTAACGCGGATACGACCGCATTCATGCAGTGCCTGACGTCGGACCTGTTCCACGATTTCCCCACGCTGCGCTTTGTGATTCCGCACGGCGGCGGCGCAGTGCCTTACCACTGGGGACGCTTTCGGGGCCTCGCGCAGGAACTGAAGAAGCCGCCGCTCAGCGAGCATTTGCTCAATAACGTGTTCTTCGATACCTGCGTGTATCACCAGCCCGGCATCGACCTGCTCACGCGCGTGATTCCCGTGGACAACATTCTGTTCGCGAGCGAGATGATCGGTGCGGTACGCGGCATCGACCCCGAGACGGGCCACTACTACGACGACACGAAGCGCTATATCGAAGCCGCGCATGTCGATGCCGCGGATCGCTACAAGATTTACGAAGGCAACGCGCGCCGCGTGTATCCGCGCCTCGACGCGCGGCTCAAGGCAAGGGGGGGGTGAGCGTGTGTTGCGGCTCGCAATCTGTGCAATACCAGCGAAGCGCAAAATAAGGCGGCCTCGCTCACTCTCGACTGAAACGGAAGTCAATGACAAAGGACGATGTGAAAAGCAACGCCACGCTGGCGGGGGTCGGGTCGATGGCTACGCGACTCCTGCTTGCGGGCCTCGCCGAGCAATACGAGCGCGAAACGGGGCAGCGGCTGACTATTGCCGCGATAGGTGGCGTGGAAGCTGCGCGGCGCGTGCAGGCGGGCGCGGCGCTCGATTTCGCCGTGCTGGCCTCGGCTGCGATCGACCGCCTGGCGGCGGCTGGGCACCTCATTGGCGCGCGCACGGACGTCGTGCACTCCGGCATGGCCGCGGCGGTCGCCACCGGTGCGGCGCACCCGGATATCGGCACTGAAGACGCACTGCGCGAGACGATTCTGCGCGCGGCGCGCATTGGCTATTCGACGGGGCCTAGCGGCGACCATCTGCTGAGGGTGCTCGAACGCTGGGGCGTGGCCGAAACACTCGGGCCGCGCCTCGTGATGGCGCAGCCGGGCGTGCCGGTGGCCAGCCTGATCGTGGAAGGCAAGGTCGAGATCGGGTTTCAGCAATTGAGCGAGCTAAAGGACGTGCCTGGCATAGACGTGATCGGGCCGCTGCCCGCGGGGGCGCAACTCGTCACGGTCTTTTCTGGGGCGATCTGCGCGGTGTCGCAGCAGCGGCAGGCGGCGGCGGACTTCCTGGCGTTCCTCGGTTCGGAACGCGCGGAGGCGACCAAGCGGGCGTTTGGCATGGAGCCGGCAGGCGGCGCGGAGTCCGGGCTGTAGCAGAGCAGCAGAGCACGAGCAAGGCGGCAATAAGAGAAATAGAAGGAGCAATAAGGCGATTAGATTGGATATCTCATGTCGCAGGGTCTACGCATTTACATTAATTAGACATCCTTATCAGAAAAAACAGAATCGGAGGCGTGAACAATGAATCAGAAAAACACCAATACGGACAACACCAGGAGGCAAGATGGAGCGTGGAGTCGCAAAGCACGACCGGCGACAGCACCGGCAACGCGACGCTCTACGCCGACAAGGCGCTCGTGCTGCACAAGGCAGTCATTGCGGCATGCGGCGGCCAGGCGGGCGTAGCCGATGGTCTGATCGCCGATCCGCGCACCTGCAATTTCGATCCCGCATCGATCCAGTGTGCGCAGGGCGCGACGAACACGAGCAACTGCCTGACCGCAGCCGAAGTCGCCACCGCGAGCAAGATCTATGGCGGACCGGTGGACGCGACAACGGGCGAGCGCATGCTGGCGGGCTCCCCGCAGATGGGTTCGGAGGAGAATTGGGTCGGCGTGGAAGTGCCGACGACGAACTCGACGGCCGCGCCGGTTTCGGTGAAGAGCCTCTTCAGCTACATGATCGTGACGGGAGCCTACAACCTGATCTTCACGGGTTCGCCCGCCATGCCGACCATCGACACCTTCGGCTACACGGATGCGAGCTTCTATCCGACCTATCTGCAGGCCAACCATCCGCTGATGGACGCGACAAACCCCGACCTCTCGGCGCTCAAGAAGGCGGGCGGCAAACTGATCCTGTGGCACGGCTGGGCTGATCAACACATTTCGCCGCTCTTCACGATCCAGTACTACGAAGCGATGCAGAACACGATGGGCGCCTCGAACGTGAGCGATTTCGCTCGCCTGTACCTCGTGCCCGGCGTGGCTCACTGCGGCGGCAGCGAAGGCTTCTCGAACATCGACCTCGTCTCGCAGATCACGGCGTGGGCCGAGCAGGGCACGGCGCCGAACGCGGTCATGACGTATCAGACTGATTCGTCGAACAACGTGACGGCCAGCCGCCCGGTTTATCCGTACCCGGCAGTCGCGCAGTTCACGGGCACTGGCGACTGGCACCTCGGCGCGAACTGGACGCAGGGCGCACCCCTGTACAACCAGCCCACGCATGCCTGGGCAGGCTCGAGCTTCTATGCGACGTACACGCCGACTACGCAAGGGGTTGCCGCGCCTTAACTGGCAAACTTCGGGCAAACTCGCATGATTCACCGTCGAACCGGCCAGCCCTTCGGGGCTGGCTTCGTTTGTATTGCGATAACTGAATCGCATGGCGAATGCGCGGCGCTGATAGCGGTTCGAACTGCGCCGCCGCCTCGAAAAGCGGCGCGAATGAGAGCGCCGCCCAGCGAGGTAGCGGCAACTGAATTCCGCATGATCGTCCAGCTCGTTTGCGAATCCTTTCGGAGAGTATCGATTTTGTTTATCACGCTGGATTCGATTCCGGCCCCAGACCGCGACAGGCAAAGCGCGGGCTGATTGCGCCCGGCCTTTACGCGGCGCGGCTTCCGGGGCGGCTTCGCGGCTGCGGGCGTGCCGAACTCGCCCATGCGGACGGGTACGGACATATCCATATGTGGTTAACCCGCACTTTCGGGCGAGGGGTTGGCCACCTATCGTGCCCCCGACGGATAGCAGTTCGTTGAAATTCGACTCGGGCACGAGCGAGCGGCAGACCACAGAACGGACAGGAGACTACAGATGTCTGGCAGCAAAACAATCGATATCAAGGCGTTCATCGACGAACGCCACATTTCGGCCTATCAGTGGCTACTGGTGGCGCTGTGCTTCCTCGCGGTGACCGCCGACGGCATGGACGTGGCCATCATGGGCTTCGTCGCGCCCTCCATCATTCACGAGTGGGGCATTTCGCGCCCCGAGTTCGGGCTTGTCATGAGCGCCGCGCCCATCGGTCTCGTGATCGGCGCGCTCGCCGCGGGTCCGGCCTCGGACCGCGTTGGCCGCAAGTGGGTGCTCATCACCTCCGTGTTCCTCTTCGGCGTGTTCACGATTCTCACGGCATTCACGCAGTCGCCGGTGTCAATGGCGGTGCTGCGCGTGCTGACCGGTGTCGGTCTTGGCGCGGCCATGCCGAACTCCACGACGCTGCTCTCGGAGTACTCGCCGCAACGCCGCCGCGCGCTGCTCATCACGATCATGTTCACGGGCTTCAACCTCGGCTCCGCACTGATCGGCTTCGCGGCCGGCTGGCTCGTGCCGAACCACGGCTGGCGCGCGGTGCTGATTTTCGGCGGCGCCATTCCGCTCGCACTCGTGCCGCTGCAAGCCTGGCTGCTGCCGGAATCGGCGCGTCTGCTCGCCGTGCGGGGCGCGACGAGCAAGCGCATTGCCGCGACGCTGAACCGCGTGACCGGCGCGAACTTCGCGGGCGACGAGAGTTTCGTCTCGACGGAGCCGCCGCTGCCCACGCGCAAACCGATCGGCGTGCTGTTCTCGGAAGGCTATGGCGTGATGACCCTCGCGCTGTGGGTCACGTATTTCATGGGCCTGCTCGTGATCTATCTGCTGACCGGCTGGCTGCCCACGCTGATCAAGGACGCGGGCCTCTCCATTACCGTGGCGGCGAACGTCACGGCCATGTTCCAGATTGGCGGCACGATCGGTGCGGTGCTGGTGGGCTGGATCATGGACAAGGTGCGTCCGGCGCGCGTGATCAGCGCGGCGTACGTCGGCGGCGGCATTTGCGTGCTGGCGCTGGCCGGCGTGGGCGCGCTTTCCTCGTCGCTCGCGCTGCTGGTGTTCGCTGCGGGCTTCTGCATGAGCGGTGCGCAAACGGGCCTGAACGCCTACGCACCGGGCCGCTATCCGACGGTTGCGCGTGCAACGGGTGTGAGCTGGATGCTGGGCATGGGCCGCTTCGGCAGCATCTTCGGTTCGGCCATCGGCGGTGCCCTGCTGGGACTCGGCTGGGAATTTGCCGCGATTCTCGCGATGCTCGCCGTACCGGCGGTGCTCGCGGCGATTGCGATCCTGGTGTCGCAGCGTGCGCGTCAGTCGGAACCGGCTACGCAGGTGAGGGCGGCACACTGAGTTTGATATAGCAACAGCGCTGGACTGATCGGCGCGGCGGTGCGAATTGCACTGCCGCGCCTTTTTTTGTTTGGCGTGAGAGCGGAGACACAGCCTCCGCTTGATTGCAGCGTCAAATCCTGAACGCGCTCACCGTTTCGATCACGGTCTGCGCATTCCTGCCAAGCGTATTGGCCGAAATCGAAAAGTGACTCACGAGTGCGCTGTCCTGCTGCGTGAGCGCTTCGATATGATCGAGAGCCTGCTTGATCTCGGCAATGCCGGCGCTTTGTTCGCCGGTCGCGGTATTGATCTCGTCGATTGGCACGTTCACGTCGCGCACTGCCTGCACCGCCTGCTGCATCTTTTCGCGGGCCGTTTCGGTGAGTTGGCAGCCTTCCTGAACCTTCTGGCCTGATCCACATCACCGTCGCCCGCCGCCAGCACAGAAAGCGCGAGATGGCATTCGAGCGAGATCGCACGCGCCTTCTGCATGGCCAGCGGCAGCAGCATGTCGCGGGAGAGTGGACGCCGTCTGGTCCTGGTCATCGTCTGTGTCGCCGACTCATCCGTTACTTCGTCAGGCGAACCACATACAGCCCCGTCCGGTTCGGAATGCCGGCGACGCTGTAATTCGGGCTGACGGTGAACAGCGCTCCCGGAATTGTTGGAGAATAGGTCACGCCCGCAGCCGTAACGGTCGCCAGTTCGAGTGCAGGAGTGCCCGTCACAGGCTGCGTTGTCGAGAAATTGAACGTCAGCATCCGGCTGTCTATCTGCGTGATATCGCCAGCGCCGCCTTCCGTGATTTCGTAGGCGAAGGGCGTCGTGACGCCAGCGGGGACCGGGTCAGGTTTGCCCAGGCAGAGCGTCAAGGCGCGCGTGACGCCACCCGTGGGGGCCTTAAATTTCAGGGTTGCGATATTGTCATTGGAGACCATCGTCATCGCCGTGCCCGCAGCGGTACCCAGGGCGATATCGAGGCGACTGTAGTTGACCGGACAGTTGAACGTGGTCGATTGCGGCGATGAGGCCGCATCAGGCGCAGAGGCCGCACCTGGGGAGGATGCGCCCGCTGAGGCCGACGAATCCGCCCCTGACGCTCCGCCACCGCCGCCGCTGCCTCCACCACACGCGGCCAGCAGCACGGCGGCGCCAATCAGACCCATTGAAGATTTTCGGCTCATCAACATTGTTAGCTCCTTATGGTCAGTGAATCGCACATCAGAATTGTCCCGTCACCTGAAAGCCCAGCGTCACGCTCGGCGCGGGGAAGCCGCGCGGCGCGTAGACCGGCGTGCCGGCGAACACGTCATAGCTGAACGCGCCCAGGCGCGAGGGTACGGAACCCTTGAAGCCAAGGACCGCGCCCGCGAGCTGCGTCCCGGCCAGAAACGCGGTAGATGGCCCCCACAGGTGGCCGTAGTCGAGGCCCGCATAAAGCAGCTGGCCCGTCTGGCCAATCGGATACTGGAGTTCGTTGCGCCAGTAGAAGCCCTTCTCCGCGGCCAGCATCGTTTCACCGCTGAAGCCGCGAACCGTGTAGCGGCTGCCGATGGTCAGGTCATCGATATAGTTCAGTTCGTCGTTGGTGAACTGCCCGTGCAGCGTGCCGACATAACGCAGTGTCTTACCGGCCACGGCGAACGGAACCGAGAGATTGGCGTCGAGCGTCGCCATGTGGAAGTAGTAGGTGGGCCCATTCGCCGAATCCGGCATTGCCCCGAGCGCACCGATACCCTGCCGGTAGGCGAGGGTGCCGTCGAACTGCGCCGCGCCGAAGTAATGCCGATTGGTCAGCCCCGCCTCGATGAACGTGTTGTCGCGCTTCTGCTGTGGGATTTCGACGTCATCGATGAAGCTCGCGCCAAAGCGCTTGACTAGCTGCAACTCGACGCCCGAAACATCGTTCTGGCTACGACGAATGACACGCTCCAGCTTCAGACCCGCTGTCTGCGCGTTTCCGCTCGAAACGAACGTCTGGTTGACCCCGGCAATCTGTTGGTAATACGTGTTCGTGTAGCCGAACAGCGTGCCTGTCCAGTAGCCCCACGGCACCGCATATGAAGCATTCCAGCCGTGTGTACCGAGGTCATGGTTGCCGAACTGCAAATCCTGGTTGTAGCCGCCTGAAAGCACGTCGTTGATGCCCAGGAGGTTATAGAGCGCGAGCGACACGTTGCCGATGTAACGGCCCGTCGCGTCGGTGCCCGAGTTATCCGCCGAGACGACGAGCGACCATGGCTTCGTGCGCTTGACCGTAACCACGACATCACTCTGGCCGGGCTCGGTACCGGGCACAATCTCCATGGAGGCGTCCTGGTTCGGGACGCGCTTCATCTGCTCCAGCCCCTGCTCAAGGTCGCGCAACTGGAGGATGTCGCCGTCGCGAGCCGGAAAGGCAGTTTTCAGCGTGCCCCGCGTACCGGCGTCGGCAAACTTCAGGTTGCGGATCACGCCCGGCATGAGCGTGAATTTCATCGCCCCTTTCGAGAGGTCCTGGGTCGGCACCAGTACACGCGTCGTGATGTAGCCGTGGCTCAGGATGACGCCTTGCAGGCCCTTCGCCAGCATATCAACGCCCTGTTTACCGACGCATTGCCCCTCGTAGTGGCGTAGCCAGTCATGCAGGAATGCGAACGGATCGAGCGGCAACGCCGATGCACCCTTTACACGAACCACTTCTGGGAGCGTATCGGGAACCTCGACCGTGAACGTGTCGATGCGAAAGCATGGCGTCTCGACGGGCAGCACGGGGTACTCCCCGACGACAGGAGCAGTCGAGCGTACAACGGGCGCGGCGACAGTCGCCGCACGCTGCTGTGCGTCGCGACGCTGCTCAACCTGCTGTTGCTGTTCGGCGTTGGTTCGGGCCGCAGCATCGGGGGCAGTTTGCGCGAACACATCAAATGAAATCAGGCATGCTAACGAGATGACCGTCAGCTTCAAGCGGTGGTGCATTCTTTGTTCTCGTTTTCTTGTTGTCCGTACTACAGTCCGGGCTTGGGCGCAATATGGCCAGGAATCCAGACCCATTGCGTACCGCTCCATTTCCAGTAGCCCATGACCCAAAACGCATTGGAGTTGGGTGGTAGCACGGGCTGCATTTCAGGTTTCGGTGGCGGCATGGGGGGCGCACCGGGTGGCACGTTCTGGCATGCCGCCATCAGCGCGAGCGCCGCCAGCGCATATAAATTTCGCATCGTTCTATGGCCTGCTTCTTAGGTCAGAATGGACCGACGTCGAAAATCTGGAATTTTCGATCTACGCGACCGACTTTGATAACCACGTCGATATCTTCCCCTTCGCTCACGCGATCAAACTTCCATTGGACCGGTGAAAAGCTAAGGCCATCAACGCTTATATCTAACATCCTTTGCTCCGGCACCGTCACAAGCGCCTTTCCTTGCCACTCTCGGTGCTCAGCTATTGAGTACTTCCTCAGCACCTGGCCGGTCGTCCTTCGTTTCCTCGTGGCAAATAAATTAACCATACGGCGACGCACCGTGAGAGCCAAGGCACGGACGACACTCGTGACTAACTCGATCGCCCACATTGACGCATCGACCCCGCGCTGTACTCAAATCGCATTCCGTACGTCTGTTCTCCCAATGCGGGGAAAAGGCTTGAGTTCATATCAAGCGTAACCAGCGCCCCTAGCTTGCAGGCCTGCCAATTCCCACTATCGCCACGAATATCTTTCCAACCGCGCGCCCGAAGTGAAAGCTGATATTTTTCGAATAACTCACGACTCCACGACTTGGCGCTGATATTGCGCATCAAAGATGCGACACTTCCCCGGTCGAGGTCCTTTTTAAAGACTACGTCCCCGCCAACGCCGAGCATATAGTCCATATCGGACTTCATCATATTGAATTTTGACGTGGTATCAGTCGGATTCCAGATTAATACTTTGCTAAAAAAAACGGACACAAATATTGCGGCAGCCAACCCAACAATCAAGTTTTTTACGTTTTTCATAAGTAATTTGACAATCAGTAACCCGGCATCGTACCTACGCGATTGCCATAACCAGTCCCAAAGTATCCACTCAAATTGGGAAGCTTAGATATTCCGCCAGTTCCAACGCCTACTTCAAAGGCAGTATCGCCCCCGATGCCGTGATTCACGCCTCCACAGATGCCAAATGCGCACACGCCTCCTGCTGCGGACGCGCCTGCCAGAAAGTCGTCTGTGTTGTTCCCACGCATGTTCATCGGTAACCCCGCGTTCGATGCAACCATGCCGCCAACAACCGATGCACCCGGCACAACTGGCACGGAACCGGACCCCGATAAATAGACGTTTCCGTTATGAAGATTGATAGTTAGTGCTCCACCAACGCCCAATCCACCGCCCTGCACGGTCAAATAGTCAACGGAACCGGGGCGTTGGGCTCCCATAGCGGACAGCATCGCGGCCTGATCGGCCTGCGCATCGCTAGAACTATAGTGGAACAGACTGCCTGAAGACTGCACCATGCCACCATAAGTTCCAGCGGAAAGGAACGTACCGCTGTAGTTTTGCAGTTGCGCTTGTTCGGTCGTATAACCCGCGCCCTCAGCCTGCAAAGCAGAATATTTCGCATAGTCTGCTGTTCCGGGCGCATACTGGGCCGCGCACTGAACGAGTGCGCAGGCAGCAGCTTCAAGGCGATGCTGTTCGGTCGGGTCACCGTTAGCCAGGTTCTTGATGACCTGCTTTTCGCTCTGATCAAGCTGCCGGTTGTAAACCTCGTTGTTCGAGGCTGAACCCGCACCAGCCAGCGCGCCCGACGAACCACCGCCAGCCAGTGCGCCGCCAGCTGCACCGCCCGCCGCGGCGACAACCTCATTGAGCGCATTGCGCAACGCTGCCTGATTTTCGGGCGGCACCTGCGAAACGGCCTGGTCGATAATCGGCTGCGCCAGCGACTGCAACGCATCACACCGAGCGAACCGCCCACCGCGCCCGCGATATTGCCGCCCGACAGCGCCGCACCAATTGCTGCGACCGCTGCATGCATTGCATCGCGTGCGACGCCGCCCTCGGCGAATGCCGGGTTGCTATTTTCAAGCTGGTCCGCAATCTGCCCCGCTGCGTAGGTTGCAGTCTTGCCAAACGCCTGAGCAAACGCGAGGTTGTTCTGAACCTGTTGCAGGTTAAACGTGTTCTGTACGGTCTGGTTTGCATTGGCCGTGTCACGCGACAAACCCGCCGTGCTGTCCGAACCGCTCTGCTGGTCGGACTTCACCGTAATCGTGCCCGGGCTCACCGCTGCATGCGTCGTACCACTTGCGCTGTCGCTAGTCTGCGCAAAGCTCGGCCCACCCGAGAGCGAGAACCCTTGCGTCGAGCCGGAATACGACATCGTATTCTGAACGTCGGTAAAGCCAAGGCTTCCCGTCGTCAGGCTGTTGTTTGCTGCCGGAGCCGCGCTCGCAATCTCGGCGCCGTTAAGCTGCGTATGACCCGCCACGTTCACATCGAAGCCGCCCGTGCCCGCCACGATGCCCGTCTGCTGGTTCACGGATGCGTAGTTGCTATCGATGCCGGTATGGCTGACCGAGGCATCTACGCTGCTGCCATAGCCATAGGTCAACGTGCCGCTGATACCGCTGCTATGCTGGTTGGCCCCGTAAGTAGACGAATCCTGAAGGCTCGTCATCATCAGGTCGCCACCGACATCCACGTTGGCTGTGTTACCTGACACCTGCGCGCCCGCAAGCGTCGTGTCACCACCGGATTTCATCGTCAGCGTATTGCCCGCTGCGATGGTCGTGTTGTCCTGCGTCACGCTGCTTCCATTGCCCTGGCCGTGCGAGTTCTGCGTGCTGGCAAAGACGCTGATTCCGGTGCTCTTGCCTACGCCGATTCCGACACCCGCATTCCAGCCGCTCGAACTGTTCGAACTGGTGTCCTGCTCGGTGCTCTGTGCGCTTTGCAGCGTAATCGCATTGTTCGCAGCCAGCGTAACGTTTTTCCCCGTCACGGTTGCCCCGGTCATGGTGATGTCACCCGTGCCCGCCTGCGCGTTGCCGTTTGCGTCCGGTGCGCCGGTCGCCGTCACGGTCACGTTGCCGTTACCGATAATCGAGGATCCCTTCGCGGTGGTAATCGACGTGCTGGAATTGCTGCTGCTGTGGCTCGACCCGACGCTGATCTGCAACTGGACGCCTTGGGTCGCCGCACTGGCGTCGCCGTTCGCCAGGCCGCTCGCCGCATTGCCGATAGCACCGCGATTCTGGTAAGCCATTTCGGCCGCCGCCACACCCTGTACCGCTGTGGGGCGCGAATCACCTGACTGGACACCCTGGCGCACGGTGGATGCCATCTGCTGCCCGAGGCTCACGAGGCCGCCGCCCAGGCCCACACTCAGGCCCGACTGGCTGGTCTGCTGCGTCTGGTTGTCCTTATAGGTGTCGTAGGCAGCGTTGACGGCGACATTCTGGGCGGTCAGCGCCACATCACCGCCCGCTACGACCTCGCTACCGGTAATGCCAACATTGTGTCCTGCCGTAATCGAAACGTTGCCGGTCGATGAGCCGATTACGCTGGCGTTATTCGTCACGGACGATTGCTGGTCGGTGGTTGCGGTTTGCCTGCTGCCAATCGTGACGCTCAGGCCGCTTGTCCCCAGGCCCGAATCCTTCTTCTGGTAGCTGCTCGACGACTTCATGGTGTCCTGCGACGTGGTGATATTCACGTCGTGCGCAGCGCTCAATGCCACGTTATTCGTGCCGACGATAGCGCTGCCTGCGACGTTGATATCCTTGCCGCTGGAGATTGCCACGCTATCCGCAGATATCAGGCTGCCCTGTGAGATCGTCGTCGTCGTATCGCTCGAACTCGAAACATCCTTGCCGCTCACCACATTGCTGTGACTGTGCTGCTCCTGTGAATTGTCGACATGCATTTCGGTGGCTGCGCCGATGTTGACATTGTTCGTTGCCGCAAGTGTCGCGGTCCCCTGGGCGAGGCTGATCGTGCTACCGGTGACGTTGATGTCGTTGCCGGAGGCCACGACAAGCGAGTTCCCGGCCTTAAGCGTCGTCGCAGTCAATGTATCGTCGGAAGTATGCTGCGACGCTGAATAGCTGCCGTGATGATCGCTACCCGCACTGCTGCTATCGACGGTGGAGGTTGTGGTGGCTGCCTGGAGCGTCACATCGCCCTTCGCCGCGACGATACCGCCACCGCCCAGGTTGATGTTCGCACCGGTCGCAGTCAGGTTGCCGCCGACGCCAATCTGCGAAACGCCACCCACATTCACGGAACTGCCAGTCGCGCTGTTGATGTTCGTATCCGACACGCCGTTTGCGCCATGAACCACCTTCTGCTCGCCGGTTTGCACCGTGCCGATGTCGTAGTTGCCGCCAACGGACATGCCAAGGTTGCCGCCCACGTTCAGGTTGGCCCCGTTCTGCTCGAAGTTGCCACCCGTCACAATCGCAGCATCGCCCTTGACGTTCAGGTTCGCGATGGGGCCAAGCGTGGTCGTGGTTCGCGTGGCACCCGTTGCGCTGACCTGGTTCACCGTGTTCGTTGCCGTGTTCAGCAGGAGATTGCCGCCTGCGTTCAGCGCCAGGCTTCCGGCGTTCACCGTCGCGGAGGTGAAATTCACGTCCCCGTTTGTCGTCAGCGACATGAGGCCACCGCTTTGCAGCGTGCCGAACGCGTTGTCGATCGACTTGCCGTTGATCGTCAACGAATTGCTGGCCTGCATCGTGCCACCATTCGTGAAGGTCTGCGCGTTCTGGAGGTCGATGTCGGTCGCCGTGATGAGCGGCCCGTTCATGTTCTGCTGGCTGGCCTGCGCGAGATAGACGACCGGCACGAGCACCGATTGTCCGTCAACCATCTCGGTCTGCATGATGACGACGTTGGTCGTCAGGGCCGCAACTTGCGCGGGAGACAGTGCCATGCCCAGCGGAAGGTTCAGGGATTCGGAAAGCGATGCGCCCGCTGCCATCAGCGACTCATACATCGACTGCGTATCGGTGTAGGGGCCAAGCACGGCCTTGCCGGTCAGCGACGTGATCTGGTTCTGCACGAGCTGCTGCTCGTAGAGACCATCGCCCAGGCGCTTCTCCACCGTCTGCGGATTCAGGCCAAGCTGCTGGAGATAGTAGTCGCTTGAAATGAATGATTTCGCGCTCGTAAAGGCAGGGTTCGACTCGATCAGATACGGCGCGTTCGGTGCCGTATCGCGACTGAACAGGCCGCCCTGGGGAACCGACAGGTTGCTCAGGACAGTCACCGCCGTCGCGTGTGCGATGACCGGATCGACCTGGGTCGCGTTGCCCTGGACAGATGCCGCGCCGCTCTTTGTGCCGTTCGCACTGCCGCTCACCGAACCGACATTGACGCCCGAGATCGACTGACCGTTGACCAGGCCGAGCGACGGAATTCCAGCGTTACCGGCGGTATTGTTGATGCTTACGCCGTTACCGGAAATCGTGCCGCCCGCACCCCAGGTGGATTCGTAGTCGGGCAGACCGTAGAGCTTGACATCCGCCGGGGCCACCTGGTAGCCGCCCGGATTGGAGGTGACGAATGTCGCATTGCCGAACGGCAACTGCCAGTTATGTTCCGAGTTGTCGTAGTTGTCGTAGTGGTACTGGCCTGAGTAGGTCACCTGCACGCCCGGTGCAAGCTGTCCGGCCCAGCTATTCGCGTCGAGGGAGGCCGGCATCGCGATGTTGCCCACGGCAACCACCGCGCTCCAGTAGGTCTGGAACAGGCCCACATTCGACAGGTCCAGGTTGCCACCCGACATGATCTGCGCCTTCGGGCTGATGGCGGTAATCAGGTTACCGAGCGCCACGCCCGTATAGGTCGTGTACTGGTACGTACTGTTCCACTGGCCGCCGTGCGGCGGATCGATCGGCATGCCGCCTGGCCCGGCCTGCAATGCAGCGAGGACGGCGGGATCGTAGTTGGAAGCATTCGGATCGAACTGGATGCCCAGGACCTGCGGATTGCCAGGACCGCATGCGGCCATGTACGCTGCCGTACACCCCGACAGGCTGATACCAAGCTGCTCGATGATCGACGGATCGACTGCTTCGACGTAGGCCCCGTCGGTCGTCATCACGCGGCGCGTGTTCGTGACCTGATTCGAGTACATCGCCATGTCAGCCGAGGACTGGATGAGCGCCGATACGTTGTCGATCAGGTTCGCGTTGGTGTAATTGCCGTTCGCGTCCTTGCCGCCCGCGAGCACGACCCGGCCAAGACCGAAAATCGCGGTGGTCGCCTGCGTGTCGGTGGCCGTGGTGTCGTCACGGTTCTCGATGTCGGGCGCCAGCAGCTCAAGCAAGCCGTTACTGTCGGTGGCGCCAATGAGCGCGGTCGGACCCACGTTCGAAATACGGGTGGTCGCGTTCAGCGATACGCTGCTGCCCACAATCGCGCCCGAGTTTTCGAGCGTGTTCGAGTGCGTTGAAAGGGTACCGCCCGCCATCATCGCGCCGCTGTTGTTGATGTCGTTCGCGTTGACATTCAGGTTATCGACCGCCTGGAGGGTGGCGGAATTGCTGAATGTGCCCGGCAAGGTGAAGGTAAGGTCGTGACCGGCAACAAACTGCATGACGGGCGTCGGCGCGAAGTCACCCTGCAGGTTTACGGTCACGTCATTGGCTGCGCTGTATGTGCCTCCCCCCGTGAGCGTTGCGGCACTGATCACCTGGTCATGATCGGCGCCGATCTGGCCGTTGGTATTCGACACAGCCCCCGTGGCCGTAATATCGACATCGCCACCCGAACCGCCAAAGGTGCCAATCTTGCCCGCCGTGTCATCGAGCGTGCCGGTCTGGATCGAGACGGCCGCGCCGGCCACCTGACCGTTCTGCGTGTTCGAGATGGACGACGCGTTGAGCTTCACGGCCCCGTTACCGGCAATGAGCCCGTTACTATTGACGATCTGGCTGCCGCCCTGCACGGTGGTATCGCCCGTACCGAGGTTGCCGATAAGACCATTTGTGGAATCAATCGACGCGGCCTGAACACCGAGTGTCCTGGTGTCACCGGACGAACCCGTGCCGGACTGGATTTGCCCGTTCACGTTCGTCAGCGCACCGCCGCTCGCGAGGTCAATCGAGGACAGCGATCGCACAACGCCCTGGTTGTTGTTCACGTTCCCCGCAACGGTTGCCGAGATGCCCCCCCTGTGCCGCGAGCGCTCCGGCCTGATTGTTGACGCTGCCAGCCTTGACCTGAAGCTGCCCCGCCGTGAGGACCTGGCCGCCCGCATTCGAGAAGGAGCCCGAGCCATTGCCCGGATCAATCGTGAGCGTGCCAGTACCCGCGTGCGTGATCGTGCCGCCATTGTCGTTGATGAGACTGGCAGGGGCGAGCGTGAGGTCCGTACTGTTGGTCTGAAGCGTGCCGCCTGCCGAATTGTCGAGCGTATTGCTGACATTCACGCTCATCGGCCCCGAACCGCTCTGCGTGATCGTGCCTGCGTGATTGACAAGGGTCGTTGCGTTGAGGGAGAGTTGCGCGGCCTGGGTGACGCCCCCACTGTTATCCAGCGTCCTGGCGCTGAGGCGCGCGGCCTGGCCCGCAACAATGGCACCACCGTTGTCGGTGAGTTGCGCTCCGGCGTTGATCGTTGCATTGTTCTGCGCCTGAAGCGTGCCCGCGTCGTTATTCAGGGACTGCGTATCAACCTGGAGGTCTGTTTGTGCGCTGACCGCGCCGTGGTTGACGATGCTCCCACCCTGCAACGTCACGGCACCATTGCCGCCGATTACGCCGCCCTGCGCGCCGCCTGCCGTGGTCCCCGCTGCGTTCACGAGCCGCCCGGTCGTAGCGACCGACAGCCCGTCGCTGGAGAGGGAGGTGATGCGGCCCGCCGTATTGTCCAGTGACGCGCCCGCGACCGATACGCCCGCAGCACCCTGCATGACCCCCGCGTTATTCGCAATGGCACCGCCGCTGCTAACCTGCATTGCGCCCTGCGAGACAAACTGGCCGCCCTGGTTCGCCATCTGTCCCGAGGTCTGCGCGACGAACGCACCCTGCGAAGACATCTCACCCTGGTGGTTCGAGATGCTGCCCGTATCAAGCATGATGCCGCTGCCAGCACTCAGGGAGCCCGAGTCGTTGACCAGTGCGCCGGTCGCCTGTGCATTCACGGCGCCGCCAGCGCTAGTGGTCGCGCCAGCAAGGTTCACGTCACCAGCATAGGCCGCCAGCGACAGGTTGCCGTTCGCTGCTGTCTCGCTGCCCGCAAGATTCACGCCGCTACCCGTAAGCGTCGCATTGCCGCCCGCCAGGTTCAGCCCGGTGGCGTCAAGCTGTCCCGACGCGGAAAGCAGCAGGTCACCGCTGCTGCCCACCGAGCCGTCGCCGTTCACACCCGCACCGACTGTGCCAGTCGACGCGATATTGCCAGCGGTAATCGAGTGCTTTGTTGTGCAGCAAGCGTCCCGCTGTTCGAAACGGTTGCCACCGTGCCAATGGCGGTATTCCCCTGCGCGTAGATGGTGCCCGTATTCGCGACGCCCGTCGCACTGATTCCGACATTGCCGCTCGCATTGACCTTGCCGGACTGCACAAGCTGACCCGCGCTCGTGAGGATGAGGTCGCCCGCCTGCGCTGCAATGGCGCCCGCATTCGCGACACCCACGCCATTCTCCGTGCCAACCAGGATGATGCGGCTACTGTACATGCCACCCAGTTGCGATACGTCGATGGCGACGCCGGGTGCAGGTCCCGTACCTGCGATGGGCGTGGGAACGAGGCTCGTGTAATCGATGTTGTTGGCGCCCGTCACGACATGAAGTGTATTGCCGCCGTATATGGCCGCATTCACTTCGAGGGCTCTGGACAACAAATCGACCTCATCGATATTCGAGGCGTTCAGGCCCGCGCCCTGGACGGTAATCAGGCCGCCCGTTACACTGAAGCCCGTCAGATTTCCGCTGCCATCGATAAGCGGATTACCGGTCGTTAAAATTCCACGTGCGGTATTGATAAAGCCGCCGCCATCGACCACGATCCCGGAACCGTTCGAAATCACGACATCGGCTTTTTTTCCCGCGACCTCGACGTAACCTCTCAACTGGGATGGATTATTGCTGTTAACCTGGTTGACGATAATCTTCGCTGCGTCATTCGGGACAAAATTCGGATTCCCCGATATTTGCCCGGCGAGTTGCGTTCCTGTAATAACAGGCGAATTATTGAGAATTGTTCCGTTTTTCTGGACGTCGAATTGGGAATATGTGTTAAGTGACACACCAGCCGCGGAGGGCTTGGTAACGTTCACTTGCGGGAGCCCGTTTGCCGTAGTGATTACGTCTGGCGCGTGCGCGCCGGACGGCACAATCTGCGCTTCCGAGAGCTCTGGCGCGAGACCAAAGAGAACGAGCGCAGCAAACGCTGCATGACGCATTGAAAAGAGCGTAAAGGACTGAAGCGCGCACGTCGGGCCGGTTTCTCCATGACAGGCGCTGCTGTGTCCCGTCGCTGTTTCTGAAACTGCGACCAGCATGCCCCGCACCTTGCTGAAGACAAGCCGATAACAACGGTCATTCATTTTTATTAACCCTTGAGGCCAGATGATGCCAGGCATTGCAGGTGCGAGATCCGGCAGTTTCACGCGATACCGGTCCGGCATCGCTACAAATTAAGGCGCGCGCGGAAGGCTAAATCATCGCTTGAGCGGCAGAAAAAATCCGTCAAGAATCGTTAAGCGAAATGACGGTCGACAACAATTGAGGTCAATTAAATTTTGAGATACCTGATTAGCATTACTTACGCTTCGCGGGCGATGTGCATGCCCCGTTCTGTCAGTTGTGCTGAGCAGACTTTTCGGACTGCGGCTCAAGATGCGGGTAACGGCTTCAGTGCAAACGGCTGGACATCGACGCGCGGTAGGTGTCCATTACGGCGCTGAGTTCGCCGGCCACTGGTGGCAGCCGGACACCGGAAAGGTGCGCCTGGGCGATTTCTTCACCCAGATTCGCAATGAGGTGGTCAAGTGATAGCCGCATGGCCTGCGCAAACTGCATACGCTCCCCGGCCGGCGCACGCGCACGACGTTATGATGCTGCCCGATCAGGGCTTCGCGGGAAAGGCCGCTGGCTTCGATGAACGCGTCGTTGCAGTGGGTGTCACGCCGCGCGTGTCGGTCGTGGAAACGAGCTGTTTGCCGGGCCGGAGAGCGGCTTCTCCCTGATGGTTCGGTCGGGTCGATGATTCGGTATGCGTGATCTCCGTCGTTTTTCGATTGGGTTGTCCCGCTGACCGCTGCTTATCGGCCGGTGTTTTCGATCATGAATGGGGCCGTTCGAGGCCAAAACTCGTCGCCGCGGCGAAGGAGAGCGATAAATGGAGCGGAGCGCCGGGGCGTGGGCCGGGGCACCACGGCTGAAACCCGCACGGCATAAGGCTTGCAGCCAGGAACGCAAAGGCTTCGAGGCGTTTGAGCGGGTGTTTGCATGCACAACACCCGATAACTTCTTCGCAAGTCCCTCAAAGCAGATTCGATACGACCGTTCGAAATGCATCCCGCAGGAGCTGGGCGGCCATGCCAGGCGCGCCGCCCGGACGCGCAGCAAGCGGCACAGCGCATACAATTGAGCCGGACACACTCAGAGTAAAACGGCGATGCGCATTCTTGTGATCGAAGACGAGCCGAAGACCGGCGCGTATCTGAAGAAGGGCTTCGAGGAATCCGGCTATGCCGTGGACGTTGCCGGTGACGGCGCGGAAGGCCTCATTCTCGCGAAAGAGGCCGCGTACGACGTGATCGTGCTGGACGTCATGCTGCCCGAAATGGACGGCTGGACGGTGCTCAAGACACTGCGCGCCACGCACACCACGCCGGTGCTCTTCCTCACCGCGCGCGACGATATCAGCGACCGCGTGAAGGGCCTCGAGCTGGGCGCGGACGACTACCTCGTCAAGCCGTTCGCGTTCGTCGAGCTGCTCGCGCGCGTGCGCACGCTGGCCCGCCGCGGCCCCCCGCGCGAGAGCGACGTGCTCACGCTGGGCGACCTCGAAGTGGACGTCACGCGCCGGCGCGTGAAACGCGGGGCCACGCGCATCGACCTCACGCCAAAGGAGTTCTCGCTCCTGCAACTGCTCGTGCGCCGCCAGGGCGAAGTGCTCACGCGCACGCAAATCGCCTCATACGTGTGGGACATGAACTTCGACAGCGACACCAACGTCGTGGAAGTCGCCATCCGCCGCCTGCGCGCGAAGGTGGACGACGCGTTCGACGTCAAGCTGATCCACACGGTGCGCGGCGTGGGCTACGTCGCTGAAATCAAAGGGAACGCCTGATGCCGCGCATGGCTGTGCGCTCGCTCGCCACAGGCCTCGCGCTGAGTTTCGCGGGCACTACGCTCGCGGTATTCGCGCTCGTGGGCAGCACGCTCTATTTCACGCTGGACCGCGAAGTGAAGCAGCAGGACGATCTCGATATCGTGCTGATCTCGCGGCATACGCGCCGCCTCGCCCAGGAGCTGCACAACGAGCACGACGTGCGTGAACATGCGGAGCGGCTCACGAGTCAGGTGCTCGGCAATCCCGCGCTTTCCATGGAAATACTCGGCACCGGCGGCGCGCAACTGGTCGAGCACAACACGGCGGCCATTGCGGACGCGGCGTTTCCAGAAGCGGCGCTCGCACGGCGCCTCCCTCCGGCGCAACGTATTACCGAAGGCGACGTGGTGGAGTGGCGCAACGCGCGCGGTCTACCCGTGCGCGGACTTGCCACGGACGCCGCGCTTGCGGACGGCACGCCCGTCACCATTGTCATCGCGCGCGACATGACCGACCGCTGGCGGCTGCTCGACCACTATCGCGAGCGGCTCTACGGCTTCGGCCTGGCGGGCATGCTGCTCGCGTTCCTCATGAGCTGGCTGCTCGTGCGCGAGTCGCTGCGCCCGCTGCGCGAGATGGCGGCGCGTGCGGCCACGGTCACGGTGGACCGGCTCGATATGCCCATTGAAGTCGAACGCGCGCCGAGCGAACTGGAAGCGCTCACGAAATCACTCAACGCCATGCTCGACCGTTTGCACGGCGGCTTCGAACGTATGTCGCAATACACGGCGGATCTCGCGCATGACATGCGCACGCCGCTCGGCAACCTGCGCGGCGCGAACGAAGTCGCGCTCGCGCGGGAGCGCAGTACCGCCGAATACGAAGCCCTGCTCGAATCGAATCTGGAGGAATGCGAGCGACTTTCGCGCATGATCGAAAGCGTGATCTTTCTCGCGCGCGCGGAGCACCCGCAGTTCATGACGACGCTCGCGGAGTTCGACGTGCACGATGCGCTCACGCAGATTGCCGACTACTTCGAAGGTCTCGCCGACGAGGCGGGCGTGCAAATCCGCGTGCAAGGAGAGGGCCGCCTGCGTGCGGACAAGGAGCTGTTCCGGCGCGCCGTGGGCAACCTGCTCGCCAATGCGCTGCGCTACACGCCGCGCGGCGCAGAGATTACCCTGAGCGTCGAACAGACGCCAACGGCCGTCGAGGTCACGGTGGCGAATCCGGGCACGCCCATCGAAGCCGCGCTGCTGGAGCGCATTTTCGACCGCTTCTATCGCGCGGATGCGTCGCGCCACCGCGAGCCGCGCGCGGGCGCTTCGACGGGTCTGGGGCTCGCGATCGTGCGCACGATCATGACGCTGCACGGCGGCTCGGCACGCGCCGAAAGCGACGCGGTGCTCACGCGCTTCATCCTGACGTTCGCCCGCCCTTAGCGCTCAAGTTGCCCAGCGCCGCGCGGTCCCAACCGCCACCGAGCGCCTCTAGCAGATGCACGCTCGCATCGAGCCTTCTGCCCGCGACCTGCTCCTCGTTGCGTTCGTTCGAGAGCGCGATGGTCTGTGCCGTCACGACATCGAGATAGTTCACCGCGCCCGCCTGGTAGCGGTTGGTGGTGAGCTTGAGCGAGAGTTGCGCGGCGGCTGTGGCGCGCTGCTGGCTTTGGGCTTCGCTGGCCAACGTATCGAGCGCGCTCAGGTTGTCCTCGACTTGCTGAAATGCTGTCAGCACGGTTTGCCGGTAGCCGGCCACGGCCGCGTCGTATTGCGCGTTCGCGCCTTTTAGGGTGGCGTCGCGCCGGCCGCCGTCGAAGAGCGTGCCCGCCAGTTGCGAGCCGAGTGACCAAAAGAGGCTGGGCGCGCTGAGCCACGGCGCGAAGAACGTGCTTTCAAGGCCCGCCGTAGCGGAAAGCGTGAGGTCGGGGTAAAAGGCCGCATGCGCTTCGCCGATTCTCGCGTTCGCCGCCGCCACGCGCCGTTCTGCTGCCGCGATATCGGGACGCCGTTGGAGCAGCGCAGAGGGCACGCCTGCGGGGATCGGCGGCACGACGACGGGATCGACACGCGCCGGCAGACTGAACGTCGAAGCGGGCACGCCAATCATCGTGGCGATGGCGTGCTGAAGCTGCGCGCGCTGCACGTCGATGTCGCTGTCCGCCGTGCGCGCGCTTTCCAGTTGGGTTTGCGCCTGGGCGACGGCGGAGGCGTCGATCGCGCCATCGGCGAGTTGCTGCTGCACGATGCGCAGCGCGGCCGTGTAGGCGGTCACGGTGTCGTCGAGTAGCTTCATCTGGCGATCGAGCGAACGCAAATCGAAGTAGTCCGTAGCAAGCTGGCTCGTAATCGAAAGGCGTACCGATTCGAGGTCGGCTTCCGTAGCCTGCGCGTTGGCATGCGCCTCCGTGGTTGCGTCCTTTACGCGCCCAAACAAGTCGGGTTCCCAGCTCGCCGTGAGGCCCGTCGAATAATCGGGAATCGTCTTGCCCGCAAGCGAATGGTCCACGAGATTCTGCGAGGTCCGGTAACGCTGCGCCGCCACGCCCGCCGTGACGGTAGGCGCATAGCCCGCGCGTTGATAATCGATCATCGCGCGCGCGGCTTCGAGATTGGCGACGGCCTGGCGCACGCTCTGATTCGACACGTCCACGCGCGCCTCGAGCTGGTCGAGGTCGTTGTCGCCGAAGAGGGTCCACCACGGGCCGCGTGGTTTGACGTCGGCGGGCGTGGCGACCGTCCAGCCGGGCGCCGCCGCGGGTTGTGTTGCCTGTGTGGCGTAGTGCGCGGGCACGTCTAGCGGGGGCGCGCTGTAGTGCGGCAACGTGGTGCACGCCGCGAGCGAGGCTGCCGTGCAGGCGACGACGATCCGGCGCAGCGCAGGGAGAGGGCGTTCGAACATGATGAGCCTCGCTTACGCTTTCGCTTTCGTAGCCGTCGAGGGCGCTGCCACGTGCACGCTCTGGCCGCTGGCAATGGCGTCGCCGGGATTGTTGATGACGCGATCGGTCGGCGTGAGTCCGGTGGCGATTTCCACGTAGGTGCCGAAGTCGCGGCCTATGGTCACCGTGCGCAATTGCACCGTGTTCTTTGCATCCACCACCGCGACGGTCACGCCGTCCGGGCGGAACAGCAGCGCGCTCACAGGCAGTTCGAGCGCCGGGGCCGCCGCCGTGAGCGCAAGATGCACTTGCGCGTAGGCGCCGGGCATCAGCGCGCCGTCATGGTTGTCCACATCGACTTCCACGCGCAACGTGCGGCTCAGCGGATCGATCACGTTCGAGCTGCGCGCAACGCTCGCCTCGAAGCGGCGGCCCGGATATTGCTGCGTCGTCAACCAGACGGTCGTGCCCGGCGTGACGAGGCTCGCGTCGTCCTGAGGCACGTCCACGTACACGCGCAGCCGGTCGGTCTGCGAGAGATGGAACAGCTCGCCTGGCATCGTGGCGAGGCCGGGCGTGCCGCCCGCTGTGACGAGCGCGCCCACCTGCACGTTGCGCGCCGTAATGACGCCATCGAAAGGCGCCGTCACGTTCTGGTAGGAAACCAGCTCCTGCAGCCGCGCCACGTTGGCCTGCGCCGCTTGGAGCGTGGCAAGTTTCGCGGCGGCGTCGCTCGTTTTCGCCTGGGCGTCCTGCTCGGAAACCGATTGCGTCTGCAACATCGTCTGCCAGCGCTGTGCGGTGCTGCTGGCGAAGCGATAGTTGGCCTGTGCGGTGGCTTCGTCGGCGCGCGCCTGCTGGAGTTGCGCGTCGAGTTCGGGCGTGTCGATCTGCGCGAGCGTCTGGCCCGCCTTCACGTGCGCGCCGATATCCGTGTACCAATGCTGCACGTAACCGCTCGTGCGCGCATAGATCGAGGCGTCGGCCCAGGACATGACCGAGCCGGGCAGCAACAGGTCCTGCGTGGCGGGTGCGCGCGTGGGCGTGAGCGTGGAGACGATCAGCTCGCGCTGCGCCGCGACCTGCCGGGCTTGCGCCGTGCGCGCTTCGAGGCGCGGCACAATGCCCGCTGTGAGGAGCGTCGCGGCGATCGCAAGGCAGATAAGGCCGACGACGACAGCGGTGCGACCTCGCGTTGCGGTTGGCGCCGCGGCATCGCGTTCTTCGTGCGGTGTCTGCGATTTCATTCTGGAATCCTTATTCAACGTGAGTGGTTGCACTGGCTTGCGCATCGTTGCTGGTATCGCGCGCGGCGCGGCGTTGCGCGAGCCAGCCATGCACCATGCCGAACACGACCGGGACGAATACGAGCGTGGAGAGCGTGCCGATCGCGAGGCCGCCAATCACGGCGCGTCCGAGCGGCGCGTTCTGTTCGCCGCCGTCGCCGAGACCCAGCGCCATCGGCAACATGCCGATCAGCATGGCGAGCGCCGTCATGAGCACCGGGCGAAAGCGGTTGAAGCCCGCGTCGAGCGCGGCGGCGAGCGGTTCCATGCCGGCGGCAAGCGACTCGCGCGCCGTGTTGATGACGAGAATGCTGTTGGCCGTGGCGATACCCATGCAGAGGATCGTGCCCGTGAGCGCCGGCACGCTAAGCGTGGTCTGGGTGACGAACAGCATCCACGCGATGCCGGCGAGCGAGGCCGGCAGGCCGCTCACGATGATGAGCGGATCGAGCCACGACTGGAAGTTCACGACCATCAACAGGTACACAAGCGCGATGGCGAACACGAGGCCCACGGCGAGGCCGCTGAACGACGCGTTCATCGACTGCACCTGGCCGCGCATCACGATCGACGAGCCCGGCGGCAACTGCGCGCGCGCGGCGTTCACGAAGCGGTTCACGTCGGAGGCGACGCCGCCCAGGTCGCGTCCTTGTGTCGAGGCGAAGATGTCGAGCACAGGTTGCACGTTGTAGTGCGAGACCACGGCTTCCTGCGAGCTGCGCGAGACCGTGCCGAGCGTGCCAAGCTGATTCTGTGGCGCGAACGTGACGGATTGCGACGTCGTCAGCGGAATATTGGCGAGCGTTTGCAGGGAATGAATATCGTATTGCGGCACCTCGGTCACGAGCGGATAGCTCACGCCGTTCTTCGGATCGAGCCAGAAGTTGGGCGTGGTTTGCGAACTGCCCGAGAGCGCGATGAGCAGGTTCTGCGCCACGTCGTGCTGCGTGAGGCCCGCTTGCAAGGCCTTCGTGCGGTCAACATCGACGTTGATGGTGGGCTCGTCGCCGGGCTGCTGGATGCGCGCGTCGACGAGGCCGCGCACGCCGCGCATTTCATCGAGCAGGTGGTTCGCCACGACGCGATTCTGCGCGAGCTTGTTGCCGACGATCTGCACGTCGATGGGCGCGGGCAGGCCGAAGTTCAGGATCTGGCTCACGATGTCGGCGGGGAGGAACGCGAAGGTCACGCCCGGAAACGAGGCGTTGAGCACGTTGCGCAATGTCGCCACATATTGCGCGGTGGGCTTGTGCTTCGGCGCGAGCGTGATGAGGATGTCCGCGTCTTCTGGGCCGATGGGGTCCGATGAGTCGTACGTGAGGTTGATGCCGCTCACCGGCACGCCGATGTTGTCGAGCACCGCGGCCTGTTCGGCGGGCGGAATCACGCTGCGGATTTTCGCTTCGACTTCGTCGGTGAGGCGGGCCGTCTCCTCGATGCGCGTGCCGGTAGGCGCGCGCAGATGCAGGCGGATTTCGCCGGTATCGACAGCGGGAAAGAAGTCGCGGCCGGTGAACGGCACGAGCACGAGCGAGCCGAGGCACAGCGCGACCCACAGCACGACGAACCGGCGGCGCTGCGCAATCGCCGCCTGAAGCAGCGCGCGATAGCGGTTGCGCACCGCTTCGAAGCGTCGTTCGAAGCCCGCCTGAAAGCGCGTCAACATACCCGCGATGCCGCGCTTGGGTACGGCGTCAGGCTTGCGCGCGCGCAGCAGATACATGGCGAGCGTGGGAATCAGCGTGCGCGAGAAGAAGTACGACGCGCACATCGCGAACACCACGGCCTCGGCGAGCGGCACGAACAGATACCGTGCCACGCCCGAAAGCAGGAACATCGGCACGAACACGATGCAGATGGAGAGCGTCGAAACGAACGTCGGCACGGCAATTTCGCCTGAACCGTTGAGGATGGCGTCGTGCAGCGGCGCGCCGCGCTCCAGATGATGCGTGATGTTTTCGATGGCGACGGTGGCGTCGTCGACGAGTATGCCGACCGCAAGCGCGAGCCCGCCGAGCGTCATGATGTTGATGGTCTCGCCGAGCGCCGCGAGCGCGATGAGCGACGTGAGCACGGCGAGCGGAATCGTCACGGCGATGATGAGCGTGGCGCGCCAGCTGCCGAGAAAGAGCAGGATCATCGCGGCGGTGAGGCAAGCCGCAATGAGCGCTTCGCGCACCACGCCCGAGATCGCCGACTTCACGAACACGGACTGATCGGAGAGCGGCGTGATCTTGAGCGCGCTCGGCAGGCCCGCTGCGATCTTCGGCAGCATGGCCTTCACCTGCTGGATGATCGTGAGCGTCGAGGCGCTGCCGGTCTTTTCGACGGTAAGGAGTGCCGCGCGTTTGCCGTCCGCGCGCACGATGTTCGTTTGCGGCGCGTAGCCGTCGATCACATGCGCGACGTCGCGCACATACACCACGCTGCCGTTCACGGTCTTGATGGGCAGGTCGTTGAGCGCCGCCACGGTTTGCGTGCTGCCGTTCATCTCCACGTTGTATTCGCGCGAACCGATTTTCGCGGTGCCTCCGGGCAGGATGAGGTTCTGCGCGTTCACGGCGTTGACGACGTCCGCGGGCGCGAGACCCTTGGCCTGCAACGCTTTCGGATCGAGCTGCACCATGATCTGGCGGATCTTGCCGCCGTAGGGCAGCGGCACGGCCGCGCCCTGGACGGTCGCGAGCTGCGTGCGAATGAAGCTGTTGCCGAGGTCGTAAAGCGACTGCTCGGGCAAGGTCGCGCTGGAGAGGCCCAGTTGCAGCACCGGCACCGTGGAGGCGTTGTACGTGATGATGTTCGGCGGCAGCGTGCCGGGCGGCAGGACGCGCAGGATCGAAGCGGAGTTCGACGCCGCCTCGGCAATCGCGCGGTTGATGTCGGCGCCCGGATGGAAGAACACCTTCACGACCGAAACGCCATTGAGCGACTGCGATTCGATGTGCTCGATGTCATCCACGTCCGACGTCAGCGCGCGCTCGTAGTTCGAGGTGATGCGATGCGCCATGTCCTCGGCGGAGAAACCGTTGTAGGTCCAGACGATGCTGACCACCGGGATATTGATGTTCGGAAAAATGTCCGTGGGCGTGCGCATGATGGCGAGCGGCCCGAGGATGAAGAGCAGTACGGCCAGCACGATGAACGTGTAGGGCCGTCTGAGAGCCAGTTTGACGATCCACATGACGGGGTCCGGGTTGAGGCAGGAGTGGCGCAAGTATCGGGAGGGCGCGCTTACCCGGTGCTGACCTCGACATTACGGATTTGTTATCTTCGCCGCGAAGGGGTGACGGCCGCTGTGGGCGCGTTGCGCCCAGATAACGAACTCGTAATCAGGAGGTCAGCTTTGGGTCAGCGCCGTGCGACCAGAATGCAGTCAACCTTCGCGACATTGCCGAGGGCGGCTGAGGCGGCATCCCTTCCCGATGCGGCGGCCATTCATTGAGAGGTGAACATCATGAAAGCGCTCGTTTCCATATTGCTCGTTGCCTGCGCCCTGGCCGCTCCGGCTGCCGCTTTCGCACAGACTGCCAACCCCGCCAACGCGCCGGTCACGCGCGCCCAGGTGGTCGCCGATCTCGTGCGGTTGGAGCAGGCGGGGTATCGTCCTGTGGCCAAGGATGTCAACTATCCAGATGACATTCAGCACGCAGAGGCGATCGTGGCTCAGGAGCAAGCGCAAAAGACCCCGCAGGCCGCGCCGGGCAGCACGGCGGTTGGCGGCGTCGCGATGATGGGCAGCTCGGACGCGGGTGCGCCGATCGTGGCCGACGTCGGCGGGCGGTCGATTTATGCGGGCCACTGAGCGGTCGAGCGCGGCGCGGCAGCCTGGGCGATAAAGCCGGGCGCCGCCGCGCATTTCGATTCGCTTAGTCAAACGTTTGCGCGGACGTAATTTGCCCCATTCGCGCGCAAAAAATCCTTATTCTTTTTCATTAATGCCGCGAAGCTGCCCCATTAATAGCGGCGGCGTTAAATCAGCCATCTTCCCGGATCACGCAAATTCATAATGGACTGGTAAGATACGCGCGAATATGGGATGGCAGCTCTCTCCATTCCGGATTATCGGAGCGAATCTAGACCACTCGCGCCGCCGGAAAAGGAGTCCGCGCCATCAGGCCGACGGGGAGCGGCCGTCTTGCACTACGAATTGCGCTCTATGTTTAAAAAAGCGCGTACGTTCGCATTGTGTGTTTAATCGCAAGCGTTTGAGACTCGCGTTTCGCCTTTCCGGCGAATCGTCTGCCGCCGCTTGCCGCTGTTGCGCCTTGCGCAGACGGTCATTCTCCCGCGGTCTAACCCCGCCGTCATGCCAATCAGGCGTATCAAACAGTCGCACATACTGGCCGAACCCGTCATGTCCACCCAGTCGACCCACCATCACCGCCTCTTTATGGCGCTGGTCGGTGTCATCAGCGCGGCGCTCAATACGGGCGCGCTCGTCGCGCTGTTGTTGTCGCGCGGACAGACCGGCGACACGCCCTACACGCGTGCGTTGACCGGCGCGTTCGCCGCGGCCGCGTTCGTCGTGTTTGCGCGCTTTCATCTGGTTGCCAGCGCGCGTGATCTCTGGTGGATGCTGGGCCGCGGCGCATGGCGCTGGTGCCGGCTGCCGATCGCGCTCATGGTGCTGCTGTTCGTGACGCAAGGCGATAGCGGCACAGCGGACCTGCGCACGCTGGTCGCGCAATGGGCCGCCATTGCACTGCCGTTGCAACTCGCCGGCCTGGCTGTTTTGCGCGGCGTGGCCCACAGCATCAACAACGCGCCCGGCAACCTGCGCCGTGCGGTGTTCTTCGGCATGGGCAGCGAGGCGCGCAAGCTGAACCTGCGCCTGCAGCGTTCGCCGATTCTTGGCATTCACGTGGTGGGCTATTACAACGATGCGCCCGCCGTACACTGCGACGGGGAAGCGCTGCCGCCGTATCTCGGCCGCTATGAAGACGCTGCGGCGCACATCCACGCGAACAACTACGAGATCGTGTTCCTCGCGATGGGTCAGGCCGCGATGGCTCAAGCCGACGCAAGTGAAGTGAAGGACATCACGGCCGACATCGTGACGCGCCTCTACGATTCGACGGCTGCGATCTATCTCGTGCCCGAGCTGCACTACCTCGAAGACGTCGCGACGACCAGCGCGGAGCTCGCCGGCGTGCCGCTGCTCGCTCTTCACGACATTCCCATTCTGGGGCTTTCGCGCATGCTCAAGCGCGCGGTCGACATTGCCGGCGCGGCGTTCCTGCTCGCGCTGCTCTGGCCGGTCATGCTCGCGATTGCTCTGGCGATCCGGCTCGATTCGCCGGGCCCGGTGATGTTCAAGCAGCGCCGCAACGGCGAGCACGGCCGGGCGATCGTCGTGCACAAATTCCGCTCGATGCGCGTGGGGGCGCAGAACGAGAGCGATGCAGAAGAGCGGGGCGTGCGCCAGGCCCGCAGTGGCGACGACCGGATCACGGGCGTGGGGCGCTATCTGCGCCGGACTTCGCTTGACGAGTTGCCGCAGCTCTTCAACGTGCTGGGCGGTTCGATGAGTCTCGTGGGTCCGCGCCCGCACGCGGCGGAGCACAACGCAGAGTACCGGCAACTGATTTCCGGCTACATGCTGCGCCATAGCGTGAAGCCGGGCATGACGGGGTGGGCGCAGATCAACGGGCTGCGCGGCCTGACCGATACGCCCGACAAGATGCAGCGCCGCGTGGAGTACGACCGTTACTACATCACGCACTGGTCGCTATGGCTCGACCTGCAGATCCTGCTGAAGACGATCCCGTCGATCGTCTCGGGTCGCAATGCGGTTTGAAGCAAGCGCCGGGCGAGACGTGGCCGGACCTGAGCCGGCCGCGCTCGCATCGGCGGCTTTACGCCGCGCGCCGCTGCGTGCGCGCCACGCGCCAGTGACGCCACAGGATGCTGAAGAAGCGGCGGTCGTCCACGAGGTAGCGGCGCCACAGGCGCGCAGGGTCTTGTTTGATGCGCCAGCACCATTCGAGACCGCGGCGCTGCATCCACGCGGGGGCGCGTTGCTGCAGGCCGACGGCGAACTCGACGGCTGCCCCCGCGCACAGCATGAGGCCGCCCGGCAGCTTGCTGGCGTGATGCAGCGCCCAGCGTTCCTGCTTGGGCATGCCGAGGCACACGAACACAATATCGGGCGCGGCCGCGCGCACGCGCTCGGTTACCGCATCGCCCTCGGGACCGGTCGGATCGAACGTCATGGAAGGCGCGATCACCTCGACGTCGAGGCCCGGATAGTGTTGCGCGAAACCATTCAGAAGCGTGGCTTCGTGCCCCGGGCGGCCGCCGACCACCACCACTTTCCAGCCGCCCGCGTGGGCGCGCTCGCACAGTGCGGGCAACAGGTCCGAGCCGGTCACGCGTTCCGGCAGCGGCGCGCCGAACAGGTGGCTCGCCCAGACAACGGGCATGCCGTCCGCAAACAGGAAGTCGGCGGTTCGGTAAAGGCGTTGAAGATCGGGCTGTGTGTCGAGACGCACCACGTGATCGACGTTCGGCGTGACCGCCACGCGCGCCCGGCCGTCGCGCTGCAAGGCGGCGGTGCAAAGCACATCGAGCGCGGTGTCGAACGACACGGCTGCGATATTGAGTCCGAACAAGGGAATGCTCGGCTTGAATTCACCCCGTGCGGCCGCCTGAGGCGCCGCTGTTATGGAAGGCGTGCTCATGTTGTTTTTGTGACCCCGACGCGCGCACACGACGAGAGCCACGCACGGCGCCCGTTGAACCGGCGTCGTGCCACCCCGTCATGCGACGTACGTTATGTTTTTTTCTGGTCTCCTGGCTTTTGCCAAGGTGCTTTGGACTTCAGACGGAATCTTACTGCTGTGTCGGTGGGCTGCGTAACACAAGAGTGCTTTTTTAGAGACAAAAATCGGGATGCGTTTGAAATTTCTCTGGTTGCGCCGGCGGTTGCACGCGTGCGATCGGCTACTATCGCCGCGGCCCGTTTTCCCTTCCTCGTTCATGACAGACGATGATTACCGACGCCCGTGAGATTCCCGCCGGCACGACCCTACGCGCGGACCTGTGCATCGTGGGCGCCGGCGCCGCCGGCATTGCACTCGCGCTCGCGCTGGAGGAGAGCGGGCTCGACGTGATCGTGCTGGAGAGCGGCGGCGATGCGCCCGAGCCCGCAAGCCAGCAGCTATACGCGGGCACGGTGGCGAATGCGGACCTTCATCCGCCGCCGGACAACTACCGCGTGCGCCGCTTCGGCGGCTCGACCACGCTGTGGGGCGGCCGCTGCATGCCGCTCGACGCGCTCGACTTCGAGGCGCGCGATTACGTCGCGCACAGCGGCTGGCCAATTGCGTTCGCCGATGTGCTGCGCTACTACCCGCAAGCCAACGCGTTGTGTGAAGCGGGCGAATTCGCCTATACCGCCGAAGGCGCGTTTGCCGCGCCGCTGCGCCCTATGATCGGCGGCTTTGCGAGCGACGTGTTTTCGACGCACACGCTCGAGCGCTTCAGCTGCCCGACCGATTTCGGTCAGCGTTACCGGGCGCGCCTCGCGAAAGGCCGCGTGCGCGTGCTCCAGCATGCGAACCTGTGCCGTCTGCCGATGCTGGCAGGTTCGACGCGGCGTGTCGGCGCGGCCCAGGTGCGCGTACTGAACGCGATGGGCGCGACGGACGGCGCGACGTTCGAGGTGGCCGCGCGCGCTTACGTGCTCGCGACCGGCGGTCTCGAAGTGCCGCGCCTCTTGCTCAACAGCCCCGGGCCAAGCGACCAGGGACTCGGCAACGCCCATGACGCGGTGGGCCGCTATTACATGAGCCATCTCGCGGGCACGATCGGCACGATCGATCTCGCGGCGGCGCAGTCCGTGCGGCACGGCTACGAGATTTCGGAAGAGGGCATCTATTGCCGCCGCCGCCTCGCGTTGCGCCCCGAGCAGCAAGCAGCGCTGCGCGCGGGCAACTTCATTGCGCGCCTCCATCATCCGCGCATTCCGGACGCCGGGCACGGCAACGGCGTCCTCTCCGCGCTGTATCTTGCGCGCGGCATCGTGCCCTACGAATACGCGAAGCGCCTCTACGACGGCACACCCGAAGGCTATGCGGGCTCCACGCTCGCGCACTTGAACAACGTCGTTGCGGACGCACCGAACACGGCGCGTTTCCTGTGGCACTGGCTGCGGCGGCGCACGCTGGCCGCGCGCAAGGTCCCCTCGGTGATCGTGCGGCCCGCGAATCTGCGCTTCTCGCTCGACTTCCATGCGGAGCAGGAGCCCAATCCGGCGAGCCGCGTCACGCTCGGCGACGAAACCGATGCGCTCGGCCTGCGCCGCATCCATGTGGACTGGCGCTATACGCAACAGGACGTCGCGACCGTGAGCCGCGCGCTCGCCGCGCTCGCGCACGAGGTCGAGCGCGCGGGCGTTGGCCGCTTCACCTACGACCCCGCGCGGGTCGAAGCCGAAATGACGCGCTACGGCGCATATGGCGGACATCACATCGGCACAGCGCGCATGGGGCGCGACGCGCGCACGAGCGTGGTCGATGCCGACTGCCGGCTACACGAAGCGGACAACGTCTATGTGATGGGCGCCGCGGTGTTCCCGACTTCGGGCCAGGCGAATCCGACCTTGACCATCGTCGCGCTCGCACTGCGGCTTGCCGAACACCTCAAGGGCGCTGCCGATCTTGGCGCGCTGCCCGTTCCCACCGCAAACCATTCCGAACCCGCGTGATGAAAGCCCGCATTCTCGTTCTTGGCGCGACCGGCTTTGTCGGTCGCCACCTGGTGAAAGCATTACGCAGTACCGAATGGGCCGAGCCGATTGCCGCCTCGCGCAGGCAAGGGAGTGGCTTGCGCCGTCTCGATGCCGCGGACCTCACGTCGCTCGCCGCCGCGCTTGCCGACGTGGACGGCGTGGTCAACTGCGTGGCAGGTGCGCCGGCGACGATCGTCGCGAATGCGCGTGCGCTGGTTGCCGCGCTGGAGGCACGCGGTGCGCCGCTGCCCGTGGTCCACTTCAGTTCGATGGCGGTCTATGGCGCCGCCGAAGGCCGTATCGACGAAGCGGCTGCGCTCGACGCCGTGAGCCCCTATGGCCATGCGAAAGTCGAGTCGGAAGGCCTGCTTGCTCATCTGCCTGCGCTCACGATATTGCGCCCGGGTTGCATATACGGAGGCGGTAGTCCGCAGTGGTCGGCGCGCATTGCGCAACTGCTGCGCGCGCGGCGCCTGGGCGACCTTGGCGCGGCCGGCGACGGTTGCAGCAATCTCGTTCACGTCGACGACGTCGTGCAGGCGGCGCTGGCCGCGCTGCGCACGCCGGCTTCGGGCGCTCAGGCCTACAACCTGGCGATGGCGGATGCGCCGCGCTGGAACGAGTACTTCGTGGCGTACGCACGTATTTTGGGGGCGACGCCGGTGGAGCGGATCGGGGCGCGGCGTCTTGCGCTCGAAACGAAGGTGTGGGCGCCTGCGCTGAAGATTGCCGAGATCGCGGGACGGAAACTAGGCGGTGTGAAGGTGCCTCCGCCGCTGCCGCCTTCGCTCGCGCGGTTGTGGCAACAGGACATCCGGCTCGACGCGCGCCGCGCGGAAACGGCTTTTGATATTAGGTGGACGCCGTGGCGCGTCGCGCTGCAGGCCGAAGCGTTTGTGGCGGGGGCGTCGCGCGCCGGCTGAGCCGGTTGGGTTAGCCTGGGTTTCGGTTCGCCGAAGGTTCCGGCCTCGGCCCACCCGCTATCATTCGGATTCCTATTAATAGAATTTGCGAACCCATAGTGCCGGATTTTTGCCGGTTCAGATGATCTGTGAATGGAGACCCGAGGCGCGTCGACTACCGTTCGCTCGTGTTGCCATGATTTAGTGGTGCCGGATCGCGGTGCGGCGGCTATTCAGCGGTGGCATAAAAACGTGCGCTGTGATCGGCAATTCAGCGAATTGAGGCCATAAAAAAGGCCTGTTCGCGATGCAGGCGCACGCACGCGGCCCATAGAATTTCATCGTAGATCCACTCACGCAGCGTCAGGCGACCGATACCTGTCGGATCGCTTTCCCACATCGGATTTCCGGTTAATTCAGCATGACACGGCTTGCACGGCACTACGTCCCAGAACAACCGCAGCACGTTATCTTGCAGGGGCTCACGGGGCCCGCATTCCTCGACGAAGGAGACTACCTGTACTTCCTCGCCTGTCTGGCAGACGCAGCGCGCGTCGCCGATCTGGCAATCCACGCGTGGGTACTTATGCCCGACGCGGTGCAGTTCCTCGTCACGCCTTCATACGAGTCGAGCGTGGCCATGGCGATGCAGGCGGTTTGGCGTCGCTACGTTGAGACTTTCAACCGCCGCCACGGACGCCGCGGGACGATGTGGCGTGGCGAGTACCGGGCAACCGTGATTGAACCCGACCGGTATTTCCTGCTCGCGAGCCAGGTCATCGACCATGCGCCGGTGCGCAACCGCCTCGTGGCCGAGGCAGGCAACTACCCGTGGTCGAGCTATACGCACCACGTCGGGCTGCGCGTCGACAGGTTCATCAAGGACCACCCGCTCTACCGGGCGCTCGGCAGTACGCCGTTCGAGCGCCACCAGTCCTACCGCGATTTGGGCGCACAGCCTCTAGACGAATGCGAGGTCAATAACTTGATTCGATCGACGCTCGAGGGCTGGGTGCTCGGCAGCGCCGCGTATTGCGAGTGGGCGGCGCAGACAGCCAACCGGAGGCTGATGCCGGTGCTGCTGCGCGACCGGCCGCCCAAGGTTCGCACGACTAGCGCCCTCGCATGACGGAGGGGCGATCGGCTGGCTAGCGCATAGGAGCGAAATCACGACCCCGCGCCTCTGTCCTGGAGGCGCATAATAAGCGCTCGGCGTAGGCGTCATTCAAGCCGGTAAGACGATGTAGTCATCCGCAATTGTTCACGCGCAGGTGGGAAGTGACCCTCCCATTCTTCACGATCGGCCATTCCGACCGCACCCTCGATGACTTTATCGGGCTGTTGAGAGGTGCTGACATCGGCATGCTCGCCGACGTGATCGCGCGGGGTGAAACGGTTTTACACATCATGAGTGCGCAACGGCACGAACACGCGCGGTTGACTGCGGGTGCGGTCGTTCGACCTGATGGGTCGATTGTCTATCCCGCGAGCCATCGGCGTGCGATTACCGACACGCTTTGGGAAGATTCGATGCCGCTCTATATTCCCAGGCAGTAAGCCCACTTCGCAGGCTTAAACGACAAAGGCACCGCGCTCAGGCGCGGTGCCTTTGTTTATGGTGGCTGCTCGCAACCCGGATTCGCATAGCAATGCATCTCAATAAGATGGCGCGATTCAACGGTCAGTACTTTTGATCAATCAGTGAGTCGAGATTTACCCGAATATTCACCCGCTCTCATTAAAAAGTGCCAGCGAAAATCACTTTTGTGTAAAGGCATTTACGCGGGTATCGCATACATTCCATTGCACCGCGGCAGGCCTTACCACGTTGACTAACGCACGCCGTTGCCGACGGTACGAAAAATCGAGAGTCGTAAATCGACCGCATACTGGATATCGCCAAAATATGGAAGGAGACGTGAAAAAATCCATCGCTATCCGCACGCCACTGTTAGGTGTTGCCTTCGTCAGCTGCTTCGCCGGTGTGGCACATGCAGCGGAGACCTCACCGACTGCAGAGGGAGGGACCCACGCAGCACAGGTTGCCCAGACGAATGGTTCTGGAGTCGAGACCACAACGGAGTTCCTGACCCGCGCGTATCTGCTGGCTGACGTCGGATCGTTCGCCGGCCATCCGCGTACTGCGTACATGAGTCTTGGCTACGAATACTGGCACAACATGTACGGCACGCCGGCTTCCGAACAACCGGGCACGACCCAGACATCCGTCCCGATGTTCGTGGCCGAAATCCACTTCTGAGCGGGCTGGCGAGTGCTGACGGCCATCGGCAACCGGAGTGCGAGTTGCCGATGGCCCACCCTCGAACGTGTTGCCTCGCGGCTATCCGCCGAGCGCAATGATCGCCATCGTCAGCACGACCCCAAGCAGCGTCATGGCGAAGCCCGCTTTCATCGCGCCCGCGCCGGTGTAGCGTCCGAGCGCAAAACCGGCCGTGAAGAGCATCGCGAGCGTGAGTCCGCGTGAGATGACGAGCGCCGCTGTGTGATCCTTCACGAGGATGAACGGCAGGGCAACCGGGAACGTCGATACGACGACAAGCAGAAAAACGCCCAGTGCCCCAAGAAAGTCATCGCGCCTGAAATGCGCGCGAGGTGGCAGCGTAGACGCCGCGGCGAGGCGCGCGCGAATCAGCTCGAGTTCTTCGTCGTCGACGAGCGGCTCCAGCGCCTTCGGCAACGCGCCGCGCAAAGCCCGCACGGCTGCGGCGCGGTCCGGTTCGCGCTTCACGGTGAGGGCGAGTGTCAGGCGCTGTCCGCGATCCGCGAGCGTGCGAACCAGATACATCACGGCGTCGGCGAGGCCCCAGGCGAGATTGCATCCGAGCGCGGCAAGGAACAGTTTGCGGCCAGCGTCCTCGCCCGCTGTGGCCGCCTTGACCGCTCCGACGAAAGTCAACGCCATGAACAGGCCAAAGCACAGTTCGGTCACGCGATCGACCGTATTGAGTATGGGTTCGCGCTCTTCAGGTGCGGTTTGCCGTGTCGGGGTAGTGTTCATGCGGCCTCGTGCGAGAAGGGATGAGCGGTCATTGCGCGCTGTGTCCGGGATGGATATCGGAAGAAGATACCCCATTGCGCGAAATGGCTTGCTGCATCTCCCGCCACGCGGCTAGCGCCTGTTCGAGATTGAGAAACATGCGCTCGTGTCCAGGCACGCTTCCAGGCGGCGCCTTCTCGACAACGGCAAAGACTTCGGGATTGAGGCCGACGAGCCAGACTTCGATCCCCGCCTCGCGGCATTTCATCTCGGCATGCGTCAGCATCTTCAATGCGTTGTCCGCATATCGAGCGCCACGACCCTGGGCGCGCCTGTTAGAGGAGCGGCAAGGGTCGCGCTTCGGCCGTCGAAATCCGCTTGCATGACATATCGACCAAAGGCCCGGGTAACTTGAGGGCAGGCAATCGCTATTTCGCCAGGGCGGATTTGGGGCGCGAAGAGGGCGGCCAGACTGTTCAGGCGCTTAATTGTGCGCAGTCACGTTAAAATACCGACCCTCGATAAAAATGAAACGTTGAAAACAGGTGTCATGCGCATGCGAAGTGGACTGGATATGCGTCGGGAGGCCCGTACGCCGCTGTTGTTCGCCCCGCTGCTTCTGAACAAGGACGGCAGGGCGCTCGCACAGGTCGCCGACCTTAGCTCGCGCGGGGCGCTTCTGCACGCGCGCAGCGGTCTGCTGTTCCGGGGAGAGACGGTCTCGGGGTGGCTGCAGTCGGCGCCGATCGACGACGACGAGATCGTCCTGGCCGTCGCACTCGATGTTCGCTGGATCTTCGAGGATCAGGAACGAGGATGGAGCCGCGTGGGTTGCGAGATGCATCCGCTGGATCAGCGCTCGATGGCTCGTCTGCAGGACCTTATTGCGAAGGCAGCGCCCTAGCCGTTCAACAAGTCATGCCCAGGCGCTAAAGTTTGTGAGCCGTCCGCCGAAAATCCCTGCATGGCGCACGAACAACCCAAACCACCTCAAAACGATCCGATCTGGGCAGAAGCGCGGGCGCTGGAAGCCAGCATCCGCGCGATCAGACGGGCACAGGGAAAGAGGAATCCCGAAGATTGTGTGCCGGGCAGCCCGGAGTGTCTCGCGGTCATGGAAGCATTCGTGCGCGATGTCGGGCGTGTGCTTGCGCTCGATATGCGCGAACTTGGAAAGGACGATGGCAGCGATCTGCACGGGGCGGGTTCGGCCGGCTAGGCCGTCGTGCAATGCCGTGTTGTGGCGTTTTCTCCTTGCGAGAAAGCGTCACTAAATCACCAGACAATTGGTGTTATAAATGGTAAAGGTTATCATTAGGGATCCAGATTTACATTGGAAATAAAATAATCGACCGGGACGGATGACTGCATTCACAACGTCATGGAATAGCGTGCCGGTCACCCAGGAAACGGCCGACGACGTGTCGCTCATCTGGCTCAAGAACCACGGCGATACGGCAAAGGCGGTATCGATCCTTGGTGCTGACGAGGCAAGCGGCAATGCCACTCACATCCAGACGCTCTACCACGACGCAGCGCTGAAGGCGATCTGGGGCGATCCTGCCCAGGGCCGTGTCCCTGATCTCATCATTCAGCCGATACCTGGGACGATCTACAGCAAGAGCGCGGCAAACTGGCCGAACACGGCGGACTTTACACAGACGATACGAACACGCTGCTGGTGGTCTCCAATCCGAAGCTGCAGAAAAATGTCGTCAATACGCCGGTGACCAACATGCAGGTGGCGCCGACCATCCTGAAGGTGCTCGGTCTCGAGCCGCACAAGCTGGTAGCCGTTCAGCGTGAAGGCACCCAGGTCCTTCCGGGCCTCCAGACTACCGGAGACGACGACACGGGCGATCGTTCGGAGCAGTAGCAGTGAGCGCGCCGACGGTCACTATTGGCTTAGGGCCGTCGGCGCCTCGGGTGTGCATCTTCGCGAGCACAGTCTCCTGGGATCAGAACGGGAACATTCCAGCCGCGCCCTCGTTTCCGTTGTCCGCTCCGGACTGCTTGACGGGCTGGAACCGGAATGCGCTGAACAGGTCGCCAATCGCCGGCGCATTCGTCGGAACGTATGGGCTGGAGGGAAACTGGACAGGATTGGGGAGATTGTCGCGACTGCGCGACGTGATACGTCCCAGCGACCAGTTGCGTTCGATGAATTTCACCAGCGACACGTGATCCGAATAGTCGTGAACGACCCGACCGCCGCGTGAGTACGGCGACACGACGATGAGGGGAATGCGCGGGCCGTCCCCGAAGAAGTCCGGGTTGAATGTAGCCGGAATCGTAGTAACCGCCTCCCTCGTCGGTTGTGATAAAGATCGCAGTGGATGCCCACAACGCGGGGTTCGCTTGAACAGAATCGATGATCTTATGCACGAACCCTTCGTAAAGACCGAACTTCGAAGAAGACGGATGTCCATCGAGTAATCCGCCGGGTTTCACGAACGATACCGCGGGCAGCGTGCCATTTGCGATGTCGGAATACAGGTTCGGCGTGTCCTGAAGATGTGCGGCCACCAGCGCCGGATTGGTCATGATCGCCGTTTCATAAAGAAACGGATTGCAGATATTGCAGTAAACACTCGTTGAAGGATTGGTTACGAATGTCTTCCAGCCTTCGCCGTAGTATTTCCAGGAGATATTGTTCTCGAGGAGCGTATCGGCGATCGTCCGCACCGGCGAAGGTGGGATAGTGAAAGTACTCGTGTTGACGGCGCCGTCACCGTTGTAGCCGGGGTTGTAGTTATTCAGCAGATAGTACGTGCTGGGCGCGCAGTTGGCATTGGGGTGATACAGCAGGCTGTCGAGATAATGTCGTATCGCGCCTACGCCAGGCTGCTTCGGATCCGAGCAATTGCTATATGACCCGCCCGAGTAGCCGTCCTGCGCATACCAGTTGTTGGTGCCTGGCTGCGGCCGCGGGTTTTCAATCTCGTTCTGGGGAGGCGTCGCTGGATTGCCATTGCCGTCCGTGTAATAGAGCGCGTCGGCCGTTCCGATCATGATGCTGTTCGCGCCCGTGCCGCCCATCACCGGCTGGTGATAGTTATCGCTGATCGTGTAATGACGCGCGAGATCCGAGAAATAGGGCATGTCGCCGCCATTCACGTTATAGAACCCGAGCGCGGTCGCGCCTTCGCCGGTCGACTGATCGGTGAAGTTGGCCGCTTGCGCTTTGCCATTCGATCCGGCGCCTATCGACACTTCGACCCACGCAAATAGATCCATCTTGCAACCGCTCGGATTATCGAGCGTCGCGTGCGCGATATTGCAGTTCGACTGCTGCCAGTTCTGGTAGAACCGATGGACTGGACTGTTCATGTACTGGTCGTAGTTCGGACCCACACGCGAGATCTGATAGGGGCCGCTCTGCTCTGACGAAGTGGGTGCGTGATGTGGCGATGCGGGGGATATGGGACTTGCCCGGATACCGCGATCGAGGGTCTTGTACGTGTGTTCTGCCGCTCGATGAGTCGCGGAAACGGCGAGGATTTAATTAGTCAAGCTAAGCATGGGGCGCGCGCCCCGCCATCCCAAACTTCACGACTGCAAGGGCGTAAAGCCGTCGGGACTCCAGTCCTCGCTGCCCACTCCGTGATGGACGTAAAAGAAACCTTCCGGATCGTAGCGATCCTTGATCGCTTTCAGCCGCGCGTAGTTGACTCCCCAAAACGCTTCGCGCCAATCGCTGCGAAAAAAATCGGTCTCCGAAACATAGGAGCCGCTTTGTGGCGACAGCGCCTTGAGAATCGCCGCGGCCTTGCCCACATTCCCGGCATTGCGATGTGCCTGCGCCATGTCAGGCGGGGCGATGGGCAGGCCCGGAAATGGCGGCGGCCCGCCTGTGGCGACGATCATCAGGCCGAAGGCGTCGGCGACTTTTGGATTGGTGGCGCACTGACGCGCCTGCTCGTTCACCTCCGGTGGCGTGCCTGCGAGCCCTTTGTTGAAATGCAACTCTACGGCTTGAAATTGGGCCGCCGCCACGAAGGCGTCAACGAGCCGGCCGCGTTGCGCCGGTTCGAGAAGGGCCGCGGGCAGCCATTGCGAATCGTAGGCGTGCAGGAAGGCGGAGGGCTGCTCACCATCGCCTCGCCACCAGCCATGATTGTGCGCGGCTCCTGCGCGCGGGTCGGGCACGAGTCCCGCGTTGCCTTCGACGTCCCACCAGCGACGCGATGAGCCGGCGCCGACGCGAGGTCCCTCGGTGAAGGTGAAATCGACCGGCGAGGCGCGCACCCAATCGATGAAAGGCCCCCAGGCCGACTTGGCCTGATGGTCGTCGAGGCCCTGGCACACCATTGCCACCTCGATCTCGTCGCTGTGAAAGATGAACCGCTCGCCCCATTCAGGGTTGAACAGATTTTCCGCGTAGTGATCGATCAGTCGCGCAGCCAGCCGCCGGTAAGCCTCACGCGATGAAGCCTTGACCTTGAACCTGGCCCAGCCGAAGCTTTCGGGCAGGTCATGAGTCTGTAGCGTGATCCTCGTCACCACGCCAAAACTGCCTCCGCCGCCACCCTTGAGCGCCCAGAAAAGATCGGGCTCCTGGCATGCGTTGACCGTGCGGACAATGCCGTCGGCGGTGACGATCTCCGCCTGGAGCAGACTCGCGGCCGCGAGTCCGTAGCGCTTCGAGTAGGATCCGAAGCCCCCGCCCAGAACGAGGCCGGCAACGCCCACGGTCGTACATCCGCCACCCTGAACGTAGCGCCCCGCCTGCGTCGTGACGGCGGTATAGACGTCGATCCACATGCAGCCTGCCTCTACCGTCACAGCGCGCTGTGGCGGCGTCGAGCAGCCGGCTGGAACGAACGCGTCATGGAGTTCGATGCGGTTCATCCCGCGAGTCCAGATCAGCAGAGAATCTGGCGCGTTCGAGCCGCCAAGGTAACTGTGACCGCCGCCTTTGACCACCAGGCGCAAATTGTGTTGGCGCACGAAATCGACGCCCGCGACAACGTCAGCGGTGGAGCGGGCTGCCACTGCGTAGGTGCTTGCGTGCGCCGTCCATGCATCGAGCCAGCCGGAGATCTGGGTGGCGCCGGGATCGTCGCCGAGCGCGAACGGATTGCGCGCTTCCTTGAGTCTTGCCAGGCAATCTGGCGCGCGGGGCGTTTGCGCGCAGGTCTGCCAGATTGTTGTGGGTTGCAGCAAATTTCCGTCGACCGCCTGGCTCAACGCTTCCCATTCCGGCGCTTTCGGCCAGGCAGGATCGCCGGGCCGGACGCGGCCTGCGCGAGCCGCAGCGGGCAGCACGCCGGCGAAGGTCGAGGTGGTGGCGAGACACGGCAAGGCGACAACCCCCTTTAGAAGGCATCGTCGTTTCATGACGTCTTTTCTCCTCGTGCTGGGTGTACCGGAATGGGCAAGCTGGGTGAAACGATTAGCTCTCCCAATGGTAATGCAATGCTGCCTGCGCCCATCAGGCATTCGGGGGATGCCTGCGCCTCAAGCGTCCGCGATGCCTTGCGGCCCTGTCTCCACGGAGAACGAAGAGGGGGCCAAGGTTGTTTTTATGATATCAGCAATGCTGCGCGCATCATGGCGCCTAGGCGTCCTGTTTCCCATCTTGCGCCTCAGCGCGTCCCGGCGCGCGCCCGAGCACCCATCGCCCAAGCAACGCAAGCGGCAACACGCCCAGCAGCCGGTGCGCCGCCCACGCCGCGAGCGCGCCGTTCACGGCAATGGCAAGCGATGCCGCCACCGCTGCCCCGACGCTGCCGCCAATCGGCGCGAGCACGGCGACGCCAACGAGCAACATGGCGACCGAGTAGAAGTTGATTCGGTACAGCACGGAAGTGTGCGCGGTCATGCCCAGCAGTTCGGGCATGGCGGTAAAGCATGCCGCGGCGATCTGGCCGAGCGCGAGCACGCGCAGCGCGGCCGCGCCGCCGCCAAAGCCCGGCCCGAACAAGCGCAGCAGGTGTTCGGGAAAGAGCAGCATGCACAGGGCGGCGGGTAACGCGAGGCACAGCACGAGGCCCGCCGCCTGGGCCGCGCTTTTGTCGAGCCCATGCCGGTCGTTGCGCGCGAAGAGGCTCGCGAACTTCGGCGCGGCCATGCCGGTCACGCCGCTGATCAGCAGATTGATGACGAGCGCGAGCCGCCACGCCAGCGCGAAGAGCCCGGTCTCGCGCGAGGAGGCGACGATGCCGAGCACGATGGCGGGCGCCGAGGTGATCAAGAGCTTCGTGAATTCCAGCGTGAAAAGCGGCAAACCCGCCTTGAGGAAGCGGGGCGGTTCGGCTGGCGGTTGTGCGCTGGCGGGCACGCCGGCAAGAAACCGCTTGAGCAGAAGCGCGCCGGTCAGCGCGGTGAGCGTAAAGCTGGCGGCGATCAGCATGAGCGTGCTTGCGACGCTCATGCCACGCGTCATGCCGAGTGGGATGGCAACGGCGCAGAAGATCGCGGGCCAGAGCCAGGAATAGATCATCTGGCTGTAGCCCACGCGTTGAAGTCCGGCAAGCGCACCCGCCATTGCCGCGCCGAGATTTTGCGGAACGAACGAGAGCGCGCCGAGCGCGAGCGGCCAGGCGAGTTCGGGTTTCTTCAGCACGTCGTGCGCTAAGGCGAAGGCGCTGGCGCCAAGCGCGATCGAAACGGCCGTGGAGGCGAGCAGCACCAGCCACAGCGCATGGCGGATGGCTGGGCGCACGGCGCGCGCCTCGCCCGCCGCGAGGTCCATCGCGATCTGACGCGTCAGCGCCTGGTCGATGCCGAGGCGCCCGAAGCCCGCGAGCGCCACCATCGTGCTGAACACGATATAGAAGTCGCCGGTCTGCACCACGCCCAGCATGGCTGCGATCAGCAGATGGAAACCGTAGCGGCTGGGAAGGTCGAGCAGGCGAACGCCGAGGCTCACGAGCGAGCCTCGGATCATCGAACCGCCGTTTTGGCGCGTGGGTGTTCGCGCCGGGTGCTGGGTTTCAGTGGCTTCACTCATGCCGCGCCTGTGCACCGCGCAGCACGAATAGCGTCACGCTCTGCGCGGACAGGCTCGCGCGCAGCGTGCCGTCCTGGTAGCGCGCGTCGGGCATGCGGAACAACTGGTTGTTCGCGAGGCGCCAGGTCTCCGCCACGCCGCTTGCCGCGAAATGATCGAGCGCGATGGCGGCGTCGGCGGGGCGGTCCAGCTGCTTGTTGATGACGACGAGCGTCAGCGCATGGTCGCGCTCGCGCAAGGCGGCGAACGCCGAAACGGTGTCCGGGTCGGGCGTGCTCGCGGCAATGCTGGTCGCACCGAACGCCGCACCGTTGCCGTCGTAGTTGCGGTAGAGTTTGAATGCCTTGTACACCGGCATCGAAGGGTCGAGCGTGCCCCAGCGCGTGGCGATATCCAGCCCCTCGCGGCCGAAAATGCCGAGCACGTCGGCCTGGGCCGTCGCGCCGTTCATCAGCGTGTCGCCGCCCCAGTTGTATTCCGTGATGCCGATGGGCGTGCCTGGGTAGTAGTACGTATCGACCCAACGGCGCATCAGCGGGATCAGCGCCACGACGCTGTTGATCCACGTGGGGTCTTTATAGTTCGGGTCCCACAGGTCGCGCGTGGAGCGGTTGCGCATGAGCGCGACGGCCTGCGAGTTCGTCACGCCCGCTTCGGCAAATTCGCCGCCCTGCGGATAGAAGTGCAGGCTGAACACGTCGACCGGATGGCCCGCCGCTTTCCATTGCGTGAGCAACCAGGGCACGTATGGCATGCCCTGGGTTTCGCCTGCGCGGTCGGGCGCGTGATCGAGGCCGTGGTCCGCTGCGTACTGCTGGTCGAAGCCGCTGTAGAAATAGCCCTGCCAGCCCCATTCTTCCGGCGCGACGATCTGCGCGTGCGGGTCCGCCGCCTTCACGGCGCGCGAATAGGCGATCACCTTGTTGGCGATTTCGCTCGCATGCGCGCCCGTGGGATGCACGTCGCGGTGAATCAGTTGCCAAAGGCTCGGCTCGTTGTCGAGCGCGTAGTAACTCACGCCGCCCCCACTCGCGCCGCCGAATTGCTTGACCAGATCCGCCACGCGCGCCTGCTCGTTTTGCGGGTCGTCGGGCGTCGAGGCGTCGTTCGCGTCGTTGCCGGCAATCGGCTTGTCGCCGGGCGCCACACCGTTGCCGGCGTCAGCGTGGCCGTTCACGTCGTGATTCGGCTGCGGGCCGTATTTGGCGATCGAGAAGCTCGCGAGCGTCTCGCGCGCCGGCCCGAGTTTCGCCACACGGCCGAGCATCGGAATGGTCACGATGGGCGTGGCGCCCGCCGCCTGGGTGAGCGCGACGAAACGCTCGCCGAACTGGTCGTTGATATCGGCGGGATTGACGGCGAGGCTCTCGAAATACCAGTCCTTGCCCGCGTTGCGCGCGTCGATGCGCCAGTTATAGGCCGAGGCGCTGTTGCCGCCCGAGCGGTTGACGGGCGCGCGCAGGTCTTGCAAGACGGCAGTCGTGCCGAAGTTGATGCCGTAAATCAGCGGGCTGATGGGGTGCCGGCCGGCCGCGGCATCCACCGAGATCGCCACCGGCAAGGGCGTGCCCGAGGTCGCGTCGGTGCAGGCGGCCGCGCCCGACATGAGCAGCGCGCCGATCAGCAGCGGGTGCAGGCCAGGGCGTTTGATGCGCTTAGCGCGAGGCATGGTGAACCTGCAAATCGGCATGGTCGTCGTGTTCGCTGTCCAGCTCGCCCACGCGCCAGACGTACGCGAAGATCGCGAGAATGACCGAGGTCTCGCCTGGCGTGAGGGTAGGCGGGTAGAGGAATGAAATGAGCAGGACGTAGACGAGATAGTCGAACAGCGCGCCGAGAAAATCGTCATCGACCTTCTTGCGCAGGCGCCGGTAGAACACGATGCCGCGCAGCTGGAAGAACAGAATGATGAGCGCGCCGATCAGGCCGTACTCGAACACGATGCCGAGCCACGTAATGTCGGCGAGGAAGAAAAAGTGGTGAAAGTAGCCGATCAGGTTGTCCTTGCTGGTCGAGCTGATCGTGCCCACACCGAAGAGCCAGCGCATCGGTTCGCTGCCGAGGAACTTCGTGGCGAGCAGGATGGTGATGCGGCGCGTGTCGAAGCCCGTGCTCGCGTCGGTGCTGAACGTCGTGGCGAGGTAGCCCGCCGAAAACATGGCGACGAGCGCGACGGGCGCGGCGAGCAGCAACAGAACGCGCGTGCGCATGCGCGACCAGGCGAAGGTGTTGATCACGAGCACGCCCATGATGCCGATGACCATGGCGCGCGTCTTGACGATCAGAAGCGTGACCGCGAACGCGACGACCACGCCGCACAGATAGCCCGCATGCTTCTCGAAAAAGGCGCGCCGGTAGCAGAAGAACAGCAGGATGAGCGGGAAATACATCGACATGCGGATGCGATGGCCGCGGTTGTCGCTGCTGAAAAAGGGCGACTGCCCGATCACATACGACTCCTGGTACCAGTCGGAGGGCACCACGGCCCAGAGCACGATCAGCACCGCGAGAATGACGACGCCCAGCACCACGAAGCCGCGCTCCAGCTCGCCGAGCGTGGGCTTGAGCGTGAGGAGAAGCGCGAGAAACGAGAAGAAGTACAGGATGGGCAGCAGCTTCACCTGCGCCGTGATGCTCGTAAAAAAGCCTTCGTGGAAATAGAACATGGCGGCGAAGCTCGGCACCAGCAAGAGCCACGCAAAGCTGATGAGGATTTGCCGCGTCATGGGAAAGCGCGGTTCGCCGCCCAGACGCAGCACGGCGGGCAGCGAAATGACCGGCAGCGCTTTCGAGAGCGCCCAGAGCGGCACGAGCGTGCTCAGGTAGTGGAAAGTCTGGCCAAAGAGCGGCAAGAGCGCGAGCAGCCACCACGTGACCCGCCACCTGGCGGGCTCGCTCGAAAAGACCGGGGCAAGCCCGGTGGTCGTGGTGGCGGTTTGCATCGCGTGTGCTTCGCGTTTAATTCGCGGTTGATTCGTTTGCCCCGACCTGGAAAGCCATCGGGCGGCACGGGCTCGCTGAGCAGGCTTAGTAAGTCGTGGGGTTGTTCGAGATCGTGTAGTCGAAGCCCCGCTGGAACGGAATGACCTTGTCGATGTACTGATCGACCCATTGGTCGACTTCGGCGATCGAGGACTTCGGCACGAAGATCGTGTCGGTGGCCTGCAGAATGACGTCCTGCGTCGGGTCGCCGCGATGCGTGAGCGCGTCGATGTCGATCGTGCGGAGCATCGGGCGGCCATCGGGGCTGCGGCGAATCAGCACGACTTCATTGGTGCGCGCCGTGTCGAGCAAGCCCTGCGCGGCGGCGATCGCCTGCAGCACGCTCATGCCCGTGTGCAGCGCGATTTCGCCGGGGCGCGCGACCTGGCCGGCCACATAAATCCTGGCGGCCGACTGCACGACGGAGACCGAAGCGTGCGCGTTCTTCGCCATGCCGTTGATGGTGAGCGCCTTGTTGATGGCGTCCCCGAGCTGGGCGACCGTGAGGCCCGCCGCCGGGATCGTGCCCGCGAACGGCATGGTCAGGCCGCCGTCCGGCGCGACCGAACCGCGAAAGTTCAGCTCGGCATTGAAGGGCATGACGACCGAAAGGTCGTCGCCGGGTTCGATGCGATAAACGCCGGGCGTGGCTTGCGACCACGCGGCGAAATGCGAGCGCTGCTGGAATTGCGGCTCCACCCAGGTCTGGGTGCAGGCGGTAAGCGTCATCAGCCCGAGAACGCAGGCTGGTCGGAGTATGTTCATCGGGCGCGTGGGTGAAGCGGTGGCTTGCGGTTCCTGATCTCTTGTCAAGTAACGGCAGGAATTGCCGTTAATGAAGGGTGGAGCTCGCACGTTTTTTCCACGGATGGCAGTTTAACGTGACATCCTGGATGTTTTCTTACGTATTATATGCGCCGTCGAATCTTCTCTGTTGGCCCGGAACCGCACCTGCATGGTTATTACTACTAGAACAAGGCCTGAACGGAAGGCGGCTGTTGTCGAACTGACGGTCCGGGATTATCTCAACACCTTTTTTTATTATCGCAAGGCTGCAACAGCGGTATTTCTTGCCGTTGTGGCTATCGGCGTGGCGGTCGCGCTTCTGGTGCCCATGCCTTACCGGGCGCAGTCCACGCTGCTCGTACTCCTTGCAGGATATTACGACCAGTCGAACAACCCGAATGGCGCCGCCGCGGTGCAGCCCGCTATTGGCCAGCTCGACGGCGTCGAAGCGCAAATCCTCAGCAGCCCGGAACTTCATCGCGACGTGGTGATTGCGAAACTGGGGCCGAACGCAAGCGAACACGAGATCGACAGCCATTTGCAGGATTTCGAGCATCGGCTGCATATCGAGCAGAACGATCTCGCGAGCACCATCAACCTCACGTATTACGACGCCGATCCCAAGGAAGCGGCCGACGCGCTTTCGCGTCTGCTCGACACGTACTTCCGCCGACGCGCGACGATTTTCACGTCGGGCCGCGTCGACTTCCTGACCGGTCAGCGCGACGAAGTCGCAAGGCAATTGAAACAAGCCGATGCCGACTTGCTCGCGTTCCAGAAAACGCACGGCATCGTCAATCTCGACGATCAGACCTCGCGCGCCGTGCTGCTCGAAAGCCAGCTCGTTCAGCAAAAGCTCGAGAACGACACGTCGCTCGCGCAGCATCACGGCGAACTGAAGTCGGAGCAGGTGTCTTCGAAGGGGGTGAAGGCCACGATACCGATCTTCACCGACGACTCCGAAGCCGCTCACGCGCTCGACACGATGCAGCTTTCGCTGATGCAGCTCGAAGCGCGCCGCGCCGATTTCGCCTCGCGCTATATGGATAGCTCGCCGTTCGTGCAGCAGCTCGATCAGCAGATTGCCGATATGCACGCGAGCATCGCGCGGCGCAAGGCGCAAATGGCCACGGCCACGCGCTACGGCCACAACGATTACTACGACGTGGTGCAAGGGCGGCTTGCCGCGCTCAATGCGAGCATCGCGGGCGAAACCGCGCGCCAGCAGGCGCTCGAAGAGCAGATCAAGGAGACGCGCGCGAAGCTCCGGGGCTTGAGCGACGTTTCCAGCCAGATGCGCCAGCTGCAGGCAACGCGCGACATGCTGGCCGACAGCTTCAAGGACCGTTCGCGCCAGGTCGAGCTTGCGAAGATCCAGCAGGGGCAGGTGAGCCAGGTGAACAGCACGAACGTGCGCGTGATCCAGGCGCCGTTCCCGCCTTCGCAGCGCAGCGTTTCGGCCAGCCTCATCATTTCGGCGGGCGTGGCGGCGGGTCTGCTGATTTCGGCGCTCGTCGTGCTCGTCATGGCGAGCCTGCGCGAGACCTTCCTGAGTCCGGAGCAGGCGGAGCGCTCGCTGCTGCTGCCGGTGCTGAACGCGCCGGTGATGCTCGGCGGCGGTGTACGGCGGCCTGGCGCCGCGGGGGCGTCAGCCGACACAGTCAAAGCGGCCAGCCGGCCCGCGCATATGGCGTATGGCCGCATGATCGCGGCCATCAACGCGAGCACGGACTCGCCCGCCAAGGTGGTCATGGCGCTCTCGTTCGGCAAGAACGACGGGCTGCTTTCGGTGATTCGCGGCCTCGCCGTCGAACTGGAGCACCGTACGACCAAGCCGGTCCTCATTCTCGACATGGCATCCGGCGCCGACGCGCCGCTCTATGGCCCGCCGAACGCGCAGGGCTTGCTGACCTGGTCGGGGCACGGCGGGCAAAGCCGTGCGGCGAGTGCGGCGCCCACGGATATCGCGGCGTCGAGCGGCCTCGTGTTCGAGAGCGTCGAGCGGCACAACATCGTCGTCGCGCGGCCGGAAAGCGGCACGTTCCCGACCTCGTGGCAGCAGACCACGATCCTTTTCGACGCGCTGCGCGAGGCGCACGACTACATCGTCGTGCATGCGCCGCCCGCTAGCCAGTCCTTCGCCGGCATTGAAAACGCGGCGCTTGCGGATGCAACGGTCATGGCGGTGCGCGCAGAGGTTTCGCGCAAGCCCGTGGTCCTGGGCCTGAAAACGCAGCTGCTCGACGCGGGCGGCAGGCTAATCGGCATTGCGCTGACGCATCGGCGCGGCTACATCCCGAACTTCATTTATCGCGTCTTCTAACATTCGGGACCTGACTGCCATGCACCAGATCAGCGCCATCCTGCCGGTCAAAACGCGGGGACGGCATTATGCCGACAACATCGGCCGTTGCGACATCCTCTTCTCGTCGCTGCGCCACTTCACGACGCCCAAAACGTTTCACCGCTTCGTGATCGTCGTGCCGCACGACGAACTCGAAGCGGTCAAAGGCTACGCGAAAGCGTGGTCCGATTTCCCTATCGAAGTGGTCGACGAATCGCTGTACATGGGCATTTTTGCGGAGTTCTCGCAGCGTCACCAGATCCGCAACTGGCACCGGCAGCAGATCATCAAGCTGAATGCGCCCGAATGGATCGAAACCGAGTATTTCCTCGTGCTCGACCCCGACTGCTTCGCCACGCATCGCTTCAGCGCGGATACGCTGATTCTCGACGGCCGTGCGCTCACGCATGTTCAGCCGCGCACGGTGGAGCCGTATTACTGGGAGGCTTCGGCGAAGCTGCTGGATATCGATCCGCAACTCAAGCGCGACGGCATCTGGTGGACGCCGGCCATTTTGTCGCGCACGCTGTGCGTGAGCCTGCAACAGCGCCTGGCGGCGCTGCACGGCACCGACTGGCGGCGCGTGCTGCTCGCCAACTACGCGCTCGACTGGACCGAATACACGCTTTACTGGCTCAACGCGGAAAGCGAAGGGCTGCTGGAGCGGTACCACACGGGCCCGAAACCTGGCCAGCGCGCGCTGCACGCCGACGAAAGCGTATGGTTCGCCGACAAGATGGAAGGCTGGAGCGAGGGCCGCCATCTCGCGCCGGAAAGCGACGGCATGTTCGCCGTGGTCCAGAGCAACACGCACATTTCGCCGCAGCGCGTGGTGGAAAAGCTTTCGCCGTATTTCCCGATCGCGCTGCAGCCTTACGAGCGCCATATCGACCCCTCGCTCAAGGGCGCCGAGCTTTATTCGGCCGTGGCGCGCCGCGGGCTCAAGCTGTTGAACAAGCTGCGCGGTTAGTCGGGCCGTTGCGCCTGCAACGAGTCTAAAACGACGCCGGGCGCTTCGTTCATTGCCCGGGCTGCAACTGGCCCCAGCTCACGAGGATGGCCTGAATGCTGCGCGCGTAGGCATCGCGTTCGTGCGGCGACTCCGAGTGGTACGCGCCAATGGCGCGCCACGTGTTGCCGTATCGCACCATCTTTTGCTTGAGCAGCCAGGCGGCCACGAAGATATTCACGCACGGGTCCGTGAGGGCGCCGTGCGGAATGCCCTCGCGCGAAAGCTCAGAGAAGTGGATCGAGTTGATCTGCGCTTGCCCGACGTCGATCGAGCCGTTCGCATTGTGATTGACGGCCGCCGCGTCGCCTTTCGATTCACGCCACGCCACTGCGCGCAGCACGAGCGGATTCACGCCCTGGTAGGCGCCGGCCTTTTCGAAGCATTCGTTGGCGGGCGGCGCGGCGTGCGCGGCCGTTGCGCCGAGCGCCGCGAGGCTCGTGAACGCGACCCATGCGTGGATAACTCGCGATCGCAGGCGTAGGGCGTTGGTCTTCTGCTGCATGGGTCGAGGCTCCGGGTTGGTCGTCACTGCGCGAGAGCGGAATCGAGTTGCTGCTCGATGTCCTTGAGATAGGCGCGCGAAGTGTCGGAGACAACGAGGCGCGGCGTGGGCATGGCGCAGTGGCAATCGCGCTGACGCAGCTTCTTCTTGTGCGAGGACGAATGCGGCGCGGGAAGCTCATCGTCGTCGCCGGTGGCGGGCGGCAGCATGGCGAGCGTGGGCAGCGGCGGATAAACCTTGTCGGCGGCGGGCGTGGCGGCAGTGGCAACGACGGCGGCAACCCCGGTGGCGGGCGCGCTGGCGGCGGGTTGGCCCGCCCAGGCGGCGCTACAAGAGCCGAGTGCGGCCACGGCGAAAACGATCGGACGCATCGTATCAGCTCCCCGCATGCAACGGCTCGATCGAGACGCTGTACGTCTGGTTCGCGCCAGCCGTCAGGTTTTCGAGCGTGGGCTTGGGCCCTTGCGCGGGCACGCCGCGCCAGATCGCCTGATTGATGTATTTGAGGTCCTGGCCGAGCGCCGTCACGCGGATCACGGTGGGCTGCTTCTGCGCGGCGGCGAGCGCACCCGCCTTGGCGAGCACCGCACTCAGTTGCGGGTCGTGAGCGCCTAGCGCATCGGCGGGAATGTCGAATTTCATGATGACGTTCGACACGGTGGGTTTCCCGGTTTGTGCCGTGGTGGGCGGCTGCAGTTGCGCGCAGCCTGTCATAACCATTACGGCAAGTAAAAGCAAAAGGCGCGTCACGTCCGGGTCTCCAAAAATTCGTGGCGATGTACGCGTTTTCGGCCCCGTGCGCGCCGACTTGATACCCGGACGGCAAACGTTTGCTAAAAAGAAAGACTTCGCTCGCGCAGTGGCGCTTCCCGGAAGGTCGCTCGTGCGCGATGCTGAGTTCGGGCAGAGAACTGCCTCCCCGATCTGGCGGGGAAATGCGCCGCGCATGCGGCGAAAAGGTATGAAGAATGGAACATCGGCGCGGCACCGGCCCAGGTGCCGCGCGCCGGCTCTCTTAGTTGAGCTTGCCGAGAACCGCAGTGAACTCATCCTTGCTCAAGGCGCGCAGCGTTTGCGTGCGGATATTGCCGAGCGACCCGAGTGCGAGGCCGAACGCCATGAAGCTTTGCTCGTCGGGCGCTTCGATGACCGTGACGATGTCGTATTTACCGAGCGTCCAGTAGATCTGCTTCATTTCACAGCCGAAAGTTTTGGCGAGTTCCGCTGCCTGACCAGCCCGTTGCGCGCTGTTTTTGACAGCACGGATACCCTGGTCGGTGAACTGCGCAAGCACCACATAAGTCGACATGACGATTCCCCTTACGATGACATCGAAACGCTGATTACTGGCTCCCCTCGGCCGACCCTTCGGGCCGGATGTTCTGGTTGTGGCGGAAAAGATTGTGCGGGTCGTAACGCGTCTTGACGGCGACGAGACGGCTCATGTTCGGACCATAGGCCGCCTCGACGCGTGTGAGTTCGTCGTCAGTGAGGAAGTTCACGTAGACGCTGCCGAGCGCATAAGGAGCGGAAGCTTCGAAGAAGTCGCGTGCCCAGGCGACGCAGCGGGCGTCATCGGCGGGATCGGACCAGCGGCCGTGCACGTTCATGACGTAGAGCGCGTCGCGATTCGGGTAGGCCATTGCATCGGGCGCGACGCGCAGCGTCGCGCCGCCGATTTGCCCGAAGAATATTTCGCACTCGGGTGAGGGCAGTTTGGCGATGGCGTCGGTCAGCGTGTCGATGAGACCGTCGGGCAACGTGGCCAGATTGTGCGATTTCCAGTAGTTGCGCGCGCCCGGCGTGAGGAGTGGATCGAATGCCTGTTGCCACGCGGCGTAGGGCATCGGCCCGAGATGTTCGCCATAGGGCTTGCCGAAGCGTCGCACCGCGTCCACTGCGTTTGGCCCATTTTCCGGCGGACCCGAATAGCAGATCGCGAACACAATGACTGGCTTGCCGTGCACCTCCGGCGGCAGGAAAGGCAGCGGCGGTGCGAGACGTGACACGCTCCACACGGTCAGGTCTTCGGGCATGGTTTCGACCGCCTCGCGGTATTGCGTCAGCGCTTCTTTCGCGGCGTCGAACGGTAGCACGACCAGTCCGCCGTAGATCTCGGGGCCGACGGGGTGAAGCGCGAACTCGAACATCGTAACTACGCCGAAGTTGCCGCCGCCGCCGCGAAGCGCCCAGAAGAGGTCGGCGTTTTCATCAGCGCTCGCGCGCAGCAGATTGCCGTCGGCGGTCACGACGTCGGCGGCGACGAGGTTGTCGACTGACATGCCGAAGCGCCGGCTCAGCCAGCCGAAGCCGCCTCCGAGCGTGAGACCCGCCACGCCCGTCGTCGAATTGATGCCAAGCGGCGTGGCGAGGCCGAACGCCTGTGCTTCGTGGTCGAAGTCGTGCAACGTGGCGCCTGGCTCCACATACGCACGGCGCGTGGCGGGCTCGACTCTGACCGACTTCATCAGCGAGAGATCGATCACGATGCCGCCGTCGCATAGTGCGCTGCCCGCGATATTGTGGCCGCCGCCGCGCACGGCGAGCGGCAGCCCGGATTCACGCGCGAGCGCCACCGCCTGGCGCACGTCGGCGCAACCCCGGCAGCGCACGATGAGCCCGGGACGGCGCTCGATCATCGCGTTCCAGATTTGCCGGGCTTCTTCGTAGGCCGCGTCGCCGGGTTGCAGGGCTTCGCCGCGCAGCGCGCTTTTCAGTGTGGCGATGGATTCGCTCGACAGGTTTGACATGGCACACCTCTCAATTCAACGGATCGGACAAACGCGCGCCAATAGCCGAGCGTGCGTTTTCATGGACTGAACGGAACTGCGGGCGACCGCTTCAATTGTCGAATCAATGCGGCTGACGCACGCGCGTGATGCGGCGTGCGTCCGGTCGGGAAAGCGGGAAGGAAGAGCTTTCGCAAAGGGCGGCGGGGGCAGCCTCTGGCCGGACCGCGAGGGACCGGGCGGCGAGCGCTTTGTGACAGGCTGTATCATACCCAGGCAGCCACCGAGCCTCGCGCATTCATTAGATAACCTAAATTACGCAGCTTGATAAATAAAACCGCGTGCAATTCATTCAGATTATTGTCGCGTTTGGATTCGCTTTCATAGTCTAGCAAGCGCAATGCAGGGATTCTATAATTTTCGCGCACGTACGGGCTGCATGCCCGTGTGTTTCTACCGGCCCAACGAGCGGCTTCACCATGACACCTTTTCGGTGAGCGCAATGCATCCGGCCGGCAAGTGCCGCTTCCCACTGGCATTGGCGGTAGGAATCGTACGCTTTACGTTGTAATATCGACGTATTCCAGCCCCGCATTGCCCCATGACCGACGTCGCCTCCGACGAAATACGGCTCGCCGCCGAGATCGACCGGCTCAAGGCCGAGTTTCCCAAAACGCGTGAGCTGTATCGCGAAGTGTGCGCGCTGATGTTCTTCCGTTACGGCATCACGCCCACGGCCAACCGGCTCTATCAGCTCGTGCACCGGGGCAGCATGAGCACGCCTACGGCAGTGCTGTCGGAGTTCTGGGCAACCCTGCGTGAGAAGAGCCGCGTGCGTATCGAGCACGCCGATTTGCCTGAGGAACTGCAAGGAGCCGCCGGCGAACTCATGGGCGCGCTCTGGACACGCGCCACGGCGGCCGCGCAGGCGTCGCTCGAAGCGCTGCGGCTGGAAGTGGAGGACGCGCGCCGCGCCGCGGAAGGCGCAACGGCCGCCGTGCGCGCAGACCTGGCGCACACGGAGGTGGCGCTCGAACAGCGCACCGCCGCGCTGCTCACGGCGCAGGTGCGCATTCAGGAACTGGAACAGGCACACGCCGCCGCGGTTGCCACGCGCGGCGCACTCGAAGTGGAACTGGCGCGCGAGCGCGAAGCGAGCCGTGAACGCGACACTGCGCTCACCCAGGCGCGCGCCGATTTTGCGGCCGAACGCGACAAGCTGCGCGCAAGCGCCGAACTCGCAGAAACGCGCTGGCAGGCGGCGGAGAAGCGCGCGCAGCTCGAAATCGAGCGCGAGCACACGGCGAACGCGCGATTGCAGCGCGACGCCGAAGCCGCTACGCAGCGCGCGGCGCGCACGGAGGACAGTGCGCGCGCCGAAATTCAGGCATTGCAGACGCAACTGGGCGATTTGCGCCATCAGGTGGGCACGCTCGAAGGCCGGCTCGACGCGCTGCATTCGACCCGCGAAGTTCAGGTGCGCGAGCGGGAGGCGGCGCGGGAGAAGGGCGTCGACGCGGCCGCCGCGAAGCCGTTGCGAGCGGCGCGCAAGACGGGGCAAAAGGCGTGAAGGCTTTGGCTACGCGATGATTCCTTCGACATCCTGATTGAACAACGGTGTTGTGCCGCGTGTCACTCGTCGCGCACGCGCACCGGCAGCTCGGTTTTGTACTCCACGCGGCGCAGTGCCACGGACGTGTGAATGTCACGCACGCCCTCAATCTTGGTGAGACGCGTCATGACGAAACGCTCGATGCCCGCAATATCGCTTGCCACCACGCGCAGCATGTAGTCGAACGCGCCCGTCATCAAATAACACTCCATCACTTCGTCGCAGTTCGAGATCGCGCGCTCGAACGCGGCTAGCCGCGTCTCGTTCTTCTTCTCGATCGCCACCGACACATACGCGTTGACAGGAAAGCCCGCCTTCTCCTGATCGAGCAGCGTGACGTACTGGGTGATGACGCCGCGCTCTTCGAGCATACGGATGCGCCGGTAGAACGGCGAAAGCGAAAGCCCGAGCGATTCTGCGAGATCGGCGGACTTCACGTGCGCGTCGCGTTGCAGGGCGTGCAGGATAGCCACATCCACGCGGTCGAATTTCATTGGCCAGCTTTCCCTAAAAAATGTGAATTTGGGGTGAGTGTTGCTAATCAGCGTGCTTTCCGTGGCTCAGTTTGGCACGAATCGCCGCTATTGGCCACCTAGAATCCGCTAATACCCACAAGCCGAACAGCGGAGACAACCATGAACATGCGAGCCGTCGAGACCGACCGCCAGATCGATACGGACTATCGCCTCGAAGACCGCTACCTGCGTGAGGACGGCACGGTCTTTCTCACCGGCACTCAGGCGCTCGTGCGCATCCTGATCGAACAGGCGCGCGCAGACCGGCTTGCCGGGCTGAAAACGGCGGGTCTCGTCTCCGGCTATCGCGGCTCGCCGCTCGGCGGATTCGATCAGGAACTGTGGCGCCAGAAGGCACTGCTCGCGGACTTCGACGTGCGCTTCGAGCCGGGCCTGAACGAAGACCTTGGCGCGACCATGCTGTGGGGCGCGCAGCAACTCGACGCGTTTCCCGGCAAACGTGTGGAAGGCGTGTACTCGATGTGGTACGGCAAAGGGCCGGGCGTGGATCGTACCGGCGACGTATTCCGCAACGCGAACATGCTCGGCACTGCGCGGCACGGCGGCGTGCTGGCCGTGGCCGGCGACGACCACGCGGCGCAGTCGTCGATGTTTCCGCACCAGACGGACCACGTATTCGAAGGCGCGATGATGCCCATTCTCTTTCCGGCGTCGGTCGAGGAGTACATCGAGTACGGGCTCACGGGCTATGCGCTTTCGCGCTTCAGCGGGCTGTGGGTAGGATTCAAGGCGATTACGGAGACGGTGGAAAGCGGCCGCTCGATGCGCGTGGGCCGCGGCGTGCCGTTGCGTTTGCCCGAGGACATGGCGGTTCCGGCGCAGCGCGGCTTCAATTACGACCCGCAATTGCGCTGGCCCGCGGAGCGCGCCGAACTGGAGCGCCGCGTACTCGAAGAGCGCCTGCCCGCCGCGCTCGCCTTCATGCGCGCGAATCCGCTCGACCGCGCGTTGCTGCGGCCCGCGCAGGCGCGTGTGGGCATCGTGACGGTGGGCAAGGCGCATGCGGACGTGCTGGCCGCGTTCGAAGCGCTGGGCCTCACGCCCGAGCGCCTCGAACGACTCGGCATCGGGCTTTATAAGGTCGGCATGATCTGGCCGCTCGAAACGGAAGGGCTCAAGGCATTTGCGCGCGGCATGCAGGCGCTTTTCGTCGTGGAGGAAAAGCGCTCGTTCGTGGAACGGCAGATCAAGGAAGCGCTCTTCAACGTGCGTGCCGCCGAGCGGCCGTCCGTGCACGGCAAGACGCTCGGCGAGCGCGAGCCGCTGCTTCCCGCCGCGATGGAGTTCGCGCCCGAGCAGCTTGCGCAAGCGTTGCAGCGGTTTTTCCGGCACGTTGAGCTTGATGTTCCACTTATCGTTGCGGGCGCAACCCATGCGCGTCTGGGCGCGCAGCGCGTGATCGCGCTCGCGCAAGTGCCGCAAGGCGAACCGCTCACCCGCAAGCCATTCTTCTGCGCGGGCTGCCCGCACAATACTTCGACGCGGCTGCCGGACGGCTCGCATGCCGCGGCCGGCATCGGCTGCCATATCATGGCGCTCGGTGAGGCTGGCAACACGGCTACGTTTTGCCAGATGGGCGGCGAAGGCGTCCAGTGGGTCGGCATGTCGACCTTCACGGACATGCCGCATCTGTTCGTGAATCTCGGTGACGGCACCTACCAGCACTCGGGCAGCCTGGCGATCCGCCAGGCCGTGGCGGCGCGCGCGAACGTCACCTACAAGATTCTCTTCAACGACGCGGTGGCGATGACAGGCGGCCAACCCGCCGAGGGCGGCCTGACCGTGCATCGCGTGGTGGCGCAGGTGCAGGCCGAAGGCGTGAACGAAGTCGCCGTGGTGACCGACCGGCCCGAGCAATACGTGGGCTCGCATGTGTTGCCTGTGGGCGTGACGCTCTTGCACCGCGACGCGCTCGACGCGCTGCAACGCCGCCTGCGCGAGCAGAAGGGCGTTTCGGTGATCGTCTACGACCAGACCTGCGCCGCCGAAAAGCGCCGTCGCCGCAAGCGCGGCAAGCTGATCGATCCGCCCACGCGTGTGGTGATTAATCCGGCCGTGTGCGAAGGCTGCGGCGACTGTTCCGTGCAGTCGAACTGCATTGCGATCGAGCCGCTCGAAACGGAGCTGGGCCGTAAGCGGGCCATCAATCAATCGAGCTGCAACAAGGACACCTCGTGCGTGAAGGGCTTTTGTCCGAGCTTCGTGACGGTGGAGGGCATGGAGCCGAAGCGCCCGGACGCTGTGCGCATTCAGCGCATTGAAGCCGAACTGCGCGCCACGCTCGCGCCGCCCGCGCGCGTGCCGCAGGCGCTGGAGCAACATCTGCGCATGGTCGTGACCGGTGTGGGCGGCACGGGCGTCGTGACGATCGGCGCGATACTCGCAACGGCCGCGCACCTCGAAGGGCGCGGCGCCTCGACCCTCGACTTCACCGGGCTCGCGCAGAAGAACGGCGCGGTATTGAGCCACGTGCAGATCGCGCAGAGCCGCGGGCTCATCACCACCTCGCGCATCGGCGCGCATGCGGCCAACGTGCTGCTGGGCTGCGACGCCGTGGTGGCGGCATCGTCTGGCGCGCTCTCGCGCCTGCCGGCCAGCGGCGCGCGCGCGATCGTGAACGAGCGCATCAACGCCACCGCCGACTTCGTACGCGACGGCGATCTTCCCGTGAGCAAGGCCGTCCATCAGGCGGCGATTGAGAACGCGATGGGCGCGGATGGCTCCGTGTTCTGGGACTGCACGGCGGCTGCGGAAGCGATTTTCGGCGACGCCATCGCCTCGAACATGATGATGGTGGGCTACGCGTATCAGTCGGGCCTCGTGCCGCTCAGCGAAGCGTCGATCCTGCGCGCAATCGGGCTCAATGGCGCGGCCGTGAAGATGAACGAACGCGCTTTCCTTTGGGGACGTTTGATCGCCCAGGACGCTCGCGCGCTCGAACGCGTTGCGGGAGCGGACGTTGCGGCCGCGAACACGCCGTTCGATCTCGTGCGCTTCGTGGCCGAGCGCGAGCGCGATCTCACGCAGTACCAGAACGCCGCCTATGCGGCGCGCTATCGCGCGCTGGTCGAAACCGTCGCGCAGACAGAGCGCGGAATTGACGGTGCGAACGGTGAGCTTGCGCAAGCGGCGGCGCGCCATTACTTCAAAGTGCTTGCCTACAAGGACGAGTACGAAGTTGCGCGCCTGCACACGGATGGCGGCTTTGGCGCTTACCTGTCCGGTTTGTTCGATGGCACGGCGGGCAAGAAGACTTTCCATATGGCACCGCCGCTCCTCACACGCCGCGATGCGCAAACGGGGCGCCGCAACAAGATCGCGCTGCGCGGCGTGTGGGCCGAGCCGCTGCTGCGTGTGCTCAAACACGGCAAGGCGCTGCGCGGCACGCCGCTCGATCCGTTCGCACGGCAGCGCGACCGCGTGATCGAGCGCGCGATGATCGGCGAATTCGAGGACGACGTGCGCCTCGTGCTCGGCAAGCTTACGCAGCAGACGCTTGCGGCGGCCATCGGCCTGCTTGGCGTGCCGGGTGCGGTGCGAGGCTTCGGTATCGTCAAGGAGCGCAATTACGAGCGTTCGCGCGGCGTGCGCGAGCGGTATCGCGCGGAACTCGCAGGCGAGACGGTTTGAAAAGATCGGATAACTAATGGAGAAGACTCAAATGGTAGTGCAGGACAAGACGTTTTTCATCACGGGCGGTGGTTCAGGACTTGGCGCGGCGGTGGGCCGTCATCTGCTCGAACGCGGCGCGAACGTTGTGTTCGCCGATATCGACGTAGCCCGTGCGCGTGACGAGGCGGCGCTTGGCGGCGAGCATGCACTGGCCGTCGAGGTGGATGTGACACTGGCAGCAAGCGTCGAGGCAGCGATCGCGCTCGTCACGCAGCGCTTCGGTGCGCTGCATGGCGTGGTCAACTGCGCAGGGAACGCACCGGCGCAGCGCATCGTCGGAAAAGAGGGCGCGCATCCGCTCGATCTGTTCGCGAAGGTCGTGAGCGTCAACCTCATCGGCACCTTCAACGTGATGCGCCTCGCCGCCGTGGCGATGACGAACAATACGCCCGACCCCGGCGGCGAGCGCGGCGTGATCGTCAATACAGCTTCGGTGGCCGCGTACGATGGCCAGATCGGGCAGTCGGCTTATGCGGCTTCGAAGGGTGGCGTCGTTTCGCTCACATTGCCGGCGGCGCGCGAACTGGCGCGCAACGGTATTCGCGTCGTGACCATCGCGCCTGGCATCTTCGAAACGCCGATGCTGCTTGCGATGCCCGCCGAAGTGCAGCAGGCGCTCGGCGCGGGCGTGCCGTTTCCGCAGCGTCTTGGCCAGCCCACGGAGTTCGCGGCACTCGTCGAGCATATCGTCGGCAACCGCTATTTGAACGGTGAAGTGATCCGGCTTGATGGCGCGTTGCGCATGGCGCCGCGCTGATACACGTTTTTTGAGGGGCTGACCGCCGCGGGGAGGTCGAAAGCTACGTATCGTAGAATCGGAACCATCGACTCACGATATTCGAAAAGCACATGGCCAAGGACGTGACTTTGCGGCAGTTCCGCTACTTCGTGGCGGCGGCGCAGAACGGGCAGTTTTCGATGGCGGCGGCGTCCGAGCATGTCTCGCAGTCGGCGATCACCAATGCGGTGCTCGCGCTCGAGGAGGCGCTCGGCACACGGCTTTTCGTGCGCTTGCCCCAGGGCGTGGAACTGACGCCGGACGGGCAGGACTTCCTCAACCACGCCCGCCACGTGCTGGAGTCGGTGCGCGACGCGCTGCACAAGGCCCCGTTTCGCGCGCACAGCTTGCGCGGTACGGTGCGCATGGCCGCCTCCTATACGCTGCTCGGCTATTTCCTGCCGGAACTGCTCGCGCGGTTTCGTGCGACCTATCCCGAGATCGAGATCGATCTGCACGATCTGGACCGGCCGGCCATCGAGGACGCGGTGCTCGCGGGCAAGGTGGATCTTGGCGTGGCGTTGCTTTCCAACGTGGAGCGGCGCGCGCGCTTCGGCCACCATGTGTTGATGCGTTCGCGCCGCCAGTTGTGGGCGGCACCGACGCATCCGCTCGCGCAAATGGGCACCGTCACGCTGCGCGACATCGCGCGTTACCCCTATATCCTGCTCACGGTGGACGAGGGCGAGGCCTCGACGCTGCGCTACTGGAAAAAGCGGCGCGTTGCGCCGAATATCGCGTTTCGCACGAGTTCGATGGAGGCGCTGCGCGGGCTCGTGGCGCATGGCTTTGGCGTGACGATTCTATCGGATATGGTGTTCAGGCCGTGGTCGCTGGAGGGTAAGCGCATCGACGCTTGCGCCGTAGAGGATGCCATTCCGCAGATGGAAGCGGGTATGTTATGGCATCCTGGGGCGGTACTCAGCGATCCAGCGCGAGCGATGCAGCAGTTTTTGATTCACGCTTGCGGGAATTGAGGGGCGGCCGCGCCCCCAATTCGAATTCCTTCGATATCCCCATTGGGTAAAAACAAGGAAGCGTCATGTCGTCCGTGTCGGCGTTCAAGCTCGTGCTCCTTTCGCTCATCGCCATCATCGCACTCGAGTTGCTCGCCAAACGCCTGCGCCTGCCGCCCGCTGCCGCACTGCTGGTAGGCGGCGCCGCCATGGCCTTCGTGCCCGGCCTGCCGCCGGTCGTGATCGACCCGGACCTCGTTCTCATCGTGTTTCTGCCGCCCTTGCTGATGGACGGCGCTTACTTCTTCGTTTGGTCCGACTTTAAACGTCACCTCGCGCCCATCCTGCTCTTCGCCATTGGCGCGGTTGCATTCACGACGTGGGCGGTTGGCGTCGTCGCGCATTGGGCCGTTCCGTCGCTGCCGTGGGCCGCATGTTTCGCACTGGGCGCGGTGGTATCGCCGCCCGATGCGGTTGCCGCGAAAGCCGTGCTGGAACGGCTCGCGCTGCCGCGCCGCCTGATGGTGCTGCTCGAAGGCGAGAGTCTGCTCAACGACGCCGCCGGTCTCGTGCTGTTTCGCTTCGCCGTCGCTGCCGCATTGACGGGCGTATTCAGCGAGCCGAATGCGGCGCTCAGTTTCGTCGGGCTCGCGCTTGGCGGCATTGTCGTCGGCGCGGTCGTGGGCTATGTCGTGGTTTGTCTGCTGCGGCAGCTCGAAGACGAATATCTGATCATCACCGCCTCCGTGCTCGCGGGCTGGATTGCCTATATCGCGGGGGACATGCTGGGCGTTTCGAGTGTGATCGCCACGGTCACGTGCGGCATGCAGCTAGGCTGGCATCAGCACGAAATCTTTTCGGCCACGGTGCGCAGCCGCGGCACGGCGTTCTGGCAGGTCATGGTCTTCGTGCTCGAGGCGCTGGTGTTCGTGCTGATCGGCCTCTCGCTGCGCGGAGTCATGCTGCGCCTCGGCGGTACGGGCAATGCCGTCGCGCTGCTCGGCCCGGCTGCGATGGCCGTGGTGCTCGCCGTTGTCGTATCGCGTTGCGTGTGGACCTATGGAATCGAGATCGTCAGGACCGTGCTGCACCGGATAGTGCCGCGCCGCGTGAGCACGCCGGACTTTCGCGGTGCGACGGCGGTTAGCTGGGCAGGCATGCGCGGCGTGGTCACGCTGGCCATTGCGCTAGCGCTGCCGGAGGCGATGCCGGGCCGCGACCTCATCCTCTTCGCCGCGTTTGCCGTTATCCTTTTCACGGTGCTGCTACAAGGCGCGACCATCGGACCGCTCGTGAAACTCATCAGACCTGCGAACGATCCGGAAGGTGAGGAAACCTATCTCAACGAGCCGCAGGCATGGGCTCGCCTCGAAGCTGCGCAGCTGGCGGCGATCACGCCGCTCGTCCACGGGCCGGACGGCAGCGTGATCCACCCGCGGCTGCTGGAGCAATACACGTATCGTGCGAATCTGACGCGCAATTATGCGAACGCCGAGAGCTATCCGCAGGAAATGCGCGCCTCGCACTACGACGTCGTGCTGGCCGCTGTGGAAGCCGGACGCGCGGAGCTGTTGAAGCTGCACCGCGCCGGCCTGATTCACGACGAACTATTGCGCGTGCTCGAACGCGATCTCGATCTGGAGGAGCTTTCGGCGCGCCATGGGAGGGGCTGATACTTCCCCTCGCGCTTCTCAGGCGTGCACGACGAGCGGCGCAAACAGGTGGGAGAGGTCGCGTTGCTGGTCGAGACTCCAGAGAAAGCCAAGGGCGTCGTCGGCGCGCGCCTTGCCGATCACGGGCGCCGCGTTCTTGCGGAACTTTACCTCGAAATCGCCGCGCTGCATCGGCCGCGTGGCGAAGCCTGGAATGTCGTCCACACGCTTCGACACGGTTTGTCCGTCCGTGAGCGTGGCGCTCACGATGGTCGCGTAATATTTCGGATAGAGCCGAGTCAGTTCGGGATCCTCTACAACCTTGATATTTTGCATAAAGGCGCGGATCTTCGGGTCATGCAGCGCTTCGGGGCAATAGCTCGCGAGGTTGATATCGCCGTCGAACATGGCGCGCGCGGTCACGTAGGGCAGGCTGTGATCGGCGGTCTCGCTCGTTTCGGGGGCCCATTATTGCGGGCTCCTCAAACGAGCAGCAGCAGCGCCGCGCCGAACACTACGGTGCCGAGCAGGAACGTCATGAGCGTGAAGCCCAGTACGCGCTGCACGCCGATGCCGGCCATCGCGACCACGGGCGCGGCCCAGAACGGCTGCATCATGTTCGACACCTGCTCGCCCATGGCGACGGCCATGGTGGTTGCAGGCATCGAAGCATGCAGCGCGATCGCCGCAGGCACGACGAACGGGCCCTGCACGGCCCAGTGTCCGCCGCCGCTCGGAATGAAGAACGTGACGATGAGCGAACACACATAGCTCCAGAACGGCAGCGTGTGCGTGTTCGAGATCGCGATGAAGAAGTGCGAGATCACGTTGGGCAGGCCCGTGGCGTCCATCATGCCCATCACGCCGCCATAGAGCGGGTATTGCAGCATCATCGAGCCGGTTTGCTTGGCGGCGTTCTTGACCGCGTCCGCGTAGGCGAGCGGGTAGCCGTGCAGGATCACTCCCGCGATGAACATCACGAAGATCACGGCGTTGACGCCGGAAAACGCTTCGATGTGCTCGATGTGCGCAAGCACGAGGAACGTCACGCCCACCAGGCCAATGAACGCGCTGCCGATCCACGAGTATTCGAGCCACTTCGCGAAGCTCAGTTTGCCTTCGGGGCGTTTGCGCGGTTCCGGGTCGGGGTTCTTCTCGATGTCGAGCACGACGGCGTCTTCATCGCGCGGCTTGAGGAGCGCGAGCACGATGGGCGTGGCGATGAGCATCACGACCACGGGCACGAGGTTGAACGCTGTGAACACGGTGTCGGTGAACGGCAGCACTTCGCCCGTGAGCTTTTGCACGACGTTCATCGCGCTGCCCGGCGTGGATTGTGCGAGTGCGATCGAGCTGGAAATGCCGCTCGCCCACACTACCCAGCCCGAAAAGCCCGCCGCGACGATCCACGCGAAGTCCACGCGCATGCGCTTGGCCACTTCGCGCGCGAGCAGCGCGCTCACCACGAGGCCGAGGCCCCAGTTGAGGAACGAGGCGACGGCCACGAGCATGAAGGTGAGCGCGGCTGCCTGTACCGGCGTGCGGGCAATGCCCACGAGCGCCTTGAACACGCGCTGCACGGGCGCGGCGTGAGCGAACGCGTGGCCCGTTACGAGGACGAGTGTGATCTGGAAGGCGAACGTAAGGATATTAAAGAATCCCTTGTACCATCCGACCACGAGCGTGTTGAGTGTCGCATGTGGGGCGAACATCGCCGAGAGCGCGGCCACGACCGCCGTGATGAGAATCGCGAGCACGAACGGGTCGGGAATGGTGCGTTCGAACAGGCTGATCGTCGCGTCGGTGAAGCGTGTCTTGCGTACGGGTGCGGCGGTGGCGGTGGACTTCACGTGTCGTCTCCTGGTGCGGAAAGTGGCCGCGCGTACCTGGCGCGCGGCTGTTTGTATCTCGGGCGCAGTGGCGCGAGTTCATCGGGCGAAGCCGTAGAGTTCGGCGGGGTTGTCGACGAGAATCCGCTCGCGTCCCGCTTCATCGTCGACCCATGCGCCGAGCAGATCGAAGATCGCGGCGGTATCGGGCTTGTGCTTCTCTGTCACATGGGGCCAGTCGCTGCCCCACACGGTGCGCTCGGGCAACAGTGCGGCCCATGCGCGCGCGGTCTCGGCGAGGTCGGCGTATCCGCCTGCGAGTCCCACTTGCGAATCGAGGTAGGCGCCCGAGAGTTTGACCCACACGCGCCCCGAAGCAGCGAGACGGCGCACCACGCCATACGCGGGATGTGAAATGCCCGCCGGCAAGGGCAGGCGCGCGAGATGGTCGAACACCATCTTGCAGGGCAGGCGAGTGAGCAAGGCTTCGTGCTCGACGATCTGGTCGGCGGTCCAGTGCAATTGCACATGCCAGCCGAGTTCCGCTATGCGCCGCGCAAGCGGCTCGACCATGTCGAAAGTTACGACCGCTTGATGCGGCGTGTACAACGTGAAGCGGATGCCCCGTATGCCGCCGCGATCGAGCATGTCGAGTTCGGCATCGCTCACCTCTGGGCGCAGGACGGCTACGCCGCGGGCGTTCTCGATGCCCAGTTGGCGGATCGCGTCGAGCGTCACACAGTTGTCGGTGCCGTAAGGGCGCGGCGTGACGATGACGGTGCGCTGCGTGCCGGTGCGTTCCTGAACGCGGCGATAGTCCTCGACCGTTGCGCGATCAACGATACGCGCACCGTTGCCGGGCGACGCCGCAAAGCGGCGATCGTAGATGTGGACGTGCGAATCGCACGCGAAGGCAGGCGCTTGTATGCGCGCGTTGGGGGCGTCGATGGTATGGACATGCTGCTCGCGGTCCATCGCGTTGTCTCCTTGTTTGCCGCGCGCCACCAGGCATGGATGTGCGCGGATGCAGCTCTTTGTGTTCAGAGCACGGCGTGCTCGTTTCTCAATCGTTCGATATCCGCATCGCTCCAGCCGGCCTCGCGCAGCACCGCATCGGAGTGCTCGCCAAAGGCGGGCGCGGCGATCGGGTCCGGCGCAGGCGTCGCGCCGAAGCGAATCGGCTCGCGAAAGCCGCGATACGCGCCCACGCCGGGATAGTCGTAGCGCGTGACCATCTCCTCCTCGAGCACCTGTGGATCGTCGAACATGTCTTCGACCGTGCGCGCCGCCGCGCAGGGGACCGCCTCGCCAAAGTGCGCTTCCCATTCGAGCGCGCTGCGCGCCTGCAACGCGGCGTGCAATTGCGGCACGATCTCGTCGCGATGCTCGGCACGTTTGCGCACCGAATCGTAACGCGCGTTCTCCGCGAGTGCAGCGAGCCCGGTTTTTTCGCAGAGCGCCTGCCAGAAATGCGGCGTGTTCGCGGAGATGTAGAGCCAGCCTTCGCGCGTGGGATGAATGCCGGTGATCCCGCCCGAGCGCATGTCGCGGCCAACGTCCTTCGGTTCGTCATCGGCCCAGATCATGCGCGCGGACTGCATGGTGAGCGCGCTGCGCAGCAGCGAAACGCCCACGTACTGGCCCGCGCCGCTGCGCTCGCGCTCGAACAGCGCCGAGGATACTCCCGCTGCGACAAGCGCGGCGGCGTAATAGTCGACCACCGAGCCGTAGAGAATCTCGGGCGGCCCGCCGTTCTTGCCCTGGAGCGTGCACATGCCCGTCATGGTCTGCAGCACCTGGTCGTAGCCGGCCTTGTCCTTGTTCGGGCCCTGGTCGCCGTAGCCGGTGACCGCGCAGTAGATGAGCCGCGGGTTCACCTCGCGCAGTTGTTCCCAGGCAATACCGAGCCGCGCCGGCACGCCGGGTCGAAAGTTGTGCACGAGCACGTCGGCCTGTTTGACGAGACGCAGCAGCACCTCCTGCGCGCAGGGTTGCTTCAGGTCGAGCACGAGGCCGCGCTTGCCGCGGTTGACACCGAGAAACGCGCGGCTTTCGGCTGGTAGCGTGGACGGATACTTGCGCAGGTTGTCGCCCGTGGGCGGTTCGATCTTGATGACGTCCGCGCCCTGATCCGCGAGCAGCGTGCAGCCATACGGGCCCGCAATATAGGCGCTCAGGTCGAGCACGCGCACGCCCGCGAGCGGGCCGCGCGGCGTTGCATTCGTTTCGGCAGGCTGGTTCATTGGCGCACCTCGCAAGACGTTGCGGATGTAACGAGTCCAAGCCGTTCGGCGTTTTGCACGAGCGCCCGGGCGCGCTCGACGAAGGGCGCATCGATCATCTTGCCGTCTACGACATAAGCGCCCACGCCGTCGCGTTCGGCGTTGCGCGCCGCTTCCACCGCGCGCAGCGCGTGGGCGATTTCTTCGTCGGAAGGGCGAAACACGTCGTTCGCCAGCGCGATCTGGCTCGGGTGGATACAGCTCTTGCCGAGAAAACCCAGTGCACGGGCCAATTCGGCTTCAGCGCGAAATCCTTCGACATCCTTGATATTGGCGAAAGCCGAGTCGTAGGCAAACACGCCCGCTTCGCCGGCTGCGAGCCGCAAGCTGAACATGGCTTGCTGCACGGCTGCCGGGTCGCGCCGTGCGATGCCAAGTGGCTCGAACAGGTCGCCAAGACCCAGTTGCAGCCCCGCCACGCGTGTATGCGCGGCAGCGAGCGTCGCCGCTTCACGCAGCGCGCGCGGCGACTCGACGTTGAGCAGCAGCTTCACGGGGCGGCTTACGCTATTGGCGCGCTCCGCGCGCTCGATCGCGGCAGCGGCGGCACGCACGTCGTCGGCGGATTCGGGTTTCGGCAGATTCACGTAATCGAGGCCGGGTTGAACCACTGCAGCGATATCGTCGGCGAACCACGGTGTGTCGAGCGCATTCACGCGCACGATCAGCACCTTGCCGCGTTCGCGCACGGCGGGCGAAACCAGCAGCGTGCGCAACGCCTCACGCGCTTCGGGTTTACGCGCAGGCGCAACCGAGTCTTCCAGGTCGAACGACAATGCGTCCGCGGCGCTCGCGAGCGCCTTTTCGAACAGCTCCGGGCGCGATGCCGGTACGAACAACTTGCTTCTCATCTCCGTGCGTTCCATATAGATCACCACTGAAGGGCAGTCTACGATCGGCAACGATTTAGATAAACTATGCGAATCTATCTTTAAACCATAGAGAAGCTACGTTTATGGACACCGGGTTTTTGAGCAACCTGCTGCTGGTCGTGGAGAGCGGCTCGATGGCGGAGGCCGCGCGGCGCGTGGGCGTGACGCCCGCCGCGATCGCGCAGCAAATCCAGGCGCTGGAGCGCGAACTTGGCGTGGCGCTCGTCATGCGCGCGGGGCGCACCGTCATTCCCACGGAGGCGGGCCAGCGCGTCGTGGAGCGCGCCCGCTTGCTCGTGCGCGGTTTCGACGAGCTGAAAGCGCTGGCGCAGGAGCAGGAAATGGGCGGCGAACTGCGCGTGGGGACCATCACGTCGGCGCTGCTGAGCGTGCTGCCCGACGTGCTGGCGCGCTTCGCCGCCGCTTTCCCGCAGGTCAACCTGCTGATACGCGCAGGCACCTCGATGGAACTCTTCGAGGCCTTGCAGCGCGGCGAGGTGGACGTGGCCATTTGCCTGCACCCCGCCTTCGCGCTGCCGAAGTCGTACGACTGGTACCTGTTGCGCGAGGAGCCTATCGTCGTGCTTGCGCCTGCAAAGTTCGCGCGCGCCGATCCGCACGACCTGCTGCGTCGCGAGCCGTTCATTCGTTACGACCGCGCGCTGGGCGGCGGCAAGCAGGCCGACCAGTATCTGCGCCGCGCGAAGATCGCGCCGCGCGAGTTGTTCGAATTGAACTCGCTAATGGCGATTGCGCTGATGGTGGATCGTGGCCTTGGCGTCTCGCTCGTGCCCGATATCGGCACGCCGCTTACGAAGGGCCTGCGGCTCGCGCGTCTCCCACTGCCCGAGGAAACGGAGCCTCGACGCTTCGGCATTCTCTGGTCGCGCGCTTCCTCGCGCAGCCGCGTGATACGCGGGATGATCGAATGCTCCGGAGAGGTGCTGCGCAGATGATGGCGGGGTGATACGGGCCGCACGGGCTCAAACGACCGCCGGCTTGCCGATGCGCTTGTGCCAAAGCTCGATGAAAGATTCCGCTGCGGGCGAAAGCGAATGCTCGGCCCGCCGGATCAAATTGACGTCGCGCGTAACGACGGGCGCTTCGAGCCTGCGCGCGACGAGATCGCGGTGGGGAAACGCACCGAGCAGCATGCCCGGAAAGATCGCAATGCCGAGCCCCGCCTCCGTCATGGAGAGTCCCGTTGTCATATACGACACCTCATATTCAATGGACTTGCGCTCACCTAGCGCGAACAGCGTCTCGTCGATCAGGCCGCGAATGCCGCTGCCCGGCTTCACGCCGATCCATGGGTAGCTCAGCGCATCGGCCCACGTGACGCGGCGCTTTTTCGCGAGTGGCGAGTCCTTGCGACAGATCGCGCAGAGCCTGTCGCGCGCGAGACATTGCAGCGTAATGCCTTCGGGTTTGTCGCTGATCGTGCCGATGCTGAACTCCACGTCGCCGGTGAGCGTGGACGCCGTGAGCCGGTCGGGCGCGGCGTCGTCGATCGAAACTTCGATGTTCGGATACAGCGCGCGATATTCGGCCACGAGCCGCGGCACGATTGCCGCCGCGATGGAAGGCGTGGCGGCGAAACGCAACTGCCCACGCGCTCGCCCGGCCAGCTCCTTCACGCTCGACTGGATCGATTCGAGGTCGCGCAGCATGCGCTCGACAGTGGGCAGGATTTCGCGTGCCGCCACCGTGGGCCGCAGCGAGCGCGACGTGCGGTCGAACAGGCGCATGCCGAGCGCTTCCTCCATCTGCCGGATCAGCACGCTCACGGCGGGTTGCGTGATGAACATTTCGTCGGCCGCACGCGTGAGCACGCCGAAGCGGCAGACGAGCGCGAATGCGCGCAGTTGCTTGATGGTCGGTTGCATAAAGTTACTTTATGGAGCCATTGATTTTGTTCGATTGTCTTCATGACTATAGTGCCTTACATTGCATTGCGGCAGATTCGGGTGAAGTCGATAACGATCCAATAAAGCAGGCCAGCCGCGAGCTGGCCGCAGGAGACAGTCGTGAGAGCAATGGATACGCGCATTCGCTGGCGTGGCGCCGTGGCGTCGACGCTCGGTAACGTGCTGGAGTGGTACGACTTCGTCGTATTCGGGTTTCTCTCTATCATCATCGCCAGGCAGTTCTTTCCCGGCGACAGTGAATACGCAGCGCTCATGCTGACCACGGCCACTTTCGGCGCGGGCTTCGTGGTCCGGCCGCTCGGCGGTGTGTTGCTCGGCATGTACGCCGACCGCAAGGGCCGCAAGGCGGGCCTGACGCTCGTCATCGCCTTGATGACGCTGGCGGCCGCGATGATCGCCTTCACGCCAGGTTTTCAGCAGATCGGACTCGTTGCGCCCGCAATCGTCTTGTGCGCCCGCCTGCTGCAGGGTATTTCGGCGGGCGGCGAGTTCGGCACGGCCACGGCCATGCTGATCGAGTACGCGCCCAAAGGGCGGCGCAATCTCTACGGCAGCTGGCAGATGTTTGCCCAGGCGCTGGGTGCGCTGTTGGCCGTGGCAATGGGCAGCGCGCTCACGCACCTCTTCACGCCGCACGCGCTCGAATCATGGGCGTGGCGCATTCCCTTCCTCTTTGGTCTGCTCATTGGTCCGGTGGGCTTCTATATCCGCCGCAGTCTGCCGGAGACCGAGGCGTTCGAGCAGATCGGCAAGCGCGTGAAGGCGCCGTTCAGTCATGTGGTCTCGCAATACCCGCGAGAACTGTTCGTGGCGACGGCGCTGAGCGCCGCGCTCAATGTCATGGCGTACGTGATCATCACCTACCTGCCGATTTATTCGGTGCGGAACCTGCACATGCCGGTGACGCTGCCCTTTACCGTGCTGCTCGCCAGCGTGCTGCTGCGCGTGGTCACGATTCCGATCTTCGGCCATATGGCGGACCGTGTGGGCGGCAACCGCATGATCTGCGGCTCGCTCATCGTATTTCTTGTGGTGCTGTATCCGGCCTATTACTGGATCGTGAGCGCACCTTCCATTGTTTCGATCATGACGGTGGAACTGCTGTTCGCGTTGCTGATCGGTGCTTCGAACAGTCCGATTCCCACGGCGCTCGCTGCGCTCTTTCCCACCGAAGTGCGCTCCACGGGCCTTGCGATTTCGTACAACATCGGCGCGGCGATTTTCGGCGGGTTCTCGCCGTTCGTGCTGACGTGGTTGCTGCATACCACGGGCAACAACATGGCGCCTGCCCACTTCTGCGCGGTGTTCTTCGCGCTGGGTCTCGTTGGCGCGTTCATGCTCAAGCGTGACGCACCGCATTTGAACGATCTTTCCGCGCCTTCGTCCATTTGAGCGGAGCGGCGCAACGCCTGCACGCTGACGCTTCTATCCACAAGATAAGGATGACGAAGCGTCAACCATTCCACCAGCGAATCTCGAACAGGAGAAACCACCATGCCCGTCATCGACGTCCATACCCATATCTTCACGCACAAGTGGCTCGAACTGCTCAAGGAGCGCGGCGGAGCCTACAACATTCAAACGCGGCCCGACGGGCAGCAGGAAGTGTTTCGCGGTAACACGCCGGTTGTGATTCCGCAGAAGGGCCATTTCGATTTCGACCTGCGCATCGAGCACATGAACGAAGCGGGCATCGACGTCTCGGTCGTTTCGCTGACGTGCCCGAACGTATTCTGGGGCGACGAGGAAACGAGCTGCCAGGCCGCCCGCGAGACCAACGATACGATTGCCGAGGGTCAGGCCGCGCACCCCGAGCGTATCCGCTGGTTCGCTTCGCTGCCGTGGGAGTATCCGCAACGCGCGGTGCAGGAACTGGAGCGCGCCCGCGCCAACGGTGCGAGCGGCGTGATGGTGCTCGCCAACGTGGCGGGCCGCAGCCTCACGGACCCAATGTTCGCGCCGATCTGGGCCGAGATCGACCGGCGTGCGCTGCCGGTGCTCGTGCATCCCACCGATCCGCCGGGCGTCGAACAAATGGACATGACGAAGTTCGACCTGAGCTGGTCGGTGGGCTTCATGTTCGATACGACGCTCGCCATCACGCGGATGATCTTCGAGGGCTTCTTCGACCAGTATCCGAACCTCAAGATCATCGCCTCGCATGCGGGCGGCGCGCTGCCGTATCTCGCGGGCCGCTTCGCCAAGGGCGACGACGTGGAAATTGCGCAGCGCCGCCAGATGAAGCGCAAGCCCATCGACTACCTGCGCCACATCTATTACGACTGCATCACGTATAGCCCGGCGTCGCTCGAGTTCCTGATTTCGGTGGTGGGCGCGGACCAGGTCATGTTCGGCACGGACTGGCCGCACCAGGTGCATGACACGCGCGGCGCATTTGCCAATACCGCGCGCTTGCCGAAAGCACAATGCGACGCGGTGCGCGGCGGCAACGCGCTGAATGTGTTTGGTTTCTGAGCGATGGAAACGACAGGCGCGGCGTTTGCGCCGCGCCTGCCGACATGAAGTTCGAGCCTACTCCGCGAAAAGATCCGGTCCGAAGACTTCATAGTGAATCCGGGCTTCGTGAACGCCGAGATTCTTTAGCGCATCGTGCTGCATGCGCATGAAGGGAATGGGGCCGCAAATATAGTAGTCGGCGTCGGGTTGCAGAATCGCCCGCTTGATCTGCCCGATGTCGACGAACCCCGCGTAATCGTAATCGCGACCTTGCACGTCGCCGGGCAGCGGCTCGTTGTAGAAAATCACGAGGTGGAAGTTGGCATTCGTGGTCGCGGTCTCACGCAAACGGTCGCGCATTGCATGCACGCCGCTATTGCGCGCGCCGTGCACGAACACGACCTTGCGCTGCGGATCCTGAAGCGCTCGTTTGAGCATGCTGATCATCGGCGTGAGGCCCACGCCTCCGCTGATGAGCACGATAGGCGTATGGGCGTTCACGTCGATATGGAAGTTGCCGTATGGTGCGGCCAGTTTCATTTCGTCGCCCACATTCACATGGTCGTGCAGCAGGTTCGAAACATAGCCGGCCGGCTGCGGGCCGCCGGCCTCGCGCTTCACGGAAATGCGGTAGGTCCGGCCATTGGGCATGTCGGAAAGACTGTATTGCCGAATCTGCTGCAAGCCGAGCGCCGGCACGTTCACACCGATGCTGATGTACTGGCCAGGCTCGAAGTTCGCGACCGGGCCGCCATCGGCCGGTTCGAGCACGAATGAGGTGATGATGCTGCTTTCGGGCCGCTTCTCGCGCACGATGAACTTGCGCCAGCCGGTCCAGCCACCGAGTTTGTCGGCGGAACCTTCATAGAGTTCGCTTTCCATGCCCATCAGCACGTCGGCGAGATTGCCGTAGGCCTGCGCCCATGCGGAGATGATGTCCTCCGTGGCCGCCTCGCCGAGCACGTCCTTGATCGCGCCTAGCAGATGTTCGCCAACGATAGGGTAGTGCTCGGGCAGCACGCCGAGGCTTGCGTGCTTGTTCCCGATGTTCTTGAGCACGGCCGAGAGGCTCGAAGGGTCTTCGATGTTTTCCGCATACGCATAGACGGCGCGCGCGAGCGCCTGCTGTTGCTGCCCCTGTTCCTGATGCGCCATGTTGAACACATTCTTCAGTTCAGGGTGGGCCTCGAAGAGCCGCGTGTAAAAGCGCTTGATGATGGCGTAACCGTGGTCCGCGAGCACGGGCGCGGTCGCCTTCACGATGTCCTTCGTTCGCTGCGTGAGCATTGTCGGTCCTCCTTTCACGGGTGGGGAAGCGCGCATACTCGTTCCAGTCTAGACAATGACAGCCGCGATCGCAGGGTCCAATGGTGGGGCTTCAGTCCGCCTTTTCGTCCGCTGCGCTTGTACCCGTGATCGTGCGCATGCGTTTGCGAATTTCAAGCTTGAATTCAGGAAGGTGCGGCGGCCGGTGTATCCGCTGGATGCGATTTGACCGCCGCTGAAAGCTGACTTAGTACGCCCGGACCCAATGTCCCGGAATCCACACCCACTGGTTGCCTTCCCAGCGGTAATGTCCCTTGGCCCAGGCATAGCCCTGGGCGGGTGCGGGCGGCGGTGTCTCGACGCGCGGTGCCGGTTCCGGTGGGTGGCCCGGCTCCACGATACACGCGGAAAGCAGGGCGGCGCAGGCGACCAGGGTCACGGGGTGCAGTAGTTTTATCTTCATGACGGCTGTCCTCCACTGATTGAAATTATTTTGTTATCCGAACGGATGGCTGATCTCAACGCGTGCCGGTATCTGGGTCCACGCAAAGCGGCCCGCTTCCGTGTATGTCTGTTCTATTGGCTCATGCCCTTATCAAACCCGGAATGGCATATTTTGTGCCGGCATCGCCGAATAGCGTCGATGCTGTGCGCTGCGGATCGAGCCCGAGGCTCTCCGCGGCCGCGCCCGCTATCAATGCGTCGAGTGAGGCGGTGGGCTTGAGGTCGCGCGACTCGTAGAGATCCGCGCTGCGCAGCCCCGGCCAGTCGGCCTGTACGCGTCCCCCCGCCACGGCGCCGCCCACGAGCATGGCCACCGAAGCCTGCCCGTGGTCGGTGCCGCCCGTGCCATTCGCCGCGGCCGTGCGACCGAACTCGGTCGCGACGAGCACCGTGGTCTTGTCCCACGCGGGGCCGAGGCCGTCGCGCAGCGAGGCGAGCATCGTGTCGAGCGCTTTTAGCTGATTCGCGAGCCGCGCATTCTGCGCGCTGTGCGTGTCCCATCCGCCGGTTTCGATCATGGCGATGCGCGGGCCATCGGGGCGCGAGAGGAAGCCCGCCGCAAGCTTGCCGACGCTCGCAGGGTCCTGGCGCGCGCTGGCGTCGCCCGCGAGCCCGCGTGCGTTCATTGCCGACGTCCAGAGCGCGCGTAGTTGCGGATCGGCTTCGTAGAGCGCAGAAACGCGCGTGAGCAGATCATCGGAAGCGCTGGGCAGCGCCGAGGGCGCGTACGAACTCACCTGTACCGTGCCGCGCAGCGCGAGCGGCACCGTCGGCGCAAGCGCAATGGCGTTTTCGCGCGAGGCGGGCAGCATCGCGACGAGCCGGTTGAGCCAGCCGTCCTTGACCTGGTAGGGCGCGCGGCCGCCTGTTTCCAGCACGTTCTGACCGTCGAAGTGCGAGCGGTCGCGATACGGCGAAGCGATCGCATGCACGAAGAGCGCCTGTTTCTCGCTATACATCTGCGCCATCTGTACGAGCGACGGATGCAGCGCGAACGTGCCGTCGAGTTTCGTGGCCTTGTCGGTGTCGATGGTGAGCGGGCCGCGCAGCGTGGCGTAGGCCGGCTCCGCATAGGGCACGACGATGTTGAGTCCGTCGGCCGCGCCGCGCTGGATCACGAACACGAAGCGGCGCTCGGTTTCGACACTGGCGAATACGATCCGTGGTGCGACTAGCATCGCGCCCGCACCAGCGGCGGCGACGCGCAGGAAATGGCGGCGGGAAACCATAGCGGTTATCTCCTCAGGAAATCGGGCGAGACGAGCAGCAAGGCGATCGCAGTGGACGCGCTTTCTGCATGCGCGACTGCGGTGGCCGTGGGCGCGCTGAGCGTGGCGCCCATGAGCGTGTTGCCGAGCGTGCGCGGGTCGAGCCGGTCGCCCACGCGCGCCGAGAAGCGCTGCGCGACTTCCACGCGGCGCACGAGCGCGTCGGGCGCGGCCCAGCTTGCGGCGATGTCGTCGTAGCCGGCGGGCGAGCCCGGCCGCCACACTGGCTGGCCGAGCTGCGTGAGCAGCGGCGCGGCATTGATGTTGCCCATGTCGCCGGGTTCGCGCCAGCCGAGGCCCCGCATCGACGAAACGGTCCATTCCCACGGCGTCTTGAACTTCGCATCGACCGGCGCCCACGCTTGCGGCGCTTCAACGAGCGCGCGGTACACGGTGGGCAGGTCGCCGCCGCTTTGCTCGAAGGCGAGCGCAAGGCGCTCGGTGAGCGCCGGCGGCGGATTGTCGGCGACGAAGTGACGCGCGAGCTGGAACGCGATATGGCGGCTCGTGGTGCTCGCGTGCGCGAGGTCGTTCAGTATGGCGAGCGCCTGCTGCTCGCCCGGTTGATCGTAGCGCTTGCCCATCACGGTGCGCGCGCCCGGCTCGTGCAGCGTGGGGCGAAACACGAAGCTGCCGGGCGCTGCATTGTTGGGCTGCGGCCCGCGCAACCCCGCCACGCTCCAGCCCGTGAGCGCACGTGCGAATTCGGTCACGTCGTCCTGCGTGTAGCCGGTGCGCACGCCTAGCGTGTGCAACTCCATGATCTCGCGTGCGAGGTTCTCGTTCAGGCCGCGCTTGTGCGCGGGGTCGCGCTGATCGGCGCGCAGTGCGGCGCGGCTGTCGGGTCCAACGGAGCGCGTCTGGTCGAGAAAGAGCTGCATGGCAGGGTGCTGCTCGACGGCGACCAGCATGTCCGCGAAATTGCCGAGCACGTGCGGCCGTATCGCTTCCATTTCGAATGCGCCCGCAATGCCCGCAATCAGCGCCTTATCCACCGATACGGCGAAGTGGTTCGACCAGAAATGCACGAGGCGCTCGACGAAAGGCGTGTCGGTCTGCAAGGCGCTCGTGAGGCGCGCTGTGACCGCGCTGCGGTAGATGCCCACGCTCTCGCGGCGGATCGTCTGATTGACCGCGCGGCGTGCGGCTTGTTGTGCGTTGTCTTGTGCGTTCGTCTCTGAAGCCGCGCTTGCTGCCGCGTCGGCCGTCATACCTTGCTGGCGTTCTGCCCCGAAGCGTGCGGCGAGCGCCAGCGCGCCGGGCTCGTTGCGCCATGCGGCAGGCAGGGGTTCGTATGCCTGGAACTGGCCGAGCAGCCAGCCCTGAGGGTTGGCGGGCGGCGTCTCGTCGGCGCGTGCGCCGAGGCCGAAGCGGTTCATGGCGATCGCGCCGGCGCGGGCATTCGAAAGGCTTTCCATGCGCGGTCCTTGTGCTCGTTGGAGCGTTGCGTATTCCCGTTAAACGGTCATCGCTCGCCTTATCCGTCGCTGGTCCGCCAAATTATTTACTGCGCGCCGCTCGCTTCGCTGACGGTCTTCTGCGGCTGCTTTTGCGGCTGCGCCGGCAGCCGCCACTGGCCGCGCTTTTCGAGCCCTTCGACGAACTTCACGCGTTCTTCGGGCGTGAGCGTGGCCGCGAAATCGACTACGCCGCTTTCGATTTGCGCGCGCAACGCGCTGTCGGCCGTGCGCGTGCGCGTGAGCGCGGCGTCGATGGCGTTGCGGTCGAGTTGCGGCGCGGCGAGCAGGTCGAGCACCTCGCGCCGTCCGTCGCGTCCGTCGCGCGCGTACTGACGGCCCTCGCGGCGCGAGGACTTGAGCGCTTGAGCGAACTGCTGCTGACGTGCCGGCGAAAGCTCCTCGGTGGCGAAGCGCAACGCCACGCGCTGCGCCGGTTGCGCCTGCGGCTCGCCGTGTACGGCGAACCAGCGCCACGCCCCGCCCGCAATGGCGCCGAGCAGAAAAACGTTCAGGAGTACCGATCCGACGAGCAGCGTTTTCCATGAGCAGCCGTTCATTCATCACTCCCTTCGGCGCCGGCGTTGAGGTTCGATTCGCTCCAGTCGGAACTCGTCCCGCCGAAGCTCGTGCTGAGCCAGGTCTCGTGCGGTGCTGCGGGCGTCGTGCCGCCGAGCACGACGAACGATATCGTCAGCGCACCCGCGAGCGCGCCTGCGAGGCCCACGCCCGCGAACGCCGCGCCGGACCACCAGAAGCTGCGGCGCTTCGCGGCGGCAACGGGCTTGACAGGTGCACCCGCAACGATCTGCTCGAAGAGCGCGCGAGCGGGCGGTGCGACCATGTCGCGGGAAAGCCAGCTATCGAGCTCCACGGCTTCGTCGAGCGCCGCGTTGGCTTCGGCGCGATGTTCGCGCGCCCATTCGAGCGCGTCTTTGCGCTCGTGCTGCGGCCAGCGTTGCAGGTCGGCGCCATAAGCTGCGACGAGCGTGTGGAATCGTTCGGGTGTCATACGGAATCCTTACCGGCGGCTTCGCCGGCCAGTTGTGCGCGCAGGGTGCGCCGGGCGCGCGCCAGCAGGCTTTCGAGCGCGTCCACCGAAATATCCATCAGGCTGGCTGCTTCGAGGTTCGAAAGCTCCTGATAGTAAGTAAGCACGAGCGCTTCGCGCTGACGCACGGGCAGCGCCGCGAGTGCGGCGCGCACGCGTTCGTCGCGCGTGCGCGCTTCGATCTGCTGGTCGGGCGAGCCTGCGGGATCGGGTGTCGGCTCGCTCATGGCGTGCACGTCTTCTACGGTCTCTTCGCGGCGTCCGCGCAAGCGGTCGTAGCACAGGTTGAGCGCCACGCGATGCAGCCACGTGTCGAATTTCGCTTCGCCGGTGCGCCAGGTGGGCGCCTGTTTCCAGATCCGCATGAAAGCTTCCTGAGCGACGTCTTCGGCTTCGCTGCGGTCGCCCAGCATGCGTGTGGCGAGTGCGATGAGGCGCGGCAGCTTGCTCGCGACGAGCGCGCGCACGGCAAGCGGATCACGCGCGCCGACACGCGCGACGAGTTCCGCATCCGGATCGCGTTCGTTCAAGGCCTTCCCGGCCTTGTCGGTCTGCAACGATTGAACCGCAGGCGAACCCGCTGCCGCACCGTCATAGTCGTTTCTCAGTTTGAAGTCGGGCATTCAGGCCTTACGCCGTTCAATGCCACGTCCTCGACCCAGTGCCCCGGCACCCAGTTATCGCCCGAGTGGGCTTCCTGCCAGCGGCGGCAAAGGACGAACGCAGTGGTTTGCGGATCATGATGTCTCTCCCTTGATGCAGAGGGGTCAACCGCCCCTATAAATACTTGAACGGCCCTGCGGAGAAAATCCGTCGCGGGCCATTCACCACACAATTTCCGAGTTCAGCGTCGAGCTTACCGATCTTGAAAGCAGGTTGCTTGACAACTGCAAGTTCCGAACCCGAAAGACTTACGTTAAGGGTTTTTACCTAATATGAACCGCCACAAAATTGTTAAATTCCTGCCTTAGAATAGTCACTCTAGGTTGACTGCGGCGATGCAACATTAGTTTTCAAACATAGGAATACAGCCGTAAGTCAGGCCATCGGGGGTTGGCGCTTTAATTAGTAAGACTAACCAAGGAGTATGAACTGATGTCCGTTTCCGCACCCGAACAATTCCGCGCGAATTACCAGGCTGGCGTCGCAGCGTTCTTTGCGCTCACGAAGCCCGTTTTCCAGGGCGTGCAGGCCGTGATCGATCTCAACGTACAGGCCAGCAAGGCTGCCATCGCCGAAAGCGAAGCGACACTTACGGGCGCCCTCCAAAGTGGCAATCCCGCGGAGTTCCTGACGCAGCAAATTGGTGCGTCGCAGCAAGCGGCCGCCAAGGCCATGTCGTACGGCCGCCATCTCGTTGACATCGCGACGACGACCCAAAACGAGTGGATTCAAGCCGCCCAGGCGCAATCGGGCGAGCACGAGCAGCGTTTCAAGGCCTTTTCCGAAGGCCTGACGCAAAACGCGCCCGTGGGCGCGGAGTCCTTCGTCGCGGCCATGAACTCGACGTTCGCAGCCGTGAACAATGCCGCCGAAACGCTGCGCGGCGTAACCCGCCAGGCCATCGAAACGGCCCAGAGCGGTTTCCAGAACGTCGTCGCTTCCGCCCAGGAAGCCGCGCCGGTCGCCGTCCAGCCCGCTGCCGCCAAGGCAAGCTCGGCCAAGGCCTGATTCGCGTTCCTGGCCGCCGGCAATACGCCAATACACGTGAACACGCGTCTTCGTCGTCGTAAATGAACGACGAGGGCGCGGCGTTTGCCGGCTCAGCTTTCCAGACATCGATATTCCAGCGCATTTGCAGAGCAGGAGCTCAACATGACTGACATTGTGATCGTTTCGGCCGCACGTACGGCGGTAGGCAAATTCGGCGGCTCGCTCGCGAAGGTGGCGGCGCCCGACCTGGGCGCGATCATCATCAAGGCCGCGCTCGAGCGCGCGGGCGTGAAGCCCGACCAGGTGAGCGACGTGATCATGGGTCAGGTGCTGACCGCCGGTTCGGGCCAGAACGTGGCGCGTCAGGCGGCGATCAAGGCGGGCCTGCCCGCGGCCGTTCCCGCCATGACGATCAACAAGGTGTGCGGCTCGGGCCTGAAGGCGGTGATGCTGGCCGCGAACGCGATCATCGCGGGCGATTCGGACATCGTCGTGGCCGGCGGCCAGGAGAACATGAGCGCCGCGCCGCACGTGCTACCGGGCTCGCGCGACGGTTTCCGCATGGGCGACGCGAAACTGATCGACAGCATGATCGTCGACGGCCTGTGGGACGTGTACAACCAGTACCACATGGGCGTGACGGCGGAAAACGTCGCGAAGGAATACGGCATCACGCGCGAGGAGCAGGACGCGTTTGCGGCACTGTCGCAGAACAAGGCGGAAGCCGCGCAGAAGGCGGGCCGCTTCGACGCGGAAATCGTGCCGGTGGCG
>NZ_JAMBPR010000039.1 GCF_024206475.1 Paraburkholderia sp. CNPSo 3274
TTGCGCAGCAGGTTGGCGTTGATCTCGTGCTCTTGCGCAATGCGCGCCACCGACACGCCTGGGCGCAATGCAGCCTCGACCAACGTGCGTTTGCCGCTTTCGTCGTAGCGGCGACGGCCATCCCTGCTTTGCCGAACCACCCTCAACCCTGAGTCTTTGTCAGCCATAGGTGTCCACCTCCAAATAGGTGGACACCTATGCTCCTCGCTCAGAGTCGCATTGGGTAGACGTCGATAATGGATCGCTTACCGAGAACCAGCTTGTGGTGGCGGAAGGGGACTACGTGATTGCGCATGGCCGGTTTTCCGGGAATGGCAGGCCGACCGCGTGGATTGCCGCCGATATCGTGCGTTTCGAGAATGGCCGGCTGGCCGAGCACTGGGACGTGCTCCAGGACGAGGCTGGTGCGGCGCAGTCCGTCAGCGGCCTGCCGATGTTCGGCGAACGTTTTCCGTCCTGATCTGCGCAGGTAACCGGCAGCCATGCACGCCCCATACCCGGCAGGCATGACCATGTGCCTACAAAGTCTTTTTTCTCTTGCCAGCCAGCGCATACATTACCCATCAACAGGCACCGCCCCACGAGATTTCCAGGCGGGTGACTGGATTGCAAAACATCACCCCATGCATTTCAGACATACCGGAAAAACGTCTGCTGGACTTACATCTGAAAGGATCGCAATCATGACCCGCCATACGCACCAGACCTCACCGACGCAGTACGTTGAAGCAAACGGCGTCCGGTTCGCCTATCGTCGCTTTGGGAATCCCGTCGGCGTACCGCTCGTGATGAATATCCACTTCACCGGCACCATGGATCACTGGGATCCCGCCGTGACCGACGGCCTCGCCGCCGGACGTGAGGTGATCCTGTTCAACAACGCCGGCATTTCGAGCAGTTCGGGCAGCGTTCCCGAATCGATCGAGGAAATGGCTGCCAATGCTGCCGCGTTTATTCGCGCGCTCGATCTTGAACAGGTCGACGTACTGGGTTTCTCGATGGGCGGCCTGATTGCCCAGACGCTTGCGATTGCGGAACCCACTTTGGTTCGCCGCCTGATCCTCGTCGGCACCGGCCCGCGCAGCGGAGAAGGCATGGCCTCGCTGACGCCCGAAGCCCAGGAAATTTTCGGCGCGACTTATGCCGAACCGGACCATCTCTGGCTACGCGTGCATTTCTCGCCGACCGAAACCAGCCAGGCGGCCGGGCGTGCGTTCCTCGAACGCTTCCGCCTTCGCACGGAAAACCGTGATCCGGCGGCCAACGAAGCCGTGGCACCGGCCCAGCTCGCGGCACTCGCGAAATGGGGCGCGCCGCAAGACAACCCGTACGCCTACCTGTCTGCACTCAGCCAGCCGACCCTGGTCGTCAATGGTGACAACGACGTGATCATCTACACGGTCAATTCGCTGATTCTGCGCCAGCACATCCCCAATGCCCAACTGATCATCTATCCGGACGCCAATCACGGCTCGCTCTATCAATACCCCAAGCGTTTCGTGGAAGACGTTTCCAGGTTCCTTTCCTGAGTCGCCAGTTACACCCACATTTGATCCCGAATTCAACAGGAGTTAATCGTGACTACTAATCTTCGCGGCAAAACCGCACTCGTCACGGGCGCTTCGCGCGGCATCGGCCGCGCAACCGCTCTGGCTCTGGCAGCAGCAGGCGCGCGCGTGATCGTGCACTTCGGCAGCGACGAGAAGGCTGCGAATTCCGTCGTCGAGGCGATCCGTGCGTCGGGTGGTTCTGCCGACAAGGTCGCGGCAGACCTGAGCGCGGCGAACGGCCCTCATGAACTGGCCCGTCAGGTACGCGGGCTGAATGGCGAGCGTCTCGACATTCTCGTTGCGAATGCCGGCATCTCGAAGGCCTCGTCGATCGCGGAAACGACGGTAGAGGACTTCGACCGGTTATTCGCCGTCAATGTGCGCGCCCCATACTTCCTCGTCCAGCAGCTGCTGCCTGTTCTGGGTGAAGGCAGCAGCGTGGTCCTGCTGTCCTCCCTTGCAGCTCGCGCTTCGGTCGGCAACCTGTCGGCGTATGCCGCAACCAAGGGCGCGATCGACACACTGGTCAAGCACTTCGCCGCATCGCTTGGTGAGCGCGGTATCCGCGTGAACGCCATCGCGCCGGGCGTTGTTGAAACTGACATGTCGAACTTCGCCAAAACCGATGCCGGGCGGGACTTCACCCTCGGCATGCAGGCCCTCAAGCGCGTGGCGCAGCCCGACGACATCGCAGGCGCAGCCGTTTTCCTCGCATCCGACGCGGCGCGGTGGGTGACGGGCGACACGCTGCGAGTCGATGGCGGCTCGAAGCTCTGATACCTGGAGGAGATGACCATGACGCATGCAGGTTGCCCGACCGTTGCCGCGAATCAAGGCGGGAACACCCGTCGATACGCGCATGTCGCGCTCGACCGCCGGGCCAGCTTCTGGGTCTCGGCCGGCGTGGTCGCGCATACCCTCTGGACCAGCGCGGCGCCGGCCATGACGTACCGCCTCTACGCAAGCGAATGGCATCTCACTCCGACGACCACGGCCGAAATCTTCGCAATCTACCCGATCGTGGTGGTCAGTGTGCTGATCCTCTTTGGTGACCTGTCCGACCAGATCGGCAGGCGCGCGACGATGCTGCTCGGCCTCGGCGCCTCTTTCGCCGGCGCGCTGGCCCTTGCGCTTGCGCACGATGTCTCATGGCTTTTCGTGGCACGGGCATTCATGGGCGTCGGCGTCGGCCTGACCGCCGGACCGTCGACGGCGGCGATGGTCGAATTCAACGAGAGCGGTGCGCCCCGGCGAGCCTCTGTGGTTGCCACGGCCGCCCAGGCCGCAGGCTTCGCGGCGGCGCTCATCATCGGCGGCGCTCTGACGCAATACGCGCCGTGGCCCTTGCACCTCGTTTTCTGGCTGCTGGCTTTGCTGATCGCAGCCTTGTTCTCGGTCACGTGGTTCCTGCCCCTGCCGGCAGAGCGCGGCGCCGCAGGCGGCTGGACGCCCAGTTTGCCGTCCGTGCCACAGCGCGCCCGCAAGGCCTTCATGGTCGCTGCGTTTGCCATGATCACCGCCTATACCCATGGCGTCATTATCCTGTCGCTCGGCGGACAGATCGCGCACGACCTGGTCCAGTCCCCGAACACGCTCGTCAACGGCTCGATTCTCGCGGTATTCGCCATCATGTCAGGCGTCGTGAGTTTGCTGGGCAAATCCCTGTCGACCCGGACGGCAATGATTGCTGGTGCCGCGGCGTCCGGCGCTGGCATGGTGTTGCTTGCGGTCGCAACGGCCCTTCACGGCATGACACTATTTCTGTCTGCGACCGCCTTGACGGGTACGGGCTATAGCCTGCTGTTTCTCAGTGCACTGGAAGTCATCAACCGCGCGACCCCCGGCGATCGACGAGGCGGCACCCTGTCGGCGCTGTATCTCCTTGGTTATCTGGCCGCCGGCATACTCGCGCCGATTCTGCTACGCGTGGCGACGGTTCACGGACTGGGCTTCGCCGTGTATCTGGGCGCCGGCGTCATCGCCGCCTTGAGCTTCGCCACGCTCACACTCGCGCTCGGCCTGCGTCGCATTGCGAAGGACGAGCGACGCTGATTCCCAACTGAAACGCCGAATCTGCTTCCCCGAGTGACATAAAGATCAGTCGATCCCGAGAAGAAGAGGAAACAATGAAAAACCCTGTCGATCAGTTCCCCGACGTGCTGCCAGGTGGCGCGTCGCCTTCCCCACGAGCTTTGCCCGGAAGAATCCTGCTCGAGCAATATCGCCTCGTTCGCGCGCGTACAGAAGCACTCGCGGCCCCGCTGAGTGATGAAGACCAGGTCATCCAGTCGATGCCGGACGCCAGCCCGACAAAGTGGCATCTGGCCCACACGACATGGTTCTGGGAAACCTTCGTGCTCGAGCAGAATCTGCCCGGTTATAGGCCGTTCGATCCGGATTTTCCGTTCCTCTTCAACTCCTACTACGAGTCGCTGGGCCCTCGCCATCCTCGTCCTCAACGCGGTCTCCTGAGCCGCCCCGGCAGCTCGCGGGTGGCAGACTACCGACATTACGTCGACCGGCACATCGAGGAACTGCTCGGGACGCTGCCGGTCGCGACATTGAACAGCCTCGAACCGCGCGTCAGGCTCGGCCTCGCCCACGAGCAACAGCATCAGGAGCTGCTCCTGATGGACATCCTTCATCTGTTCTCTCAGTCGCCGCTCCATCCCGCGTACAGGTCTGACTGGCCGCGACCCGATGCTGGTCGGCCGGGCAAATTTCGCACGCACGAAGGCGGACTGGTCTCGATCGGAGACGCGGAATCGCCGTTCGCCTTCGACAACGAACGGCCACACCACCGGACCTGGATCGAACCGTTCGAAATCAGCGACCGGCTGGTCACGAACCGGGACTGGCTGCGCTTCATGAACGACGGCGGATATACGACGGCTCGCCACTGGCTATCCGACGGCTGGGACCGGGTTCGAGCTGAAGGCTGGGATGCGCCGCTTTACTGGCGGCGTTCGTCCGCTGAGCAGGGCTGGACAGAAATCACGCTGCGCGGCCTCGAACCTCTGGATCTCGATGCACCCGTCATGCACATCAGTTATTACGAGGCCGCGGCCTTTGCGGCCTGGGCGGACGCACGACTGCCGACCGAGTCGGAATGGGAGATCGCGGCGCGGGCAGGCCTGCTCGAGCAGGCCGACGATGTCGCATGGCAATGGACCTGCAGCGCCTACATGCCGTATCCGGGATTCAAACCCACAGCGGACGCAGCCGGTGAATACAACGGCAAGTTCATGAGTGGACAGATGGTATTGCGTGGTGCCGCATTCGCCACTCCCGACGATCACACGCGCCCGAGTTATCGAAATTTCTTTCGGCCCGAGCAACGTTGGATGTTCTCAGGCGTGCGTGTCGCGCGGGACACTGCGTCCGGCAATGGTGACGGTGAACACGATCTGTTGTCCGGCACGGACGCGTTTGCTCGCGATGTTCTCGAAGGTCTGTCGCGTCCGGTCAAATCGCTGCCTTCCAAGTATTTCTACGATGCGCAAGGGTCGGCGCTGTTCGAAGCGATCTGCGCGACCCCCGAGTATTACCCGACGCGCACGGAAACGGCATTGCTCAAGGACATTGCGGCGCAGCTCGCCTCAGAGATTCCTGACCACGCCACCCTGGTCGAATTCGGCAGCGGTGCGAGCACAAAGACCCGGATCATCCTTGATGCCGCCCGGCAGATCGGCACCTACGTGCCGATCGATATCAGCACAGCGGCACTGAAACAGGCTCGGCAACGCATCGCCGACGCCTACCCGGCGTTGGTCGTCCGACCAGTCGCAGGCGACTTCACTCGGGACATGGCACTGCCCGACATGCACGGGCACGAAACCATGATCGGCTTCTTCCCTGGATCGACAATAGGCAATTTCGAGCCCGCCGACGCAATCGCCTTCCTGCGCTCGGCGAAGAAACTCCTTGGCAGTCAGGCAAAGCTCATTGTTGGCGTCGACATGGTCAAGGACGCGCCGGCGCTCCTGTCTGCCTACAACGATGAAGGCGGGGTGACGGCACGTTTCAATCTGAACCTCCTGCTCCGCATCAATCGCGAGCTGGAAGGAAATTTTGAGCTGAGCGCGTTTGCTCATTCAGCCATCTGGAACGATGATCTTAAGCGGATCGAGATGCATCTAGTCAGCCGGGCAAAACAGACGGTTCGCGTGTTGAATCATGATATTCATTTCGAAGCTGGCGAAAGCATGCACACCGAAAACTCGCACAAGTACACCACCGATTCGTTCCAAGAACTCGCGAGATCTGCTGGATGGGAAGTGACGCAATCCTGGGTGAGTACCGCGCCTCGGTTTGGCGTTTTTCTGCTCGAAGCCGTCGCACGACAATGAGCGCAGCAATTTCAGTTCAGCCGGTTCGACGGCAAGCGCAATAGCAGCCGACGCATGATGGTGTTAGCCGATCGAACGGCTGCTTTCAGGCCGCGACCGGCCGGTCGAATGTGGGAGCAAGAGCGACGACGAACGACGGCTCTTGGCCGACAGTTGCCCGACGGAGCAGGTCGCAGTCGACCCACGGTCCTTCAGTCACATCCAGACAACCCGCAGCGTTTGCCGTGCGCTGTGCGCTGTGCGCTGCGCAATAGGGCACGTGCGGCGCTCGCAGGGGTGGGCAGCGGGAGCGGCCGCCGTAGGCCCATCGAGGGTGAGCATGCCCGGGAGCCATCTCCTCATGAAATGCGCGCGCGACCTTTTCTGCGAGGTCGACCTTGCCTTTGCCCAGCGCTTCCAGCGCGCTCGGTTCACCCAGGGCCCCTCTGCGGCTGACAAAGAAGTCCCATTTGGTCCACCCGCGAGCGCGGTAGTTCGACTGCCACAGGCAAAACTCCCCATGCGCGAGCCGTCCCGATTTCGGGCATCTATCACGATATATCAGGGGGTTTAATATAGGTCGGCTGCGGAGACAACAATTCTCGCGTGCGCTTCATTGTCCAGGCGACTTCTGCGGCGGAAAAGTCCCATCTGCCACCTGTAACCTTGCGCAGCACGCTCGTCTCAACACGCCCCAGCGCGTCGTCCAACGACCAACCGAGCTCGGAGATCTTTTGCGCGGTGTATACCGCGAGCTGATGCGCAAGGTCTTCACACGCTTCATATCGCGTCGACAGTTCACACTCAGTGAGACCCGCGACATACCGGCCGTCTTTCTCGCGCCGCGCTAGGACCTTCGGCTGATAACCGGATACGGTTCCAAGCCACAGATCTCTCGGAAAATCATCAGGAACCGCACGGTTGTCGCTCATCGTCTGCTCCCAGATTCGACGTTCACGTTCGCCTGGACCTCCCCGTCGTCATCACGCGGGCTACAGAGGGATTCGCCTGTCCAAGTTGTTCCATCTCCACCCGGTACCCATATACGTGGTGGAGCCCCAATGCAATGGCACATGACCGTGAGTAGCCCCCCTCGCAGTGCACAACAATCGATACGATTTCTTCAGGCATGTCATTGACGAAGGACCAAATCGCCTGCGCTTGCTCCGCTGTGAACGCATCGCCGAGCTTTTCCGCAGCTCTTCTGGACAGGCTCGGGTTGAGGAAGTCAACGTCCGCAAAGCTCAGGCGCAGCACATGCTCGAAGCCATCGAGATCTGCCGGAGGCCGCTCAGGTGCAGTAATAGAGATGACGGCGATCGAGGGCAGCCGCGGCAGTTTCTCTGCATCAGCTCGAGACAGCGCAAACACCTGACGTGTGCCGGCCGCCGGCTTGTAGAGCTTGCCAACCACGTCCTGTAATCGCTGCGTCAAGGCTCCTCCGGCCCACCCTCCTCGTCGGTCTCCTGCGACTGCCGCCGCAGGCGCCCGATGCCCGACTCGATATCGGACCGAGACCATTTGTTGTCCCGTTTCCAATCCGACGGCACGAGTCCGAGCTGACGGGCCGTCGCTGCCGGCAGGCGCGGCAGGACGGTTCCAGCACGCGACCACGGGCCGTCAATCATCGTGACATCGGCCTTAATACCGTCGAGCTCGAGGTAGATAACGTCGTCGGCCTCGAGCAACTCTTCGTACAAGTACCAGTCGGGCAGCTCGCCTTCCTTGTCCTTGAAACGCAATGTGACTTTCGTGCTCATGGGCTACACCCTGGGTCGTAAACGAGCTTCGCTAGTTCGCTAGAGCGTCTTGAATGCCGTAAACGCGCTTCGCTAGCATCAGATCTGTCGCTTTCCAGCTTTTTTATACTCGCGTGCGATTGTCGGCGCGTCCGCAGCCAAAGCGCCGTAACGGTAAGGCCAACCCCAGCAGCGACAACAATGGCAAGTGCGTAGATCAGTCCGATTTCAAGCGCCACTATTCCAGTCTCCGTTTTCCTGTTCGGGCCTAGCCGTGCACGGGACCCACCACGTGATCTTTCGCGGCGTCGACTACGGCCGCGGCGTTCGTGGCCAGTACCTCGCGCGGGCGCCGGCCACGAAGCAGGCTGTTGGCCGACTCGAACCAGGAGGCGATGCGAAACGGCCTGTAGCCCTCGAAGACTTTCAGGACCTCCGCGACTTCAGCGATCGGGTTGCCGAGTTCGTCGAAGATGTACCGGGGGTAGAGGTTCTGGCCGGCGCGCTCGATCGCAAACACGCGGCCCTCTGTCTGCCAGCTCTGCACGAGCGGCGGCGACGTCAGCCAGTGCGTGCCGTTGAGCACCGCTTCGACTGCTTTCACCTCCTCGGCGCGCAGTTCGGGACTAATTGTCTGCTCCTTTGTTGGCGTCCATCGGAAGAAATCTAACCCCGAGCCCGGCGATCGCGGTTTGCCGTCGCTGTTACCCAGGAAGCGAAGCCCACACGCTGGGAAGCGCCGTTGAAGAAATCTCTAGGTCAAAATCGAGTGGGTAGTGCCGCAAAAGACGTATCGCCTCGTCTTGCACCTTCTGATGGTTGACCGGGGCGTCACCGGAAGCGAGCTTCTCTAGGAACTCGCGAGTTTGGACTACCGTCCGAGTTCGTTCGTATGGCGTGGTCATTTCCAAATGGGCCTTAGGTGAGGTAGCCGCAGGCCTCAGTCGCTTTCGTGCTCGGGACAGCGCGTCTGTATCCAGCCGTTTCGAATCACTTTGCCGCGATTGCCGCACACCTCACAGAGGCGCTTGCTCATCATTTCCGCAAGTCCGATCATCGCCGCCTGTTCGCCATCTGGTCCATTCGCGTAAAAGCGAAGTCCGCCGAATTTCTCTTTCACTTGACTGGCGACAATCTGTGGCGCCCCGCTCTTTGTTGCGTGCTGCAGGTTCAAACAGAGGACGTCTATCAGGTCATACCATCCGTCGCCGCACTCGAAACCCCGCATCGCAAATGGCGACGGCACAGGAGGCACGTCGGAATCGTCGGGATCGACAGTTGGTTCGACGGTAAAGATCAGGGGGTAGTCGCAGCGCAATTTGGCATCCAGTTCAGGCTTCATTGTTTTTTCCGTTGTTGGCACATTCGTACAAGCCGACGGAGGCGAGCGTCTCGTCGGCTTCTTTGAGCGCGGTGTCGAACTTCCGGCGTTTCAATCTCGGGAGCGTGACGCGCGCGCCCGCCACGAAGCAGTCTTGACTACGATCGCTATTCATGTCGGAATCCCATGCAGGATTCGCCCCAACATAGCTTCAACTTGTTCGGCGCCGGCGGCGTCAGTCACCATGGCTTCATAGGGTGTCCTGCCGTCGAGCTCAGGATGCGGGTAGCGCATCCAGGCGTCTGCGTCGGTCGCGTCATCCCAGACATACATTGCGAAACGTAGGATGCGCCACGCCTGGCTCGGTTTCTCGCGCGACGCTTTCATCTCATTCACAGACACAACGTTGACTGACGACTTCACGCAGCCAACTGGATCCGTCATCGACTTGGTGTTCTGCAACTGCTCGTCCGCTTCGAGGTGCAATCCATTCCTCTCGACGAACTCGTCGGTAGCTTTGAAGAAAGCACGAAGGAGATCGAAGTGGGGCGCATCGGCGACGGATGTGCGCGATGACGTGGCTCCGGCCAACATCAAGCCGCGCAGATCGGGGGGACCGTCGCCCCGGTCCCGGCGCGTAACCCGGCTCCACTCGCCCAGGATGGCTTTCACGCAGTGCTGGCAGAGATCGAGATCCATCTCGACGCTGTGACCAAAGACTGAGGCAAAGCCGCCGCGCCACGTGAGCGACATCCGTTCCTGCCATTCGCCATCGCTGGCTTCCGGCCTCATCAGCCGCCCGCACCCGTCGCAGATGCAGCCAGCTGTCTCGAGGGCAGCCTTCTGACGGTATTCGAGCATGCGCTACTCCTCCGGGTGACCAGACACGTTTTATGCAGGCTCCAACACCTGCTCCAAGGGGGCCTCTGGCACAAGGCAGTCATCGCAATACACACGACGCCAGTAGGATTCGCGAAACTTGCCGGACCTGCCGCAGCTCTCGCAGATATAGCGAGAACTCGCTACTGCGTTATCTATGTAAGTGCGAATACTTTCCGCCACATCCGCCGGGCACATGGACCCATGCTGAAACTCCACTTTGAGTTCCCCATCGAGTTGCGAGATTTCTGTGCAGTAGGGAATGACCGGGAAGGTCGCGCGGCCGGTTGCGAGCGCATATTCCAAGGCTGCGATCTGGTCCGGACGGTGGAATTGTTCGCGCCACAATGTGCGCAGCTCGGACTCGACGTCACGCGCCAGCGTTTCAATAACTGGAAACCAGCCGACCCCGCACTGAATACCAAAGTGCGAAATGTTGGTCGGGTATGACGAGGGATAAAGGGCTGCGCGGAAGAAGAGCGGGTAATTCAGCATCCATACGCGGGGTTGCGGGTGCTTAGCCATCTTAGTCATCCGGCGCACGGCTGCCGAGTTCTCGATTGACCGTGTGCGATGCTGCGCTCGGGGAGCAGTCACCAATAAATCTCCGACTTCGGCTTGCCGCGGGACGAACACATCCCTCGCGGAAAGCGATTGTGAAAATGAAGTCTCGCGCCGGCGCGTGACATTGACATTCGATGTTAGCGCGGCATACGAGTTGGATAACTCAGCCGCAAATGCTGGCCGAGCCCCCCTCAATTGAGGATTTCCCGAAGTGTAGTTGTGGGAATATGAACTGTAAAGAGTGCCACTTTATAAAGTGGCACTTTATACGCTGTAGATTTCGTGCCCGTGATGGGTAATGCTCCTGCCCCATATGGCAGAGAACATCACATCACGCCAGGCTTCATTTCGTGAGCGGCTCGCGCGGAATCTCAGATTCTTCCGCGGGCAACAAGGTTTGTCCCAAGAGGATCTCGCGGACCGCGCTGGTATTCATCGCACACACATCGGCCAGCTTGAGCGTGGGCGACGCAGCGTGACGCTCGATACGCTAGTGTCATTGGCTCAGGCTCTCGGCGTGGACGAACTCGAGTTGCTGGCTGAACGCGACGACGTCGCTGCTCCGGTGAAGCTGGGCAGGAAGAACAAGGTTCGCCAACAGCCAGAGGAAGGCTGATCGGCAGAAAAGGCGGTGTCCGTTTCGGCGATTCTCGCGCTCCCACGCACCGATTTCCTTTTCAGTCTCCATGCTCGTGCGCCCATTTGAGGCTCGTGACTTGAGCTGTGGTCGGTGTCGACGCGGACCGATGTCAAGGCCGAAGTTCTGCTGCCGCCCAGTTCGTGGCTGAACTGGAGCAGAAGCTGTAGTTCGCTCAGCGCGGCCCTCAGTCGAGCTGCACAGTTGGGATGTACTTCCCTTGTTCCCAGTCATAGAGCTGAATACGCCCTATCCCATTGAGCCGATGTCCAAGGCCGATGGCGAACACGGCCGGCGCCTTAATGAACAGGTGCACCCGCTGCAGTTGATGGCGCCCACGGAACTCGGCCAAGGCAATCTTGGCCTCGCTCACCGCAGTATTCAGGCTTGCGATGTCCGTAACGACAGACGTTGAGACCAGCGATAGTTTCGGTGAGCTACTTAGACCGAAAGCTTTGGCATTAGCCACAACGTCAGCATTCGAGCCGTTCGGAAAGCTGATGGAGGCAACCCCCTCCACACCCAGCGTCGAAGGCACGTCCTCGCTAATCGTAAAGAACGGTCCCGGCGCCTTGTCGTGCACTGACGTGTCGTACGTCTGGTCGTTGTGGTCCAGCGTGAGGACGAAGTTCCGGGTTGCCGAGAAGCAATAGCCAAGCAGGCAAGCGAGCGACATCCGATGCTTTGCCGACAGCCGTACCCCTCGGCGGCTGCGGCTCGCGTGAAGGAAGTCTCCAACCTCTCCCAAGCGCTGCTGTAGTTGGACCCACGCCGCTTGGCCAAGTCTCCCTCGATCAGGGCCATTGAACGCCAACACATCCAATGCGAGAGGGCCAAGTTCGAATCCAGCAGTTGCAAGATGAAGGGCCGACGGTGTAACACGCCATTCGTCAGCCACGCTCGGCGCATGATCCACGAGCGCCGCTTCGAGGTCCCTGCGCGTGACGACACCTTTGACGGAGGTGCCGACCAGCTCCCTACACTTTCCCCGGAAAGCTGCGGTCTCCATTCGGCTCATGTTCAAGCTGGGCAAATGCTCTTCCAGCCTAGTACCAAAGCCGGCATCAACGTTGTCGTCCCGATACTGGACGAACGACACCCGTTCGAACACGAAGCGCGCCATCTCTCGCGTCTGCCCAGCCTTCACGATGGTGTCCAGAATGTCGGCTTCAGCCGTGGCTCGAATGCTAGAGTCTGCATTGAGCGCTACTGCAGGGCCACGGTACCGATTTAATTTTCCGAAGAGGCCCTGGTATTCTCCAACGAAGTCGCCACAGAGCAGCACGAATTGCACGTACTCTGCTGGCGACTTCTCGTGCAGCTCCCGAAAATGAGCGACCTCCGCCCACAGTTCGGTCTTCGTCAGTTGGTGCCGTTTTGCCTCATACAGCACGCAGTACGTTCCGCCGCCTGGCCGGAAGTAACGAATCTCAACATCCCCCAGCAGCTCGCTGACGGCGTGGCTAAAAGCCCCTTGGGCGAGGAAGCGCGGAATGTTCTCGAGCAAGAACGCATCTTGATACTCGAATCCGTTTCGGGCCACTACGCCGCCAGTGGCTTGGCGCTCAAAAAGTGCGGAGTTCATCGGCTGCCTTCAAAAACCAATGTCGACAGCGCAAAGGAGCCGTCTGGGAGATAGGTGTGGGCACTGCCTTCGAGCTCTTCCCGGCGTGAAAGCTTGAAGATGAGCAGGACCACGAAATTTGCGCCGACGCGCACGTCCTTGACGATATTCAACATCGACTGGTGGTCCGTCGTGCTGGGCTGCACCGAGAAGCTCGGGTGTGAGTGCCACTCGCCGAGGTAGTTGAACCGAGCGTAGTTGTGGCCCGATTGGCGAAAGAACTTCCTGAGGGCACGCAACGCTGACTGAGTTTCCCTAATGAAGCTAGCGAAACGCCCCCCACCTTGCACCGTGAGATATCTGACGGCGAAATGGCCCGGCCCCACGTGCTCTCCCATCAGGACGCCACCACATTCGTCTGCGCCAGCGGCCTTGAGCGCGTTGCGCAGTGTCCGCTGCACGTCCGGCGGTATGCTGACGGTCAACATTATTTCGCGCCGAACACGGTAGTAATGAGCTCTCTCAACGCTGACACCGCTTCCTCTGAATCAACTGGCACCTCGGGGCCTTCCGTGGCGCGCGGGCAAGTAATCGGGTGCGTGTCGAAAGGTGCCTCAAAAATCCAAGCCTTCTGGTAGCCAAACAGATAGGCGGAGTTCGGAAATCGAGGTGTATCTGCGCCCACCAGCGCGTCAATGGCGAACTGCGTTAGTGACGCCGAAAGGGCGCTCACCTCCGCGTCCCCCGCAACAAACACTTCGTCATCCTCTTCGGCATCGTAGGCCTGCGCATGCTGGAAGGGTGCTGCGGGCATGCCGGCGAGATACGCATGAATCGCGCTGCGGATTCCCAATGGTTCCGCGTCGAAGCCGGGCAGGCTGCGCGCCATGAGAGCTCCGATGCCCCCGGCGAATACTTCGCCCCAGACGACGGCAACCTTGCGCCGCGTACAGATGGCCGCTATGGACGAGAATACCTTCGGGTTCGCCGTGGCATCAATAACGAGGTCACACGCTGCGATTTGCTCAAGCACAGTCGTGTTGTATGAGGAGCTCTCCTGCCCAGCGAACCGGAACGTCCGGCAAGCTACCTCCGCAGCCGGGAAAATCAACTGGATTGCGCCTTGGACACCGTCCACCTTGTCGTAGCCCATCGAGGACCAATCCAGCTGGTTACGTGTCAGATTCGATGGCTTGAGGATATCGTCGTCGATGAGTAGAAAGCGTGTTACGCCGGAACGCGCCAACGACACGGCGATTTTGCTACCTACGGATCCGAGGCCAACAATCGCAACTTTCTTTCGCGTCAAGGTCGCATTGCGTTCCGGCTGCCTGACTTGGCCCTTATCGGTACAATCCACAGGGAAATAGTCGAAGACCGCGCTGCCGTCAGTATTTGCTGCAACCGAAATGGGCCGAAGCCGAAGTTGCGCATCCGCCAAAAGCAGGAAGCCCGATCGCTCTTCGTCATCCGGCCACGGCCAGCAGCCCTTTGCCTTCAAGAACTCCCGAAGAACGGCCTGGTCGTTGATGACCTTCGGCAACGAGGTCCACTCATCGCACCAGACGACGAACCCCTTGCGAATCCATGACGAGGCAGCAGCCGGATCGGAGAGCTCCTTGGGCACGCCCAACTCCGTGGGTGAAGCCTCATCACCGAGCTGAGTTGCCACCGCAACAAACTCTGACCGTCGATATAGCGTCCCCACCGCCAGAGGAATGGGCGTCGTACGGGACGAGGCTTCGAGAGCTGCTTGCAGCTGCTGCGTGATGAGGAACCGCAGGCACTCGGAACGTATGCGCTGCCCAAGCGTCAACTTGTGCCGCGACGGCGTAGCGACGCCGATGACAGGTCCAAATTTCTCATATGCCAGCAGCTTGTGGGTGCTGACCACAAGGTCAGCACCCGTCACGCCTGAGTGCCAGTTGTCCGGTCCCCACTCGAGGCAGAGCGTGCCCGTCGACGGGTATTGGTGCGCGCTCCATGACTCATCGGGTTTGCGCGGCCGTACATACGCCGGCGCCTGGGGGAATAGGGCCGGGTAGACCAAGACCGCCTCATGCACCTTGTCGTTAACCGTGATATCAAAGTCAACACAGACGTCCTTGGCCTCGGTGAAACCCCATTCCAGCTTGGTCAGCCATCCTGAAGAGCTCGCGAGTTCATCCAGCCCGCGGGTCTCCGCGCGCATGCGAATTGGCTCTTCAAGCAGCAGTCGCATCAGGCGAATCCAGCCGGCTTGTTCGGAGGCACTACGGCGATGGCTGGAAAAACTAAGCCGGTACCGGCACTGGCGGCGACTGCGGGACGCAACATGCTCGCCTTCTGGACAGGCTTCCGGAATCGGTCACCGAAGACCCGCTGCCAGAGGGCCAACGCCTTGTCCGCATCGGTTTCCCGCTGGGCGCGACGCACAAGGGCGGCGTGACCTTCGGCCAAATCGTAGAACCGCTTGAACTCTTCCGACTTGACCCGCGAGAACACGTTGTTGCCCGAGACACTGGGGTCCTCGAGATAAGGCACTTGACCGGATTGGACGGTCCACATGTATTCGTCGCGAATTGCCTCGAGGAACTTGGCAAACAACTCTTCGTAGCTGGTCCCCTTGTAATCCATGTGCTTGGCGACGAGCGACTCCAGGATGAAACCCTTTGGACGCTTGAGGTGCGGCAGGTTCTCGCGCCGCCACCACTTCACCAGCTTCACAAGGGGAACGAAGTTGCCGTTGGCCTTCTTGTTCACGGCACTGGCCCACTGGTTATGTCCCATCGGATTGGTGACCAGCCACTGCTCCTCGCTCTTGTCCGCGACGAGCCAACCACCTTGGTCCCACGGACTGGCGATAACCGGAACGACGTCCATCTCCACCGAGCCCAGAGACACGCAAATGGAGCGGCGGTTCGCCTCGACCTCTGTGTATCCCAGGGACTTCACCGCCTTGCGCAGGGCGCCGATAACATCGCTCGGCAGGTCATAGTGTCTGTGGTTCGTGACAACAATGATGTCCACATCGGGACGGCGCACCGTACCGTTCGTTTGCCGCGGACGGAGTGCTGTGTTGCGGGCATAAGAGCCTGAGAGGTACGTATTTACATGTATATCTTTGTACGTCTCGTGCTTCTCCAGCTTCTCACGTAGGTTCGAGTGCGCGCTGCTGCAAACCGACTTCGTTGTCGGGCTGGGCTCAATCTCGGACAAAAAGTCGATGAATTGCTGCTGCGTCGCCACGGGTCGCATCTCCGGAGAATTAGCACTCGCGCCATGCGAGCATCAACCACTATATGTACGACTCAATTGCAGGTCAACATACCACATGTAGCGTTCTCAGTAAAACTGACCGGACAGCGCACGAATACCGCCAGGTCACTGGTCTCCAGTCGGGGAATCTCACGCCATGCGTCGATAAAGCTAGGCTCCGCGCCGACAGTTCTCGTAATTGCCTTCCGTAAATTGTAGCCAACGCCTACCTGTACTTCCCCGTGTGCACAACTCTGCTGCCCACACCTCAAGGGCGTGGACAGCTGCCCTTCGGGCAGTGCCAGAGTTGCACACACTCGAAGGTCTGACGCGCCGGCTACGCCGGCTTGCCCCAATTTGTAAGCAAAAAGGAAGACAAACTTGAGCAACTTTTAGCCAGCAATCGTGCACGAAAGCAAAATGCCCGAGTTCGACCGCCACGTGCTCGAGACCCTGCGCGAGCCACTCGAAGTGGGCGCGATCACGATTTCGCGCGCCGCGTGGCAAACCGACTTTCCGGCCGCGTGTCAGCTCGTTGCCGCGATGAATCCCTGCCCGTGCGGCTGGCGCGGCGACCCCGCAGGCCGCTGCCGCTGCACGCCCGAAAGCGCCGCGCGTTATTTGCGCAAGCTCTCGGGGCCGCTCCTGGACCGCATCGACATCCAGATCGAGATTCCGGCGCTGCCGCCCGCCGAACTGGCCGCGCGCGCGAGCGCAAACGCCGAACCGAGCGCTGCGATCGCCTCGCGCGTGCAAGCGGCACGCGAGCGCCAGCTGGCGCGCCAGGGTAAAACCAATCGCGAATTGACCGGCCGCGAGACCGACTCAGTCTGCCAGCCGGACGCCGCCGGGGAGGCACTGCTGCGCGAAGCGGGCGAGCGCTTCGGCTGGTCGGCGCGAGCGCACTACCGGGTGCTCAAGGTCGCGCGCACGATTGCCGATCTTGCGGGTGCCGCGATGCCCGAAGCCGCGCACGTGGCGGAGGCCGTGCAGTACCGGCGCGTGTTGGCCGAGCGATAGCCATCACAGCGCCGATTTCGCGGGAGAGCGCCGCCGCTTTGCGCCACCGGGGAATGTGAATAGCGCCAATAAATCGAAGTCAATACTTGACTTATGCACACTTCGTCGCGTTGACCCCGGTTCTGTGCATAGTTCGCATTACGCCGCAGCCGTTTTGATAACCCTTTGATTCTTCTACCTTTATGGATTTACAGAAAAGCAGGGGAAACTAACAGAAAGCCCACAGGACGGCCCTTTCCGGCCAACGCGGCGTTGTTTTCCACAAAGTTACCCACAGCACCTGTGGGTAACCGGTAAACCCTCAATCAAATCCGGTAATTAGCGTGTTTACCTGCAGTGCAACTTTCACTTCGGCCCGCAAGCGCCCGCGGCTGCGTAAGCGAAACATCGCGACGCGAGGCGTACTGCGGAGTCCCAACACTCAGTACAGCTTGAAAGATCCGAAGAACTGGTCGATCTGCTCGACCGGCGGCTCGGTACGTCCAACGACCGCCACCTGGTAGGCGCGTGCGCCCTTTGCGACGAGCCGCGCGTGGATCGTGCGCGTCTCGCCGTTGGCGCCCGCCTTGCCGGTCATGCGCATCTCCACCCCCTCGACCGAGCCGCCCGTCGCAAGCGGCACCGCCACTGCGTGGGCCTCAGCAGGCGCGCCCACGTTGCGCGCGAGGCCCGCGCGCAGGAAGTCGAGCGCCTTTTGCTGCGTCGCGGGCTGCGCGTCGGGCATATCGAGCGTGCCGACCACGAACACATCGCCGGCGACTTCGGCCGTCTGCACGCGCATGCGCATCGGCGTGCCGTTCACGTCGATGCGGCGCTCGTCCTTGTCGGGCTTGGCCGGCAGATCGATCGAGTAGCCGCTCGCGTCATTCGAAATCGTCCGCCAGTCGTATGTGGGCGAGCAGGCGGCCAGCGCGAACGCGGCGGCGAGTACACCCAGCGTCGCCATGCGGGCGGGAACGAAGGCGCGCATCGGTATGTTCAACGGGAGTTCGGCACGGCGAAGGATGTCCAGGACCATGGGGCGCGATTCGTCACAGAAGTGAAAGGTGCGCGACATTATCCGTCGGCGCATACCCGGATGTTGTCTCGCAACCGCTATGCCGGGAAATTCGGCGCTACAATATTTGCGCTCAACACCCGCGTCCTTCGGCGCACGAGGCAAGACTCATGACCGCTGCATCCCCGAATTCTTCGAACAAACGTTCCGGTGCGCTCATGCGCATTGGCGCGGCGGTGGTCGTCGTCGCGATCGCCGTGGCCGGCTACTTCGCGTTCTTCGGCAGCCAGCAGCGCGTGCCCGACGCGACCTTCACGCTCCTGTCCGGCCAGAAGGTTTCCACGAACGACCTCAAGGGCAAGGTCTATCTCGTCAACTTCTGGGCGACGAGCTGCACCACCTGCATGGCGGAAATGCCGAAGATGGTCCAGACCTATAACCGCTTCAAGGGCGAAGGTCTCGAGTTCGTAGCGGTGGCGATGAACTACGACGCGCCGATGTACGTGGCCAACTACGCGCAAACGCGCCAGCTGCCGTTCAAGGTGGCAATGGACGACGGCTCGGCGGCCAGGCAGTTCGGCAACGTCCAGCTCACGCCCACCACGTTCGTGATCGGCCGCGACGGCAAGATCCTCAAGCGCTACGTGGGTGAGCCGCAGTTCGCCGAACTCGACCAGTTGCTGCAGAAGGCGCTGGCAACCTGATACGCGATTCACGTAGTCAATCAAAAAGCAGCGGAAAACCCGCTGCTTTTTTTATGCCGCTTTACGCCTCGCCGCGCGCCACCAGCCCATAGCGGCGGATCTTCTCGTACAGCGTGGCCTTCGCCATCTGTAGCCGCTCGGCGGCCTGGGCGACCGCGCCGTTGCTCTGCTGAAGTGCGTCGGCGATCAGCGCGCGTTCGTACTGCTCCACGCGCTCCTTGAGCGGCAACGCGTCGTCCGCGCCGGCCGCCGCGCCGGCCGACAGATCGTCGGGAATCCCGAGGACCCGGCGGTCCGCCGCATTGCGCAGCTCGCGCACGTTGCCAGGCCAGTCGCGCTGCGCGAGTCGCATGCGGTCGCGCTCGGTGAGAAGCGGCGCGGGACGCTGGTAGCGCACCGCCGCGTCGAGCAGGAAGTGTTCGAAGAGCGGCACGATGTCCTCGCGGCGCTCGGCCAGCGGCGGCAGCGCGATCGTCACGACGTTGAGCCGGTACAGCAGGTCGCGCCGGAAGGTCCCCGCCGCGACATGCTCGCTCATGTCGCCCTTGGCCGCCGCGACCACGCGCAAGTCGGCGCGCACCGGCTGGTTCGAGCCCAGGCGCTCCAGCACGCCGTCCTGCAGCACGCGCAGCAGCTTCACCTGCAGCGAGAGCGGCATGCTCTCGATCTCGTCGAGAAAGAGTGTGCCGCCACTCGCGTGCTCGAGCTTGCCGATCCGGCGTTTGGCTGCACCCGTGAACGCGCCCGCTTCGTAGCCGAACATCTCCGACTCGAACATCGGTTCGGGCAGCGCGCCGCAGTTCACGGCGACGAACGGTTTGTCATGGCGCGGCGAAAGCTCGTGCAGGCTGCGCGCGATCAGTTCCTTGCCCGCGCCGGTGTCGCCGTTGATGAGCACCGAGGCGTCCGTCGGCGCGACGTTCGCGATGAGCTTGCGCACCTGTTCGATCGCCGGACTTTTGCCGATGATGCGCGGCGCGAGCGCGTTGTGCCCCGCCAGCTCGCGGCGCAGCGCGAGGTTTTCGAGCACGAGCAGGCGCCGCTCCAGCGCGCGCCGCACCGTTTCGATGAGGCGCTCGGAGGCGAACGGCTTCTCGATGAAGTCGTACGCGCCGTCGCGCATGGCCTGCACGGCCATCGAGATATCGCCATGGCCCGTCACGAGGATGATGGGCACCTCGGGCGCGCGCTCGTGGCATTGCGCGAGCAGATCGAGCCCGCTCATGCCCGGCAGGCGGATATCGCTCACCACGACGCCTGCGAAGTCGGCATCGACGAGCGGCAGCGCGCCTTCCGCGTTGGCGAAACCGGCGGCGTCGAAGCCCGCGAGCTGCAGGCTTTGCACGCCGGCGCGGCGCACGAGTTCGTCATCCTCTACGTAGAGCACCCGGCCGGGCGCGGTGTTGACCATGCGTTCACCATGTTCGTTCGTCATCCTGATTCAAAAGCCAGCATCACAACCCGGAGTCACAACCCCGCCGCACGCGCCGCGCTCGCGGCATCCGCGCGCGAGCGGCGCAACGTCAGCACGAAGCGTGCGCCGCCTTCCGGCACGTTGCTGGCCGTGAGCGAGCCGCCGCAGTCGCGTGCGATCGACGAGGAAATTGCGAGTCCGAGGCCAAGCCCCTGCCCCATTTCCTTCGTCGTGAAAAACGGCTCGAAAAGGCGCGGCAGCACATCGTCGGGAATGCCCGGCCCATTGTCGCTCACTGCGATGTCGAGCGTCGCGGCGCTCGCCTGAACGTCGATCGCGACGTGCGGCGACGGCAGGCCCGCCACGGCGTCGAGCGCATTGCCGAGCACGTTGATGAGCACCTGTTCGAGACGCAGGTCGTCGCTCTGCGCGCTCAGGTCCGGGTACTCGGCGTCCATGTCGAGCGGCACGGGCGGCGCGCCGTCTTCCGTCAACGTGAGATCCACGCGCACGCCATCGAGCCGCTTGCCGAGCAACGCGAGCGAATTGCGCAGCGCGCGGGCAACCGGCGCGCGCGCGCTCCTGGGCCGCGCGCGCCCGACGAACAGCTTGAGCTGATTCACGATCTTGCCCATGCGCTCGGTGAGCGAGCCGATCGCCTCCAGGTTTTCGGTGGCCGCCGCGTACTGGCCGCGCTCCAGAAACACGCGCGTGTTGTCCGAGAAGCTGCGCAGCGCCGCGAGCGGCTGGTTCAGCTCGTGCGTAATGCCCGCCGCCATCTGTCCGAGTGCGGCGAGCTTGCTCGCCTGGATCAACTCGTCCTGAGTCGCGCGCAGTTCCGCCTCGGCGCGCGTGCGCTCCGCCACCTCGCGCTGCAGGCGCTCGTTCGCCTGCGAGAGATCGGCGGTGCGCTCGGCCACGCGCTCGTTGAGCATCGCGTAGGCCTTTTGCAGCATCGCGCGGCTGCGCATCACTTCCCTCACGCGGGCGCGCCGCATGCGCCAGTAGAAGCCGAACAGGCACAGCGAAACGTAGCCGAAGCCCGTCATGATGGTCGCGTTGCGCGAGGCGTCGAGCACGGGGTCGATCGACGACATGGTGACGAGATGCCAGTCGGGCTCGCCGAGCGAGCGGCGCGTTTCCAGGTAGCGCGGCGCGCGTAGGCCCGCGCCCATGCGCACGATGTCGGCGTCGCCCGGCAACACGCGTTCGACGCTCGCCGGCAGCGGCGCGATCGGCTCGCTCGCGTACTGGCGCGTGGCGTCGATCGAGGCCACCACGGCCGGCGGGAGCGGGCGCACCGTGCGGTACTTCCACGCGGGCACCGAGGAGAGAAAGATGACGCCGTGATCGTCGGTGACGAGGAGCGGCTCCGAGGCATCGGTGCCCGGAAACCATTCGAGATTGAGCTTCACCACGGCCACGCCGACGATCTTGCCGTCGCGCCGCACGGGCTGCGACACGTAGTAGCCCGGATCGTGCGAGATCGTGCCGATGCCGAAGAAGCGCCCCACGCCGCCGTTCATCGCCTCGATGAAATACGGCCGGAAGCGGTAATCCACGCCCACGAAGCTATCGGGGTCGCGCCAGTTGCTGGCCGCGATACTCATGCCGTCGGCGCGGATGATGTAGGTCGTCGTGGCGCGCGCGTGGCGGTTCACGTCTTCGAGATAGCGGTTCGCGGCGGCCGCCCACTCGGGCCTCGGATCGACCAGCACGTCCTGCACGACCGGATGTTCGCCGACGATATAGGGCAGCGAGTCGTAGCGCTCCAGGGTGCTCTTGAGCGAAGCCGCGGTGCGGTCGCCGCGCACGGCGGCGTTGCGACGCAGCGCGTCGATGCCGGCCTGCCACGTGAGCGCCCACGTCAGCGCGCAGACCGCGACGAGGCCGGCTGCGAGCGCGAAGAGGATGATGAGGCGGCGCGTCACGTGAGCGGCTTCCAGACGGTCGAGGGGGATGAGGGAGATTGTGGCACACGGCCGCGCTGGGGCGTCCGGGTCGGACAGCGCGCTTCGGGTGCGCTCAGGCAACGTGCCGCCTGGTCAGACAAGAAAAGCAAAAACGGGCGGCGCTCACGCAGGGGAAACGGGCACGCCGCCCAGCGGCTATGGCCGCGAAACATCGAAAGACGAAACATCGGCGGGCGGCGCACGCCTCCCGGCTCGCGCGCGCCCGCCCAGCGCAGCTTACGCGCCTGCGCTTTCCTTCATTTCTTCGACCTCGCCGGAGAGCACGGCGCGCAGCTTGTTGCGGTCGAGCTCCTTCTCCCATGCCGAGACCACCACCGTCGCCACGCCGTTGCCGACGATGTTGGTCAGCGCACGGCACTCGCTCATGAAGCGGTCGATGCCAAGGATCAGCACCATGCCCGAGAGCGGAATGGTCGGCACCACGGCGAGCGTGGCCGCCAGCGTGATGAAGCCCGCGCCGGTCACGCCGCTCGCGCCCTTCGAGGTGAGCATCGTCACCGCGAGCAGCGTGAGCTGCTGCGTCCACGTGAGGTCGGTGTTGGTCGCCTGGGCGATGAAGAGCACCGCCATCGTCATGTAGATGTTGGTGCCGTCGAGGTTGAACGAGTAGCCGGTAGGCACGACGAGGCCCACGACCGAGCGCGAGCAGCCAAGGCGCTCGAGCTTCTGCATCAGTTGCGGCAGCGCCGATTCCGACGAGCTGGTGCCGAGCACGATCAGCAGCTCTTCCTTGATGTAGGAAACGAAGCGGATGATCGAAAAGCCCGTGAAGCGAGCGATCGCGCCGAGCACGACGAGCACGAACACGATCGACGTGAGGTAGAACGTGCCGATGAGCTTGAGCATCGGGATGAGCGAGCCCACGCCGTACTTGCCGATGGTGAACGCCATCGCGCCGAACGCGCCGATCGGTGCGAGCTTCGTGACGATCTTCACGACGCCGAACAGCACGCCCGAGACGCTGTCGATGAACTCGGTCACCACGCGGCCGCGCTCGCCCAGTTGCGTGAGCACGGCGCCGAACAGCAGTGCGATCAGCAGGATCTGCAGGATTTCGCCCTGCGCGAACGCCGAAGTGATCGTGTCCGGAATGATGTGCATCAGGAAGTCGACGCTGCTCTGGCCATGCGCCTTTTCGGCGTAGCTGGCCACGGCCTTGGCGTCGAGCGAATGGACGTCGACGTTGAAGCCCGCACCCGGCTTCAGCACGTGCGTGGCGATGAGGCCAAGCACGAGCGCGAAGGTCGAGACGATCTCGAAGTAGAGCAGCGCCTTGCCGCCCACGCGGCCCACCTTCTTCATGTCCTCCATGCCGGCAATGCCGGTCACGACGGTACAGAAGATGATCGGTCCGATCACCATCTTGATGAGCTTGATGAAGGCGTCGCCGAACGGCTTCATGTCGATGCCGATCGCAGGCCAGTAATGGCCGAGGATCACGCCGATGACGATCGCCACGATCACCTGGAAATAGAGGACTTTGTGGAGAGGTTTCTTCACGGTGGTTCCTGCAAATGAGTTAAGCCAATGGCCGAACGAATCGAGTTCGGGCCGCGACAGGTCGAAACTGGGGATCAGCGAAACCGGAAGATGGGATCGGACATCGGCTGTCTCCTTGATTCTTTTTTTTGTCGCGGCCTGGGGGGCCGCGCGTTTCTAATTGCAAGGAAAATGCCAGCGAGCGCAATCGCTCACGCCGTTGATTTATAAGGATTTTTATCCAACGAACCAAGGCGCGAATCTGGTTTTCCAGAATCGCGCCCTATCTCTGTTTGGATTTCCAGAAATGGCCGGGGCGTCGCGTCAGGCCCGCCCCTTCCACGGCACGAGCCGCTTCTCGAGCGCACGCATGCCCAGATCGAAGCCCCAGGCAATGAGCCCGATCAGGACGATGCCCCTCGAACGCCGTTCCGCCAGACGCTGCTTAGGCATTGCTTTTCGCGTTGAGACGGATGGTCCTGGAATCGATGTGTGTGTCGCGCTGTTCGAGCGCAGCGCAAAGCAAAAAGCCCGCTTTCAGCGGGCTTTTTGCTTTGCGTGCTTGCAAGATGCGGGGGGTGTTTAAACCACCCCTGCCCCATGCGCCTGCAGATCGGCGTGATAGCTCGAACGCACCATCGCGCCAACGGCCGCGTGCGTGAAGCCCATCTTGTACGCCTCTTCCTCGTACATCTTGAACGTGTCCGGATGCACGTACGAACGCACCGGCAGGTGGTGTTCAGAGGGCTGAAGGTACTGGCCGATCGTCAGCATGTCGACGTCGTGCGCGCGCAAATCGCGCATCACCTGAAGAATTTCCTCTTCGGTTTCGCCAAGGCCCACCATCAGGCCCGACTTCGTCGCGACTTCGGGATGCAGCGCCTTGAAGTCCTTGAGCAGCTTGAGCGAGTGCGCGTAGTCCGAACCCGGGCGCGCTTCCTTGTAGAGGCGCGGCACCGTTTCGAGATTGTGGTTCATCACATCCGGCGGCGCGGCGTTGAGGATCTGCAGCGCACGGTCGAGACGGCCACGGAAGTCCGGCGTGAGAATCTCGATACGCGTTTCGGGCGATTGTTCGCGCACCTGGCGAATGCACTCCACGAAGTGGCCGGCGCCGCCGTCACGCAGGTCGTCGCGGTCCACGCTCGTGATCACGACGTACTTGAGCTTGAGCGCGCCGATGGTGCGCGCGAGGTTCGCCGGTTCATCCGGGTCGAGCGGATCGGGGCGGCCGTGGCCCACATCGCAGAACGGGCAGCGGCGCGTGCACTTGTCGCCCATGATCATGAACGTCGCGGTGCCCTTGCCGAAGCACTCGCCGATGTTCGGGCAGCTCGCTTCCTCGCACACCGTGTGCAGGTTGTGCTCGCGCAGGATGTTCTTGATTTCGTAGAAGCGCGAGTTGCCCGTGGCCGCCTTCACGCGGATCCAGTCAGGCTTCTTGAGCTTCTCGATGGGAATGACCTTGATCGGAATGCGCGAGGTCTTGGCCTGCGCCTTCTGTTTTGCGGTGGCGTCGTAGGGAACGGCGTCGGCGTTGGCGCCAGCGGGGTTCGCAGTGATGTCAGTCATGCTTTCGATCCAGTCAGGCCGCCGGTGCAACGCCAGCCTGCGGTTGCGGCGGTTGCCCGCCTGAGACGGCCGCTTCGGCCGGGTCCATCGCGGCCGCGTAAGCGGCCGCTTCCTTTTCAGCCGCCTCTGCGGTCGGGTTCATCCCGGCCGCTTCGGCTGAAGGGTCTGTGGCAGCCGCTTCGGCCACCGCGAGAAGTGTTGCTGCGTGCGCCGCGAGATTCGCCTCGAGCCGCGCCGCCAGCGTGGCAGCGACATCGCGCCAGCTCGCCTCCACACCCAGCGTGGCCATATCGACGGTTTCGAGACCGGCGTAGCCACACGGATTGATCGCGAGAAATGGGCCCAGATCCATCGACACGTTCAGGCTCACGCCATGATAGCTGCAGCCGTTGCGGATCTTCAGCCCGAGGGCGGCGACTTTCGCGCCCGTATGCGCGGCGCTCGCGCCGCTGGCGTCTTGCGGCACGTAAATGCCGGGCGCGCCGGCCTTGCGCTCGCCCGCGAGATTATACGCCGCCAATGTTTCGATCACGGCGTCCTCGATGAGCGTGACGAGCTCGCGCACCATCAGCTTCCGGCGCCGCAAGTCGAGCAGCAGGTAGGCGACCACCTGGCCCGGCCCGTGATACGTGATCTGCCCGCCGCGATCGATCTGTACGAGCGGGATGCCGCTGTTCGCCACGAGCAGGTGCTCGGGCTTGCCGGCCTGGCCAAGCGTGAAAACGGGCGGATGCTCGACGAGCCAGATTTCGTCGGGCGTATTGGCGTCACGGGCGGCCGTGAACTCGCGCATGGCGTCGAAGCTCGTCTGATAAGCCTCGTTGCCGCGCCAGCGCACGACGGTGGGCGAACTTGCCGTTTGGGACGCGGCCTCAGCAGCGCCGGGGTCGGAAGAAATTTGTGAGGGTGAAACCAGAGTGGCGCACATGATTCCGGGAGTTTACCGAATTCGGGACGAGCGCGCCGGGCATGCTGCGGATAACGGCGGCGGTGGGTTGCCTCCCATCGCCGCCGCTTTTGAACCGCTGTCGAACTACCAGCCGTCAAGTCAAACCGTGCGCCAGCCATCGCCGATGTGAACGCCTGCACGCTGTGCGGCGCGAGCGGCCAGGTCGACCACGCGCTCACTCAGGCGCACCGGCGCGGCGAACCCCACCCACGCGGCCGCGCCGCCTTCCGCGCCGATCCACAGGCGCTCGCCGCGCCGCAGCCGCAGTGTGTGGCCGGGTTCGAGCCAGTAGTCGACGGTGTCGTCGCTGCGCGTGACCCAGACGGTGCCGCACTTCACGGTCAGCCGCGTGCTCCGGGCGACGCGCACTGAAGCCGTTTGATCGGCCGCCACTTCAAACGTGATATCTGAAGAAATTTCTCTCATTTTCGACTCCGAATGACCTGCTCCGATGGCTACAATCGTAGACACCATAAGGGATCGAGCAAAACGATCAATTTTCACGGCTATGTGAGAAAAAATACGATATGGATCTGCGTCAGCTACCCGCGCTGAATGCGCTCAAGGCCTTCGAGGCCGCCGCCCGCCACGAAAGCTTCTCGCGCGCCGCCGACGAACTCTTCGTCACGCACGGCGCCGTGAGCCACCAGATCCGCGCACTCGAAGCGGAGCTGGGCGTGGCGCTCTTCTCCCGCGACGGCAAACGCGTGCGCGTGACCGACACCGGCCGCCGCTACGCCGGCCAGGTGCGCGAAGCGCTCAACCAGCTCGCGCACGCCACCCAGGAGATCCGCGCCGGCGACCGCGACCGGCGGCTCGTCGTTTCGATGCTGTCGTCGTTCGCGGCGCGCTGGGTCACGCCGCGCATCGGCCGCTTCATCGAGGCGCATCCGCAGTGGGACGTCGAGCTGCAATCCACGAATTCGCTCACCGACTTCGCGCGCGACGATGTCGATGTCGCCATCCGCTTCGGCTACGGGCACTATCCCGGGCTGCATGCCGAGCTGCTGCTCGACGAGATCTTCTTTCCCGCCTGCTCGCCCGATTTCAACGGCGGCAAGCTGCCCACCGACCCGCGCGAACTCGCGACACTGCCGCTCCTGCGCTCGGACGACGAACTCTGGCGGCCGTGGTTCGACGCCGCGGGCCTCCAGAACCTGCCCGAGCCGAAGCGCGGCGTGCTCTATCAGGACTCCTCGAACCTGCTTCAGGCGGCCATGGACGGCCAGGGCATCGCGCTCGTGCGCCGCTCGCTCGCCACGCACGAGATCACGCTCGGTCGGCTCGTGCGCCTTTTCAAGGACATCGACGGCCCCAGCCCATGGCGTTACTACTTCATCTGCCCGCCGCAACGCATGCAGACCGCGCGCGTGCAGGCGTTCCGCGACTGGGTGTTCGACGAGGTCGCGCGCTTCAGGCGGCTTTATGAGGACGCTTGCGAAGCCGGCCCGCTGATGACGGCCGCCGCCGCGGCGCAACGTGCGCGCGTCGGCGACGTGCCCTGAAATGAATGCCGCAGATGCAACAAGGGCCGCACACATGTGCGGCCCTTGTCGTTCAAACTACAGCCAGCGAAACGCCAGCGCTTACAGCACGATCTTCACCATCGGATGCCCGGTGAGGGCTCGATAGATGTCGTCGAGATGCGCCTGGCTCGTGGCGCGCACCGTCACGGTGAGGCCCGTGTAGTTGCCGCCGCTCGACGGACGCGTCTCGATGGTCGTGGCGTCGAAGCCGCCGTCGAATTCGCGCAGCACCGTCACGATAGTGTCCTGGAATTCCGGATGCGTCTTGCCCATCACCTTGATCGGGAAGTCGCAGGGGAATTCGATCAGCGATTCTTTCGCTGCGGGGTTGTTTGCCTGTTGTGCCACGTTCATTTCTCCACTTCCTGTAGCTCGGCGGCCGATGCACGCACTGCTTGCGCCTCGCGTTGCTTCGCGCGCTGATACGCCGCGTAGAGCGCAGCATAGACCGGGCCCGGCTTGCCGCCGCCTACTGGCTTGTCGTCGAGCGCGACGACCGCCAGCACTTCCTTCGTTGCCGAGGTCACGAGAATCTCGTCCGCCTCGCGCAGTTCGGCTTCGGCGATCTCGCGCGCTTCGAAGCGCACGCCGCATTCCTCGGCCAGCTCCTCGATCAGGCCGTAGCGAATGCCTTCGAGAATGCGGTTGCTGCGCGGCGGCGCAAAGAGCGCGCCGCCCTTCACGACCCACACATTCGACGACGATGCCTCGGTCAGCCAGCCGTCGCGCAGCTGGATGGTTTCGAACGCGTCGTTTTCCGCGGCGTGCTGCGCCATCAGCACGTTGCCGAGCAGCGAGGTCGACTTGATGTCGCAATTCAGCCAGCGCTTGTCTTCAGCCGTCACACAGCGCACGCCATGCTCGCGCTGCGCGACGCCCGGCAGCTTGAGCGGATTGACCATCGCGAACACGGTGGGCGTGGCCACCGCCGGGAATGCGTGGCCGCGTGGCGCGACGCCGCGCGTCACCTGCACGTAGAAGTTGGCGTGAGCATCGCGCGCGAGCGTGCCCGCGGCTTCGTTCGCCTCGATCAGACGCGCGACGAGCGCGCGCCAGCCCGCTTCGTCGAACGGATTCGCAATGCCGACCTTCTCGAGCGAGCGCTTGAGACGCGCGAGATGCTGCGCCATGCGAAACGACACGCGCACACACGCCGCATCCACAGCGAGCGCATAAACGGGCACGACCTCGTAAATGCCATCGCCGAAGATGAACCCGCGATCGAGCACGGGAATACGCGCTTCGGAAAGCGGCGTGAGTTCACCGTTGAGCCAGACTAGCGGCTCGGCCGCTTGCGTCTCTGCGCCCGTCATCACTTCTTCTTGTTGACCACGAGCATGAGCGAATCCCACACGCGGCCCACGATACCGGCTTGCGGCACGGCTTCGAGCGCGACGAGCGGAACCTGCGCGAGCACCTTGCCATCCGCGCCCACGAACTTTGCCGAGCCGACCTGCTGGCCAACCGTGAGCGGGGCGATCAGCGGACTGTTGAGTTCGACCTGCGGCTTGGCCTTGTCGGCGGCGCCCTTGGGCAGCGTGACGAACTGATCCTTCTGCACGCCGACCTTCACGGCGCCAAGGGTGCCCTTGTAGACGCGCGGCGTCGCCACCGCCTGGTTCGCCTGATAGATGCGCGTGGTGTCGTACGCGCTATAGCCGTAGTTCAGCATCTTCAGGCTGTCCTGCACGCGGTCGTGTTCCTTCTGCTCGCCCATCATCACCGAGACGAGACGGCGGTTGCCGCCGCCCGCGAGCGGACGCTTGGCCGACGCGATCAGGCAGTAGCCCGCGGCTTGCGTGTGGCCGGTCTTCAGACCGTCGACCGTCGGGTCGATCCACAGCAGGCGGTTGCGGTTCGGCTGCTTGATGTTGTTGTACTTGAATTCCTTGACCGAGAAGATTTCGTAGTACTCGGGATAGTCGCGAATCAGACGCGCGGAGAGCGTGGCGAGGTCGCCCGCCGTCGTGTAGTGATTCGGGTCGGGCATGCCGTTTACGTCGGCGAAGTGCGTGTGCGTCATGCCGAGCTTCTGCGCTTCGGCGTTCATCATGTTGACGAAGTTCGCTTCGCTGCCGCCCACGAGTTCGGCCAGCGCGATGGCCGCGTCGTTGCCCGACTGCACGATCATGCCATACACGAGGTCATGCACCGAGACCGGCTTGTTCGCTTCGATGAACATGCGCGACTCGTCGTTCTTCACGCGGCGCACGGCTTCGCTTGGCTCGATGACCTGATCCATCGAGATCTTCTTGCTCTGCAGCGCCTCGAACACGAGGTACGCGGTCATGAGCTTCGTGAGCGATGCGGGTTCGACGCGCTCATCGGCGTTGCCGGAGGCGAGCACCTGGTTCGCGGTGGCGTCGACGAGCACCCACGAGCGCGCATTCACGCCAGGAGGCGGCACCTGCGCGAGCGCGCTCGCGCTCGCGAGAAGCGAGGCGGGCAAGAGCGCTGCGAGCGTGACATTGCGAACGATGGAGGAAGGAACGAAAGACGTATGGCCAGAGGAGAGAAAACGCATAGGTTCAGGTCGGGCGGAATTGGGACGGGATGAACGTAGCGCGCCATGCGGCGCACGGTCGGTGAAAGCCGGAATGCGGATGCCGTGCATGCGCCGATCGCGGCGCAGCAAGCACAAAATTGGCGAACATTATACGCGTCACGTCGTGGCGAATTTTCGCGATGTCACACGTTTGCGCATACCTGTCGTGCATTTTTCACGCATTTCTCCCGGCATACGCGAGGTGACGAACGGCCTGCATCGGGCCCCGAAAGATTGGGGCCGACACGTCAGCGCCACGCTTCGACGATGATGCGCTTCAGGATATGAAGCTTGCGGTGCAGGAAATGTTCTGCCCCCGGAATCACGACGATCGGCAATTCCTGCGGACGCGCCCATTCGTACACCGAGAGAATGGGCACGGTGTCGTCGAGTTCGCCGTGGATCACGAGCGTATCGTCGCGCACGGGCGCGACTTCCCAACGGCTCGCTGCCGTCCCGACGAACACCATGCGCTCGATTGCCCCACCCGCTTCGAGATAGCGCTTCGCGACGTGCGAGAGCACGAAGGTGCCGAACGAAAAGCCCGCGAGCACGAGCGGCACGTCGGTCTGGCCCGGTTGCGCGCGCATCCAGGCGAGCAGATCGAGCAGATCGTCCTGTTCGCCGATGCCGTTGTCGTGCGTGCCCGCCGTTTCGCCCACGCCGCGAAAGTTCGAGCGATAGGTCGTGTAGCCGAGCTGCACCAGCGTGCGCGCGAGCGTTTGCGCGACCTTGTTGTCCATCGTGCCGCCAAAGAGCGGATGCGGATGCGCGACGAGCGCAATGCCGCGCGGCGTCGTGCCAGCGTCGGGCACATCGAGCGCGCATTCGATCTTGCCGACGGGACCGTCGATCTGGAATTTTTGTGTCTGGGCGTTCATCGTGCGGCAGTCCTTACGGGTACTTTTTGGCCGTGCATCGGGGTCGATCAGCGATCGATCTTGAGGCGCTCGACCACCTGGCCGTTCTGCAGATGCGAGACGACGATTTCGTCGATGTCGCTCTCGTCGATATACGTGTACCACGTGCCTTCCGGATACACGACGACGGTCGGGCCCTCCTCGCAGCGGTCGAGACAACCCGCCTTGTTGATGCGCACCTGGCCCGGGCCTGCGAGACCCAGCTGCTTCACGCGCTTTTTCGCGTACTCCTGCATGGCTTGTGCGTTGCAATTCGCGCAGCTCGGGCGGTCCGCGCCGGGTTCGCGCTGGTTCAGGCAGAAAAAGACGTGGTACTTGTAGAACGAATCGGTCATGGCGTGGGGCACCGGTGAGTGTCGTGCAGTGAGCGCAGGCTTGCTGAAAGCGCGTGGCCCGCCTTGAGGCATTACATTGCGTTGCGCGCGAGCGTGGCTGCGCGGCGATCCGGTCGATTATAACGAGCGCGGCGTGAACGCTCAGGCGAGCGCCGCGCGCCCTCACCGGTCGTGGCGAGCGCGCTTCGCGGCCCGGCGCGCGCGCCGCACGAGCCACGCGCGCTCGAGCGAGAACGCCGTCCACGCAAGCGCGGCCCAGGGCCACGTCCATGCGAGCCAGCGCGCGAGGCCGTTGAAGTGCAGGTAGCGGCCCTGCCGCCAGTCCGCGAGCACGACGTCGAAATACGGGTTCACCGGCAACACGTTCACGAACACGAGGGCCACAGCGAGCGCGAGTGTCGCCGCCGCTGCGCGCACGGCGCGCGGCAGGCGCAAGGCGAGAAACGCGAGAAGCGTGCCCCACACGAGGCCAGCGAGCGCCCCCGGCGTCGCCCAGTCGAAAATGAGCCCGCTTTGCGACTGCAGAAAGGTCGCGCCCACCTTGACGACGAGCGTGAACGCAATCAGCGCGATGACGAGCCGCGCGCGCGGCGCCCGGGAGCGCATGGGGAGCGTCGCGAACGCCGCCGCGCCGAACAGGTTCAGCGTCGTGACGATCGCTTCCCAGCCGCTATCGGGCAAGCGCGCGGCGAGCATGTCGGGCAGCGAGCGCAGATGCCAGGCGGCGGGCGTCCAGGCGAGCACGGCGTCCTGCATCGAGCCGTCGAGGCGCTGCCAGAGCGCGCGCGCCCACTCGCCCAGGCCGAAGAGGCGCGGCGTGGGGTACATCGTCGCGAACGGCCAAAGCGCCGCGAGCACCATCAGCACTGCCGCGTCGCGCTCGAACCAGCGAAAGCGCAGGCGGCGCAGGAAGCCCCGCTCGAGCAGCGCGCCGGTGGCGGGCGCCGCCACGAGCGCGCCGAGCAACGCGCCGAGTGCATTCGACGCGAGATCGAGATTGGACGCGACGCGCGTGGGCAACCAGGTCTGCACGGCCTCCATGACGCCCGAGAGCAGCGTGCCCGCAATGGCGGCGAGCAGCACCGCGAGCAAGCCCCGCCAGCGCGGCCACGCGGCGAGCACGACGAGCGCGCCGAACGGCATGTAGCCGAGCACGTTGGTGACGATGTCGAACACTGTCCAGTAGCGTGGCCACGGATCGCCGAGATAGGCGAAGGGACTGAGGCCGAGCGAGCGCCAGCCGGAGAACGGATACCACGAGCCATAGACGATCAGCGCGGTGTAAAGCGCGAGCGACTGACGCGAGAGCGTCGAGGCCTGGCGCGGCAGCGGCTCGCGTGTGGCGGCTGGCGATGGCGCTGATGACGCGGGCGCGGGCGTGTCGCCGCTGGCGATCGCACCGCGTTCGTCGCCAGCGCCCTGGCCGCTGTTTTGACCACCGCCCTGGCCACCCTCGTCGCCGTCCATCCCGCGCCGCCCGCCTTGCGGGGCGCGCAGCCGGAGCCGTCCCGCTTCGATCATCCGCTATCCCGCCCTTGCCCCCAATGCCACGCCGCGCACTGTTATCGCGCGACGCCTGTCCATGTCCCTCAAGGCGTGCCCGCGAACGACTGCGTGCTCAGCCACGCGCCCAGCTGATTGGCGAAATCGTCGCTGGCCGCCTGCAGCGCGCGCACGCCGCCCGCGGCGTCCGGCGTGGCCGCCGGCGCGCGCGTGGCGAACGAGCGCTGCGCCAGCACCTTGCCGCCCCGCATGAGCGTGGCACGCGCGGCCAGCACGCCCGCGCTTTGCGTCGGGCTCTCGAAGACCTGCTCGAACTCGTACAGTTCGACCTTGAGCATCGGCGCCTGCACGGCGTCGCCGCCCGCGAGCACCGTCGCGTGCGCGCCGAGCGACGTGCGCAGGTGTTCCGTGAGCAGCCGCGCGGGCGACATCGTCCAGCGGCTGTTCGCGTAGCGCGCCGTACGCTGCGAGTCGAAATTCATCCGGTAGAGGATGCCGTCGTTATCGAGCGGCGGCGGCGCGCTGACCGCCAGCACCTTCAGGAGCGGCCTGGCGCCCGGCGCCGCGGGGGCGGCCTGGGCGTCTTGCGCTTCCAGTGACGACTGCAGCCCGAGGTCGTAGCGAACATCGTTGATCGAAGCCGGATTGCCCGCGCAGGCGGCGAGGAGCGCACCGAGCGCGAGCGCCGCCAGCAAGGCTGAGCCAGCCGCTGCGGCGCGTTGCATCGATCGTGGCAGGCGTGATGTGCGTGACATTGCGTTTCCTTCTTTGGCGCGCGGCGTATGCGCCGCGCGAAAGTGCATCGAATGGTGTCGCGTAAGGCCGCAGGGCAGTGGCGCGGCCTACTTCGTCACCGCAGCGGCCGGCCACGCAAAGCCCGGCTCGCCGGGCCCGGGCGCCGGCTGCGGCGCGCCGCCGAACAGCACGCTGCGCGGACTCGTGCTGAAGGTGCCCGCCGCGCGGTCCACGGCGCGCATGGCCGAGCGCACATCGTCGGTGAGCGAGTCGACGCGCGGCAGCGTGTCGTAGCCCACGCGCGCCGACAGGTCCTGGATCGAGGCGTCGATCGAGGTGAGCGCCGCCCCCGCCTGGGCCGCCGCCGTGCCGGCTTTGTTGAGATTGGTCTGGAACGGGCCGTCCGGGCGGTTCATGCTCGTGATGAGCGTGTTGGTCGACTGCAGCGTGTGCTGCAACTCCGTCACCGCGCCCGGCAGCTGCTTCGCGGTGGGCTGGAGCTGCTGGGCGAGCACGTTCACGCTGCTCGCGGCCTGCTGCAGGCTGTTCACGGCCTGCATCACCTGCTTGCGGTTGTCCTCGGAGAGCATTTGGTCGATGTCGCCGGCAATGCTGTCGAGCTTGCGCAGGAGCGCGTCGCCACGGCGCTGGAGCTGGTCGAGCAAGCCCGGGCGCAGCGGCAGCTCGGCCACGCGCGCCGCCGAAGAATGCAGTGGCGAGAGGTCGATGCCATTGTCGTCGAGCTGCACGAACGCGATGCCTGTCACGCCCTGCAGCGCGAGCGAGCCGAAGGTGGAGCGCGTCATCGGCGCCTTCTGGTCGACGAGAATGCGAATGCGGATCTGGCCCGGATGCTGGGTATCGAACTTGATCGACTGCACCTTGCCCACGTCGATACCGCGAAAACGCACCGCCGCGTCCGGATAGAGGCCCGTCACGCTCGAGCGCGAAATGAGGTCGTACGGCACGCGCACGGAGCGGTCGGCGCTGAAGAAGATGACGACAAGCGCGATCACGATGAGCAGCCCTATCGTGAACATGCCCGCCCAGAACGCATGCGGTTTGTTTTCCATCGTCAGATTCCTTCTTTGGCGGCCGCGGCGCGCCGGTTAAGCCGGTCAAGCCGGATACGGGCGTGCGCAGGCCCTACCACGGCTTGTACCCCACGGCTGCTGGAGCGAGCGCCGCCGGCGGCAGCTTCGCGCGCCGCTCGGGCGGCAGCGCCTGGAGCGCGCGGCGACCGCGCATGCCCAGAAAGTACTCGCGGATGAACGGATGATCGACGCTCGCCGCCTCCTCCACGGGCGCCGCCACGAGCACCCTGCGCTCGGCCAGCACGGCCACGCGTGTGGAGAGCGCGACCATGGCGTCGAGGTCGTGCGTGACGAGCACGACGGTGAGCCCCAACGCCCGGTGCAGCGTGCTGATGAGGTCCACCACTTCATCGGAGGAGCGCGGATCGAGCCCAGCCGTGGGCTCGTCGAGAAAGAGCAGCTCCGGCTCCAGCACGATCGCGCGCGCGAGGCCCACGCGCTTGATCATGCCGCCCGAGAGCGCGGCCGGCATTTTGGAGGCGTGCTTGCACGGCAGCCCCACCATTTCGAGCTTGAGCATCACGATGTCGCGCATCAGGCCGGCCGGCACCTTGCCAAGCTCGCGCACCGGCTGGGCGATGTTGTCGAACACGGTGAGCGACGAGAACAGCGCGCCTTGCTGGAACAGCATGCCGGTGCGCGTGCGCATGAGGCGCGCGCGCTCGGGATCGATGGTCGTGATGTTTTCGCCGAACATCTTGATGGTGCCCGAGGTCGGCTTCTCGAGCCCGAGGATCTGGCGCACGAGCGTGGTCTTGCCCGAGCCCGAGCCGCCCACCAGCGTGACGATCTCGCCACGGCGAATTTCCAGGTTCAGATGCTGATGGACGACGTTGCGCCCGTAGCGCTTCGAGAGATTGTGGACCTCGATCACCGGCTCGCCGATGGTCGGCAGCGGCAAATCCTGCGCGACCTCCTTGAGCGGCGTGGTGATCGTGCCGGTCGTTTTCGTCTCGATCGTCGTAACCGTCGTGCCAGTCGTGCTCATGAAAGCCCCACGTTCTGGAACAGGATCGCAAACACGGCGTCGGCGAGGATCACGATCGTGATCGACGTGACGACCGACGTGGTCGTGCCCTCGCCCAGGCTCTGCGAATTCGCCTTGATGCGAAAGCCGAAGTGACAGCCCACGATCGCCACCAGCATGCCGAACGCCACTCCTTTGCCGAGGCCGATCCACACGTTGGCGATCGGCACGACGCTGGGCATCGAGCGCATGAACCACGAAATGTCGATACCCAGCACGATCTTCGCCGCGATCGCGCCGCCTAGCAACGCAATGATGTCGGTCCAGATCACGAGCAGCGGCATGGCGACGCCGAGCGCGATCACGCGCGGCAGGATGAGGCGCAGGCCGTGCGAGATGCCCATCACGCGCATGGCGTCGAGTTCTTCGGTCACGCGCATCACGCCGATCTGCGCGGTGATGGCCGAGCCCGAGCGCCCTGCCACGAGAATCGCCGAGAGCACGGGCCCGAGTTCGCGGATCACCGCGAGGCCGAGGATGTTGACGATGAACTGGTTCGCGCCGAAGAGGCGCAATTGCTGCGCCGAAAGGTACGACAGCACGATGCCGATCAGAAACGCGACGAGCGCCGTGATGGGCAGCGCGCGCGCGCCGGCGTTGTAGATGTTCGCCGAAATCTCGATCCAGGGCGTGACCTTGGGCTTGCGCACCACGAGCAGCAGATCGAGGATCACGCGCCCGAACATGGCGATGCCGCCATACAGGTGGTCGAAGAACGAGAAAATCGCGAGGCCGAGCTGCGTGACCGGATCGACGCGCACGATGCGCTCCGCCGGCTCGCGCACGGAGTCGAGCAGCGCGATGCGCTCGAAGATGTCGCGCTGCGTTTGCGTGAGGTCGACGAGATCGGCCGGCAGCTTGTGGCCCCAGGCGAGCCAGAGCGCCTGGCCGCCGACGTGGTCCATGCGCTCCACGCGCGAGAGGTCCCATTCGCCGATGCGCTCTTCGGCGAGCGCGCGCAGGCGCCGGGTCGCGCCGCCCTGTTCGCGGTCGCGCGCGAGCGCGAGCGCTGTCCACTGGCCAGACAGGCGCACGGTCTTTCCGTGGGTGCCGGCCGAGACTTCAAGGCCGGGCGGCGTGTCTTGATTCAAGGGTAAGCACTCGGCGGACGGGGTGAGCAAACATTGTAGCGAACGCGCCCCGTTTCGTCGGTCCGAAAGCGCACGGCCGGCGCTCAGACACGAGGCGAACTGTGGGCAACTCTCTGGATAACTTGTGGACTGCCTGTGGGCAGCCTGTGAATTGCCTATAGATTAAGCAAATTGCGCGAAAATCGGCGGTGCGGTTATCACTTTCGGATCCCATCGGACACCTTCGATCCTGTGGACGATTCCGTGGATAACCTGTGGGCTACCTGTGGGTGGCGTGTGGATTACCCGCATTTCGGGTCGAAACCAGCGTCGCGGCCTGCTGCCCGCGCCCCAGCCACTACAATATGAGACATGAACGCGACGCCCCCCACCTCCGATACTCCGAGCGCCGGCGACTGGCGCATCGACCGCAACCGCGCGATCACGCTGTTCGGCCCGGCCGCGAACGACTGGCCCATCGAGATCGTCGAGGAAACCGGCTCGACCAACGCCGACCTCATGGCGCGCCTGAAGGCGCTGCCGCAAAAGCGCGACGCGCTCGCGCGCCCGATCGTGCGCGTGGCCTATCTGCAGACGGCCGGCCGGGGCCGGCGCGGCCGCACCTGGGTCGCGCAGCCCGGCGACGCGCTGCTGTTCTCGATCGGCTGCGTGCTGCCGCGCCCGATCGAAGGGCTTGCGGGTTTGAGCCTCGCCATCGGCTCGGCGCTGGTGGACGGCCTGCGCACGCTGCCCGTGACCGCGCCCGGACAAATCGCGCTCAAGTGGCCCAATGACGTGCTGCTCGAAGGCGACAAGCTGGTGGGAATCCTCGTGGAGACAGCCTGGACCACCGCCGACGCCACAGCGGTTGTGATCGGCATCGGCACGAACGTGCGCGGCGAAGATGCGCTCGCCGCCAGGGTCGAGGCGCTCAACGCCGCGGGCGGCAGTGCGGCGGTCGTGCCCGGTACGACGCCCACGGCACTTTCACGCGCGTGGCCGAATGCCAACCTCACCGACACACTCGCCGCCGAGCTCAACGCGCTCGAAGCCGCGCTGCAACGCTTCGGCGCGGCGGGCTTTGCGCCCTTCCAGGCGCGCTGGAACGCGTGCCACGCGTACGCGGGCCGCGAGGTCGCCATCTACGAGCAAGGACGGGAGCTGCTGCGCGGCACGGCGGCCGGCGTGGACGAGCGCGGCCAGTTGCTCGTGGATACGCCGGGCGGCCGCGAGACCGTCACGGCTGGCGACGTGTCGCTGCGGCTCGCGGACAGCGGCGCATGAGGCGCGGCCCCTTCCTCCTGATCGACGCAGGCAACAGCCGGATCAAATGGGCGCTCGTCGCGCAGGACGGGTCGCGCCTGCATGCGGGAACGATCGATCATGTGCGCGATGAGGGCACGCAAGCCACGCCCGCCGCTCCTGAGGCCGGTAGCGAAGAATGGGCGGCACTGCCCCGGCCCGCCGGCGCGTGGATCTCGAACGTCGCGGGCGTGGCAGTCGGGGAACGCCTCGACGCGCTGGTGGAGGCGCACTGGCCCGGTCTCTCGCGCACCGTGGTGCGCGCCTGCGCGCAGCAATGCGGCGTGACGAACAGCTATGCCACGCCCGACGCGCTGGGCAGCGACCGCTGGGCCGGCATGATCGGTGCGCACGCCGCGTATCCGGGCGAGCCGCTCCTGATCGCGACATTCGGCACAGCCACCACGCTCGAAGCGCTGCGCGCCGACGGCACGTTCGTGGGCGGCATGATCGCGCCGGGCTTCACGCTCATGATGCGCTCGCTCGGCGAGCACACCGCGCAATTGCCCGTGGTCGCCGGCGGCATGGCGAATGCTGCCCGCCCGGGCATCGCCTTCGCCACCGACACGCGAAGCTCGATCTCGGCGGGCTGTGCGCTCGCGCAGGCCGCGCTCATCGAGCGCGCCTGGGCCGATTTACAGGATGCGTGGAGACTGCCGGTGCGGGTCGTGGTGAGCGGCGGCGCGGCGGCCGAAGTGACAGCGGCGCTCAAGGTACCGCATACTCGCCACGATGCACTGGTGCTTTCGGGCCTGGCGCTTATCGCGGCGCAGTCCTGAGGCGCGCGCGACCAACGCGCCGCCCACCTCTAGCGCTGAAACTGAACGAACGATTTGGAAGGAGCTTCACACGATGCTGCGCTGGCTGATCGCCATTCTGATTCTCGCCAACGGGCTAGCCTTTGCGGCCATTGGCGGCGTGTTCGGCCCGACGCCCTCGTCGGGTACGCGCGAAACCCAGCACCTGAACCGGCAGATCCACCCCGAGCGGCTCGTGGTGAAGGCGCTCCGGCCCACCGAATCGGCCGACGTGCCGACCGTCGGCGGCCCGGTGGCGGATCCGGCGGTGCAGGCGTCAACCCTGTCGCAGTAAGCGGCGCTTCAAACACGACCGGCCGGAGGTCGGGCGCGCCCAAGCCTTGGGCGGCCCGGCCTCCGGCCGGTTTTGCATCGTCCGCCGCACGGTGTGAAGGTGCGGACGCATGCCAGAACTTACTTCGATCCTTCCTGCGCGCGCACTTTCTGCAGCAGCTTCGTCGTGGAGCGGTCGTGCTCGAAGGCGATCGCGAGCGAGCGCCCGCCCCAGCCGCGCACCAGCGCCGACTCCGGCAGCGCGTCCATGTCGTAGTCGCCGCCCTTCACGAGAATGTCCGGACGCACGGCCCCGATCAGCTCGACGGGCGTTTGCTCGCCGAACTGCACGACCCAGTCCACACTCTCCAGCGCCGCCAGCAGCGCCATGCGGTCGTTCTCGTTGTTGATGGGGCGGTCGTCGCCCTTGCCGAGCCTCTTCACCGAAGCGTCGCTATTCACGCCGACGATCAGCGTGGCGCCCAGCGCCTTCGCATCGGCGAGATAGGTGACGTGTCCGCGGTGCAGGATGTCGAAGACGCCATTGGTGAACACCACTGGGCCGGGCAGCGAGGCGCGCAGTTGCGCGAGCGCCTCGCGGGTCGTGATCTTGCGTTCGAAGGAAGCGGGCATGGAATGAGGCTCGGATAAAAAATGGGCGCGGATCGAATCGGGCAAGTCATCGACAAACGCGCCAATGAAAACGGCCCGTCACGCGAGGAGCGCTTCGGGCCGTCCCGGTCGCGGCGCGCCACGAAGACGCGCACGCGAGATGTCCCGGCGCGTCAGGCCGGCTGTTGCGTGCCTTGCTCGGCCTGCAGGCGCTGTACCACTTCCTTGCGATAGCGGTTCAGTTCCTGTGCCGTGGTGAACGTGCGCTCGAACAGGATCGAGAGGTTGTGCAGAATGCGCTCGATCACCTTCTTTTCCCAGCCGTCGTCGAAGCGGATCTGCTCGTCGAGCCAGCGCTCGAGCCATTCCGGGTCGGGCAGGCGCGACTGCACGGTGTCGCGCGGGAACAGCGCCTGGTTCACGTGCAGGTTCGTTGGGTGCAGCGGCTTTTCGGTGCGGCGCGCCGAAGCCATCAGCACGCCGATCTTCGCAAACGCCGCGCGGGCGACGTCGCCGAAATTGTTGAGCGCCTTCTTCATGTAACGCAGATACGCGCCGCCGTGGCGCGCTTCGTCACGCGAAATCGTTTCGTAGATGGCCTTGATGACCGGCTCCGTGTGCCATTCGGCGGCACGGCGATACCAGTGGTTCAGGCGGATTTCGCCGCAGAAGTGCAGCATGAGCGTTTCGAGCGGCGGCGCCGGATCGAACTCGAAGCGCACGGCGTGCAGCTCTTCCTCGCTCGGCACCATTTCCGGCTTGAAGCGGCGCAGGTATTCCATGAGCACGAGCGAATGCTTTTGCTCCTCGAAGAACCACACGCTCATGAATGCCGAAAAGTCGCTGTCGTGATGGTTGTCGCGCAGGAACATTTCCGTGGCCGGCAGCGCCGACCATTCGGTGATCGCGTTCATCTTGATGGTCGCGGCCTGCTCATCGGTAAGGAGCGACGCATCGAACTTGTCCCAGGGAATGTCCTTTTCCATGTCCCAACGGACCGATTCGAGCGATTTGTAAAGTTCCGGATAAAGCATCGTGTTCATAGTCCCGCCCCTGATCTGCGCAAAACGCGCGCATGACGAATTCGTAGCGTGCCGCGTGCCGCATACAACGCGGCCGCGCAGGCAAAAAGCATTTAATTTTACGCGGTATCCGGCCCTCTGGACGCAATCGCAGACCGGCGAACGCAACACGCGTTGCCCCACGACAATCCAGCTAACCGGAATGAAGGCGCCGTCGTGGATTCTGGGTAGCTGCTCCGTTCCTTGAACCCGGCCGCCTGATACCGCTGATCACCACCGATACCCGCGAGGCGTGCGAGCCATCGCCGCGGGCCTATGCGACACAATGTCGCACTCTAGCGCCCTGCGTTCGACGTCCTTTTGACACACCTTGCTGGCTGATTTTCCAATGGGCAAACATCCCGCCCGTCAAGGCCGTGGAACCCGCGCGGCGAAGCGCCGCAACGCCGCCCGCAACTCCCACAAATAACCAGAAAAACCTTACACAATAATAGCATGCCGGTGTTTCAGTTCCGCCACACCCCAAAATCGTTGATCGCGCCGTCTGTCGGAGCTTTGAGCCAAGTCAAAAGAACATCACTTTGCGCAAGCGTGTCGCGGTAACCCAGCTCGATCAATTCACACGTGAATTCACGCTCGAACAGCAAATAGCTCGCAAATGCCGCGCCCGAAGCGCGGTTGCCGCCCATCGCGCCCAGCAGCATGCGCACCGAGCGCGGCAACTGCCGCAAATGGCGCGCGGCGATCAGCTCGATACGCTCGCTCGGCGCGATCGCGAGCACCTCGACATGCCGCCAGCCGCTTTCCGGCTCCACCGTCTGTGGCAGTTGCAGCACCATGCGGTTCACGTGCTCGATGCGCTCGATATCGGCGCCGAGCGAGTCGAGGAAGACGCTCGCGAGCACCTGCTGGCCGATCTGCGCGAGCGTCGGATACCGGTCGATGTCGGGGCGCGTCGCGGGCACTTCCGGCGTGGGCGCAGCGGCGCCCAGCACGACGATGCGCTGCGCGCCGAAGTGGATGGCGGGCGAGAGCGGTGCGGTCTGCCGGATCGAGCCGTCGCCGAAATATTCGTGGCGGCCGTCGAGTTCGAGACGCACGGCCGGGAACACGAACGGAATCGCCGCCGAAGCGAGCAGATGCGCGGGCGTGAGCGCGACCATGCGCGCAGTGCGTTGCGCGCGCCGCCACGCGCTAATCGGCTCGCATGCCTGGTAGAACGTGACATGCCGCCCCGACGAATAGCTGAGCGCCGTGACGGCGAGCGCGTAGAGCAGTCGCTCGTCGAGCATCTGCTCGATGCGATGGAAATTGAGCGCGTGCGGGAGCATCCGCGCGAGCGGCGTGCTGTCGAACAAGGTGCGCGGCGCGGCGCGCGCACCCACGCTGGATGCAGCCCAGCCGAACGCGAGCGCGGCGAGCCAGCGCGCGCCCGCGGCCGCGACGCCGGGCCAGTCGGTGCGATAGATCCGGCTTGCGCGCATGTCCGACCAGATGTCGACGAGGCGCGCCGCCCCGTGCGCGAACTGGTCGGCGTGGCTCGCGATCGAGGTGGCGTTGATCGCGCCCGCCGAGGTGCCGCAGATTACCGTGAAGGGCATGGCGCGGCGCGCCGGCTCGGCCTGGCTGGCCAGCTCGGCAAGCGCGCGCAAGGCGCCGGCCTGGTAGGCCGCACGCGCGCCGCCGCCCATCATTACGAGCGCAAGCCGCATGATGCCGACGCTCCCCGCTTTGTGCCGTTTTTGTCCCGCAGTCGCGTTTCTATTGCGTCCCGCGGGACGGTTCTTCGTGACGTGACGCGGCGCGCCTTATTCCGGTTGCGCCGGCGCCTTCTTCGCGCCGCGCGGCGCGCTGCGGCCCGCGCCGCCGCTGTTGCCATTGCCACTGCCCGTGTTGCTGCTCCGCCTGGCGGTGCTGCTGCGTTTAGCCGTCGCGGCTTCGGTCTTGGCCTGCGCCTCGCTCACCGCTTCGGCGGCAGCTTGCGCGGCCTGCGCTGCGGCGGCAGGCTGCGCCATCGCGAATTGCGCGAGCTGGTTGAACTGCGCCTGCACGAGATTCCACCACGAAGCCGCGTCGAAGCCCGGCGGCGCGGATGCCGCGCCCTCGGGCGCAGCGCCTGCGTTCGCGTCATCAGGCCCGGCGGCCCGTTCGCGCGCGGCGCCCGTTCTCGGCGCTTCGGATTCGGCGTGCCTCGGGGTCATCTGCGCCTGCGCGAACGCGCCGAACGCACGCAGCGTCGAGAGCGTGGCGCGCTGCACTTCGAGCGCCTGGATGGCGGACTGCAACATGCCGAGATTGAGCTTGAGCCACTGCTCGACGGCGCGCAGATCGGTGATGCGCTTGTCGAGCTCCTCGATGTTGGTGAGCGGCGTCATCATGTCGGACATCATCGAAAGCGGCGGGCCAAAGGCTTGCGCCACGCCCGGTTCGCCACCCGGAAACGCGCCGCCGAACGGCGTGAGGCGCATCATCCCCCACATCTGGTCGAGCATTTCGGCGGGCGGAAAGCCTGGAAAGCCCGGGAACGGCGGCATGGTGCCTGCTGGGTCGGTCATGCGGAACTCCCTCGCATAGATAGGTGTTCAAATGCGCGCGCGTGGGCGGGCTCGAAACGATCTCTTTGATGATAGCGCGCGTAAATGTAAAAATCGGTAGAAAGCGCGAATCAGAACGGATCGCCGCCCGGAAAGTCCGGCGCGCGCCGCTCGCGCAGCGACTGCACGCCCTCGCGCACGTCGGGTCCCGCAAAGCCCATGAATTCGAGCGCAAGCGACGTGTCGAAGGTCGGCCCCGCCATGCGCAGCCAGTTGTTGAGCGCGTACTTGGTCCAGCGCACCGCGGTTTGCGAACCGTTAGCGAGGCGCTTCGCCACTTCGAACGCCTTCGGCAGCAGGTCGCTCTCGTCCACGGCGAGCGAGACGAGGCCGATGCGCTCCGCCTCCTCGCCGCTCACCGGCTCGCACAGCAGCAGGTAATACTTCGCCTTCGCCATGCCGCACAAAAGCGGCCACACGATCGCCGCGTGGTCGCCCGCCGCGACGCCCAGGCGCGTATGGCCATCGATGATGCGCGCCGTTTTCGTGGCAATCGAAATGTCGGCCAGCAGTCCCGCGACGAGCCCCGCGCCCACCGCCGGACCATGCATGGCCGAGACGATCGGCTTGCCGCAGTTGATCACGTTGTAGACGAGGTCGCGCGCCTCGCGCCACACGCGCGCGCGCACGTCGAAATGCGTGGCCATGTCCTCGACGAGCTGCAGGTCGCCGCCCGCCGAAAAGCCCTTGCCCTCGCCGCGAATCACGGCGACGCGCGCGTCGGGATCGCGGTCCACGTCGCGCCAGATCTCGGCGAGTTCGCGGTGCATATGGGCGTCGGCGGTCGCGAGGCCGCTCTTGTTCGTGCCCTCGCCGCTCATCACGATCTCGACGATGCCGTGCTCGTGCCGCTGCACGCGCAGGGCCTGATAGCGGGCGTAAAAAGGATCGTTCATAGGCGGACCTCCTTTGTTTCGGATTGCTGATTACGTGAAAGCGATGGCAGTGCGGCTCATCAATGCGGCTGATACACCCACTTGCCATCGCGGATCTCGACCATCACGCGCGCTCGCGCGTCGAGGCCGAGGTGATCGGTGGCGCTCATGTTGACGACGCCATTGGTGTCATGCAGCCCGTGCGTCGCTTCGAGTGCGTCGCGCAGCGCCTGGCGAAACGCAGGCGTGCCGGGCGCAGCCGACTTGAGCGCAACGGGTATCGCGTTCTCGAGCAAGAGCCCCGCGTCCCATGTATACGCGCCGAACGCCGACACGGTGCCCGCGCCGTTGCGTGCTTCGTAACGCGAAATATAGTCGAGCGCGAGGCGCCGGCCGGGCTGGTCCTCGGGCAGTTGTGCAGCCACGAGCACCGGGCTTGCGGGCAGGAAGGTGCCGTTGCAGTCGGCGCCGCACACGCGCAGGAAGTCGCGGTTGCCCACGCCGTGGTTGTGATAGATGACGCCCTTGTAGCCGCGCTCCTTGAGCGTCTTGGGCGGCAGCGCGGCGGGCGTGCCGGCCGCGCCCACCACGACGGCGTCGGGGTGCGCCGCGGCGATCTTGAGCACCTGCCCCGTCACGCCCGGATCGGTGCGATTGAAGCGCTCGTTCGCGACGAGCTTGATGTCGTGCCGCTGCGCGGCCTTCGCGATCTCGGCGTAGAACGTCTCGCCGAGCGCGTCGGCCTGGCCGATATAGGCAAGCGTCTTCACGTTGTGCGCGGCTGCGTGCTCCATGATCGCGCCGGCCATCATCGCGTCGGTTTGCGGCGTCTTGAACATCCAGTGGCGCTTGTCGTCAACGGGCTCGATGATCTTCGCCGACGAAGCGAGCGAAATGGTGGGCGTCTCGCCCTGCGCGATCACGTCGAGCATCGCGAGCGAGTTGGGTGTGATCGACGAGCCGATGATCGCATCGACATGCTGTTCGTCGATGAGCTTCTTCGTGTCCTGCACGGCCTGGGTCGTGTCGGAGGCGTCGTCGAGCACGATGTACTGGACTTTCTGGCCCGCGATCTCGGTGGGGAACATGGCAGCGGTGTCGCGCGCGGGAATGCCGAGCGAGGCGGCCGGACCCGTGAGCGAAAGCACGAGGCCGATCTTGACCTGCGCGAGCGCAAGCGTGGGCGCACAAATACTGAAAAGCCACGCGATGCGTACAGCAAGACGGCTGGGGCGAGAAGCGTTCACGGTGTCTCCTTGTCGTTTTACGTTCGAATGCTGCGTGCTTCTACGGCTCGTACTTTGACTGGTCTCCCCGATGCCCTCGAAGAAAAAGGGCGTTCGCCAGTGTAGCCGCACGCGTGGCGCGCGGCATCCGGCGAAACCCTTCAGCGCTTGCGTGTCATGGCTCGCCGTGGAGTGACGCCACAGCCTGATCGATCGCGCCGAAAATCGACTTGCCCGCTTCGTCGAGCATCTCGATCTTCACGCTGTCGCCGAACTTCATGAACTCGGTGCTCGCCTGGCCGCTGTCGATCATTTCGAGGCAGCGCTTCTCGGCGATGCAGCAGTAGCCACGCTTCGCGTCCTTGTTCGAGACCGTGCCCGAGCCCACGATGGCGCCTGCGCGCAGATTGCGCGTTTTCGCAGCGTGCGCGATCAACTGGCCGAAGTGGAACACCATGTCCGTGCCGGCATCGGGCTGGCCGACCTTCTTGCCGTTCCAGTGCACGATGAGCGGCAGGTGCACGCGCCCTTCGCGCCAGTGCTCGCCGAGCTCGTCGGGCGTGACCATCACCGGCGCGAACGCACTGGCCGGCTTGCTCTGGAAAAAGCCGAAGCCCTTCGCGAGTTCCGCGGGAATGAGGTTGCGCAGCGAGACGTCGTTGACAAGCGTGACGAGCCGCACGGCCCGGAGCGCTTCGTCGGGGCTCGCGCCCATCGGCACGTCGCCGGTCACGACGGCGACTTCGGCCTCGAAGTCGATGCCGAACGCCTCGGACGCGCACACGATGTCGTCGCACGGCCCGATGAAGTCGTCGCTGCCGCCCTGGTACATGAGCGGGTCGGTCCAGAATTCAGCGGGCATCTCGGCGCCGCGCGCGCGACGCACGAGTTCGACGTGATTCACGTACGACGAGCCATCCGCCCATTGGTACGCACGCGGCAGCGGCGCCATGCAATCGCGCGCGTCGAAGCTGAACGTGTTGCGCGCGCGCCCGTAGTTGAGCGCGTCGTACAGCTCGGCGAGCTGCGGCGCGTAGAAGCGCCAGTCGTCGAGCACGCGCTGCAGCGTGGGCGCGATCGCGTCGGCGATGGCGGCACTGCGCAGGTCGCGGGAAACGACGATCAGCTGCCCGTCGCGGGTGCCGTCCTTGAGCGTGGCAAGTTTCATGGAATCAGACGTGAGTGACGATAAGGGAAATGTATTCTACGATGGTGAATCGGCGGGCCCCAAGCGGGCGCGCCGCATGCCCTCAGTTGCCGTACGTTTGAACACCACAACGCCTCCATGCCGCCAACCGTCCGACCCGCCTCGCCGCGCGCGAGCGCCGAAGATCTCGCCGACACCCTCGACACCGCAGAGGCGTCGGAAGGCGCCGAAGGCGGCGAAGAAAAACTGCGCTCCGGCATCCAGTCGATCGAAGTGGGTTTTCGCCTGCTCGAAGTACTCACCAGCGAACCGCGCGCGATGATGCTGCGCGACCTTGCGCAGCGCGCGGGCATGAGCCCGGCGAAGGCGCACCGCTATCTCGTGAGCTTCATGCGCCTCGGCGTGGTCGCGCAGGACCCGCTCTCGGGGCGCTACGAACTGGGCGGCTTTGCGTTGCAGCTTGGACTCGCGCGCCTCGCGCGCGTGGACGGCGTCAAACTCGCGCGCCTCGCGCTCACCGAATTGCGCGACGCGCTCGACATCACCGTGGGCATCGCCGTGTGGGGCAATCAGGGGCCAACCGTCGTGCACTGGCTGGAGTCGAGCCACCCTGCGAAAGCGTCGCTCAAGCTCGGCGACGTCATGCCGATGCTCAGTTCCGCCACGGGCCTGCTATTCGCCGCCTACCTGCCGCGCAGCAAGACCGCCCCGATGATCGAGCGCGAACTCGCGGGCGCGCAGCACTACTCGTACGGCTCGACACCGCGTACGGCAGAGGCGCTTGAATGCGCACTGGCAGAAGTTCGCGAGCATGGCGCAGCCCGCGTGGAAGGCATGTTGCTGCCGACTATCCACGCGTTCTGCACGCCTGTGTTCGACGCGAGCGGCGAACTCGCGCTCGGGCTCATCGCGCTCGGTCACGAAGGCGCGTTCGATATCGACTGGAACGGCGTCGTGGACACCGCGTTGCGCGCGTGCGCCGAAAAACTGTCGTACGAATTGGGGTACAGTCCAACGCCGCGCTGAAGGCTGTATGCCTGGGCCGGCAGACATGTGACCCCGCTCTCGCGCGTCGGCGTTTCTGCGCGCACCGGGCGGGTTGTGTCACATTAACGTACGACAGATACCGCCCCACGAACCGCCGATGTCCACTCCAGCCGCCCCGCGCGAGGCACGCCGCCTCGACACCGACTCACCCACGCCGCAGCGCATGCGCGCGTGGCGCTGGGTGGGTGTGTTCGTCGCGGTCACGGCGCTCCATTGGCTCGCGGCCGAATGGTTCGAGCGGCATCACAGCGCGCCGCCGCCCATCGCGCACGTGCGCGTTCCGGTGCAAGTGGCGCTCCTCAAACCCGAGCGCATCGAGCGCGAGGCACCGCCCGCGGGCCCCGCGGCGGCGCCCGCGCATGCCGCGCCCAAACCGGCGCCTAAGCCCGCCGAGCCGCATACGCTGCACACTGTGACGCCGCCCAAACCGCACCCCAAAGCGCCGGCCTCGCCACCGGATACGCAGGCGGCGTCCGCGCCCGCAGCCGCATCGCAAGCCAGCGCGAGCGGCGCCGGCACTAGCGGGACGGCAAGCACGGCGCCCGGCAACGGCAAGCAGCCTTCGGCACAAGCCACGCAGGCCTCGCATGGACTGAAGTTTTCGGTGCCCCCATCGGGCGAATTGCAGTACGACACGTTCTATAACGGTGTGCGCAATCAGCCCGGCACGATCCACTGGTCAAGCGATGGGCAACGCTACGAGATGGTCGTGCGTGTGCCCCTGCCCTTCGTCGGCGAGTTCAGCTGGACGAGCAAGGGCCGCGTGGACGCCTTCGGCCTCGCACCCGATCAGTACATCGAAAAGCGCGGCCATCGTCCCTCGGACGTGACGATTTTCAACCGCACCGACAAGCAGATCGTGTTCACGCGCACGCCCAACTCGCTCGCACTGCCCGATGGCGCGCAGGACCGCTTCAGCATGGTGATGCAGCTCGCAAGCCTCGTGCGCGGCGACCCCGATGCGTACAAGCCGGGCGTCACGCGCGAGTTCTATGTCGCGGACAACGACAGCGGCGAGAGCTGGCCCATCACCACGATCGGCGACGAAACGGTGAGCACGGATCATGGCTACGTCACGGCGCGCCACTTCATGCGTCTGCCGCGCCGCGAGGGCGACAAGCGGCGCATCGACGTGTGGCTCGCGCAGTCGCTCGGCTGGTTGCCCGTGCGCCTCGTGCAAACCGAACCGAATGGCAACCAGTTCGAACTGGTGTGGCGTGGCGTGCTAACGGCGCCGAGCGCGACGAACGCGCCTGCGCCGACGCCCGACTCCGCGACGGCCACGACCGCCACGGCGCCCAACGCCGCACCCGACACAACATCGGCACAATCCGCAACATCGGAAGCTGCGCCAGCCTCTGCGCCGCAACCGCAATCGCCAGTGCAACCTGCACCACCCGCCAATACGCAGACAGAAACGCCAACCGAATCACCGCCGCAACCGTCCACTGACGACGCGCAGCCCTCACCCGCCTCGCCGGGCCCGGCGCCCGAACATCCCTGAGCGCGCAACCGCACGAACCGCTCGATCCGGACGGCCCGCTTCGCAACACAAATTCGCGAATGAGCGCATACTCGAATCGAGCCGTGCGTCAAGGATCGCAAGGCATCGCGCGCATCACGAAGGGCCGAAAAACAAGCAGACGAAATACGGCAGCACGACTCCGCGCGCAAACGGACCAGCAAACGGACCAGCAAACGGACCAGCACGAACAAACCGATACAACGCTGCAAAAGACGGGCAAAATCGGCACGACACAATAAACGGCGCAGCAAACAGGGACGCGACACACAAGCTAACGAACATCGCATCGCGCATCGTCTGCGCGCCCCAGGCGCGCGGATTGCTCCACCCAGCATCGCGTGCATGCAGTACCTCGCAAACGGCTTGACTCCCAGCCTGGAAGGCGAAGGAGGAACCCATGCAAGTGACTGTCAACGGCATCGATACGCACTATGTCTTCGACGACAGGAGCGGTGGGCCCGCGCTGGCGTTCATTCATCAACTCGGCGGCGACCTTGGCGTGTGGGACACGCTCGCCGGACATTTCCGCCATCGTCACAGCGTGTTGCGCTATGACGTGCGTGGCCACGGCGCGAGTGCCGTCGCGAGCAAGCCCTTCGGCTTCGCAGAACTCGCCGCCGACCTCGACGCGCTTTTCGACGCAACTGGCATCGAGCATGCGCATCTCGTCGGCATGTCGATGGGCGGCATGATCGCGCAGCAGTTCGCGCTCGATTACCCGGAACGCGTGACGACGCTCACGCTTTGCGACACGGCTAGCCATACGCCGCCACAAGCGCGCGAAACGTGGAACGAGCGCGCCGCGACGGTACGCAGCGACGGTCTCGGGGCGCTCGTCGACGCGACGATGGCGCGCTGGTTCACCGCCGACTTCCGGCGCACGCATGCGCCGACTGTCGAGCGGATTTGTGACGTTTTATTACGGACCCCTTCAGAAGGCTATGCGATGGCCTGCGAGGCGCTACGCGATTTCGACGTGGAAAACAGGCTCGGGCAAGTGCGAGTGCCGACGCTCGCAGTGGCGGGCCGCCACGACAACGGCACGCCGATGGCGATGACGCAGGGCCTCGCAAGAGCGATAGAAGGTTCGCATTTTGTGGTGCTCGACGCCGCGCATCTGGCCCCGGTAGAGGAGTCGCACCGTTTCACCGCGTTGCTCGAAACGTTTCTCAAGCAGTTGGTCTAAGTAGTTCGAAGTAAATGCATCATGGCAGTGGCAGCAGACGCAGTTGAGAAGTGAAGTATAAAAAGGGAGAGCAGTCCACATAAGAGGTGATGCGGGACCCACCCCTTGAATTCCAGAACGAACGCTCCATGTAATGACCGAGAAGGTCGGGGAGCACAGGAAAAAGGAGTGTCGCCATGCAAATGATCTACAACAGTCCCAACTATTGCGTTGTCGAGTTCCCACCGCAGGACGGCCATAGCGCCATGCGCGCAGGCGGCTACGAGATCGTCGACAAGAACGCGCGCCGCGAGATCTTCATCGACGGCGTGATGGCGGCACGTTTTCGCGAAGACGTGCAAAAGCTGATGGACGAAGACCAGTCGCTCGACGAAGTCGACGAATTCCTCGGACAGTTCGACAGCCTCATGCAGCAACCCGTCGTGCTTCACTGACGCTAGCGCACCCCGCGGCACTCAACGCGCAGCGTCCTTCACACGAAACCCCGTCCGGCTTGGCCGGCCGGGGTTTTCTTTTGGCCGTCCGGCGCGCGCCACAGCGGTTGCCTGCGCGCGACGCCGCCGGCAGCGGCCCATTGCCGCAGCGGCTACAATGTGAGGTTTCCCAGTTCAACCGGCACCACGCCCGCCCGCGATCCATGAACCAGCCCGCAGCCCTTGCCTCGCGCCCCGCCGGGGACGCCAAATACACGCGCGGCGCAGCGCTTCCCGCGCTGCTCGCCTCGCGTATCGTGATCCTGGACGGCGCGATGGGCACGATGATCCAGCGCTACAAGCTCGACGAAGCCGCCTACCGCGGCGAACGCTTCAAGGACTACCCGCGCGATATCAAGGGCAACAACGAACTGCTCTCGCTCACGCAGCCGCAGATCATCAGCGAGATTCACGAGCAGTATCTCGCGGCGGGCGCGGACATCATCGAGACCAACACGTTCGGCGCGACCACAGTGGCCCAGGACGACTACGGCATGGGCGAACTCGCCATCGAGATGAACGTCGAGTCGGCGAAGCTCGCGCGCGCCGCGTGCGACAAGTATTCGACGCCGGACAAGCCGCGCTTCGCCGCGGGCGCGATCGGGCCGACGCCGAAAACGGCGAGCATCTCGCCCGACGTGAACGATCCGGGCGCGCGCAACGTGACGTTCGAAGAACTGCGCCGTGCGTACTACGAGCAGGCGAAGGCGCTCATGGACGGCGGCTGCGACCTCTTCCTCGTCGAGACGATCTTCGACACGCTCAACGCCAAGGCCGCGCTGTTCGCGCTCGACCAGCTCTTCGAAGACACGGGCGAGAATCTGCCGATCATGATCTCGGGCACCGTCACCGACGCCTCGGGCCGCATTCTCTCGGGCCAGACCGTCGAAGCATTCTGGAACTCGCTGCGCCACGCGAAGCCGCTCACGTTCGGTCTGAACTGCGCGCTGGGCGCGGCGCTCATGCGCCCGTACATCGCCGAACTTGCGAAACTCTGCGACACGTACGTCTCGTGCTATCCGAACGCGGGCCTGCCCAACCCGATGAGCGACACGGGCTTCGACGAAACGCCCACCGATACTTCGGCACTGCTCAAGGAATTCGCGAGCGCCGGTCTCGTAAACCTGGCGGGCGGCTGCTGCGGCACGACGCCTGAGCACATCGCGGCCATCGCCCGCGCGCTCGCCGAGATCAAGCCGCGCCGCTGGCCCGGCCAGTATCGCGACGCTGCCTGACGACACATTCGATCACTGCTTTCGAGTCCCGCTCCAACACCATACGATCCGGTCCCACGCCATGACTGACCATACCCTGCGCCTTTCCGGCCTCGAACCCTTCAACGTGACCGAAGGCTCGCTGTTCATCAACGTGGGCGAGCGCACCAACGTGACCGGCTCGAAGGCATTCGCGCGGATGATTCTCAACGGCCAGTTCGACGAGGCGCTCGCGGTTGCGCGGCAGCAGGTCGAAAACGGCGCGCAGGTCATCGACGTCAACATGGACGAAGCCATGCTCGACTCGAAGGCGGCGATGGTGCGCTTCATGAACCTCATCGCGTCCGAGCCCGACATCGCGCGCGTGCCGATCATGATCGACTCGTCGAAGTGGGACGTGATCGAGGCGGGCCTGCAGTGCGTGCAGGGCAAGGCCATCGTCAACTCGATCTCGCTCAAGGAAGGCAAGGAGCAGTTCGTGCATCACGCGAAGCTCATTCGCCGCTATGGCGCGGCGAGCGTCGTGATGGCCTTCGATGAGAAGGGCCAGGCCGACACCTACGCGCGCAAGACCGAGATCTGCAAGCGCTCCTACGACATCCTCGTGAACGAAGTGGGCTTCCCGCCCGAGGACATCATCTTCGACCCGAACATCTTCGCGGTGGCGACAGGCATCGAGGAGCACAACAACTACGCGGTGGACTTCATCGAAGCCACGCGCTGGATCAGGCAGAACCTGCCCTACGCGAAGATCAGCGGCGGCGTGTCGAACGTGTCGTTCTCGTTCCGCGGCAACGATCCGGTGCGCGAGGCGATCCACACCGTGTTCCTCTACTACGCCATTCAGGCGGGTATGAACATGGGCATCGTGAACGCGGGCCAGCTCGGCGTGTACGCCGACCTCGACGCGGAGCTGCGCGAGCGCGTGGAAGACGTGGTGCTCAACCGCCGCGCCGACGCCACCGACCGTCTGCTCGAGATCGCCGACCAGTTCAAGACCGGCGCCGCGAAGAAAGAAGAGAACCTCGAGTGGCGCAACCAGGACGTGGAAAAGCGTCTTGCGCACGCACTCGTGCTCGGCATCACGAACTTCATTGTCGAGGACACCGAAGAAGCGCGTGTGAAGATCATGGGTGCCGGCGGCCGCCCGATCAACGTGATCGAAGGCCCGCTCATGGACGGCATGAACATCGTCGGCGACCTGTTCGGCCAGGGCAAGATGTTCCTGCCGCAGGTGGTGAAATCGGCGCGCGTGATGAAGCAGGCCGTGGCGCACCTCATTCCGTTCATCGAGGAAGAAAAGCGCCTGCTCGCCGAAACGGGCGCCGATGTGCGCGCGAAGGGCAAGATCGTCATCGCGACCGTGAAGGGCGACGTGCACGACATCGGCAAGAACATCGTGTCGGTGGTGCTCCAGTGCAATAACTTCGAAGTGGTCAACATGGGCGTGATGGTCCCGTGCAACGAGATCCTCGCGAAGGCAAAGGTCGAAGGCGCGGATATCGTCGGCCTCTCGGGGCTGATTACGCCGTCGCTCGAGGAAATGGCTTATGTCGCGAGCGAAATGCAGCGCGACGACTACTTCCGCATCAAGAAGATTCCGCTGCTGATTGGCGGCGCGACCACCTCGCGCGTGCATACGGCCGTGAAGATCGCGCCGCATTACGAAGGTCCGGTCGTGTACGTGCCGGACGCGTCGCGTTCGGTTTCGGTGGCGTCGAGCCTGCTTTCGGATGAAGGCGCGACGAAGTTCATCGACGACCTCAGGACCGACTACGACCGCATTCGCGATCAGCACGCGAACAAGAAGGCTCAGCCTTTGGTGACGCTCGAAGAAGCGCGCGCGAACAAGACGAAGATCGACTGGGCGAATTTCCAGCCCGTGAAGCCGAAGTTCATCGGCCGCCGCGTGTTCAAGAACTTCGACTTGAACGAGCTCGCGAATTACATCGACTGGGGTCCGTTCTTCCAGACGTGGGATCTCGCCGGTCCCTATCCGCAGATCCTCAACGACGAGATCGTGGGCGAGTCGGCGCGCCGCGTGTTTTCCGACGCGAAGTCGATGCTTTCGCGCTTGATTCAAGGCCGCTGGCTGCAGGCCAACGGCGTGATCGCGCTGTTGCCCGCGAACACGGTGAACGACGACGACATCGAAATCTACACCGACGAATCGCGCAGCGAAGTCGCGCTCACGTGGCGCAACCTGCGCCAGCAGTCGGTGCGCCCTGTGGTGGACGGCGTGATGCGTCCGAACCGCTCGCTTGCCGACTTCATCGCGCCGAAGGACTCGGGCGTGGCGGACTATATCGGCATGTTCGCGGTGACGGCAGGCATCGGCGTGGACGTGAAGGAAGCGCAGTTCGAAAAGGACCACGACGACTACAGCGCGATCATGCTCAAAGCGCTCGCGGACCGCTTCGCGGAAGCGTTCGCCGAAGCATTGCACGCACGCGTGCGCCGCGATTTGTGGGGCTATGCAGCCAGCGAAACGCTCGACAATGACGCGCTGATCGCCGAAAAGTACGCGGGCATTCGCCCGGCGCCTGGCTACCCGGCGTGCCCGGATCACCTCGTGAAGCGCGACATGTTCGACTTCCTGCAGGCGGGCGAGGTCGGCATGAGCGTGACGGAATCGCTCGCCATGCTGCCGGCTGCGAGCGTTTCGGGCTTCTATCTCGCGCACCCGGACAGCACCTATTTCTCGGTGGGCAAGATCGGCCAGGACCAGCTCGCCGACTATGCAAAGCGTATGTCGCTCTCCGACGCGGACGCCCGCCGCGCGCTCGCGCCGCAGCTCTAAGCCGCACGGCGCGCCGCCCCGGGCGGCGCGCTTTCTCCCGTCGCGCTACCCCCTGTTGTCGCCGCCCGACATACGCCATCCGGCAAGGTGAAGATTACGCGCGCGCGATTTTTCGGCTTTGTAAGATGGCCCGGCAAGACCCGGTATCACCTGCATGACACCCGGCCACATGCGGCAACGCCGCGCCGGCTCGATCATCAGCAAATCCTTAAAACGCAAAATCGAAGCAACCTCGACGGAGAAATCGTATGAAGAAGCTGATGTTGATGTTGACCGCCTTCGGCGTCGCGGCGCTTGCGCAGCCGTCGTTCGCCCAGCCGGCCGCGCCGGAGCAGGCGAGCCCGGCGACGTCGTATTCGGCGCCCACCGAAAAGCACGTGAAGAAGCCGAAGAAAAAGAAGATGAAGAAGTCGGAGGCTTCCGCTGCCGAACCGGCGGCCGCCAGCGAGTAACGTGAGCCGAAGGTGAACAAAAGCAAAGAGCCCGCGATGTTGCGGGCTCTTTGCTTTTGGAATGTCGAATCGGACGGGGCAGCCGGAGCTGTCCTCACAGGCTAGCCGCTGCGCGCAATGGAGACAGCGTAATCCCTCGCTCACCGGTCGGTCACGTCACGCAAGGACGTCAAACACGGACCTCAAATGCCCCACAATACGTCGTTGTCTTCCTTCTTTGCGGCGCGCAGCATATCGAGGAAAGGAAAGGCGCGTTGCGCAAGGCCGACCGGCAGTTCGTGATGCACGCGGTCATCCTCGCCTTCGTGGAAGTGGCCTTCCTGCTCGTGGCGCTCTTTCTTGTCGGTGGCGATGGCCGCTTCGAGCTTGGTGATGGCGGTGTCGAGTTCGTCGTGGGTGATCACGCCGCGCGGGCCGAGCCGCTTGCCGATGATGCCGAGAAGGTATTGTGCGAGGTTCTCCAGCATCGTGACGTCGGGCGCCGCGTGACATTTAAAAGTAACCAGCATGTCTGTTCCCTTTATGATTTTTTGGATCTGCGCGTGACGTTCCGGCCTGCGAAGCCAGACGGGCCAAGGCGACCCATGTCGCGCTACCTCATTTCACATATTAGCACCTGCTAAAATCCGTCAGGACGGAATTACCCGCAGGGTGCGGCGCCCGGACGTTCTGGCGTCAGGTACGCCACCACGCCGCCTGCCGCAACGAGGCCGCCCGCGCATTGGCGCATTGCAGGTGGCCCGCCGCGAGGCTGGCGCGCCCTCACCCGTATTCGGCGGTCGGCGCCGCCAAGCCAGGGGCCATGCCCCGGGTTACGCCCCCAGGCGCCGGCGCCGCATCCCCATTACCCGCACAGGACTTGCAACCAGCATGCTGCCCGCACAGAAACACACCCTGGAGACCCTGCTCGCGCAAGCCGTAGCCCAGGTGGCGAAGGCCACCGAAGGCGCGAGCGAAGCCGCATTCGACGTGCCCGCGATCACGCTCGAGCGCCCCAAGGTCGCCGCGCACGGCGACGTCGCCTGCAACGTCGCGATGCAGCTCGCCAAGCCCATGCGCGCGAACCCGCGCCAGCTCGCCCAGCAGATCGTCGACGCCGTGCTCGCCCAGCCCGAGGCCGCAGGCCTCGTCGAGGCAGCCGAAGTGGCCGGCCCCGGCTTCATCAACCTGCGTCTGACCGCGAACGCGAAGCGCGCCGTGATCGGCGCCGTGTTCGAGCAGGGCGAGGCATTCGGCCGTTTGCAGCGTGAAGCCGGCAAGCGCGTGCTCGTCGAGTTCGTCTCGGCGAACCCCACGGGCCCGCTGCACGTGGGCCACGGCCGCCAGGCCGCGCTCGGCGACGCCATCTCGAATGTGCTCGCCTCGCAGGGCTATGACGTGCACCGCGAGTTCTACTACAACGACGCGGGCGTGCAGATCGGCAACCTCGCCGTCTCCACCCAGGCGCGCGCGCGCGGCTTCAAGCCCGGCGACGCCGAATGGCCCGAGGCTGCCTACAACGGCGAATACATCGCCGACATCGCGCGCGACTACCTCGCGGGCGAAACCGTCGCGGCCAAGGACGGCGAACCCGTCACGGGCGAGAAAGACCCCGAGAACCTCGAAGCGATCCGCCGCTTTGCCGTGGCCTATCTGCGCCACGAGCAGGATCTCGACCTCCAGGCGTTCGGCGTGAAGTTCGACCGCTACTACCTCGAGTCGTCGCTGTACACGGAAGGCCGCGTCGAGAAGACCGTCGAGGCGCTGGTCGCTTCGGGCGAAACCTACGAGCAGGAAGGCGCGCTGTGGCTCAAGACCACCGACTACGGTGACGACAAGGACCGCGTGATGCGCAAGTCCGACGGCACGTACACCTACTTCCTGCCCGATGTGGCCTACCACGTCACCAAGTGGGAGCGCGGCTTCACGAAGGTCATCAATATCCAGGGCTCCGACCACCACGGCACCATCGCGCGTGTGCGCGCGGGCCTGCAGGCGCTCGGCATCGGCATTCCGAAGGGCTATCCCGACTACGTGCTCCACAAGATGGTCACGGTGATGCGCGACGGTCAGGAGGTGAAGATCTCCAAGCGCGCAGGCAGCTACGTGACGGTGCGCGACCTGATCGAATGGTCAGGCGGCGCGAACCCGGGCAGCGAAGTCTCGCCCGACCTGCTCGACGAAGCGACTATCCGCCGCGGCCGCGACGCTGTGCGCTTTTTCCTCATCTCGCGCAAGGCCGACACCGAATTCGTGTTCGACATCGACCTCGCGCTGAAGGAAAACGACGAAAACCCGGTGTACTACGTGCAGTACGCGCATGCGCGCATCTCGTCGATTCTCGGCGACTGGCAGGGCAAGTTCGGCGGCGATCCGGCCGCGCTGCCCAAGGTCGATCTCGCGCCGCTCGCGAGCGAGCGAGCGCTCGCGCTCATCGCGAAACTGGGCGAATTCCCCGACATGCTCACGCATGCAGCCAGCGAACTCGCGCCGCACGCGGTGGCGTTCTACCTGCGCGAACTCGCCGCTGAGTTTCACTCGTTCTACAATGCCGAACGCGTTCTCGTCGACGACGTCGCCGAACGCGACGCCCGCGTCGCCCTCCTCGCGGCCACGCGCCGGGTGCTCGCGAACGGCCTGGCCGTGATCGGCGTGTCCGCGCCGGAGCGCATGTAACGAGACGCGCGAGACCCGCGCGCAGCAGCTTGTATGGGGCCGCCGCCTCGCGCGGACGGCCATTCCAGGATTCTCTTGTTTGCAGGTGATTCAGACGATGGCAAAACCGCGCCGCACTACAAAACAGCAGTCGAAGCAGTCCGGGGGAACCTTTCTCGGCATCGTGCTGGGCCTGATCGTCGGCCTTGCGATCGCGGTGGTGGTGGCTCTCTACATCACGCGCGCGCCCACGCCGTTCGTCTCGAAGGTCGCGCCGCCGGCCGCTTCCGACGTCAGCCAGAGCAACGAGCAAGTCGACCCGAACCGCGCGCTGCAGGGCAAGTCGCCGGGCCAGCCGGTGCCGCAGGCCGCGCAAAGCATGCCGCCCAACACGGCGCCGGGCCAGACCACGAACCAGTCTCAGTCCTCGGGCATGCTCGAAGAGCCGCAGATCGTCGAAGTGCCGCCCTCGGGTTCGAACAACGCCGCCGCCAATAACAACGGCGTGGCTGTCGCGCCGCAACCGTCGACGGGCGAAAACGTCACGAGCGGCACGGCGATCGCGAAGAAGCCGCAGTCGGCCAGCAACTCGACGAGCAACCCGGCGCAGATTCTCGCGAACAACCCGCCGCAGAAGCCCGCCAACGCGGTGCCGACGCCCCCGGCCGCCAAGCCCGGCAGCACCGCGCCCGCACCGGGCGACGCCAACACCGGTTACTTCCTGCAGGTGGGCGCGTACAAGACGTCGGGCGACGCCGAGCAGCAGCGTGCGCGCCTCGCGTTCCAGGGGTTCGAGTCGAAGGTGACGCAGCGCGACGCCGGCGGCGTCACGTACTTTCGCGTGCGCATCGGTCCGTTCACCAAGTTCGACGATATGAACTCGACGCGTCAGCGCCTGTCCGACGCCGGTATCGATACAGCCGTCATCCGCTTCACGAAGCAATAATCGCCGTCCGCGCCGCGCACCGCGCGCCCGCCCACCGAAGCCATAGCAGTTCAGCGGTATCGAGTGAGGCCGGGCCGCGGCGCGCGGCGCGGAGTCCGTCAACAAGCAACACCCACGCAGCACCCGCACGCGCCAGCTTCGCGCCAACGGCGTCTTGCGGCAGACAACCGGCCGCCGCCGGTCCAAGAACAGTGGATTCCTACGCCATGAAACGACTTCTCGGTACGCTTTTTCTCTCGCTTTCGCTGATCGCCGGTGTGGCCCACGCCTCGGCCGAGGCCCCCGTGGCCGGCAAGGACTACACGGTCCTGAAGGCGCCCCAGGCGCTCGACGTGCCCGCGGGCAAGATCGAAGTGATCGAGTTCTTCTGGTACGGCTGCCCGCACTGCAATGCGTTCGACCCGTATCTCGAAGCGTGGATCAAGAAGCAGGGCCCGGACGTCGTGTTCAAGCGCGTGCCGGTGGCATTCCGTGACGATTTCATCCCGCACTCGAAGATGTACTACGCGCTCGACGCGCTCGGCCTCGCCCAGAAGCTCACGCCGGTCGTGTTCCACGAAATCCACGTGAACAAGAACTACCTGCTCACGCCGGAAGACCAGGCGAAGTTCCTCGCGACGCAAGGCGTCGATCCGAAGAAGTACATGGAAGCGTACAACTCGTTCTCGACGCAGAGCGCGCTGCAGCGTGACAAGGCCCTGCTCGATGCCTACAAGATCGACGGCGTGCCGACCATCGCCATCCAGGGCAAATACGAAACCGGCCCGGCCATGGTCCAGGGTCCGGAAGACAAGGCGCTGCCGGGCACGGCCCAGGTGATGGACTTCATCATCTCGCAGATCCGCGCGAAGAAGATGTGAGGGACAGCGCCATGCAAGACGCGCCACTGAAGGTCTTCATCACCGGCGCGTCGAGCGGCATCGGCGCCGCGCTCGCAGCCGTTTACGCGCGGCAGGGCGCCGTCCTCGGGCTCGTCGCGCGCCGCGGCGAGGCCCTTGCCGGCTTCCGGCAGGCCCACCCCGACCACCCCATCGCCATCTATCCCGCCGACGTGCGCGACGCCGATGCGCTCGCCGCCGCCGCGCGCGACTTCATCGCACAGCATGGCATGCCCGACATCGTGATCGCCAACGCGGGCGTGAGCCGGGGCGTGCTGACGGGTGAAGGCGATCTCGCCACGTTCCGCGACGTGATGGACACCAACTACTTCGGCATGGTCGCCACCTTCGAGCCGTTCGCATCGGCCATGGCGCTGCATAAGCGCGGCACGCTCGTGGGCATCGCGAGCGTGGCCGGCGTGCGCGGACTGCCGGGCTCGGGCGCCTACAGCGCCTCGAAGGCGGCGGCGCTCGCCTATCTCGAAGCGCTGCGCGTGGAAATGCGCCCGTTCGGCGTGCCCGTGGTCACCATCGCACCCGGCTATATCCGCACGCCGATGACGGCCAAGAACCCCTACCGCATGCCCTTCCTGATGGACGCGGACCAGTTCGCCGCGAAGACCGCGCAAGCGATCGCGCGCGGCACGTCCTTCGCGGTGTTCCCGTGGCCGATGCGTGTGGCCGCCACGATGCTGCGCGCGCTGCCGCGCTGGGTCTACGACCGCGTGTTCGAAAAGGCGCTGCGCAAGCCGCGCGCGGCGAGCCACTAAGCCGCTCCGGCTCGCCGCACGGCGCCCCCATGCCATATGGGTATGTGGATTAAATTGTTGTCTCGGCAAATTCCCTTCGATAAGCTTGGCTCGTCCGGGCGCCCTTCATAGCCTTCTCGCCTCTCCTGAATCGAACAAAACGGGGCGCCGCCCGCCACCGAAGAACCACGGAGATCCCATGCGCTTCACCTCGCCCACCGCGCGCACGCTTGCGTCTGCTTTCGTGCTCGCGACCGTGCTTGGCGCCGCGTTCGCGGCCACGCCCGCGCTCGCCAAACCGCTGACGGTCTGCACCGAGTCGAGCCCCGATGGCTTCGACGTCGTGCAGTTCAACTCGCTCGTCACGACCAACGCGTCCGCCGACGTCATCTTCAATTCGCTCGTGGCTTATGACGAAGCGCAAAAGAAGGTCGTGCCCGCGCTCGCGGACAAGTGGGAAGTGAGCGCCGACGGCCTGACCTATACGTTCCATTTGCGGCCCGACGTGGCGTTCCAGACGACCGAATGGTTCAAGCCCACGCGCACGCTCAACGCCGACGACGTGGTCTTCACGTTCGATCGCATGCTCGACGCGAACAATCCGTGGCACAAGGTGGCTGGCGCGAGCGGCTTCCCGCATGCACAGTCGATGGGCCTCGTGAAGCTCGTGAAGTCGGTCACGAAGGTCGATGCGAACACGGTGAAGTTCGAGCTCAACGAGCCGAACGCCACGTTCCTCTCGATCCTCACGATGGGCTTCGCGTCGATCTATTCCTCCGAGTACGCCGACCAGTTGCTCAAGGCCGGCAAGCAGGTCGACCTCAACGCGAAGCCGGTGGGCACGGGCCCGTTCGTACTCAAGAGCTACACGAAGGACGCGGTGATCCGCTACGACCTGAACCCGACCTACTGGGGGCCGAAGCCGAAGGTGGACCGCCTGATCTACGCGATCACGCCCGACGCCGCCGTGCGCGCGCAGAAGGTGAAGGCCGGCGAATGTCAGATCGCGCTTTCGCCCAAGCCCCAGGACGTGGCCGCGGCGAAGGACGACAAGTCGCTCAAGGTGGTGGAAACGCCCGCGTTCATGACGGCGTTCGTCGCGCTCAACACGCAGAAGAAGCCGCTCGACAACCAGAAGGTGCGCCAGGCGCTGAACATGGCGTTCGACCGCACGACGTACCTGAAGGCGATTTTCGACAACACCGCCACGCCCGCGGCGAACCCCTGGCCGCCCATCACCTGGGGCTACGACAAGTCGATCCAGCCGTATCCGTATGACCCGGCGAAGGCAAAGCAATTGCTCGCAGATGCGGGCTTCCCAAACGGCTTCGCGACGACGATCTGGGTGCGTCCGAACGGCAGCGTGCTGAACCCGAACCCGCGCGCGGGCGCGGAGCTTTTGCAGGCCGATTTCGCGAAGATCGGCGTGAAGGCCGAGATCAAGGTGATCGAGTGGGGCGAGTTGATCAAGCAGGCGAAGCAAGGCCAGCACGACACGCTCTTCATGGGCTGGGCCGGCGACAACGGCGACCCCGACAACTATCTCTCGCCGCTCTTTAGCTGCAATGCGGTGCAGTCGGGCATCAACTTCGCGCGCTTTTGCGATCCGCAGCTCGACAAGCTGATCGCCGACGGCAAGGCCACCGCCGACCAGGCCAAGCGCGTGAAGCTCTATGAAGCCGCCCAACAGATCATCCACGACCAGGCGCTGTGGATTCCGCTCGGCTACCCGACCGCCGCCGCCATCACGCGCACGAACGTGAGCGGCTATCAGGTGAGCCCGTTCGGACGCCAGAACTTCGCGAGCGTCGCGGTGCAGTGACGGCAGGAGCATGCCGGGCGTTCGCGCCCGGCGCGCCGATTACCAACCTGCCCCGACGATCACGAATTGAAACACGCCCGCCTGCGCCAAACATGCGGGAAGCCCGCCGCAGGCGGGCGAGCGCCCTTTCCTCCCATTACCGCCCGTAAAATTCGCGCGCAGTTTGTTGCAGTTTGGTAACTCAAGCCGGCGAGCGCCTGGCTACATTGAAGCCATCGAATCTTCAACCGAAAGGCTCAAAATGAAAACCAAACTCTTTGCCGCGCTGGGTGCTGGAGCGCTCGTCCTGGCCGCCTCGCAAACCGCGATGGCCGGTGTGGTAGTCGGCCTGAACGTCGGCGTGCCCGCTCCGGTTTATGTTGCACCCGCACCGATGTATGTCGCGCCGCAGCCCGTTTATGTCGCGCCGCGTCCGGTCTACGTCGCGCCGCCCGTGCGCGTTGCCTACGCGCCGGCTGTCGTGATCGGTTGGCACGGCGACCGCTACTGGGACGGCCACCGCTGGTACGGCCGCAACGAATGGCATGGCCGTCGCGGCTGGTACTAAACCCGCAGCCTGAAATGCAGAGCGCCTCGCAAATTGCGAGGCGCTTTTTTTACGCGATGTCGTTACATCGCGCCCGGATTACTTGCGGTCCGCGACGATCTGATCGAACGTGCCGCCATCGGCGAAATGCGTAGCCTGCGCACTTTGCCAGCTGCCAAACACCTGCTCGACCGTGAAGGTCTTGATCGGCTTGAACTCGTTTGCGTGCTTCGCGAGCACCGCGGCATCGCGCGGACGCAGATGGTGCTGCGCGATGATCTCTTGCGCGGCGGGCGAATACAGATAGTCGAGATACGCCTGCGCGGTCTTGCGCGTGCCGCGCTTGTCCACGACCTTGTCGACGATCGTCACCGGCGGCTCCGCCAGCAGACTCACCGAGGGATAGACTGCTTCGAAGTCCTTCGCACCCACGCCCGTATCGATGAGCGCCACTTCGTTTTCGAAGGTCACAAGGACGTCGCCAATGCCGCGCTGCGTGAACGTCGTCGTGGCGCCCCGGCCGCCCGCGTCCAGCACGGGCACGTTCTTCAGGAGCGCGCGTTCGAAGTCGAGCGCCTGGGCGTCGCTCGCGCCCTGCTGCTTGCGGTAGCCCCACGCGGCCAGATAGGCGTAGCGTCCATTGCCCGACGTCTTCGGGTTGGCGATCACGACCTGCACGCCAGGCTTGGCGAGATCGTCCCAGTCCTTGATGTGTTTGGGGTTGCCCTTGCGCACGAGGAACACCATCGTCGTCGTGTAGGGCGCGCTCGCGTCGGGCAGGCGCGTGCGCCAGTTAGCGGGCACAAGATGCCCCTGCTGCGCGAGCAGGTCGATGTCGTTGGGCTGGTTCATCGTCACGACATCGGCTTGCAGGCCTTGCAGTACCGAGAGCGCCTGCGCGCTCGAAGCGCCGTGCGACTGCTTGATCGACAGGGTCTCGCCGGTCTTCTTCTGATAGTCGGCGATGAAGCTCGCGTTGATGTCCTTGTACAGCTCGCGCGTCACGTCGTATGAGACGTTGAGGAGCGACGTTTCGGCGTGCGCCGCCGCCGCGCCAAAGGTGTTGATGGCGATGATGCCCGCGCCAAGCCAGCGCGCCGTGCGTCCCAAACCTGCCATGGTGATCCCCGTCTGTCGTTGAAAGGCGTTTCGGCACGCATGATTTTCGTAAGCAGGCCGAACGCTCGATTCTAGCGAGCCGGGGCGCACGGCTTATACCGATGCAAGCTTTGCTTTGCGGCTTTCGTGCTAAGGCCTGTTACGCCATGATGTGCGCGCCGCCGTCGATATACACCGTGTTGCCGCTCATGCGGCGGGCGTAGCGCGTGGCGAGATACGCGGTTGCGTAGCCGACGTCCATGATGTCGACGAGTTCGCCGAGCGGCGCGCGCTCCACCGCCTCGGCGAGCATGCGGTCGAAGTCTGGCAGCCCCGAGGCCGCGCGCGTCTTGAGCGGCCCAGGCGAGATCGCGTGCACGCGGATGCCGATCGGGCCGAGTTCGTACGCAAGATAACGGCACGACGCTTCGAGCGCCGCTTTCACCGGGCCCATCATGTTGTAGTTGGGCACGACGCGGTTCGCGCCGTCGTAGCTCATCGCGAAGAGCGTGCCGCCGTGCGGCATGAGCGGCGCGGCGCGCTTCGCCATGCGGATGAACGAGTGGCACGACACGTCCATCGCATACGCAAAGCCCTGCGCCGACGAATCGAGCAGCCCGCCCTGCAGATCCTCTTTCGGCGCATAGGCGATGGAGTGCAGCACGATGTCGAGCGCCCCCCATGTTTCGCGCACGGCATCGAAGACAGCGTCGAGCTGGCCGTCTTCCTCGACGTTCAATGGCAGCAGCAATTGCGCGCCCAGTTCGTTGGCGAGCGGTTCGACATAGGGCTTGGCCTTGTCGTTGAGATAGGTGATGGCGAGCTGCGCACCGAGATCGGCGAACGCGCGGGCGCAGCCGTAAGCGATCGAATCGGCGTTCGCCACGCCGGTGACGAGCGCGCGCATGCCGGCAAGCGGCCGTTCGGGAGGAGTATGCATGGCTGACCTCGCAGTGGATGACGGCCGGTGATGGCCGCGGATGCAGTTGCCGATCTGGCTGCCGATGTGTCGACATCAAATCGACGCGCCGCATCGGTGGGGATGCGGCGCGCCTGGGGTGGCACGGGAACGCGCCTGCTTACTCGCTCGCGCTACGCGTCGCGCGGCGGCGCGTGGCCGTCGTGCCCGCAGCGCGCGTGGAGGTGGGCGTAGATGCCGCGCGCGAGCGGCGCGCCGCCGTTTTGGCAGCCGGCGCCTTCTTCGCTTCGGCCGGTTCCGCGGTCTTCACCTTCACACCGGCGCGCGCCGCACGCATGGGTTTGGCGGGCGCGGCGTGTTCGCTCGCAGCGGCGGCCTTCGCGCGGGAGGACTTCGCGGGCACTGCCGGGGCTTCGGGTTCCGCAGCCTGTGCGGCGGAGGATGCCTTGACGCCCTGTTCCGCGCTGCCGTCGCCAGCCGTACCGCCGCCAGCACCCGAAACACCGCCATCCTCCGACGACGACCCGCCGTCGTCGAGCGGCGGCAGTCCCGACTTCTCGCTGCCCGGCTCGACGCCGAGTGCACGCTGTACGTGGCGATAGCGCTCGCGGCGCTCGCCTTCGAGCGGCGCCGACACGGTCGCGATGCGGTACACGGCCGCGAGCAGCGCGCGGCGCAGCTTCATGTCGGGCACGATCTCGGGCAAGGCCTCGATCGCGGCCTGCGGATCGAGCTGCACGATCGCACCCTGGCGGCGCGCCGCTTCCTTCAGCTCGGCGATGCTCGGCTGGCGATCGCCGAGATACTCGCGCGCGAGTTCACGCATGCGCTGGAACGGCCGGTACTGCACGGTATGCATTTCGTCGACGATGTACGCGGCAATGCGCATGAACGCGTCGACGAGCGTGCCCTTCGTGAGATGCGCGCGCGCCGCGCGCAGGCGGTACTGCGCAAGCTCCTTGCGCAGCGCCATGAGCGGCGGCGCGATGGGCTCGAGCGGCTCGTTCGGCGTCACGCCCACCAGGGCCTGCACCCACGGCGCGGTGTAGACGTTGTAGAACGTGCTTTCGATCCAGGCGTCGCGCGCGTCGCGGTACGCGTCCAGCGTTGCCTCGATGGTCGCCGAAGTCTGCTTTTCGAGCAGCGTGAACGGATTGTCGGGCGCGGTCGGCTTGCGGTGCCCGCGCACCGCTTCCGCCATGGCGGGCAGCACGCCGAGCGCCGGGTTCGCGTCGCTCATCACGCTGCGCTCCACGCGCGACGGGTGCGACTCGCGCAGCGCATGCGCGCTGAACGCATTGGTCGACGCGCGCACGAACGGCGAAACGTAGAGGTCATAGAGACGCTGGTTATTCTCGGCGAAGCGGCGCACCACTTCGAAGGGCTGCTCGTCGTCGCGGCCATCGTCGAGCGCGAGAATGTCGTCGATGGTGCGGCGCTCGAAGCGGATCTCGTAGCGCCCTTCGAGCGCTTCGAGGCGCGCGGCTTCCGGCGTCGAGTCGGTGATCTTCGCTTCGTAGAGGCCCGGCGGCAGCACGTCGATCAGGTCCAGCGCCGAGAATAGTTCGGTATGCTCCTTATTGGCCACACTCGCAGAAACGAAGATGCCAAGGTGCCCCACTTTGTCGTGCAGGCAGTACACGATCACCTGCTCGTTGGCGACGATCTCGTCGACGCTCGCGTACAGGTCGGGAATCCAGTTGAGTGCCTGCTGCGGCGGCGTGATGTTGTCGCCCCACGAAGCGAGCACGATGATCGGCGTGCGGATGTTGCGCAGGTCCACCGGCGAACGCGCGTTCTTCGCGAACACCTCGTTGCGCGTGAGGTGGTTGCCCACGAAGAGGTTCTGCACGATCCAGTCGATCTCGGCGCGGTTCAGCTGGAAATGGCCGCCCCACCAGCGCTCGAATTCGAGGAAGCGCTCACGCTCGGAATCGACCCTCGAATAGAGGTTGTAGAGCTTGCCCCAGTACGTGTTGGCCGGATTGAGGTACTCGAAGTTCTGCACGAGATGCGCGCCGTCGAAGCGGCCGTCGCCCAGGTCCGCCGCGAGCGAGGACATCCACGAGCCGCCCAGCATGCCGCCCGAATAGCGCATGGGGTTCTTGCCGCGCACGCCTGCCCAGTACGACAGCGGCGAGCCCGCGAGCATGAGCGGGCCGACCAGCGCGGGCGCGGAAGCCGCGAGCAGCGCCGCGGCCCAGCCGCCCTGGCAGTTGCCGATGATGAACGGCAGGCCGTCCGCGTCGGGATGCAGTTCGCGCACGCGTTGCACGAACACGCCTTCGGCCTGCGCGACCGACTGGATCGTCTGCGTTTCGCAGGGCACCGGGAAGAAGGTCACGAAATAGCACGGGTGCCCCTTGCGCAACGCGATGCCGACTTCGCTGTCCATCTTGAACCCGGCAATGCCGGGACCGTGGCCCGCACGCGGATCGATCACGACGAAGGGGCGCATGCGCGGATCGGTCGGCACGCCCTCTTCGGGCTTGATGCGCAGGAGTGCGTAGTTGCAGGGATCGTCGAGTTCGCGGCCGTCGACGATCACTTCGTAGTCGAACGCGAGCACCGGCGGCATGCCCGCCTGCTCGTGCACGTAAGTCTGGTTGCCGCGCTCGCGCAGCACGTCGAGGAACAGCACGCTGCGCTGCCAGGCGTCGTAGAGGTATTCGTAGAGCGGCTGCGCGGCCGTGGGTGCGGATTGCGCCGATTCGATTGCCTGGCTCACTGCCAACGACACGGCCGAAGCCGCCTCGGTCAGCGGCGTCTGAGGCGATGACTCGTCGCCGGCTGCGCCCGCGAGGGGCCAGAAAGATGTGGCCGATGCGGTGGGCAGAAACGAAAACGGCGACGAAAGCAGCGGCGAGGAGGTGGGAACTGCCACGAGACGAATCTCCTTTAAGGGAGCGCCTGCTCGCCTCGCGGCAAGCAAGCGCCAGGCCGGCGCGGGCCGTGGACGCGCGCCTTCAGGACGAATGACGCGCGGTGCCTGGCCGCTGCCCTTGTTCTGCCGCCCTCACACCGGCGGCACTATGGGCAACGCGGCCGGCAAAAGATATTCGCGGCCGCGTGCACGCTTTGTGCGCCTCGCGACCGCGACGTGAAAAGAGCCAGATCATGTTGCACTGCGGCATCTAAAAACTTAGGCTGCGGCCCAGCGAAAGTCAAGGTTCGCGGCGGGCCTGAGGGCGTCCTCAATGATCGCAACGCCCTGTGAACGAAGCATGACAGGCACGACTGTCGGGCCTGAACGCGGCGTGTCACGATGCCGCACCGGCCTGGCGCGCATCCAGCCGACTGCCTCATTCGCGCTGGTCTACACTGTTACCGCTTTGCGCGCCGCAGCATGGTCCAGATGCACGTCCTAGTGGAGACCGCCATGACTTCATCGCCTGACAAATATTCGGTTCTGCTCGCCCGTTGCGGCGGCCTCGCGCCCGTGCCCACCGCCGTGGCGCATCCCTGCGACGTGTCCTCGCTCACCGGGGCGCTCGACGCCGCGAACCTCGGCTTGATCGTGCCGATCCTCGTCGGCCCCGAGGCGAAGATCCGTGCGGTGGCCGAGGAAGCCGACCTGCGCCTCGATGGCATCACCATCATCGACGCGCCGCACAGCCACGCCGCCGCCGAACTCGCCGTGCGCGCCGTGCGCGAGGGCGATGCCGAACTGCTCATGAAGGGCAGCCTGCACAGCGACGAGCTGCTCCACGAAGTCGCGCTCGGCGCCAACGGCCTGCGCACCGAGCGGCGCCTCTCGCACGTGTTCGCGATGGACGTGCCCTCGTACCACAAGCCGCTTTTCATCACCGATGCGGCCGTCAACATCTTCCCCAAGCTCGCCGACAAGGCCGACATCGTGCGCAACGCGATCGACCTCGTGCAGGCGCTGGGCGTGGGCACGCCCAAGGTCGCCATTCTCGGCGCCGTGGAAACCGTGTCCGAAAAGATGCCCTCCACCATCGACGCCGCCGCGCTCTGCAAAATGGCCGACCGCGGCCAGATCACGGGCGGCCTGCTCGATGGCCCGCTCGCCTTCGACAACGCGATCAGCGTCGAAGCCGCGCGCATCAAGGGCATCCACTCGCCCGTCGCAGGCGACCCCGACATCCTGCTGGTCCCCGACCTCGAAGCGGGCAACATGCTCGCCAAGCAACTCACCTTCCTCGCCGGCGCGGAAGCGGCCGGCATTGTCCTCGGCGCGCGCGTGCCGATCATCCTCACGAGCCGCGCCGACAGCGTGCGCTCGCGCATCGGCAGTTGCGCGATCGCCGTACTGCTCGCGCATGCGCGGCGCGCGCGCAAAGCCACGGAGATCCTGTGAGCAGCGTCCAATCCCAGCCGGCCGTGGAAGGCCATGTGGTGCTCGTCGTGAATGCGGGTTCGTCGAGCATCAAGTGTTCGGTGTATCGCGTGATCGAAGACGAACACGTGGAAGGCGGTGCGCGCGCGCTGCATGGCGCAGGCGGGCAGATCGAGGGCATCGGCGTCGCGCCGCGCGTCGTGGCGCATATGGCCGACGGGCGCCTGATCGTCGACGAGAAGTTTCCTGTTGCCCAGGTCGCCGATCACGACGCCGCGTTTCGCCTCTTGCGCCTCGTGCTCGCCGTGGGCCTGCGCGACACGCCGCCCGCCGCGATCGGTCACCGCGTGGTGCACGGCGGCGCGCGCTACGCCGACGCCGTGCTCATCGACGACGAAGTGATCCAGGAGCTCGACGCGCTCACGCCGCTCGCGCCCCTGCATCAGCCGCACAATCTCGCCGCGATTCGCGCGGTGCGTCAGGCCGCGCCCGAGCTGCCACAGGTGGCGTGCTTCGACACCGCATTCCATGCGGGCAACGACATCATGGCGCAGCTCTTCGCGCTGCCGTACAGCTACTACGGCGAGGGCGTGCGACGCTACGGCTTTCACGGTCTCTCGTACGAGTACATCGCCAAGCACCTGCATCAGGTCGCGCCCGATATTGCGCGAGGGCGCGTCGTCGTCGCGCATCTGGGCAACGGCGCAAGCCTGTGCGCGATGAAGGACGGCAAGAGCGTCGAGACCACCATGGGCCTCACCGCGCTCGACGGCCTGCCCATGGGCACACGCTGCGGCGCGCTCGACGCGGGGGCCGTGCTCTGGATGATGGCGAAGGGCATGGATTACCATGCCATCGAGAAGGTGCTGTATCAGGAGTCGGGCCTGAAGGGCCTGTCGGGCTTGAGCAGCGACATGCGCGAACTGCTCGCGAGCGGCAGCGACCGGGCCAGGCTCGCGATCGACTTCTATACGTATCGCATCGCGCAGGACGTGGGCAAGCTCGCCGTGGTGCTGGGCGGGCTCGACGCTCTCGTGTTCACCGCGGGCATTGGCGAGCATGCCGCGCCCATTCGCGCCCAGGTGTGCGAGCGGCTCGCGCCGGTTTTCGGCACCGCGCTCGACGCCCAAGTCAACGAGGTGGGCAGCAGTGATGGAAACGAGCGCGTGAGCACGCGCGACAGCCGCGTTCCCGTTTTTGCGATCCGCACCGACGAAGAAGGGATGATCGCGCTCCATACGGCACGGTTGTTGCGGGCGGCGCTCAAGCGCTGAACGGGCCTCCGCTGCGGTTCGCTGCGCCTGACCTCAGGCGTAGGCCGGACCGCCCTCGTCGAACGCCTCGTCGCGCAACCGCCCCGGCGCTGCGCCATGGACCAGCGTATCGACGAAATACTTCGAGCGCGGCCACGGCCCGAAGCCTGCCGCCGTGTTGATGTGTCCTGCATCGCCGAGATTCACGAACGTGCTGCCCAGTTGCTGCGCGAGCGCGCGGGCGCCTTCGAGCGGCATCCACGGATCGGTTTCGCTGCCGATGAGGATGGACGGCACGGGAAGCGGCCGCGCCTCGAACGCGCCGGCAAAGCGGAACTTCTCGGGACTCGCGGGCGCGACGAACAGCACACCGGCAATGTCGGCGCCGCCTTCCCCCAGCACGCCCGTGTGCAGCGCATGCGCCGCCACGAGGCAGCCGAAGCTGTGCGCGGCCAGCAGGAACGGCCCGCGCTCGCCCGCTAGCCGCCGCGCGAGCCCCGCGCCCCAGACCGCGAGATCGGGCGCGTCCCAGTCGTCCTGCTCCGCGCGCAGCGAGCGCGCGAACTGGCGTTCGAGCCAGCTCTGCCAGTGAGCGCCGTCGCTGCCGTGCAGGCCCGGCACGGTGACGAGGCGGGGCGGCCAACGCATTTGCGCGCACGAAAGCATGATTATTTCCTCGCTGGAACACGGCGTGAATCGATTGTGGCCTGCGAGCCGCGCGCGCCGAACCAATTTTTTTTGCTTAGCTTTTCGGCGCCCCCGGCGTGGCCCGGTGCGAGACACGCCGCAGGCAGGCGCGCCGCGATTTGCCCGGCGGGCGCGGGCCTGAAAAAGTAGAATGGTGCCAGTGCACGCGGCTCTCGCGGCTCTAGCGGGCCACACGCAACTCGACAGCGCGCGTATGTTTGAGCCGCATAGCCGTTACCAGGGACAGGTTCACCCATCATGAAGATCATTTTCTGGTTCCCGCAGACCGACGCCTCCACGTGGCTCCACGGCCTCGCGCGCGCCCTGCCCGATGCCGAGTTGCGCGAGTGGCAGCCCGGCGACACCGCCCCCGCCGACTACGCAGTCGTCTGGCACCCGCCGCGCGAACTCTTCGGCGTGCCGGGGCTTCGCGCCATCTTCAATCTGGGCGCGGGCGTCGACGCGATCCTCGCCCACGAACGCGAGCGGCCGGGCACGCTGCCCGGCACCGCCATGCTCGTGCGGCTCGAAGACTCGGGCATGGGCCGGCAAATGAGCGAGTACGTGCAGCATGCCGTGCTGCGCTACCTGCGCCGCTTCGACGAATACGCGCTCGCGCAGGCGCGCCGCGAATGGCACGTGCTCGCGCCGCATCCGCATGAGACCTTCACGGTTGGCGTGCTCGGTCTGGGCGTTCTGGGCGCGCAGGTCGCGCACGCGGTCGCCTCGCTCGGCGTGCCGGTGCGGGGCTTTTCGCGCAGCATGAAGACGATCGCGGGCATCGAAACGTATTCGGGCGAGTTGCACGGCGAGCAGTTCGACGCCTTCCTCGACGGCGTCAAGCTGCTCGTGAACCTGCTGCCCGCCACGCCCGACACCGAAAGCGTTCTCAATACGCGCACGTTCGGCAAGCTCTCGCGCGGCGCCTATCTCGTGAACGTGGCGCGCGGCACGCATCTGGACGAACAGGACCTGCTCGACGCGCTGGCCAACGGCACGCTCGCGGCGGCGACACTCGACGTGTTCCGCGAAGAGCCGCTGCCGCCCGATCACCTCTTCTGGCGCGAGCCGCGCATCACGATCACGCCGCACAGTTCGGCGCTCACGTTGCGCGACGAAGCGATCTCGCAAGTCGCCGACAAGATCGGCGCGCTGGCGCGCGGCGAGACAGTGAGCGGCGTGGTGCACGTCGGGCGCGGTTACTGAACATCGGAACATCGCATCGGAACATCGCGAAACATTTCAAATATTCGTTGGAGACACGGCAATGGCATTACCCACCGCAGTCAAAATCGTCGAAGTCGGCCCGCGCGACGGCCTGCAGAACGAGAAGGAATTCGTTCCCACCGCAACCAAGATCGACCTCATCAACCGGCTCTCCGCCGCCGGCTTTCCGAACATCGAGGCCGCCTCGTTCGTCTCGCCCAAATGGGTTCCGCAGATGGCCGACGGCGCCGAAGTCATGGCCGGCATCGAGCGCCGCAGCGGCGCGATCTACTCGGTCCTCACGCCGAATTTGCGCGGCTTGGAAGGGGCACTCGCCGCGCGCGCGGACGAGATCGTGATCTTCGGCGCGGCGAGCGAGGCGTTCTCGCAGAAGAACATCAACTGCTCGATCGCGGAAAGCATCGAGCGCTTCGTGCCCGTGGCGCTTGCCGCCAAGGAGCGCGGCGTGCGCATTCGCGGCAGCGTGTCGTGTGCGCTCGGTTGCCCGTATCAGGGCGAAGTGCCGATCGCTTCGGTCGTCGATGTCGTCGAGCGCTTCGCCGCGCTCGGCTGCGACGAGATCGACATTGCCGACACCATCGGCGTGGGCACGGCCAGGCGCGTGCACGAAGTGTTCGAAGCGGTGACGAAGGTGTTCCCGCGCGAGCGCCTTTCGGGCCACTTCCACGACACCTACGGCCAGGCGCTCGCCAACATCTATGCGGCGCTTGAAGAAGGCATCGCCATTTTCCACGCCTCGGTGGCGGGCCTTGGCGGCTGTCCGTATGCGAAGGGCGCCACCGGCAACGTCGCGACCGAAGACGTGCTGTACCTCATGAACGGCCTCGGCATTCATACCGGCATCGATCTGAACCAGGTCGTCGCGGCGGGCGACTTCATTTCGAACGCCATCGGCCGGGCGAACGTCTCGCGGGCGGGCAAGGCCCTGCTCGCGAAGGCCCGCAGCGAAGCCGCCTGCTCGTGATCCGCGAGCCATCGAATCGCAGTACGAAGGAAATCAACTCATGACGGAAACCCTCGACAACCTCGACGCCCTGCCCGACTCCGCGCGCCGTGTCGCCCTGATGCTGCGCGAGCGCGGCCACGCCAAGCCGATCGTGATGCTGCCCGAGACCGGCAAGACTTCCGCCGAAGCCGCCGCGGGTCTTGGCTGCGAAGTCGCGCAGATCGCCAAGTCGATCCTGTTCCGCCGCCGCGAAGACGACGCGCCCGTGCTCGTGATCGCGAGCGGCGCGAACCGTGTGGACGAAAGGAAAGTGGCCGCGCAGGTGGGCGAGATCGGCCGCGCCGACGCGAAGTTCGTGCGCGAGAAAACCGGCTACGCCATTGGCGGCGTGTGCCCGATCGGCCACGCCACGACGCCCGTCACGCTGATCGACGCCGATCTGTTCGAGCTCGAAAGCCTGTGGGCCGCGGCCGGCCATCCGCATGCGGTGTTCAACCTCTCGCCACAGGAACTGGAAGCGCTGACTGGCGCGCCCGTGGTGGACGTCGCGCTGCGCGACGCGTGAGCATGACCGCGATTTGCGACACCGTCACGCCGCCGCCCTCGCCTTGCATCAACATCTGCCGCATGGATGAGCGCAGCGGCTTGTGCGAGGGCTGCCTGCGCACCATCGACGAAATTGCCAGCTGGTCCACGCTCGACGACGACGCAAAGCGCGCCGTCTGGGACGCGATCGAGACGCGGCACGCCGATTGGGTCGCGCAGCGCTTCGAGTCGCCAGGAGAAAAACAATGAACGCGCCCGCCCGCGTCGTAACGATCGGCGAGACGTTCCGCTCGACGCTTCAACTCACGCCCGAATCGGTGAAATCGTTCGGATTGCTCGTGAACGATCTGAACCCGCTGCATCACGACGAAGCCTACGCGGCGCAAAGCCGCTTTGGCGGGCTGATCGCATCGGGCACGCAACCCACCGCGCATTTCATGGCGCTGCTCGCCACGCACTACTCGCAGTACGCGCAACCGCTCGGACTCGAATTCGACATGAAGCTCAAGCGCGCCGCACACGCGAACGACACGATCACGTTCGAGTGGCGCGTGGAGCAAGCGTGGTGGAAGCCGAGCCTGAACGGCGATCTCGTGAAGCTCGCTGGCGAGGCCGTGGACCAGAACGGCGAAACGCTCGTGGCAGGGCGCGCGACGATCCTCGTCATGCCCAAGCCCGAGCACGCATCGGCACACGCACAGGCATGAGCGCCGCGCCCGCACTCCCCGAATCGATCCGCGTTTTCGAGCGTGGCTGGCTTTCGTCGAACAACGTGCTGCTCGTCGATGAGGCGCGCGCCGCACTCGTCGATACTGGCTACGCCACGCACGCCGAACAGACGCTCGCGCTCGTGCGTCACGCACTGGGCCCTCGAGCACTTGATCTCATCGTCAACACGCACCTGCACTCCGACCATTGCGGCGGCAACGCACGGCTGCAGGCGCACTGGCCCTGCGCGACGCTGATCCCCGCAGCGAGCGCGACTATCGTGCGCGAGTGGGACGAGGCGCGTTTGAGCTTTCTTGCCACCGGGCAGACCTGCGAGCGATTCGCGTTCACAGGCGCGCTCGCGGCGGGCGAACGGCTCGCGCTAGGCGGCTTCGAGTGGGAGGTGATCGGCGCGCCGGGGCACGACCCCGACTCCGTGATGCTCTACGCAGCCGGGCCGCGCCTGCTCATCAGCGCCGATGCGCTTTGGGAGCACGGCTTCGGCGTGATTTTTCCCGAGCTTGAAGGCGAAAGCGGCTTTGCCGAACAGCACGCGGTGCTGGAAGCCATCGCGAAGCTCGACGTGCGCGTGGTCATTCCGGGCCACGGCAAGCCGTTCACAAACGTCGAGGCGGCGCTGGAACGCGCGTTCTCGCGCCTCGCCTGGCTGCGCGCCGACCCGGCCCGCAACGCGAAGAACGCGCTCAAGGTGCTGATCGTCTTCAAGCTGCTGGAAGTGCGCGCAATGACCTTCGACTCGCTATTGGCCATGCTGGAAAGCGCCGCATCCCTGCACGCCGCGGCACAGCAACTCGCCCCGCGCAGCGCGTGGCCGGGACTGTTGCGCGAACTGGCTGGAGAGCTGGCGAAGAGCGGCGCGCTGGTCGTGAACGGCGAACGCCTCGAAGCCCCGGCGGCTGCCGTCTAGCCAGGCTGCATAAAAGAAGCTGGAAAAGCGCGAAAAAAAACGCTCGTCCGTTTCCGGACGAGCGTTGGAATTAGCTCTGACGTGATCAAACTGTCGAAGGCATGATACTCGCGCCAGAATTCCCGAAGCATCGGTGATTTCCCTACAGATGACCTACGGGCACAGGCATGGCGCATCGTCGCACGAGTCATTGATCTGGAATCCGAATCAATCTCACTGCCCGAGCTTGAGCCGCACAAGCTCGAACAGATGCGAACACAAGTAGAGTCCGAGCCCGATCGCGCCGCCGATCACCGTGCCGTTCACGCGAATTTTCTGCAGATCCTTGCCGATTTTCAACTCGATGAGCCGCGCGGTTTCGCGCGTATCCCAGTTTTTCACGGTGTCGCGAATGTGATGCGTGAGGAAACGCGCAAAGTCGGGCGCCATGGCGCGCGCGGCGTCTTCGAGATGGCCGTTGAGCGAAGCGCGCAGTTCGGCGTCCGCGGCGAGCGTCTCGCCTAGCCAGCGGCCCGTTGCGGCGACCTTCGCGTGCAGCGCCGAGTCTTCGCGCTCCAGATCGTCGCGCAGCCACGCGCGCAGGCTGTCCCACAGCGCGCGCGTGTAGTCGTTGAGCGCGCTGCCCTCGCGCAGGCTCGCCTTCAGCTCCTCGCCCTTGCGCAGGAACGCCGGATCGCTCTTCAGCTTCACGATCAGCTTTTCCACGACCTCATCGAACTTCTGGCGCAGATGGTGTTCGCGATCCTCGCTCACCTGCAACAGCAGCCGGTTCACGGCGCTCTCCACCACGCGCGCGCCACTCTCGCCGATCCACTCACTAGGCAAAAATTTCTCGGTCGTCGGATAGTCGCTCTTGAGCCAGTCGACGATGGCCGATGCGACGAACGCGCGCGTGCCCTCGTCGCGCAACAGTGCGGCGAGCTGCTCAAGCATCTGGTCGAGCAGCTCCTGGTGGCGGCCGTCCCTGGTGAGCGTATCGAGAATCGCGCCCGCCGACTTCGAGAAATCGACGCGCGCGAGCGCCGCGTGCAGGCTGTCGCGGATGAAGCTCTGGATGCGCGCGTCATCGGTGAGGCCAAGCACGCCCGACATCATGCGCACCGCGTAGTCGCCCAGGCGCTGCGCATTCTGCGGCGCGGTGAGCCAGCTGGAAAGCCGCGCAACCGGATCGTGGCGCCGGATCAGCCCGACGAGCGACCCCACGTCGAGAAACTTGTCGCGCACGAAGGCGGCGAGTTCGTCGGCGATGCGGTCCCTGTTGCGCGGGATGACGCCCGTGTGCGCCGAAACGAACGGAATCGGTACGCGCCGGAACAGCGCGACAACCGCGAACCAGTCGGCGAGGCCGCCGACCATCGCCGCTTCGCTCACGGACTTGACGCCGTCCGTCACGACGCCTGGCGGGAAAAAAAGTGCCGTGCCGGCGAAGACCAGTGCCGCAGCCAGCAGAAACGCCAGCGCCTGGCGCTTGGCGCGCGTGAGTTCGGCTTCGTCCCGTGGGGCGTGCGAAGGCGTCATGAGGAGCAGAGAGTCGCGGGTTCGAATCGCGACATTATGCTGCCCGCGCGCAAACCGCCGCTTGCCGCCGCGCCCCACCAGCGCTGCGCGCTTGCTACGCCTCAGGCCGAACGCGTATTCCGCCGCTGCGGCACGATCCGCCAGCCGAGGTTCACGCCCGCCGCCGCAACCAGGATGAGCGCGGCGCCCACGATCTGGATCCACGCGAGGCGCTGGCCGAACGCGAACCAGTCCACGAGGATCGCCACCACGGGGTAGATGAACGAGAGCGCGCCCGTCATCGCCGTGGGCAGCTTCTGGATCGCGCCGTAGAGCAGCACGTACATAATGCCCGTGTGCACGACGCCGAGCGTGACGAGCTGCGCCCAGTGCAGCGGAGTGGCCGGCAGCGTGCCGTAGTGGATGAACGGCGCGAGCGCGAGCGCGCCGAACGCGAGCTGCACGAGCGCGATGAGGTGGGGCGGCGTGCCTTTGAGATGCCGCGTGATGATCGACGAGATCGCGTAGAGAAACGCCGCGCCCGCCGCGTAGGCCACGCCCTGCAGATACTCGCCGGGCACCGCCAGCACGGCGGGCTGCACCTCGACCACGCACACGAGGCCGAGGAAGGCCACCGCCAACCACGCGAGCGTCGAAGCGCTCACGCGCTCGCGCAAAATGACCACGCCGAGACCGACCAGCATGAACGGCTGCGTGTTGTAGACGGCCGTGGCCATGGAGATCGAAGCGCGCGAATAGGCGGCGAACAGCAGCACCCAGTTCGCGACGATGGCCGCGCCCCCCAGCACGGCGAGCGCGAGCGTGCGCGGCGGCAGGTGCTTGCGGCGCAGGAGGCCGAGCGCGGCGCACACGAGCGTGAGCGTCGCGCCACCCAGTACGCAGCGCAAAAAGGCGATGTTGATCGGGGCCTGCCGCGAGGCAACCACGAGCCAGCCGATGGTGCCGGACATCAGCATCGCGACGATCATCTCGGCGGCGCCGCGGCGAATTTCAGGAGTGGTGGAAGACATGAGCTTGCATCCTTGGTCTAGCGGACGAAGGGCGCGCGGCCGTTCGCATCTGCAAGCCAGTTTATCGGCTGCGAGGCGAGGAATACATGGCTAAACTTAGGCAAGAGGCAACACTTGCCTTCGATTGAAAGGCCAACCTGGCGGAGCACCCGTGCAATCATGAACCGACGTCCGAACCCAACGCCCGCCGCGGCCCCGCTCGACGACATCGACCGCATGCTACTGGCGGCGCTAGCCGAGGACGCCCGCGCGAGCGTCGCCGAACTGGCCAAGCACGTGGGGCTTTCGGCGCCGAGCACGTCCGAGCGGCTGCGCCGGCTCGAAGCGCAAGGCGTGATTGGCGGCTATACGGTGAAAATCGATCCGCGCGCGCTCGGCTACACCTTGCAGGCCATCGTGCGCGTGAAGCCGCTGCCCGGACAATTGCATCTGGTGGAGGAGGTGCTGCGGCGCATTCCCGAATTCGTGGAGTGCGACAAGGTCACGGGCGACGACTGCTTCATCGCCCGGCTTTATCTGCATTCGATCGAACAACTCGACGAGATTCTCGCGAAAGTCACCGAGCGCGCCGAAACCAGCACGGCCATCGTCAAGTCCACGCCGGTGCCGCGCCGCCTGCCGCCGCTGCGCTGAAGCTCAGGCGCGGCGGCCGGGCGCGGCAGTCCGTCATTGCTCGGTGGTCTCGAAGAACGCCAGCATCTCCTCGACCAATGCCTCGCTCGCCTCCTCGGGAATGTAATGGCCGCACGGCAGCGCGCGCCCGCTCACGTCGCGCGCCACCTTGCGCCATTCGGCCAGCGGGTCGAAGCAGCGCTCGATCACGCCTTGCGCACCCCACAGCACGCGCAGCGGGCACGCTACCTTGTTGCCGCGCTCGAGATCGGCGCGGTCGTGCTCGAGGTCGATGGTTGCCGAGGCGCGGTAGTCCTCGCACATCGCGTGGACGGCACCCGGCTGGCGCAGCGCCGCGCGGTATGCGCCCAGCGCCTTCGGCGCGAAGGGTGCGAGACCCGCGTGACGGCTGCCCATGACGCGCTCGATATAGACGTCGGGGTTCGCTTCGATCAGCGTCTCCGGCAGCGGCTCGGGCTGGATCAGGAAGAACCAGTGGAAGTAGAGCGTGGCGAACTCGCGGTCGGTCTGCTCGTACATGGCGAGCGTGGGCGCGATATCGAGCAGCATGAGCCGCTCGACGGCGTTGGCGTGATCGAGCGCCATGCGGTGCGCAACGCGCGCGCCGCGGTCGTGCGCGCACACGAGAAAACGCTCGTAACCGAAGTGACGCATGACTTCGACCTGATCGGCCGCCATCGCGCGTTTCGAATAGGCGGCGTGCGTGTCGTCGCTGGCCGGTTTCGATGAGGCGCCGTAGCCGCGCAGATCCGTCGCGATGACGGTGAAGTGCTGCGCGAGCGAGGAGGCGCACCGATGCCAGATCATGTGCGTCTGCGGATGGCCGTGCAGCAGCAATAGCGGCGGTCCGTCGCCGCCCTTCACGCCGCAGATGTCTACGCCGCCCGCAGTGCGAACGGTGAAAGGCTGGAATCCGTCGAAGGGCATGGGGCTCGTCTCTTGTGGTTGTTGGTCTGCGGTCATTGTATGAGGCGAGCGCGACTCGAAAATGTGCTTTTGGGCCCGTAGCGGTAGAAACCGAGCACTCCCTCGAATACCGCACGCGGGATGCCCGATCGGCGCGAAGCCTATAATCGAACGATCGTTTTCGCGATCGGTATCCAGCGCAATTCCCGGCGCGATTGCGTGTTATCTAGCTCAATCGCACCTGCCCGATACCGGCGCCGCGTTCGCGCGCGCCCGCCCCGCCATCTGTCGAAGCGCCGCAAGGAGACCTCCCCATGGCACTGCCCGCCGTCCTGCAAAACCTCTCGCTGCCCGTCGTGGGCTCGCCGATGTTCATCGTCAGCTATCCGGAGCTGGTGCTCGCGCAGTGCAAGGCGGGCATCGTTGGCTCGTTTCCGGCGCTCAACGCTCGCCCCGCCGAGGAACTGGGCGTGTGGCTCACGCAGATCCGGGAGGAGCTCACCGCGCACAAGAGCGCGAACCCCGAGGCCGTCATCGGGCCGATCGCCGTCAACCAGATCGTGCATCAGTCGAATGCGCGGCTCGAGCACGATGTGCGCCTGTGCGTCGAGCATCACGTGCCGATCTTTATCACGAGCCTGCGCGCGCCGCCGCGCGAACTGCTCGACGCGGTGCACAGCTACGGCGGCATCGTGCTGCACGACATCATCAACCTGCGCCACGCGGCCAAGGCACTCGAAGCGGGCGTGGACGGCCTGATCCTCGTGGCCGCGGGTGCGGGCGGCCATGCGGGTACGACCTCGCCGTTCGCGCTCGTGGGCGAAGTGCGGCGCATCTTCGACGGCCCGATCGTGCTGTCGGGCGCGATCGCCAACGGCGGCTCGATCCTCGCCGCCCAAGCCATGGGCGCGGACCTCGCCTACATGGGCACGCGCTTCATCGCGACGAAAGAGGCGCACGCCGTGGACGACTACAAGCACGCCATTCTCGAAGCGAAGGCCGCGGACATCGTCTACACGAACCTCTTCACGGGCGTGCACGGCAACTACATCCGCGAGAGCATCGTGAACGCCGGGCTCGATCCGGAGGCGCTGCCCGAGTCGGACAAGTCGAAGATGGATTTCGGCGCGGGCACCTCGAAGGCGAAGGCCTGGAAAGACGTCTGGGGTGCGGGCCAGGCCGTGGGCTTGATGGACGACGTGCCCTCCGTGGCGGATCTCGTGGCGCGCCTGAAGCGCGAGTACGACGCGACGAAGGCGCGGCTGGGCGTGGGCCGCTGAGCGCAGGCGGGCCTGATTTCAGCCCCGGGCAGACGCAATCCGTGCGGCATCGGCATTGACCGCCGCCGCACGGATCGCCTCCACGCCCGGCCAGAGTTCGCGCTCCGAAAAGCGCGCGGCCAGGAAATCGACGAACGATCGCACCTTCGCCGAGAGATGGCGGCGGCTCGCGTAGACGGCGTAGATCGGCAGCTCGCGCGGCGGCAGCGCATCGACTAGCAGCGGCACGAGGCGCCCTTCGGCGATATCGTCGCCCACCACCTCGGTGCCGAGCATCGACATCCCGCCGCCTTGCAGCACCACCACGCGCAGCGCTTCCAGGTGATTGACGATGAGGTTGCCGCCTGGCTTCGGCTTCACGCCGCCCGCGCCCTCCGCGAACGGTGCGAGTTCCTGGGCCGAAGCCCCCGCGTACTGCACGAAGTTGTGTCGTGCGAGATCGGCCACGGTTTTCGGCGCGCCGTGGCGGCGCAAGTACTCGGGCGAGGCGCACAACACGATGTGCGCAGTGGCGAGCGGCCGCGCGATCAGCGAAGAAGACTTGAGCCCCGAAGGCGCGGCGCGGATCGCCACGTCGAAGCCCTCGTCGATCAGCTCGACCACGCGGTCGGACAGCGTGATGTCGACGGTCACCTGCGGAAACCCGGCGGCATAGTCGGCGACCGCGCCCATCACATGACGCAGCCCGAACGCCGTGAGCGACGACACGCGCAGCCGCCCCTGCGGCACCACGCTCGCCGCGCCCACCGCCTGGCCGGCCTCGTCGAGTTCGGTGAGCGCCTGGGCCACGCGCTCGTAATACTCGCGCCCCGCCTCGGTGGGCGCGACGCGGCGCGTGGTGCGGTTCAGCAGCCGCGCGCCAAGCTGCTGCTCCAGATGCATCACATGCTTGCTCGCCATCGCAGCGGACATGTTCATGCGCTCGGCCGCCGCGACGAAGCTGCCCGCCTCCACCACCTGGCGGAACACTTTCATGCTGACGAGGGTATCCATCGTGCGGCCTTCAGTTCGAACATAAAAGAATGGGAATCAATCGGCGATATTTTCCTCGCTTTATCAAACGCGGGTGTTGAAACGCGCAGGCGCGTTTGACATCAAGCGGCCCGGAAAGCAAAAACCCCGCGCTGCACGCAGCGCGGGGTTTTCGCGTCGAACGTCGACTTCGAAGGCTGTGCCGCTTAGAACTTCGCGCGCAGGCCCACGCCGTAGGTCTGGCCGCTCGACATGTTGTCGAAGTGGTCGTACATATAAGCGGCGTAGACGTCGGTGCGCTTGGAGAGCGGGTAGTCGTAGCCGATGGCCGCCGTCTGGCGCGTCTGGTTCAGGCCGCCGCCGTTGCGCGAGTACGCATACGACGCCATGACCGTGCCCGGGCCAGCCGGGACCGTCACGCCGCCCTGGGCGGTGTTGACGTGCCAGCTGCCCACCTGCTGCCAGTTCGCCGTGTACATGTACTGGCCGAAGAATTTTACGTACTTGAGGTCGTACGAGAGGCCGACTTGCGCCACGCCCTGGCTCTTCAGGCCGATGATGGTCGTGTCGCCGCTGACGATGCTGCCGATGTCGCCCGGCGTGTTGTTGAAGTTCACGTACTGGTAGACAGCCGTGGCCGCGAACGGGCCGTGGAAATACAGGCCCTGCACGCTCCACTTCTTCGAGCCGTTCTGGCCGGCCTGGTTGCCGAACGCGTACATGGCCGAGCCCGAGAGGCCGTTGAAGTTAGGCGTCGAGTACTGCACGGCGTTGTTCCAGCCCGAGTCGCCCACCACGCCCTGGTCGGTCGTGTAGGTCGGGAACGTCGAGAGGCCGAGGTACACGTGGTACACCATCGGCGAGAAGGTGTACGAATCGATGAACGGGTTGAAGAGAATCGTCGAGACGAACAGTTGTGTCGTCAGGCGCCCCGCCGTGACCGTGCCGTACGGCGATTCGATGCCGACGTACGCATTGCGCGCGAAGAACGTGTCGCCCGCGAAGCGGCCGTACTGGCCGTTTTGCGCGCGGAAGAAGCTTTCCAGGGTGAAGATCGCCTTGTAGCCGCCGCCCAGATCTTCAGATCCCTTCATGCCCCAGTACGACGTGGACATGCCCCCGCCGCTCACGTTCCAGGCGGTCTGGCCGCCCGGAAATTTTGTCGCCCCGACCCATTCGTCGACCTGCCCGTAGAGCTGGACGCTCGACTGCGCAAACGCCGACGACGACGCGGCGGCAAGAACAGCGGCGAGCGCGCTCGCCTTCAGGGTGGTGCGCAGCGCACGGCTGACCGTTGTATTCATGGGTTCTCCAGTCTTTGTCAAAAAAGGGTGTCGGGCGGCTGAGGCGCTCGCGCAAAGCTTTGTTTTTTCGTCGTTCGCAGACGTGGCCGTTCTGGGCGGATCCATCTTTGCGGACCATTTTTATGATCAAAAATAACCGGTGTTATTGCCGGTATATGGGGCGGATTAGATTGCCGTCGATAGAACCTTGTTTGCCGCTGTCGACGCCGCTTGCCGCTGCGCTGCGTCACTGCGAATCGCAGCCTGCCGGGCCGCGCCCAGCGGGGCGCTCCCGCACGCGTGGGGCTGCGAATGACGTGCCGCCGAAACGAAAGCGAGATTTGAGACGAAAGGGTTCTGTATGACGAGGGATTTCCAAAAAAGTGTGGTATCCACGCGTCAGTTTTCTCTGCGTGGACGAACCCATCTTGTTTTGGACGTGTTTCGGCGGCGCTAGCAGATCAATGCCTGAAGCGAATCCCGAGGCGAATCAAATAAAGAAACCGGGAGAAAAACGGAGAAAGCGTGGGGGAGGGAAGAATGCGAAAGCGGGCCGTGAGGCGGCGCTCAATTGCGGTAAGGCGAAGGCATGGGCGGACGCGGGACCTCGCCGCCGTTGCGCGGGAATGGCCGGTAGGTACCGCCGCGCTCCTCATTGTAGCGGGCGACGTCTTCGCGGATCGAGCCCGCGCGCACCGGCGAGTCGGCCGGCGGATGCGGCACCGGACGCGATTCCGCGCTCACGGGCGTGATGGGATTGCCGCGATAGCCGCCGCCGTAGCCGCCGAACGGCGTGCCATAGCTGTAGTCGCGATGGGGAGCCTGCTGCTGGACCTGACCTTGCCACTGGTTCGGCGCACGATTGCCGCCGCGCTCATAGCGGCCGCCCTGGTCGGCCACGCGCATGGGCGAAGCGGCACCGGCGTAAGCGGCCGGGCCGCGGCCGCGCTCAGGGGCGCCGCGGTAGCCGCCGCCCAACGACATGCCACCGCGCGGCGCGGGCATCGAGTGCATGGCGGGCATGGAAGGCGCGCGCGCGAAGCCCCCGCCCCCGCCGTGCCCTGGAAAACCGGGCTGAGCATGGGCGAGCGCAACGAAGGCCGCTAATCCGGCCCCCAAGACCCACTGTCCCAGTTTTGACAACCCTGCGTGCATGTGACGTTTCACCTGCCCGACGTTCGCGCTTTGGCAACCCGCCACTCGGGCCATGGCAGGCCAGTCCCGGGACGCTCGCCGCGCGAGCGCGTAACGATTGCCGCCACAACGGTCCGGGCGTCCTTGACGGTAATTTATGGGCGTGCTGAATGGGTGTCGAGCCAAAAGATGTTATGCCGCCCGAAGGGTTGTAACACCATGTTACTGCTGGGTTTTCTGGATCCAGACGGGGCCGCGGAAGGCCGTCCAGCAAGGCTCTGCGGGCTGGAGTGAGACCGGTTCGTTTTATGCTTGAGCAATGCCTGAACATCTGAAGAATGCGCGGAGTCCTGACGACTTTTGCGGCTCGGAATGCCCTTCGCACGTCAATGAGGAATCCGGCATAAAGGAGGCATCGATACCGGCGATACATTCGCATCCTTCATTAATCGATGCTTCAAATGAATTTGCTTTTTCAATCGGCTTGCGCCGACAATAGACGTCCCGATTCACCCGTTGCACGCACATCGATCTGCGCGCAGCCAGGCGCCCAGGCGCGCACTTGAGATTGTCCGATGGCACGTCCGAAATTCCTGCCCGATAACTTCACCCTCTGCCTCGTCGGCACGGTGATTCTTGCGAGCCTGTTCCCGGTGCACGGCCAGGCCGCCACCGGTTTCAACTGGCTGACCAACGTGGCCGTCGGCCTGCTGTTCTTCCTGCACGGTGCCAAGCTCTCGCGCGAAGCGATCGTTGCCGGTGCGACGCACTGGCGCCTGCACATCGTCGTGCTGCTCAGCACCTTCGTGCTCTTTCCGGCGCTGGGCCTCGCGCTCAAACCCGTGCTTTCGCCGCTCGTCACCCCGGCGCTCTACGCGGGCGTGCTGTTCCTCTGCACGCTGCCTTCCACGGTGCAGTCGTCCATCGCGTTCACCTCGATTGCGCGCGGCAACGTGCCCGCCGCCGTTTGCAGCGCTTCAGCGTCGAGCCTGATCGGCATTTTCGTGACGCCCGCGCTCGTGAGCCTGATCGTCACGAACCAGAGCGCGAGCGGCGGCTCGGCCTGGCACACCGTGTGGAACATCGTGCTGCAGCTGCTCGTGCCGTTCGTGGCGGGCCAGTTGCTGCGCCCGGTGATCGGCCGCTGGATCGAGCGCAACAAGGGCGTGCTCAAGTTCGTCGATCAGGGCTCGATCCTGCTCGTGGTGTTCGGCGCGTTTTCCGAGGCCGTGAACGAAGGGCTCTGGCATCACATTCCGCTCACCGCGCTCGGCGGCCTGCTCGTGGTGAATGCCGTGCTGCTCGCGCTCGCGCTCGGCATCACGATATTCACGAGCAAGAAGCTCGGCTTCTCGCGCGCCGACCAGATCACCATCATTTTCTGCGGCTCGAAAAAGAGCCTCGCGGCCGGCGTGCCGATGGCGAAGGTCATCTTCGCCTCGAACGCCGTGGGCGCGGTCGTGCTGCCGCTCATGCTGTTCCACCAGATCCAGCTCATGGTGTGCGCGGCGCTCGCCCAGCGCTGGGGCGAGCGCGACATGAGCGCCGAACGCGCCGCCAGCGCGGGCGACGAATCGCGTGCCGGCGCAAGCGAGCGCACTGCTACGGCCGCGCGCCGCTGAGCGTCGTTCAATACGTCATTCGGGGCGGCGAGTCGTCGTCGCCCTGCTGTAGCAAACGCCGCGGCTAGCCCCCGGCGCCCCCCTCTTCCC
>NZ_JAMBPR010000040.1 GCF_024206475.1 Paraburkholderia sp. CNPSo 3274
GGCTTGAAGAAGGTGGACCAGATGTTCGTGTTGAACATGGCGGCATACAACCTCGTGCGCATGCGATCACTGGGACAAATCCGCTTATAAGTGGCGGAAAGCGTGGCAAGGAGGTCAGAAGTCGGCCTCAAGCCGCCGAAAGAACGTTGAATTCGCGTTGAGATTGCACAATGCGAAAGTTTGCGACTGGCGGGCGCGTACATCGAGGCGCACCGCTTCCGCCGGGGGTGTATTTCCGCAACCTGTTAACGCGGACGTCGCGCCGACAAGCACACTGACTTCGACAAAATTGCGCCGGCCAGCCTGAATGACATGCGTGTGATGGCGCAGAATGCCAAGCTCGCGTTCGAGCTTCGAAAGCGCTTTCTCGATCGCCGAACGCGGATTGTTCTCTTCGGGGCTCATGTGCAGTAATTCAGCAAAGCTGGTGCGCACGATTTTCACGGGCACCGAGAGAAATATCAGCGAGAGCCCCGCGGTCATTGCACTGTCGATATAGCGCGCCCATACTTCGTGAAAGCTTTCAGGCAATATCGAATACACGAAAAAACCGAGCAGCGTGGCCGCGCTGAACGACAATTTCATGATCCATTTCCAGCCGTCGGTTTTGAGCAGCTTGGAATTGATTTGCGCGGCCGCGCGCTTCTTGTAGACCACCATGGCAAGGCAAATCACGCAACTCGCGACGCTGATTAGCATAACGCCGCGCGCGTTCACCACGTGGCCGCCTGAACGTATCCCTTCAATGCCGTTCACGAAGCCATACACGCATACCAGCAGCATCATGAGGCCGTTTATGCCATTCACGAGCGGCTCGAGGAACCAATACCCATATTCGAAGCGGGTCGTCGCGGGCCGGGTGATCACGGAGGCTGCGAGCAATCCAAGCGCGGCACTCACGAGATTGAGCAGATAGAAAATGGCGGTCAGCAGCAGCGTATCGGATTTCACGAAGAAGCCATAACCGACGTTGGCCGCGAAACCGAGGCACACGACGTAAATGGATACCTTCATCGCGCGCTGCTCGACCGCTGCGAGCTGCGCCTTGCGCAGAGCGTAGCTGATAGGCATGGTTCCTCGCTGTCGAACGGTGGAACGTTTGAATGGCGGCGGTGAGGCGAAAAGCAGTCACGAGACCGATGGATGCGGGCAGGCGCGATGGCGCGCGGCTAACGCCATGCGGAGGCGCTCAGCCCGAAAATCGCAACGAGTCCGCCGCCCATCACCACGAGAAACGCGCACCACTCGGGCCGGGAAAAGAGCGCCTCGCCACGCTCGCGCCGCGCCCACATGTACAGCAGGCTGCCAGGCCCATATAGCAGCGCGGACATGACGAGCAGTTCCACCCCGCAAGCGTAAAGCAGGAACAGTGTATAAATCGTGGCGATGCCCGCTGTGGCATAGCTCTGCGTGCGCTTTCGCGCGCTCATGGCCGATTGCGGCAGTGCGCGAATTGCCTTGAGCCCGAAGGTTGCCACAAAAAAGTAGGGGATGAGCGCCATGGCGCTCGTGAGGCGCAGCATGAGCGAGAAGGCGTCGGTGGACCAGTACGTGCTGATGACGAAGGCCTGCACCACGCTGCTCGTGAGCCAGATCGCGGCGGTGGGAAGCTGCCGCGCGTTGCGGCGCGCGAAGATGGCTGGCATGGCGTCCGCTTTCGAGCTTGCATACAGCACTTCCGCACAGATCAGCGACCATGCGAGGTAGGCGCCGAGAACGGAGACGATGAGCGCGCCGCCAATGAACACCACGCCTGGCGAGCCGACTACGGCGCCAAGCACCGATGCCATTGAAGGTTGCCGCATGGCGGCGATGTCCGCGCGCATGAGATGCGCGTAGGGCAGCAGCGTCACGAACACTAGCAGCAACAGCACGAAGGCGAAGCCGAGTATCGTGGCAGCGCCCACGTCCGAGCGCTTTTTCGCGTAGCGCGAATACACGCTCGCCCCTTCAATGCCGAGAAACACGAATACCGTGACGAGCATGGTTCCCTTGACCTGCGGGGCAAGCCCTTGGGCGCTTTCTGCGAGATTGTTCGTGAATGGCTCCGCGCTCGCATAGACACTCAAAATGCCAATAAAAACGAAAATGGGCAGAATCTTGACGACAGTGAGAATCGCATTGATGAGCGTGGCCTGCTGAATACCCCGCAGCAGCATCCAGTGAAATGCCCAGATGCCGACTGAGGAAACCGCAATGGCAATCGGCGTATTGCCGTTTCCAAATGCCGGCACGAATGCGCCGAGCGTGGATTTGATCAGCACCCAATAAGAGACGTTGCCGAAGCAACCGGCCATCCAGTAGCCAAACGCGGAGAGAAAGCCGGCGTAGCCGCCGAAGCCGTCGCGTGCGTAGGCAAAGATGCCCGAGTCGAGGTCGGGGCGGATTTCCGCGAGAAGCTGGAACACGCGGGCCAGCATATACATGCCGCCTCCCGCAATGCACCATGAGACGATGGCGGCAGTCGGGCCCGCTTCGAGCGCGAAGTTGCGCGGCAGCGAATAGATGCCGGCGCCGACCATGGAGCCCACGACCATGGCCGTCAGCACCGGCAGCGACAACTTCTGGTCATCCGTCGATTTCATGTTCGAGCCTTTTTCTGATCGTTGACCGGTCGTAATGCGAGCGCGGGAAATCGCGGATAAAAAATGCGCGCCACATTGAATTGCTGAACTATTCTCGAACGAATGTCACGTTGAATACCTCATGTGCGAATCGTATTCCATAATGTTCGTCAGGTGTCCGGAGGATGGATTGGGAAATGAGAATCGCCGGGCACGTATTGGCTAAATGTTCGCTAATGACTATACGTGGAATCGTTAGCAAACAGGCCGAATGAATTAGCGAATCCGCAATGCGCCGCATTAGGGGGGAATGTCATGCGATATCTCGCTGCAACACTTCTTGGGTCCGTGGTTGTCTCGGTCGCACTTTCCGGCTGTGAGGCACCGACTTCAGGCTCTGTCTTCACACCGGCCCAGGCTCAGCAGGTGTTCGTGGTCGAACTCGGCGCGGTCGAATCCGTGCGGCCCGTCACGATTCAGCCGGGTCCAACCGGCATCGGCGCGATAACGGGCGGCGCGCTCGGCGGCATCGCGGCAGGCAGCAACATCGGGCGCGGCACGGGCTCCGTTGCGGCGGGCATCGGCGGCGCCGTGCTGGGCGGGGCGGCAGGCAATGCCGTGGAGCAGCGCGTCACGCAGCGGCAAGGCCTTGAAATCGTCGTGCGTCTGGATTCGGGGCAACTGATGTCGGTGGTCCAGGATGCGGATCAGCAATTCGTTCCTGGCGACCGCGTGCGTGTACTGCTCGGCAACAACTCGGTGCGCGTGACCCGGTGACACCGCAGGCGCCTGACGGCTAAGCGGTGGCGCAGACGTGCGCTGGCCGCTCGAGAAAGCGAAGTTCCGAACAAAGCGAGGGAACCGATGGCCGATACCGAGCAGAAGATGAGTCGCGTGCAGTTGACCGCGATGGTAGTCGGGGGCATGGTGGGCGCCGGCATCTTTTCTCTGCCGCGAACCTTCGCCAATGCAACGGGGCCGGTCGGCGCGGCGATTGCGTGGCTCGTGGCGGGCGTGGGCATGTACACGCTCGCACGCGTCTTCCAGGCGCTCGCGGAGCGCAAGCCGAACCTCGACGCCGGTGTGTTCATGTACGCCAAAGAGGGCTTCGGCGATTACCCCGGCTTCCTCTCCGCGTTCGGTTACTGGATCGGCAGTTGCATTGGCAACGTTTCGTACTGGGTGCTGATCAAGTCCACGCTGGGCGCATTTTTCCCGGTTTTCGGCGACGGCAATACGGTCACGGCCATCATCGTCGCTTCCGTCGGCATCTGGCTGTTTCACTTTCTCATTCTTCGCGGCGTGAAGCAGGCCGCGTTCATCAACACTGTCGTGACGTTCGCCAAGGTCATTCCGATCGTGGTGTTCATCGTCATCCTCCTGTTCGTATTCAAGTACGGGACCTTCCACCTGAATATCCAGTCCGCCGCGCAAGAGGGTGGCCTGATCCAGCAGATTCGCGCGACGATGCTCGTCACCGTGTTCGTATTCATCGGCATCGAAGGCGCGAGCGTGTATTCGCGCTACGCGAAGGAGCGCACGGACGTTGGGCGTGCAACGATCTTCGGCTTCGCCGGCGTTACCACGCTCATGGTGCTCGTTTCCATGCTGCCTTTCGCCGTGCTGCCGCGCGCGGACGTGGCGGGTATGCGCCAGCCTTCCATGGCGGCCGTGCTCGAAAGCGTGGTCGGTCCGTGGGGTGGGATCTTCGTCAGCATTGGTCTGATCGTTTCCGTGCTGGGCGCGTACCTGGCGTGGTCGCTCATCTGCGCCGAGGTGATGTTCGCGGCGGCGCGCAATCAGGATATGCCGGCTGTGTTCGCGCGCGAAAACGCCAACAACGTGCCGGCCAATGCGCTGTGGATCACCAACATCGTTGTACAGATTTTGGTGGCGAGCACGTATTTCTCGCGCGACGCGTTCTCACTAATGCTCAACCTCACGAGCTCGATGTCGCTGATTCCCTATCTCTTCGTCGCCGCTTACGGGTTTATGGTCTCGAACCGCGGCGAGAGCTACGAGGTGCGGCCTGAAGAGCGCAAACGCGATCTCGCGCTGGCCTCGGTCGCCGTGATCTACACGTTGTTCATGATTCTTGCCGGTGGTCTCAAGTTCATCCTGCTATCGGCGATTCTTTACGCGCCTGGCACGGTGCTGTATTTCCTCGCGCGGCGCGAGCGCAAGCTGAAGGTTTTCCAGCGTACGAGCGACTGGGTCATTTTCATCGTGGCGGCCGTAGCGGCCATCGTAGGCGTCGTTGCGCTGGCCACGGGCGCCATGGCGGTCTAACGAGAACGAGCGGAGATCGATATGTCCAAGGCGAAGGGCGGTGGCAAGAGTGAGAAGGGAGAAAAGGTAGAGAAGGTAGAAAAGGCGGAGAAAGCCGCGAAGGGCGGCAAGGCCAGGGCGAAGGAAGAGAGCACGCTCGGCGTGTACTCGGAGGTCGGGCAACTGCGCAAGGTGATGGTGTGCGCGCCCGGCATGGCGCACTCGCGGCTCACGCCGAGCAATTGCGACGAGTTGCTGTTCGACGACGTGCTGTGGGTCGACAACGCGAAGCGCGACCATTTCGATTTCGTCACGAAGATGCGCGACCGCGGCGTCGAGGTCGTGGAAATGCACAACCTGCTCGCCGAAACCGTTGCCGTGCCCGAAGGCAAGAAGTGGATTCTCGACAATCAGATCGTGCCGAACCAGGTCGGGCTGGGTTTCATCGATGAACTGCGCAGCTATCTGGAAGGGCTCGACGATCGCAAGCTGGCCGAGACCTTGCTTGGCGGCCTCTCGATCTACGATTTCCCGGAATCGCATGGCGGCGCGGCGCTCAAGGTCGTGCGCGAAGCGGCCGGGTCCACTGAATATCTGCTGCCGCCGTTGCCGAACACCATCTACACGCGCGATACCACCTGCTGGATTTACGCTGGCGTGACGCTCAATCCGCTCTACTGGCCCGCGCGGCACGAGGAAACGATTCTTGCCGCGGCGATTTACCAGTTTCATCCGGACTTTGCCGGCAAGGTCAACGTGTGGTGGGGCGACCCGACGCAGGACCACGGCATGGCGACGCTCGAAGGCGGTGACGTCATGCCCATCGGCAACAAGACCGTGCTGATCGGCATGAGCGAGCGCACGTCGCGCCAGGCGATCAGCCAGCTCGCCGCTACGCTGTTCAAGAAGGGCGCCGCCGAGCAGGTGATCGTGGCGGCGATGCCGAAAATTCGCGCGGCCATGCACCTCGATACGGTCTTCACGTTTGCAGATCGCGACTGTGTGCTGATCGCGCCGGATTTTCTCGCGCGTACCCGAACATTCACGTACCGGCCCAGCGATCAACCGGCGGGTGTGGAGCTGCATCAGGAGAAAAAGTCCTTTGTCGAAGTGGTGAGCGCGGCGCTCGGCGTCAAGAAAATGCGCGTGGTGGAAGCGGGCGGCAACGACTACCAGCGCGAACGCACGCAGTGGGACAGCGGCGCGAACCTGGTTTGCACCTCACCCGGCGTCGTGTTCGCTTATGACCGCAACACCTATACGAACACGCTGCTGCGCAAGGCCGGAATCGAGGTGGTGAGCATCGTGGGCGCGGAGCTGGGGCGCGGGCGCGGCGGCGGCCATTGCATGACGTGCCCGATCATTCGCGATGCGGTGGACTTCTAGCGTCGAAGGGTGAGGGGATCGTTGCGGGCGCAAGCAATGGCGCGCAATAGTGCGGGATCAAAGGGAATGCGCGCGAAGCGCTCGCTACAGCGGGACTCGCCGTGACGGGCAACGCGCGCATGTCGGGCGATCGTGCAGCGCTAACGCGCTCGTGAGCCGTTGTTCAAACTTGGCGCCAGAGCATGTCAATCCGCGTCAAAGCACGTTGAGCATGGCGAGCGCGCTTTCCTGCAGATGCGGCAGAACCCGCTGGAGAGCGGCCTCGGGGCTTTCTTCGCCCATCGGCATGTTGGTGCTGAGCGCGGCGACCACCTCGCCGTTGCGATTCCTGAGCGGCACGGCAATGCCGCGTACGCCCACCTGTAACTGCTGCTCGATGAGCGCATAGCCGTCCACGCGCGCGCGCACGATTTTCTCGCGCAAGCGCGCGCCGCTCGTAATGGTATGCGGCGTGAAGGGCGAAAGCTCGACCGTATCGAGCCACGCGGAAACCGCGTGCTGGTCGGCCTCGTGCGCGAGCAGTACCACGCCGGGCGAGATGAGCGGCGCGGGCACGCGCGCGCCGAGCACGAAGCCCGTTGTCATCACGCGCGATACGCCATTGCGCGCGATCACGACGAGGTCCCAACCGTCGAGCACGCTCACATAGGCCGATTCGTTGAGCGTCGCGCTCAGTTGCTGCAGATAGGGCTGCACGGTGCGCGGCAGACGCGCCGAATCGAAGTAGGACCAGCCCACGCGCAGCACACGAGGCGTGAGGCCGTACAGACGGCCGTCCGTGTACACATAGCCCAGCGATTCCAGCGTGAGCAGATAGCGGCGCGCGGCGGTGCGCGAGAGACCCGTGCGCTCGGCCGCCTGGGTGGGGGTCATGCGCGCGTGCTCGCTGTCGAAGGCTTCGAGAATCGCGAGGCCTTTTTCGAGCCCGGCGATCCAGTCGCGCCGGTCCAGTGGCGGTTTCTTCATCGGCGTGCAAGACCCTGTGCTGCACGGCGGCACAAACAATGGAAAAAGCCGCTGGCGCCAAACGCCTGCGGCTTGCGAGCGAACGATCTTTTCTTGCTCACTCCGGCTTCATGCGCGCCGCCACGATCAGCGAGATCAGGCAGCCAATCGCCAGGTACCCGGCGACGAGGTGCCACGAACCGCCGCCAACGCCCACCAGCGCCACCGCGATGAACGGTGTGAAGCCGCCGCCCACCACGCTCGCGAACTGGTAGCCCACACCCGCGCCGCTGTAGCGGTACTCCGCACCGAACAGCTCGGTGAAGAGCGGTTGCTGCACGCTCACGACCATGTCGTGGGCGATGTTCGCTAGCATCACGGAGAAGATCACGATCCAGACCGTGGCCCGTGCTTCGAGCGCGAGGAAGAACGGCACGGCGCTCACGAGGCCGATGCACGCGCCGATCAGATAGATGCGGCGCAGCCCGAGGCGGTCGGCGAGCCAGGCGAAGCAGGGGATCGTCACGCAGGAGAGCGCGCCCACGAAGAGGCCGATGCCGAGAAAGAGATCGCGCGACAGGCCGAGGTTGCTGGTCGAATAGCTCAGCGCGAAGGCGGTCACGATATACATCGTGAAGAGTTCGGCAAGGCGCAGCGCGATGATGTAGAGGAAGGCCTTCGGGTGGCGCGTGAGCGCTTCCAGCACCGGCATCTTGAGCTTGCGATGACCGTGCTCGACCTTCTCGACGAACTCGCGCGACTCGTCCATGCTCGAGCGCACCCACAGGCCAACGAGCACGAGCACGACGCTGAAGAGGAACGGCAGACGCCAGCCCCACGAACGGAACGCCGCCTCGCCGAGCAAATGGCTCAAAAGCGCGACGAGGCCGGTGGCGAGCACGAGGCCCACGCCGTAGCCCACCTGCACGCCGCTGCTATAGAACGCCTTTTTGCCGCGCGGCGCGCTTTCCACGGCCATGAGAGCCGCGCCCCCCCATTCGCCGCCCACGGCGAAGCCTTGCAGCGCGCGCATCGTGACGAGCAGCACGGGCGCCCACCAGCCGATGGTCGCATAGGTCGGCAAGAGACCGATTGCCACTGTGGAAAGGCCCATCATCATGACGGTCAGAACGAGCATGCGCTTGCGGCCGAGCCGGTCGCCGAAGTGGCCGAACACGACGCCGCCAAGCGGCCGAAAGAGAAAGCCCACGCCGAAGGTCGCGAACGCGGCGAGCGTGCCCATCGTCCTGCCGACCTGCGGGAAGAATGCCACGTTGAACACCAGCGCGGCGACAATGCCGTAGAGCAGGAAGTCGTACCAGTCGACGACCGCGCCGACGAAACTGCCGAGCGCCGCCTTGCGGGCCGCGAGAGGGGCGGCGTCGGGCGAGCCGGTGGTGTCGAGGCTTGGGGTCATGAGTTGTCTCCAGACTTTTGCGCATGTGCCATGCTGCGACATGCGCTAAACGTGAGACGCAGCATAGGGTGGCCCGCGCGGTCCGGCAATGCGTGGCGGCGCCATTTTGCGCGATTATCGCGCAAACGCGTGCGATTATCGAACGCTTTGCGGGTTTGCACCGAGATGGCGCGTGGACCGCCCGCGTACTGCGGTCTTCGTCTAAATGAACGAACTGGTTAAAATCGGCCTGCCTCATTTGCCAGATTCGCGCCCTCGAAGTTTGCGGCGGAGCGGCGAGGCGTCCGTTTCAGCGCTTGCGTCAGGAGCCAATTGCATGTCCAGCCCCTCTAATCCTCCGCCGCAGGCGGACAATCCGCTCGGCATGGCCGGTCTCGAGTTCGTCGAGTTCGCCGCGCCCGAGCCCGCCGACCTCGGCCGCCGCTTCGAACAGTTCGGCTTCAAGGCGATCGCGCGCCACGTGAGCAAGGCGGTCACGCTCTACCGGCAGGGCGAGATGAATTTCCTGCTGAACGCCGAGCCCGACTCGTTCGCCGCGCGCTACGCGCAGGAGTACGGCATGGGCATCTGCGCGATCGGCGTGCGCGTCGACAATGCGAAGCGCGCGTTCAAGCACGCGATCTCGCTCGGCGCGTGGGCGTTCGAAGGCGAGCGCCTGGGTCCCGCGGAGCTGCACATTCCCGCGATCCAGGGCATTGGCGATTCACACCTCTATTTCATCGACCGCTGGCGCGGCCGCGGCGGGCAGCGCGGCGGTGTGGGCGACATTTCGATTTTCGACATCGATTTCCGCCCCATCGACGTCGCTACGGCGCATACCGATCTCGATCACGGCGGCACCGGCCTCACACGCGTCGATCACCTCACGCAAACGGTGGGGGCGGGGCGCATTGCGGAATGGCTCGACTTCTATCGCGACCTGCTGCATTTCCGCGAGATCCACGAGATCAACGCGAACTGGCACGTGTCCGAGGAGTCTCGCGTGATGGTGTCGCCCGATGGCGAACTGCGCATTCCTGTTTATGAGGAAGGCACGCGGCGCACGCAGCTATTGCACGACTATCTGCCCGAGCATCCCGGCGAAGGTGTGCAGCACATCGCGCTTGCGACCAACGACATCCTCGCAAGCGTCGACGCGCTCAAGGCCAACGGCGTGGAGTTCGTCGAACCGCCGCCCGCTTACTACGACACCGTGGATGCGCGTTTGCCCGGCCACGGCGTGGACCTGGCAGCATTGCGCAAGCGTCATGTGCTGATCGATGGCGAGATTGGCGAAGACGGCGTGCCGCGGCTCTTTTTCCAGACGTTTGCCAAACGCCATCCCGGCGAGATCTTTTTCGAAGTCGTGCAGCGCAGCGGCCACCAGGGTTTCGGCGAGGGCAATCTCGACGTACTGGCCCGCGCGCGCGAGGCGGGCGCGAAGCGGGGCTCAGCACTCGGCTAAACCCCGCAGTCCGCCACGTTAGCGTTCCAAACGTGACTTCGCTGCGCCGTCCGCCGTTTTGCGCGCGCGCGTCGTGCCGAGCGCGGCTGCGCGCGGCGAGACCATCGTGCGGCAGCGATGGCGAATCTCCTTGCTGAACTCGGTGCACACCTGCGTCATCAGGTCCGTGGACCGATACACCATGAACACGTGGAAGTCCGGCAGTTCGTCGCGAATGGGCAGCGTGTGCAACGCGTCGCGCCTGAGGACGAGCGGCCCGCTCATGCCGTAGAACACGAAGTCCGACCACATGCTGATCACGTCCGTGCAGGTCGCGAGTTGCAGGCCGAGCAGGTTCGACACGCTGTGCACGATGCGCTTGGGCATGTCGAGCCGATTGAGGCGCATGAGGCTTGCGAGCGGGCTGCCGGGATCGTCCAGCGGGTCGAGCGTGAGCCAGTCGGCCTCGAGCAGATCGCGCAGGCGCGTCGTGCGCGCGAGCGCATGGCCGGGGCGCGTGGCGAGCACCATGCCCACGGAGAAAAGCGGCTCCCACTGAAACGCGCTCGTGCCAGGGCCGCTGTTCGTCGAGATGAGCGCGAGGTCGAGGCGGCCTTCGCGCAACCCTTCGAGTATCTGCTGTGGCCGCATTTCATAGGCATGCAGCGCCACGCCCGGAAAGCGCGCGCGAAACGCCGCAATCGACTCGGGCAGCGGCCCGCTCGATGCAACGGCGGAAAAACCGATGTTCAATTGCGCCTCGGCATGCCCGCGCATGCCTTCGATATCTTCCAGCGCGTGGCGCAACTCCTGTTCGACCACGCTCGCGCGCTTCGCGAGCGCGCGCCCGTAATTCGTGAGGCTCACGCCGCGCACCGAGCGCGACATGAGCGTCACGCCCAGTTCGCGCTCCAGCTCCGCCACCGCCTTGGAAAGCGCCGGCTGCGAGATGTGCAGGCTGCGCGATGCCTCGTGCATGCTGCCGTGCTGCGCGAGCGCGAGCAGGACGCGCAACTGGTGCAGTTTCATCTGTGGTGCTCCAACGTTCTCCGATCGGAAGAGATTCTAAACGTTGCGCAACGCAGCGCGGCGAGGACGGGAGTGCGGGCCGCCCGGCGTTATCCCGATACCTTGCCGACCAGATGAAAACGCGAAGACGGATGCCAAAGCTCGACAGCCGTCGCAACGGCGCTGCCGACCCAGGTACGCCGCCACATTAACAGGCAGGGCTCGCCGATATTCATCGAAAGATGGCGACGTATGTCCGCGTCCGGCTTTTGCGCGTAGATCCGGAACTCCGCCCGTTGAACTGGCGCGAGCCTCATCATGTAGTGGTTCGGCGTTTCCAGCGTGAAGTCCTGCTCCAGATACCCCGGGAACACATGCGGGTTCACATAGCGGTCCTCGTACAGGATCGCTTCGTCGTCCTCGTAGTGGACGATACGCGAATGGAACACGGAACCGCCGCCGAGTTCGAGTGCGGCCATCGCCTGATTGTTCCCGCTCGCTTCCAGCGTCAGCACCCGCGCGCTGTGCCGGTGGCCGCGCGCGGCGATTTCGTCGGCGATGTTGCGAACCTCGAGGACAGTCGATTCGACGTCGCGCGATGCGACGAATGTTCCCGCGCCCTGAACGCGCCTGAGCATATGCTCAGCAGACAGTTCGCGCAGCGCGCGCGATACGGTCATTCGCGCGACGCCGAATTCCTTTACAAGCTCCGTTTCGGACGGAATGGCTTCACCCGGCTTCCAGGTCCCGTCCGTGATTCGATCGACCACGTAGCGCTTGATCTGCTCATACGCTGGAGCAACCTTATGCGCTGTCGCGCAACGCGTCGAATTGTCCATGAGCGAAGAGGGCGTGTTCATACCTGTCCTCGCTTCAGACGCCGACAGTGCCGTGAACCGCATTGCCCACAGGGGCCGCTGCACTGCGCACCGCGTTGTGCACGACTGGCGCCATGTCCTGCTCCGTTTCCCGCGAGATGGGCTTCGCGCCGTCACCCGCCGGGCCGGGAAGCGGCGGCGGGGCGCTGTTGGCAACGAGGCGAAACGCGAAAGTCATGTCGTCGGAGAGCGGGCGATCGTCGCGATAGGTCGGCAGCGTGGCACGCACGCTGGCGTAAAGCGCGTCCGTGTAGGGCGCGCGCGCCGCGTCGAGCGGCTGCAGGTCATAGGCTTGCGCCGTAGCAAGCAGTTCGATGCCGAGAATGCGGTTGCTGTTCTCGATCACCGCGAGCGCCTTCAGCGCGGCCGGCGTCGCATGGCACAAATGATCTTCCTGCAGCCCCGATGTCACGCCGCCGTCGAGACTCGCGGGAGCGGCCTCACGACGGTTCTGCGCGACGAGCGACGCGGCTGTGTACTGCGCAATCATGAAACCCGAGCGCGTGCCGCATGCATGCGCGAGGAAGGCGGGCAGGCCGCTCACGAGCGGGTTCACCAAACGATCGAGACGGCGTTCGGCCATCGCCGCAACTTGCGCGATCGCGGTGGCGAGACTGTCCATGGCGAGCGCGATCGAGGCGCCGACCGCGTGCGCCTGCGAGTACACCCGGGGCGACTCTGGCGTGCCGGCGACGATCGGATTATCGGTCACCGAGGCCAGCTCGCGGTTCACGACTTCGGCCGTTGCGGCGAACGTGTCTCGCGCGGCGCCATGCACGTGGGGAATCGTACGTACGCTGAGCGGGTCCTGCGTGCGCCGCCCGAGCGAGGCTTCGAGCAGCGAGCTGCCGGCGAGCGCCGCGCGCAGGCGCTCTCCAACGCGGGCAAGGCCCGGCGACACACGAAACGCAAGCGAATGGGTGTCGAATGCGGCGATCTGGCCGCCGAGATTCTCGAAGCTCATCGCGGCAACGACGTCCGCCCAGTCGAGCAAGCGCTCGGCGCGCTGCAGCGCGAGCGCGGCGAGCCCGGTCACGCACGGCGTGCCGTTCACGAGGCTCAATCCCTCCTTCGCTTCGAGCGACAGGGGCTGCAGTCCGAGCCGTTGCAGCGCTTGTGCGCCGCTCAGACGCTCGCCGTTCCAGCGCACATGTCCCGCGCCCACGCAGACGAGCGCGATGTGCGCCATATGGCTCAGATAGCCGACGGAACCGAACGCGGGCACCTCGGGCAGGCAATTCGCCTCCAGCAGCGCGGCGAGCCGCTCGACGACTTCGAGTCGCACGCCCGAATGTCCATGCGCGAAGTTGTTGATGGCCGCCGCCATGATCGCGCGCGTTTCCTCTGCGCCAAGCGGCTCGCCAACACCGACCGCGTGGCTCATCAGGATGTTGTGCGACAGGTCGTGCTGTTCGTCTTGCGAGACGATCACGTCGCACAATGCGCCGACGCCCGTGTTCACACCATACGCGCGTATGCTGCGCGCAACGATCTGTTCGACGAGCGCGCGGGCGCTCCGAATGTTCGCCTGCGCATCGGCGCTGAGCAGCAGCGGCTCGCCTGCGGCAACGGCGGCGATTGCGCGCCAGTCGAGCGGATTCTGGGTACGTACGATTGTCATGAGAGAGCGTGTGCGTCGCGTGGGTTCAGTGAGCGTTGCGGTCCTGGTGACTCGAAACGAACTGGCGGAACCGTTCCGACTTCAGTTCGCCGAATACTTCGTCCGGTGTGCCATCCGAATCCACCTGGCCCTGATGCAGGAACATGACGCGATTCGAAACATGACGCGCGAAGCCCATCTCGTGCGTAACCACGAGCATCGTGCGGCCTTCGTCGGCGAGCGTGCGCATGACGCGCAGCACTTCGCCGACCAGCTCGGGGTCGAGCGCCGACGTCGGCTCGTCGAACAGCATCACCTTGGGATGCATGGCGAGCGCGCGCGCAATCGCGACGCGCTGCTGCTGACCGCCGGACAGATGTGCCGGATAGTGGCCGCGCTTGTCCGCGAGACCGACCTTGGCGAGCAGCGCTTCGGCTTCTTCCACCGATTCGGCACGGCTGCGCTTGAGCACACGCATGGGCCCTTCGATCAGGTTCTCGAGCACGGTCATGTGCGACCACAGGTTGAAGTTCTGAAACACCATGCCGAGCTGCGAGCGAACGCGGTCGACCTGGCGGCGGTCGCCCGGCTGCAGCTTGCCATCCCGGCAGCGCTTCATCTTGAGCTCCTCGCCCGCGAGCGCGACCGAACCGTCGTCCGGCGTCTCGAGCAGGTTCAGGCAGCGCAGGAAGGTGCTCTTGCCCGAGCCGCTCGCGCCGAGAATCGAAATCACGTCGCCTTCGTGAGCGTCGAGCGAAATGCCCTTCAGGACGTGATGGTCTCCGAACGATTTATGGATGTTGCGCACCGACAGCGCGGCGGATGCAGTTGTGTTCATCAATCTCTCCAGATAGGGCGGCGGGTCACGACGCGGCACGGCTGGCTTCGAGCGGCGCGGCAGGCTTGCGTACGGCGGGCGGCGCCGCACGCAGGTGGCGCGACAGCCGACGCTCGATAAAGCCGATCACGCGCACGACGACGAAGTTCAGAAACAGGTAGATCAATGCGGCGCACGTGAACACTTCAGTCGTGCGATAGGTCTGCTGGATGATCTGCTGCGCGACGCCCGTCACTTCCCAGACGGTGACGAGGCTTGCCAGCGCCGTCGACTTGACGAGCAGCACGGCTTCCGTCGAATACGCGGGCAGGCACTGTCGCAGCGCGATCGGGCCGATTACGCGGCGCAGCAGGGCGAAGCCGGAGAGGCCGATCGAGTAACCGGCTTCGATTTGCCCGACGGGCACCGCCATGAGGCCGCCGCGGATGATCTCGGCCGTGTATCCCGCCGTGCACAGCGCAAGCGACAGGACCGCGCAGACATAAGGTTCGCGCAACACGGGCCACAGAAAGCTTTCGCGAATCACGCCGAACTGCCCGAGGCCGTAGTAGACGAGGAACATCTGGATCAGCAGCGGGGAGCCGCGAAATACGAGGATGTACGCGCGCGCAAAGCGGTTCGGCAGCCAATGCGGCGAGACGCGCATCGTGACGATCACGAGCGAGAGCAGGCCGCCCAGTACGAGCGACGCGAAGAAAAGACCGAGCGTGGTCGGCACGGCGCCGACGAGCTGGCGCAACGTGTCGAACAGGAACGCGAAATCGATAGTCATGATTGAGCGCTCCCGGATCAGTTGCGCGCGAAGTTGCGCTTGAATGAGCGGCCGACGATCGCTTCGGCACGACCGAAGACACGGTTCGACACGCCCGTCATGGCGAGATAGAGCAGACCGCCAACGACGAAGAAGAGGAAGTACTGATGCGTCGAGCCGGCCGCGATCTGGCTTGCGCGCAGCAACTCGGCGAGCCCGGTCACCGAAATCAGTGCGGAGTCCTTGAGACTCAGTTGCCAGACGTTGCCGATGCCGGGCAACGCGTAGCGCAGCACTTGCGGGACCAGGATGCGGCGAAACATCGTCAGCGTCGGCATGCCGATCGCGCGAGCGGCTTCGAGTTCGCCGCGCGCCACCGCGAGCACGGCTGCGCGATACACCTCGGCCTGATAGGCCCCCGAAATCATGCCGACCGCGAACGCCCCGACGGCGAAGGGCGGCACGCCCACGAAACCATCGGCGCCGAACCACTGGCCGACGGTGGTGACCAGCGAGGAGCCGCCGAAATAGAACAGATAGATGACGAGCAATTCGGGCACGCCGCGAAAGACCGTCGTGTAGAAGTCACCGAATACGCGCAGCACGCGCAGGCGCGAGAGTTTCGCGGCAGCGATGAGCGCACCGAACACCGCGCCGATTGCCAAAGCGGCAAGCGTGAGCACGACGGTCATCAATGCGCCGAGGAGCAGCACGCTACCCCAGCCGTCCGGCCCGAGGCCGAGTGTGTTGAATAGCGATAACAGAGACATGGCATGGATCCGCGCGGGTGGGGAAGCGAAGACGCGCGCCAGAAGCAGCGCGCGTACGGCCAGGATGCGGCGCTTACGGCGTCACGTCGGTCTTGAACCACTTCAGGGCGAGCTTCTTGACGGTGCCGTCGGCGAGCGCCGCCGTGATCGCGGCGTCGAACTTCGCTTTCAGGTCGGCGTCCTGCTTGCGGAACGCGAGGCCTTCGCCCGGTCCCCAGATCGGGCCGGAGATCATCGTGCCGGCGATCACCACGGGCGACTTGTCGGCGTTGGCGGTGTAGTAGGTCACGTCGTCGAAGGTGGCGTCGATGCGGCCGTTCGTGAGATCGAGATCACGCTCCGGCGCGGTCTTGTACACGCGTACTGACGCGACGTCCTTGAAGTTGGCGTTGATGAAGCCCGTATAGACGGTGCCGGACTGGATGCCGATCGTCTTGCCCTTCAGCGCCTTTCGCATCGATTCGATGGCGGGCGCGTTGCTGCGCGAGTCGGCGTCGAGCTTCAGAGGCGGCGTGTTCGGGCCGCCCTTGGGCAGGACCTTCGGGTCGGACACGGCGAACGTGGCGGGCGTGGCCGCATAGGGCTTCGAGAACGCGATGATTTTTTCGCGATCAGGCGTGATCGAGATCGCATCCATCAGGACATCGAACTTGCCAGCCTGGAGCCCGGGAATCATGCCGTCCCAGTCCTGAGCGACGAGTTTGCACTGAATCTGTGCACGCGCGCACAGGTTTTCGACCAGCTCGGGTTCGAAGCCGCCGAGCTTGCCGCCGGGCAGAGTCAGGTTCCAGGGTGCATAGCTGCCGTCGAGCGCGATCGTCACGCTTTTCCATTCCTTCGCGCCGGCACTGCCGCTTCCAAGCAGCGTGACGCCGAGTGCTGCGCCGATCAGCGCTTTTGCCAGCCGCGTGTACTTCGCCTGCATGACCATACTCCTTTGTCGATGGGTACCGTAGACCCGTGGGGACGTTGTTGCGTTCGTGTGACTTGCATAGACAAGAATGGCGAGAAAAGAATTTCCGCGCAAGAGAATTTCATAAATCCGGGCTCATGGAAAACCCTGTAAATCGGATTGCAATTGCGCTAGATCCTGACTCTGTCTGGGGGGAATCGCGCTGCTGGGGCAGGGCCGAACGTATTCAGGGGTGATGCTTACAAATTTGTCTAGTCATGTTGGGAGTTGGGAAATCGGGCCGGGACGCGATGGCCGTTGCATTTCGCTGTGATTCCATCCGGTTATCAAGATGAAAATTTGTGACTTCTTTCAAAAGTGAGACCGGCCTGAATATCGTTCGGCCACTTCCTGTTCCCATCGCTCCACGTCTCGCGGAGATCCGCAATGAATGACGCAACGCTCAGCGCCACCGCCCCGATTGCGCCGCCCGCGGCCACTCGCCAGAGCCAGTTCCGCCTGATCGCCGCGTGTTCGATCGGCAATGCGCTCGAAATGTACGACTTCACGGTCTACAGCTTTTTCGCGCTTCTGATCGGCCGGCTCTTTTTCCCCTCGGACAGCGTTTACGGCTCGCTGCTGCTAGCCGTGGCGACGTTCGGCATCGGTTTCGTCATGCGGCCGCTGGGCGGCCTCGTGATCGGCAGCTATGCCGACCGGCGCGGGCGCAAGGCCGCCATGACGCTGACCATCGCGCTGATGGTGGCGGGCACGCTGTGCATCTCGCTCGCGCCCACCTATGCGCAGGCCGGTGTGATGGGCTCGCTCGTGATTCTCGCGGGGCGACTGCTGCAAGGCTTCTCGCTCGGGGGCGAAATCGGCGCGTCCACGGCCATGCTGATGGAATCCGGCGAAGTGGGGCAGCGCGGCTTTCGTGTGAGCTGGCAACTGGGCAGCCAGGGGATCTCGGCGCTCATCGGCGCGCTCACGGGCGCGGTGCTCTACGCCACGCTCTCGCCGCAGGCGCTGGAGAGCTGGGGCTGGCGTCTGCCGTTCATGGGCGGTCTGCTGATCGCGCCGGTGGGTCTCTATATCCGCTCGAAACTCGACGAAACGCACGAGGCCGAGCCCGACGCACCCAGCCCGCTCGGCACGCTCATGCGCGAGCACGGCGCGAAAGTGGGCCTCGGCATTCTCTCGATCACGGCGGGCACCGTGGGCATGTATCTCGTGGTGTTCTTCATGCCGACCTACATGATCCGCGTGCTCAAGATGCCGCCGTCGCTCTCGCTGCTTTCGGGCTGCGCCACGGGCTTCACGATGCTCGTCGCTTCGCTCGTCTCGGGGCGTCTCGCCGACCGCCTCGCGCGCCGCAAGCGGCTCGTGCTGGGTGCGCTGCTCTTCAACGTCGTGGCCATCGTGCCCGCGTTCTGGCTGATGACGCGCATGCCGAGCGTGCCGCTCGTGCTGGCGCTCTCGGTCATGATCACTGCCGCAGCGAATCTCGGCTCCACCCCCATGCTGCTGATGCTCATGGAAATGCTTCCGGCCAGCGTGCGCGCAAGCGGTCTTTCGGTCATCTATAGCGTGGGCGTGACGGTGTTCGGCGGCAGCTCGCAGTTCATCGTCACGTGGCTTCTCGCGAAGACCGGTAATCCGCTTTCGCCTGCGGTCTATCTCGTCGTTTGCGGGGTCATCTCGCTGTGCGCCGTAGGCGCGATTCGCGAGCAGCGCGTCGGCTGACGATACGTTGCGCGGAGTGTCTCGCCTTTCGATCCTTCACACCAATAACGGAATCCTCATGAAACGTGAACCGTCGCTCACCCCGTTCCAGTTGCTGCCCACCTTGTTGCCCGAGATCGAGATCGACGCCGGGACCTTCATCGGCATTCGCCGGCAGATTCATTCGCAGCCCGAACTAGGCTTCGAAGTGGGCGCCACGGCGAAGCTCGTCGCCATGCTGCTGGAGAAGTGGGGCTACGAAGTGCATACGGGCATCGGCAAGAGCGGCGTGGTGGGGCAGCTCAAAGTGGGCGACGGCAAGCGGCGCCTGGGCATTCGCGCCGACATGGACGCGCTGCCGATCGTCGAGAACACGGGTCTGCCGTACACGAGCCAGACGCCCGGCAAGATGCACGCGTGCGGCCACGACGGCCACACGGCCATCCTGCTCGCCGCCGCGAAAACGCTGGCGGAGCGCCGCGATTTCGACGGCACGCTCAACCTGATCTTCCAGCCCGACGAAGAGAACCTGTGCGGCGCGAAGGCGATGATTGAAGACGGTCTCTTCGAACGCTTTCCCTGCGACGCGGTCTACGCGCTCCACAACATGCCGGGCGTACCGGCCGGGACGTTTCGCGTGCTGCCGGGGTCGGTGAGCCTTTCGTCGGATGTGGCCGACGTGACGCTCAAGGGCGTGGGCGGCCACGGCGCGATGCCGCACCGCGTGAAGGACCCCATCGTGGCCGCGGCGGCGCTCGTGACGGCGCTGCAAACCATCGTCGCGCGCAACGTGGCGCCCGACGAATCCGCGGTGGTGTCCGTGGGCTACATTCGCGGCGGCGCGACCCACAACGTCATACCGGAGACGGTCACGCTCGGGCTGAACATCCGCGCGGCGCGAGCCGAAACGCGCGCGCTCGTGGAAGCGCGCGTGCGCGAGATCGTAGCGCTCACCGCCCAGGCACACGGCGTAGAGGCCCTGATCGACTACCGGCAGCTCACGCCGCCCATGGTCAACACGCCAGAAGAAACCACACTCGCGCAGCAGGTCTGCGCGGAGCTGGTGGGCGAGGACAATGTGGTCATGCAGGCGCCCAAGGGCTTGAACGGCAGCGAGGACTTTGCCTGGATGCTTAATGCGGTGCCCGGTTGCTACCTGCTGCTCGGCAACGGAGAAGGGGAGTTCGGCGGCTGTATGGTGCACAACCCCGGCTACGACTTCAACGACCGGGTGCTGCCGCTGGGCGCGGCGTGCTGGGTGCGGCTTGCACAGCGGTTTCTCGTGGCGTGACGAGGCGCAATTCGTTAGTCATTCGAATCATCTGCATCGGCGGCTAGCAGTTCGGGCGTCAAGCCCAGCCGCTCGCGCAGATCTTGCCAGCCACGCGGCGTGACCTGCACCGCGCGCGACGCACGTGTGCGCCGCATCCAGCCGCGTTCGCACAGCAGCGTGAGAAAGGCCACGCCGAGCGGCCCGGCCAGATGATGCTGGCGCTCGGTCCAGTCGAGGCACTGGCGCGCAATGCCGTGACGCCCCGGCTTGAGCGCGGCGACGTCGAGCCCGAGTTCGCCGAACCATGCCTTGCCTGCGGGCGTCACCGCGAAGCGTTTGTCCGCTTGCGCCGTGATGAGCCCCGCATGCGTGAGGCGCTCTGTGATCGCCACGCCTACCTGGCCCGCGAGATGGTCATAGCAGCATCGCGCGAAGCGCAGGTTCCGCGCCTCGCGGCCAGGCGGCTTGCGGCGCACCGGCGCGTGTGCGCCGACCGTCGCGAGGCTTTCGAGCAAGGTGGCGACCTGGGCGTCCGCGAGCCGGTAGTAGCGGTGGCGGCCTTCCTTTTCCACGGCGAGCAGCCCGCCGTCCAGCAGCTTCGCCAGATGGCTGCTCGCGGTTTGCGCGGTGACGCCTGCCGCGTAAGCCAGTTCGCCGGCGGGCAGCGCGCGGCCATCGGCGAGCGCCATCAGCATCGCGGCGCGTGCGGGGTCGGCGATCAGGAAGGCTGTGGCGGACACCCTCGGGTGCGTGTTCATGCCATTCATGCGTTTCTCCAGGACATACGCATAGCGTAGCGCGCGAGCCGGGTCGCATGTTTCGACACGCATCGAAGCATCGGCACTGCCGTGCGCCCGATACTGGGCTCGTGACCGGCACCCAACGCGCGCCGGCGTAGCGGGGGAGCCCATGCAGACGCACGAGACGCACGAGACGCACGAGACGCACGAGACGCACGAGACGCACGAGACGCACGAGACGCACGAGACGCACAGCCGCGAACAGCAACGCCGGGTGCTCTGGGCCACGAGCATCAGTTATGTCGTGGTGATCCTCGACACCTCGATCGTCAATGTCGCGCTGGAGCGCATCGGTGCGAGTCTTGCGGGCGGCGTGGCCGGCCTGCAATGGGTGGTGAACGCCTATACGCTCACGTTCGCGAGCCTGCTGCTGTCGGGCGGCACGCTCGGCGACCGGCTCGGCGCGCGCCCGGTCTATATGGCCGGGCTCGCGGTCTTCACGGCGGCCTCGGCGTTGTGCGGCGCCGCGCCGAGCCTCGCGCTGCTCACGCTCGGACGCGTGCTGCAGGGCATGGGCGCGGCACTGCTCGTGCCCGCGTCGATGGCGCTCATCAACGGCGCATGCGCCAACGCGCGCGAGCGCGCCGCCGCCTTCGGCGTCTGGGCCGGGCTGGGCGGCGTCGCGATGGCGGCGGGGCCTTTGCTGGGCGGCGTGCTGATCGGGCTCGTCGGCTGGCGCAGCATCTTTCTCCTCAACGTGCCGGTGTGCCTCGCAGGCGTCGTCATGGCCGCGCGCGTGGCGCCGCAGCCACGCCCTGGCGCGCCGCGCCGGCTCGATTTAGCGGGCCAGGCCGCGGCCATCGCGGCGCTGGCGCTGCTCAATGCCGCCATCATCGAGGCGCCTGCGCACGGCTGGCGTGCCCCGCTCGTCGCGGGCGGACTCGTGCTGGCGTGTGGGGCGGCGATCGCCTTCGTCGCGCTCCAAAAGCACCGCGCGCAACCGATGCTGCCGCTCGGATTCTTCCGCGAGAGCGTGTTCAGCGCGGCCGTGCTGGTCTCGATGATTTCGGCGTTCACGTTCTACGGTCTGCTATTCGGACTCAGCCTGTATCTCCAGCAGGACCGCGGCTACGCGCCGCTGCGTGCGGGTCTCGCCTTCCTGCCGCTCACCGTGGTGGTGCCGCTCGGCAGTCTGCTTTCGCGGCGCGCGGTAGCGTGGCTCGGGCCGCGCGCGCTCGTCGCGCTCGCGTGCCTGCTCGCGGGAGCGGGCTATCTCGGCGCGGCCGTTTGCGGCACGACGGCGCGATACGACTTGCTGGCCTTGCCGCTGCCGGCCATCGGTTTCGCCGCGAGCCTGATCACGCCCGCGGCCACGGCGGCGCTCATGGCGACGGTCGATCAGGGGCGCGCGGGCATCGCCGCCGGCGTGCTCAACGCCGCCCGGCAGACCGGCGCGGTGCTCGGCGTGGCCGTGGCGGGCGCCATGATCGCGGGGCGCGCGTCGATCGGTGCGGGTATGCGTGTGAATCTGCTGATCGCCGCGGTGCTCTCGGCAGGCGCGGCGTGGGCGTGGTGGCGTGCGTGGTCCCACCACGCTGCGCCCGCCGCCCCGTCGCACGGCCCGAAGAAGACGCGTGCAGGGAAGCCGTGCGCCTGAATCCTCCCCGCGCGCGCCCTGGATCATCCGCCGCGCATTCTGGGATAAAGTGCCGTTGCATGCATCGCGCATTCGCGCGGGCCGTGCGCCATAGGAGGAGTTTGTCATGGCTGAATACGGGCAACATCCCTCGTCCGTGCTGGCGCTCAAGAGCGCCCACGACTTCGACACGACGATCGCGCGCCTGAAGACCGCGCTGGCCAAGGCGGGCGCGGATATCTTCGCCGATGTCGACCAGCGCGAAGCCGCCGAGACCGCGGGGCTCAGCCTGCGCCGCACGCGTCTCATCCTGTTCGGCAATCCGAAGGCGGGTACGCCCGTGATGGCGGCCAACCCGCACGCGGCGGTGGAGTTGCCGCTGCGCATGGTGATCTGGGAAGACAACGAAGGTCACACGCGGCTCGACTATCGCGACGTCTCGCAGACGCTCGGCCCGCTCTATGGCATCGACACCGAAGTGCTCGTGCCGCTGCAGCGCGTGGTGGGGCTGCTGCAGACCGCCGTGCAATAGCGGCAAAGAGCTGCGCGCCTCATGCCAGTACCTTCGGCCGGGGCCCGAGCGCCCATCTTCGGCGGACGCTTAAAAAATTGACAGGCGCGGCGCGCTTCGCTTAACGTAAGGTGCCTTGCGACTTCACCCGGCGAGCGGGCGAAGCGCGTAGCCCGCCGCCGCCTCGATCCGCCGATGACCTCCCGCGCAGAAGACCCCGACGATCCGCCACGCGATCGCGCCGGGGCGTCCGACTTGACTTCCGCTTCTTCACCCATGGCAGCGCCCGCCGTTTCCGGCACGAAGCAAGCGCCACCCGAAAACACGCACGATGCCGATGTTGCGCAACATTGGCGGCGCAATCTCGCGGTCTGCGTGGTGGGTTCGTTCACGACGCTCGTCGCCATGACGCTGATGCTGCCGTTCCTGCCGCTCTACGTGGAGGAACTGGGTGTTCGCGGCCACGCCGCGATCGTGCAGTGGTCGGGCATTGCGTACAGCGCGACGTTCTTCACGGCCGCGCTCGTCGCTCCCGTGTGGGGGCGCCTCGGCGACCGCTACGGCCGCAAGCCCATGCTCGTGCGCGCGAGCCTCGGCATGGCGATCACGATGTCGCTCATCGGCATGTCGCGCAATATCTGGCAGCTCGTCGTGTTGCGCTTTCTCATGGGCGTGTCGCTCGCGGCGCTTCTGCCGTGCATCGCGACGGTCATTCGTCACAACGCGCCGGATCATGCCGCGGGCAGCGTGCTCGGCTATTCGGTATCGGCGCAATTCGCGGGGCAGGTGCTTGGGCCGCTGATCGGCGGCTTCGTCGGCGGCCATCTGGGCATGCGCGCCGTGTTCCTCGGCACGAGCGTGCTGATGCTGGCGGGCGCGATGTTTACGTGGCGCGCGGTGGGTTTCGCCCGGCGCGCGTAAAGCGGCGGCCAGGCCGCGCGCAGGCATTGAACGATTGAAAGGCGAGGGCGGCGGATCTTGCGCGCCGCCGCCTCGGAATCATCGGCGCTCGTTCACCGGGTGCGCGTCAGTGACCAAAAAACACGTCGCAGTCGGGACGCGGCCAGCACATCTTGCCCGTGCGATGGCCCGAGGCGCTGCGCGTATCGGGCGTGCCGCCGTACGACATGTCGGTGCTGGCCTGAGCCGAAGCATCGGCGTCGTCGGTCATGGTCTGATGCGCGCGCTGCTGCGAAACGGGTTCGTCCTTCGCGCGCGCCGTGCCGGGCGCAACGGCTGCCACGGCCGCCACGCATGTGGCGATCAATGCCAGGCGTAATGTCATATCAACCTCCTTTCTCGAGTTCGTGAGTGCGCCTTCGCGGCAACGACGATGTCATTGCGGGATACCTGCGGAGTGACTCCGCGGCGAAGGTGCGCGCGAGCGAGAGGCAAAGCCTTAAGCCGCACACTCATCTGGAAAGTCGGGATGCCTGCGCGCAGCGCACGGCTGCCGAACGTCTTAGCTCACTGCTCACGAAGGAAGCGCGCCCACGCATACGGGGGCGGCACAGCGCGGCGCGGCGCAAGAAGAAGGGGCGAGCGGGCGCGCAGAGAACATCCGCACTGTAGTTTCAGTTATAGCTCGCGCCGCACGGAGTGCAATGGGCTGAACCCCGGCCCCGCGCGCGGACCGAATCCAGGGCCGAATCCAGAACCTTGCACACACGGTCTCTTCAGCAATTCTTTCGATTTTGAAAATCAATGAAAGTATTCGGAAATTAAACAGTCGCCGTGTAGTCATCTTGCGATGTTGTAATGCGCTCGCTCTGATGTAAGGCGCATTGGGGCCCGTTTGCAGGATGGATGCGCGAGGTTCGACCGTCGGCACGCGCAAGTCTCGCGCGTGCGGGGCGGTCCGCCTCGCGCCGTTGTCACGTCGTGTGGCTCTCGCCGCGTTGCGCGCCAGCTTCGATGTTCGCTGGGTGCTCGCGGCGTTCGGCTTTTCCTTCTCGTGGTATTACGCAAAGAAAGATCGCATCATGTCCGAGCTTTCCAGTTCGCCTACACCGTCTTCACCCAAACCGCGCAGCGCGGCGAGCCCCACACGGGTCGTCCTGCGCGCCGCCGCCACCGTGATCGCGGTCGGCGCGCTGGGTTTTTGCGCCTACGCCGTGGCGTTTCCGGCCAACGTGCCCGATGCCGTGGGCGAGGTCGTCGAGAACCTGACTGGCGCGAATCCTCACCCGGTGGTGCTGCAGCGCCCGCCAGTCGCACCGCTTTCGGCGATGGCGCAGCTCGGCAAGCAGCTTTTCTCCGATCCGGCGCTCTCGGGCTCCGGTCAGCAGTCCTGTGCGTCGTGCCATAGCCCCGACCGTTCCTACGGTCCTCCCAATGGGCACGACGTGCAGATGGGCGGCCTCGCGATGAACCAGCAGGGATATCGCCCGCCGCCTTCGCTCATGTATTTGTACCGTCAACCGAACTTCAGCATCGGTCCCGACCAGGGTGAAGCCGACGACGCGCCGACGGTCGCGCAGCAGGCCACGGCTGCAGCCGACATCGTGAAATCGCAGAAGGTGGCGGGCGGCGCATCGACCTCCGTGGAGATGGTGCCGCAGGGCGGCCTCTTCTGGGACGGACGCGCTGATACGCTGCAGCAGCAAGCGTATGGCCCGCTGCTCAATCCGGTGGAAATGGCGAACACGAGCATCGAACAGGTGGCGACGAAGCTCGAAAAGGCGCCGTATGCGAAGCACTTCACGGAACTGTTCGGAGATCGAATCTTCAGCGACCCGAAGATGGCCGTGGCGGAGGCGATGTTCGCGATCTCGCGCTACCAGGTGGAAGATCAATCGTTCCATCCGTATAACAGCAAGTACGATCGCTGGCTCGAAGGCCATGCGCGCCTCTCGCAAGCCGAACTGCGCGGCCTGCGCCTCTTCAACGACCCGAACAAGGCGAACTGCGCGGGCTGCCACCTCTCGAAGCCCGGCAAGGACGGCCTGCCACCCATGTTCACGGACTACCAGTACGAGGCGCTGGGCGTGCCGCGTAACAACAAGCTCGCACAGAACAAGGACCCGCACTTCTTCGATATGGGCGTATGCGGCCCGTTCCGCTCGGACTTCAAGGACCAGACGCAGTATTGCGGCATGTTCCTCACGCCCACGCTGCGCAATTCCGCCACGCGCACGGTGTTTTTCCACAACGGCGTGTATCACAACCTCGACGACGTGATGGCGTTCTACAACGATCGCAATACGGACCCGGGCAAGTTCTATCCGCACGGCCGCGATGGCAAGATCGACAAGTACGACGATATTCCGCCGCAGTTCCAGAAGAACGTAGACGTGACCGATGCGCCGTTCGACCGCAAGTTCGGCGACAAGCCCGCGATGACACAAAGCGACATTCAGGACATCATCGCGTTCCTCAAGACGCTCAACGACGACCCGGTGCCGTCGAAGCAGTGAGCGGGACGGGGCAACCCGTCTTCGAAAAGTCAAAGGGGCGTGTCCGGTATTCGCCAGGACACGCCCCTCTCTTTTGTTACGGATGCAGCACTAGCCTTCACTTGTCCCCATGGGCTAGATGAATCGTGACGATCACGGAGGCGTCGTCGAGCGCTTCCAGCGCGTGCGTTTCGCCGCCGCCGAGCAGCAGCATGTCGCCGGCGTGCATGGTGCGCGGGTCGCCGTTCACGAAGAAACGAATGACGCCTTCCACGCATTGCACCGTGATCTCGCCGGGCACGCTGTGCTCGGGCAGGCGCTTGCCCGCAGGCAGCACGATCCGTATGACTTCGAGTTGCTGCGCGCGGATCAGGGTGGTCGACTTCGCGCTCTTGAGCGCGCCGCCTAGCGGCCGTGCGTCGAAGATCTCACCCGGCGCGGCATGGGGGATGGCCATGACAGCCTCTCAAACAAGCGTCGCGTTGAGCGTGATCTTCGCGTTGTTGGCGAAGAGCTTCGACACCGGGCAGTTCTCCTTCGCGCCCTTCGAAAGCTCGTCGAACTTCGCTTGATCGATGCCGGGAATCTTCGCGGTCATGTCGAGCTGGCAGCTCGTGATGGCGAAGCCTTCGCCCACCTTGTCGAGCGTGACGGTCGATTTCGTCTCGATGCTCTCGGCCGTGAAGCCCGCCTGGGTGAGAAAGAGCGAGAACGCCATCGTGAAGCAGCCTGCGTGCGCCGCGCCGATCAGCTCCTCGGGGTTGGTGCCGGGACCGCCTTCGAAGCGCGAGGCGAAGCCATAAGGCGCTTCGTTGAGCACGCCGGTTTGCGTCGAGATCGTGCCCTGTCCGTCCTTGATGCCGCCGTGCCATTTTGCCGATGCCGTCTTTTGCATGATGTTGCTCCGCGATGCTGGGTGAGGGATGTGCAGGGCGCGCAATTTGCGTACCGCCGCATGCCCCGCAGGGTTGAGTTCAGGGTTGCTTCGGCGGCGTTTCGCCCGCGTACCAGGCGGCGGCGGCGTCGATTTCCTCAGGCGTCATGTTGCGCGCGATGTTGCGCATCTGCTCGGAAATGTCGTTATGGCGCGTGCCGTTCGCGAACGCGAGCAACTGCGCCTTGGTGTACGCGGCCGGCAGGCCGTCGAGCCACGGGCTGCCGATCTTGTTGTCCACACCGCCATGGCAGGCCGCGCACGCGGGAATATTGCGCAGCGGCGCGCCGTGCGCCACGATGTCGGGCGCGCCGCCATGCAGGTGCGCGATCGGCTGCAGCGAGGCGTAGTAGGCCGCGAGGTCGCGCATGTCCTCGTCGGACAGATCGCGCGCCATGGGCGACATCACCGCGTTCTGGCGGGCGCCCGTCTGGAAGTCGTGCAGTTCCTTGAAGACCACGATGGCGAACTGGCCCGCCAGATTCGGCGAATTGGCCATGCTGATGCCGCGCGGGCCATGGCACATCGTGCAGCGCAAGGCGAGCGTCGCGCCGCGGCCGACCGAGAGCGTCGTCGCACCGTCGAGCATGTGCGGCGTGAGTTCGACCTGGCTCAACTGGTAGCCCGGCGGCACCGCCGACTCGACCGGGTGCCACTGGCGCGGCACGCCGGCCGCGCTGCAGATCGCCGTCCAGATGCCCTGAAAATACGGGTCGCTCTTGGCGGAAGGCAGCCAGATGAAGCCGATCAGTACGGAGACGACGAACACGACGATCGCCGTGCCCACGCCCGCGCGAAACCACACATTGCGAAACGAGAACAGGCGTTCGTCGCTCATCGCTGCGCTCCAATCGGGATCGCGGGGACGGCTGTTTCGGGCGTCGCCAGCAGTTGCGCGATCGGGTAGCCGTAGTTGGTGATCGTGAGGGCGATCATCAGCACGACCCACAGCCCGAAGCTATTGAGCGCCACCGGCAGCGTGGCCGACTCGTGCACGGGCTTGCTGAAGCGATATTCCTCGGGCGCGGCCGCCTCGCTGCGATGCCCCTGGAGCAGCACGATGAAGAACAGCACTGCCGAAATCACGAGGATCAGCCCGCCAAGGACCGAGAGCGCCACGAGCGCGCCCTGGCCCGCGAGCGCCGGGTCGCTGTAGTCGTAATAGGCCATGCGCCGCGGCATGCCCATGAGGCCGACCAGGTGCCACGGAAAGGTCGTCACGATCATGCCGATGAACCACAGCCACAACTGCCAGCGCATGAGGCGCCAGTTGTTGAGCGCGCGGCCCGTGATCTGCGGCCACAGGTCGTAGGCGATGGCGAAATACATGATGACGATCGCGCCGCCATAGATCAGGTGAAAGTGGCCCGTGATCCACTGCGTGTTATGGATGGTCTGGTCGAGCTGGTAGCTCATGTTGATGAGGCCGCCCGCGCCGCCAAAGCCGAGCATGACGAACGAGAACGTCACGGCCAGCATTTGCGGGTTCTGCCACGGCAGCTTCGCGAGCCAGCCGAACGCTCCCTTGCCGCCGCGCAGCCGCCCGGCGATTTCGACCGACGCGCAGATCGTGAACACGGTGAGAAGCGTGGGCACCGAGACGAGCGCCGTGAACACCGACTGCACGAACTTGAAGCCCGAGCCCACCTGCGGATCGGTGAACAGGTGGTGAATCCCGATCGGCATGGCCACCACGAGGAACAGGATGAACGAGATGCGCGCCATCACGTCGCTGTAGAGCCGGCCGCCAATCGCGCGCGGGACGATCGTGTAGTAGGCGATATAGGCGGGCACGAGCCAGAAGTAGACGATGGCGTGCAGGGTCCAGGAGAAGAACACGCGCGCGAGACCCGCGTCGATCGTATTGCGCCAGCCGAAGGCCACGGGCAGGATCTGGAACAGCACTTCGATGGCGGCGCCCACGGCGGTCCAGCCCCAGAGATACGCGCCCGCCGTGGTTGCGAACATGGCGAGCGGCAGCGGTTTGCCGCGATTCTCGCGCTTCCACTTCGCGGTGTTCACGCCCATCAGCGCGACCCAGACCCACGAGCCCACCACGACGAGCACGACGCCCAGGTAATAGAACACGTTGCCGATCATCGGCGGGTAGAAGGTGTAGAGCACGGAGGCGAGGCCGAGCGCCACGGGCACCGAGGCCGTGACGGCGCCGAGCGCGAGCAGGATGAAGCCGAGCCAGGCCCAGCGCACGCCCACGAGCGGACGCTTGAGCGCCAGTTCGCTGACCGCGTAGCCGAAGCCCATGGCGATGAGCGTGGGAAATACGTAGCCCATCACGGTGCCATGCTCGGTGACCGAACGGTAGTAAAGCTCGGGGTCATCGAGCCACGGATGCAGCGGGCTGCGCACGAACATCTGCCACGCGCCGAGCAGCAGCGCCACGCCGAAGACGATGAACGCGAGCCAGAAGTGGGCGAGTACGAGTCGCTTGTTATTTAACACAGCTGAGTCTCCGCGCGGAATTGCCTGCCTGGTTCGCCATCTGCATGAAGGCATCCTTGTCGATGACTTTCACGTGGGCCCACATGCCCTGGTGGCCCGTGCCGCAGTATTCGTGGCACGGCATGAGGTGGTCGGCGGGTTTGTCGAAGGTCGTGCGGAACGTCGAGATGTAGCCCGGCTCGACCATCGAGTTCAGGTTGGTGTCCGTGACGAGAAGACCGTGCACGACATCGGCGCTCGTCGCGCGGAACGTAATGGGCGTGTTCGCCGGGACGAGGATGCATTGCGGCGTGAACGAGTATTGCTGCGCGAGAATGCGCACCGTCACGGAGCCGTCGGTCTCCACGGCGCTGCCGAGGTTCGACTCAACGAATTCGCCGGACACGTGCAGCGTTTCCGGATTGACGAGTTCCACGCGCGAGGGCGGCATCATAGCCCAGTGCAGGCCCGTGAATACCACCACGGCCACGAGCAGGGAGACGAACGCCACCATGAGCGTCGCCCAGCGGCGCTCGACGCGTGCGGCGACTTCGGCACTGGCATGGTTATCGAGCGGATTCGACATGAGGCCGGCCTTTCCTTGTCTGTCTGATCTATTGGATGACGCCGCGCGGCAGGAACACGACGAAGTAGAAGATGAACCAGAGCGCGGCCACGATCGCCGTGGCGATGCCCGCTACCGCGAGCGCGCCGCCCGGGCCGCTGGCCACGATCTCGTCGACCTGTTCGTGTTGCGGGCGCTCGCCCGGTTGTTCGGGTACGGGAGTTTCGATCATCGCAGCCTCAGAAAAGCGGCGCGGAACGCAGCGCGTTCACTTCGTGTTCGGAAACCGGCGTGCCGTGATTGCCCCACGCCGTGCGGATATACGTGACCACGGCCGCCACCTCTTCATCGGAGAGCGACTGCGCGAAGGGCGGCATGCCATAGGGCATCGGGTTCTTCCTCGTGCCCGGCGCATAGCCGCCGTTGAGCACCATGCGGATAGGATTCACGGCCGAGTTCATCTGGATCGACTGGTTGTCGGCGAGCGGCGGGAAATGCGGCGGCTTGCCCTGGCCTTCGGTCGCGTGGCACACCGCGCACTGCGACTCGTAGATCTTCTTGCCGAGCGGCACGAGGCGCGCGGCTTCTTCCGTCACGAAGGTGCTCTTGGGCGACTTGTCGACTTCGGTGTTGTGGCCCGGCAGCGACTTCAGATACACGGCCACGGCGCGCACGTCGTCTTCGGTGAGGTACTGGAAGCTGTCGTAGACCACTTCGGCCATCGGCCCGTACACGGCGCCGCGTTTCGACACGCCCGCGTGCAGCAGATCGACGATGTCCTCGATGCTCCAGTCGCCGAGGCCCGCTTCGCGGTTCGACGTCAGCGAGGGCGCGTACCAGTTCTGCACGGGAATCAGGCCGCCCTGGAACTCCTTCGAAGCCGAGTTGCCGCCGAGCGCGTTGATGGCCGTGTGGCACATCGTGCAGTGGCCGAGGCCTTCCACGAGATAGGCGCCGCGATTCCATTCGGCGGACTGCTTCGGGTCGGGCTTGAACTCGCCCTGGCGGAAGAACAGCGTGCGCCAGCCGAGCAGCAGCGCGCGCTTGTTATACGGGAAGCGCAGGTCGTGCGCGCGATTCTCCTTGCGCACGGGCTGGGTGGAGAGCAGGTACGCGAAGATGGCGTCCGAGTCCGCGCGCGTGACCTTGGTGTATGACGCGAACGGCATGGCCGGATAGAGCAGCGTGCCGTCGCGCGACTTGCCCTCGTGCAGCATGCGGTAGAACTCGTCGGCGGTCCACGAGCCGATGCCGAAGGTCTTGTCCGACGAGATGTTCGGCGTGTAGAGCGTGCCGAACGGCGTTTCCATCGGACGCCCGCCGCCGAACATCTGCTCGGAAGGCACCGTGTGGCACGCGATGCAGTCGCCGGCGCGCGCGAGATATTCGCCGCGCGCGATCAGTTCGGCGTTGCTCGCGATCGGCTTCGCGTTGGCCGTGGCTGCCGCCGCGGCGGCGCTCGCCGCGTCTGCTGCGTTCGCGCTGGGCGCGGCCGTTTGCGCGAGCGCGACTGCGGCGCCCATGCAGAGCGTGGCGGCCGCGAGCGAGAGGCGAGCCGCGAGCGGCCTGGACGATGACGGGAGAAGGGATCGAAGTCTGCGCACGTCGAGGCCCCGGCTAGTTATGGACGCTGCCGCACGCGAGCGGCAGCGGCGAGGCCGCCGCTGGCGTCGTATCGGCGGGCGCGGGTTGCGACGAGAGCCAGGCCGCGATCGCGGTGATGTCGCGGTCGGCGAGACGGGTGGCGATGTCGTGCATGCAGTCCGGCGCGGCGGCGCGGCGTGTGCCGTAGCGGAACGCGCCGAGCTGCGCGCTGATGTAGTTCGGATGCAGGCCCACGAGGCCCGGAATGGCGGGCTGCATGCCCGTGAGCGAGGCGCCGTGGCAGCCTGCGCAGGCGGGCACGTTACGCTTGCTGTCGCCGTTCATGACGAGCGATTTGCCGAGCGCGAGCGTGGCCGCGTCGACCGTGGGCCTGGCGGGCGCAGGATAGGGCGGGTGCTGCTGCGAGAAGAATTCCGCGATCTGCTTGAGGTAGGCGTCGGGTAGATACGCCAGCAGATAGTTCATGGGCGGATAGCTGCGGCCGCCGTCGCGGAAGGCGACGAGCTGGTTGAACAGATAGCCCGCCGGCTTGCCCGCGAGACGCGGGAAGTAGTCGTTGTCGGTGCCTTCGCCGTGCGCGCCGTGGCAGGCCGCGCAACCCATCACGCGGGCCTGCATCGTGTCAGGCGCGGGCTCGGCGGGCGGCGCCGCGAGGAGCGGCGCCCATGGCAGCGCGAGCGCAAGGATGAGTAGGACGATGCGGGTTCTCAATGATTCCCTCGTTGCGGATGGTGACTACACAAACGCGTTGCGATTCGATATCAGTTGAGGCGTCGTCCGTGGGGGATTCTCATTGTCCAAAACGGCCGGGCGCGCACCTTTTCGAGGAGATTATCGGAGAACGCCGACTTGTGCAGCCAGGATGTGCAAATAAATTCGCCGGATTATTGCAGCGCGATATGTTTGCTAACACAACGATGCGCGCTTCTCCCTGCGGGTCGGCGCGGCGCGAATTGCATCGGAATGCGAAATAAAATGAGGATCGTTCACGGAGCGATTTCGTGTGGTGTCCGGGCCTGCACGGGTGGCGTCCATCATGCGGTCGTAGGATGTCCTCAGTCGCATGCGCGCGCGCTTTTCCAGCGGTTGTCCGACAACGTATAATGGAATGACATGACTTACGCACGCATATCGAGCCAAGGAGATCCACATGGCGGAGTCGCTTGCCACGCCCATCGCCGCGCGTAGCCGCAATCTCGCCGAGCAGGTCGTCAACTTCATCAGCGAGCAGATCGCCGCGCGCGCGCTCAAGCCCGGCGACAAGCTGCCCACCGAAAGCAACCTCATGACGCAACTGGGCGTGAGCCGCACGGTGGTGCGCGAGGCCATCTCGCGTCTGCAGGCCATGTCGGTGATCGAAACGCGTCACGGCATTGGCAGCTTCGTGCTGGAGCCGCGCCGCGAGCCGCTCGATCTCGACGTCGTCCCGGCCAGCACGCTGGACGATGTGCTTTCCGTGCTGGAGCTGCGCATCAGTCTCGAAACGGAGGCCGCGGGCCTTGCCGCCCAGCGTGCAAGCGAGCGCGACCTGGCCGGTATGCGCGCCGCGCTCGACACACTCGACGTCGTCATCCGCACGGGCGGCGACAGTTCGGGCGCCGACCTCGAATTCCACATCTCGGTGGCGCGCGCCACGGGCAACCGCTATTTCGTCGACATCCTCACGCAGATGGGCGCGGCGTTGATCCCGCGCCGTCGCGTCGATTCGGCTGGCATCGCGCATCGCGATCCGCAGGCTTACGCCGAGCTGGTGAACCGCGAGCACGAGAGCATTTTCGACGCCATTGCCCGTCACGATCCCGAGGGCGCACGCGCGGCCATGCGCATGCATCTGTCGAGCAGCCGCGAGCGGCTGCGCCGCGCGGCGGCGGAGTCGGGCGAAAAGGCATAGCGCGTTCCGGCACGTAGTGTGCACAGAAAAACAGCGGCTGCAGGTTGAACTGCAGCCGCTGTTTTCATTTGCGAAGCGCGAAAGGCGCTGACGAGGCAGCTCAGCCGCGCACCAGTTCGCCGTTCTTGCGCCGCCAGAGGTCGAGCGGATTGGCGTCCGCAAGCGCCTGCGGCAGCAGTTCGGCCGGGAAGTCCTGGTAACACACCGGCCGCAGGAAGCGCTCCATCGCGCTCGTGCCCACCGAGGTCGCGCGGCTATCGGACGTGGCCGGGAACGGGCCGCCGTGCACCATCGCGTGCGTGACCTCCACGCCGGTCGGGAAGCCGTTCACGAGCAGGCGGCCGGCCTTGCGCTCGAGTATCGGCACGAGGCGCATCGCGGCGGGCACGTCGGCGCGGTCCATCTGGATCGTCGCGGTCAGCTGCCCCGCGAAGTGTTCGGCCACGGCGAGCAGTTCGGTTTCGTCCTTGCAGCGCACGAGCGTCGAGGCTGGGCCGAACACTTCGTCTTCGAGGGCGGGCTGCGCGAGGAAAGTTTGCGCGTCCGTCACGAAGAGGGCGGCGAACGCCTGGTTCGGGCCGCTCGCGCTCTGGCCTTGCGCGAGCGCGCTCACGCCCTGGGTTTCGGCCAGACGCCGCGCGCCTTCTTCATACGCCGCATGGATACCCGCCGTGAGCATGGTCTGCGCGGGCTTGACGCCCAGCGCCTGCGCCGCGGCCTGCGCGAACTGGTCGAGCGCCGGACCCTCGATGCCGATCGCCAGACCCGGATTCGTGCAGAACTGACCCGCGCCGAGCACGAGCGAATCGACGAAGCCCTGCGCGATGGCCGCACCGCGTGCCGCGAGCGCCTCGGGCAGCAGGAACACGGGATTGATGCTGCTCATTTCCGCGTAGACGGGAATGGGCTCGGGCCGATTCGCGGCGATGCGCATGAGCGCCGTGCCGCCCGCGCGCGAGCCGGTGAAGCCCACGGCCTTGATGGCCGGATGCGCAACGAGCGCCTCGCCCACCGTGCGCCCCGCGCCGACGATGAGCGAGAACACCCCCTCGGGCAGCCCCATCTCCTGCACGGCCTGCTGGATCACGCGGCCCACCATCTCCGAGGTGCCGAGGTGCGCGCCGTGCGCCTTGACGATGACCGGGCAGCCCGCCGCCAGCGCTGCGGCCGTGTCGCCGCCCGCCACCGAGAACGCGAGCGGGAAGTTGCTCGCGCCGAACACGGCGACCGGGCCGAGCGCGATTTTCTGCAGACGCAGGTCGGCGCGCGGCAGCGGCTTGCGCTCGGGCAGGGCGGCGTCGAGCGTGGGCGTGAGCCACAGTCCCTGGCGCACTTCCTGTGCGAACAGCTTCAGTTGACCGACGGTGCGGCCGCGCTCGCCTTCGAGGCGTGCCTTGGGCAGGCCGGTTTCCGCGTGGGCGCGTTCGGTGAGCGCGTCGCCGAGCGCGGCGATGCCGTCGGCGATGCGTTCGAGGAACGCCGCGCGCACGGCGAGGGGCAGCGTGCGGTAGGCGTCGAACGCCGCGGCGGCGAGCTTGCAGGCGGCGTCGACGTCGGCGGCCGTGCCGCTGCCGAAGGCCGGCGCGGGGATCGCTTCGCCCGTGGCGGGATTGAAAGCCGCGAGCGGCTTTTCCGAGCCGCGCACGGCGCGGCCTCCAATGAGCATGTCGCCAGTGATTTGCATGTCGTCTCCGAGTATCGTTTCAGTGAGTTAAGTCATCGTACAACCATCATACGCCAGATCGTCGCCGCCGAACACCTGCGGCAGGCGCCCTTTGCCGGTGAGGGGCGCCACAGGCGCGAAAAATCAAGCTTTACCGGTATGATTCCCGTTCCGGAGCAGGGTAAACACGACATTGGCTCTCGAAGCGGGCAAGCTTAGAATGTCATCAGACAACGTACCACGAAGCATCCCATCCGCGCGCCGCCAGCGCCTACAGGAGACAACCCCGATGTCCGCCCCTGCCAACCGTTATGAAGACCTGCTGGAGTCGGCTAGCGCCAAGGTCCTGCGGCACGTGCTCCCGCTCTTCCTCATCATGTTCATCGCGAACTATATCGACCGTGTGAACGTCGGTTTCGCCGGCGCGCACATGAAAGCCGATATCGGTCTTTCGGCGGCAGCGTATGGGTTCGGCGCGGGGCTGTTCTTCGTGGGCTATGCGATCTTCGAGGTGCCGTCCAACATCCTCATGCAAAAGTATGGCGCACGCGCCTGGCTCACGCGCATCATGGGCACGTGGGGCGTCGTGGCGGCCGCCATGGCGTTCGTGCACAACGACACCTCGTTCTACGTGCTGCGTTTTCTGCTGGGCGTTGCCGAAGCGGGCTTCTTTCCCGGCGTGATCTATTACTTCGCGCAGTGGCTGCCGCAGAAAGAACGCGGCAAGGCGGCGGCGGTGTTTCTCGCGGGCTCGGCGTTCGCCTCGGTGCTCTCGGGTCCGATCACGGGCGCGCTGCTTTCCGTGCGCGGCCTGGGTCTCGCGGGCTGGCAGTGGATGTTTCTGATCGAAGGCGGCTTTTCCATCGTGCTGTGCGGCGTGAGCTGGGTGTTCCTGAAGTCGCGCATTCGCGACGCGCACTGGCTCACGAGCGACGAGCAGGGCGCGCTCGAAATCTACCTGGCGCGCGAGCAGGCCGAGCGCGAAGCCGCTACGGGCGCGCACGTTCCGGTGCTGCGCCTCTTGAAGGACCCGCAGATCGTGCTGTTCTGCTTCCTCTACTTCGCCATTCAGCTCACGATCTACGCGGCCACGTTCTGGCTGCCCACGATCATCCGCAAGATGGGTGATCTCAGCGACTTCCAGGTGGGTCTCTACAACGCCATTCCGTGGATGATCGCCATCGTCGCGATGTACTGTTTCGCGCTGCTCTCGGCGAAGTACCGCTTCCAGCAGGCGTGGCTCGCCGTCGCGCTCGTGATCGCGGCCTGCGGCCTGTTCGCTTCGACGTCGTCGGACCCGGTGTTCTCGTTCGTGGCGATCTGCTTCTCGGCCATCGGCTTCAAGGCGGCTTCGTCGCTGTTCTGGCCGATGCCGCAAGGCTATCTCGACACCCGCGTGGCCGCCGGCGTGATTGCGCTCATCAATTCGCTCGGCAACCTGGGCGGGTTCTTCGCGCCGGCCACCTTCGGCTATCTTCAACAGCATACGGGCTCGATTACGGGCGGCCTCTATGGCCTAGGTGTGACTTCGCTCATTGCCGCCGCCGCCGCGTTCCTCGCCCGCAACAAGCCGTCGCGCCGGGCCTTTGCCGACGATTCGGTCCGCAGCGGCGCGCACTGAGCCCGAGCGCAACCCTCAATCGAGAAGGAAACACCCACCATGAACCAGCCGAACCCCGAACGCTTCTTCGTCTACGTCGCGAATTCGAAAGACGGCGACATTGGCGTGTTCCATCTCGATGCGCGCAATGGCGCGCTCACGCCGCAAGCGCGCGTGGCCGCGCAGGACAACGTGATGCCGATGGCGCTTTCGCCCGATCGCCGCCGCCTTTACGCGGCCACGCGCGGCGCGGACAAGCGCATCAACGACTACGCCATCGACGCGCAAAGCGGCAGCCTCGCGCCGCGCGTGCAGACGCCGATCGAAGCGAGCCTCGCGTATCTGTGTGCCGAGCCGCAGGGGCGTTTCCTGCTGGGCGCTTCGTACGGCGAGCATCGCGTGAGCCTGTATGGCGCGAAAGATCTCGAGAACGGGCAGGGCGCGCCGCTGCAGGTGATCGGCGATATCGAGCACGCGCACGCTGTGATCGTTTCCGTCGACGGGCGCTTCGCGTATGCGTCGTCGCTCGGCAGCAACCGCGTGTTTGCGTTCGCGCTGGAAGACGCGGGGCGCCTCGTCGAGATCGGCGCGGTCGATCTCGGTGCAGGCTTCGGCCCGCGGCATCTGCGCTTTTCGCCCAACGGCGACGTGCTGTACGTGCTGAGCGAATTCCGCGCGACGGTGGCGGCTTTCGCGCGCGACGCCGCCACAGGCAAGCTCACGGCGCTGCACGTTTCGCCGCGTGCTCCGGTTCTCGCGCATCTGAACGACGGCTTCGCGCGCCCGAGCCCCACGGACCCCGTGCAGCCCGACCCCGCTGTGCTCGCGAAGCTCGTCTGGGCCGCCGATATCCACGTTTCGCCCGATGGGCGCTTCGTCTACGTGTCCGAGCGCACGACGAGCCAGATTCTCACGCTGCGTGTAGCAGATAACGGCGCGCCCGAATACTTGGGTGCGACCGCGACCGAGACGCAGCCGCGCGGTTTTCGCATCGATCCGACGGGCCGTTTTCTCGTGGCGTGCGGAGAAAAATCGCAACACGTGTCGGTCTACGCGATCGATGCGGCGAGCGGCGCGCTCACACCCGTCTCGCGCGGCGAGGGCGGCAACGGCGCGAACTGGGTGGAGATCGTCGCCGCCAACGCTTGACCGGTTCAACCCAAAGTTTCGATTGTCAGGGCGCAGCGCGCCGCACTTTTACAGGTAATCCGTTCATGTCTACACAAACCGTTCAACCGAACGCCACGCCCGTTGTGACCGAGTTGCGCGTCGTGCCCGTGGCGGGCCGCGACAGCATGCTCCTGAACCTCTCCGGCGCGCACGGTCCGTTCTTCACGCGCAACGTCGTGCTGCTGCGCGACAGCGCGGGCAACACCGGCATCGGCGAAGTGCCGGGCGGCGAGGCGATCCGCAAGACGCTCGAAGACGCGCGCGCGTTCGTGGTCGGCCAGTCCATCGGCAATATGCAGTCGGTGCTCAATACCGTGCGCAAGCAGTTCGCCGATCGCGACTCGGGCGGCCGCGGCCTGCAGACCTTCGACCTGCGCACCACGATTCACGCGGTCACGGCGCTCGAAGCCGCGCTGCTCGATCTGCTCGGCCAGCATTTGAACGTGCCCGTTGCCGCGCTGCTTGGCGAAGGCCAGCAGCGCAGCGAAGTGGAGATGCTCGGCTACCTGTTCTTCATTGGCGATCGCAACAAGACCGATCTCGCCTACGCGAGCGGCGCCGATGGCCGCGACGACTGGGAGCGCCTGCGCACCGAAGAGGCGATGACGCCGGACGCGGTCGTGCGTCTGGCCGAAGCCGCGCAAGCGCGCTACGGCTTCAACGACTTCAAGCTCAAGGGCGGCGTGCTGGCGGGCGGCGCGGAAATGGAAGCGGTCACGGCGCTGGCCGAGCGCTTTCCCGAAGCGCGCGTGACGCTCGACCCGAACGGCGCGTGGTCGCTGGCCGAAGCCATCCGCCTGTGCCGCGACAAGCACGACGTGCTCGCTTACGCGGAAGACCCTTGCGGCGCGGAAAACGGCTATTCGGGCCGCGAGGTGATGGCCGAGTTCCGCCGCGCCACCGGCCTGCCCACGGCCACCAACATGATCGCGACCGACTGGCGCCAGATGGGTCACGCCATTCAGCTGCAATCGGTGGACATTCCGCTCGCCGATCCGCACTTCTGGACCATGCAGGGCGCGGTGCGCGTGGCGCAGATGTGTAACGACTGGGGCCTCACATGGGGCTCGCACTCGAACAACCACTTCGATATTTCGCTCGCGATGTTCACGCATGCGGCCGCCGCAGCGCCTGGCAAGATCACGGCGATCGACACGCACTGGATCTGGCAGGACGGCCAGCGCCTCACGCGCGAGCCGCTGCAGATCGTGGGCGGCAAGGTGCAGGTGCCGCAAAAGCCGGGCCTTGGCATCGAGATCGACATGGACGAGCTGGAAAAGGCCCACGCGCTCTACAAGGAGCACGGCCTCGGCGCGCGCGACGACGCGATCGCCATGCAATACCTCATTCCCAACTGGAAATTCGACAACAAGCGTCCGTGCCTCGTGCGCTGAACGCCCTCATCAACTGAACACCCTTACTGACTTCGCAACAGGATCAAGACCATGACCACGCCGCAAGAACTCAAGCAAATCGTCTCCGAAGGCCTGCTTTCGTTCCCCGTGACCGACTTCGACGCGCAAGGCAACTTCCGCGCGAGCACTTACGCCGAGCGCCTCGAATGGCTGGCTCCGTATGGCGCGAGCGCGCTGTTTGCGGCAGGCGGCACGGGCGAATTCTTCTCGCTCACGAAGAGCGAATACTCGCAGGTCATCAAGACCGCCACCGAAACCTGCAAGGGCAAGGTGCCGATTCTCGCAGGCGCGGGCGGGGCGACGCGTGTGGCCATCGAATACGCGCAGGAAGCCGAGCGCAACGGCGCGCAAGGCATTCTGCTGATGCCGCACTACCTCACGGAAGCGTCGCAGGAAGGCATTGCCGCGCACGTGGAGCAGGTCTGCAAGGCCGTGCCGAAGATGGGCGTGATCGTCTACAACCGCGCCAATTCGAAGCTCAACGCCGACATGCTCGAGCAGCTCGCGGAGCGCTGCGAAAACCTCATCGGCTTCAAGGACGGCGTGGGCGAGATCGAGGCGATGGTGACGATCCGCCGTCGTTTGGGCGACCGATTCTCGTACCTGGGCGGCCTGCCCACGGCCGAAGTCTACGCAGCGGCGTACAAGGCGCTGGGCGTGCCCGTGTATTCGTCGGCGGTGTTCAACTTCATTCCGAAGACGGCCATGGAGTTCTACCGCGCGATTGCCGCCGACGACCACGCGACGGTGGGCAAGCTCATCGACGAATTCTTCCTGCCGTACCTCGCCATTCGCAATCGCCGCGCGGGTTACGCAGTGAGCATCGTGAAGGCGGGCGCGAAGCTCGTGGGCCGCGACGCGGGCCCGGTGCGCGCACCGCTCACCGACCTCACGGAAGAGGAAGTGGCGCAGCTCGACGTGCTGATCAAGAAGCTCGGCGCGCAGTAACGCTTCCGGTATCTACGCCATGCTCGCGACAGGGCCCTTGCGGCCCTGTTTGCTGATGAAGGGCGCGGTCGGTCAGGCGTTGTCGCCGAACAGGTCCAGATTCGCGCGCTCGCGCTTTTTGCCTTCAGCCTTGTTCGCGCGGCGCGCGGTCTTTTCGCGGCGCGGCTTGCCAAACACCTCGTCGGGCGTGAAGCCGAATTCGGCGATTGCCGCGCGCACGTTGGCCAGTGCCTCGTGCGCCGCTTCGGCGCGCACCGCTTCGATGCGCTCGTCGAGTTCGCGCTTCTGGGCGAGCAATTCGCGGTAGGTAGCCATCGATAATTCTTGTCGAGTGAAAACGAGCCGCTGATTTTACGCGCTGTGCGGGCTTCGCGTGGGTTTTACACCGCACAAGCGGTATCAAAGATACGCGGCGAGCAGCGCAACCACGACGCCCGATAACCCCATCAGCAAGGCCGCGAGCCAAAGCGACCCGCGCGCGGGCGTGCGCACCGAGGCGGGCAGACGCTTTTTGCCGCTCACCATCGGGCCGATCAGATTGTGGCCTTTCACTAGCGCATAGACGGCAATCGCGCACACGTGCAGCACGACGGCCGCCGCGAGCAGATCCCAGCCCCACGCGTGCATGCCGGCGATCGCATTGGCGATTTTCGCGGGCACGATTTCGCTGAGCGGGCCTTCGTCGGCGATGTCGTTGTTGTCGTAGAGACCGGTGAGTGTTTCGATCAGCAGCAGCGCGAGCAGCAGCAGAACCATCCATCCACCGGCCGCGTTGTGCCCCACCTGGACGTCGGGCTCGCGCCGCAGCAGATGGCGCAGATGTTCGATCGCCTTGCGCGGCGAAGCGACGAAGCGCGAGAAGCGCGCGGTCTCGCTGCCGAAGCACCCCCACAGGATGCGAAACAGCACGAGCGCGAGCAGCGTCTCGCCGAGGCGCACGTGCATCTGCATCCAGTTCATGCGCTGCGTGATGTAGGCGGCCGCCACGAGGACGACGGTCAGCCAGTGAAAAAGGCGCGTGGGCAGGTCCCAAACAGGCACGCGGCGGTCGGGGTGCTCGGGGCGGTGGCGGGTTGCGGATGTCGTGGAGTTCATGATTCGAGGCGGGCGGCCGGGCGTGGCGCTCAACGGCATCATAGGTCAGGAACGCGCGCGCCATGTGTGGCGCAACATACGCCACTGCGACGCCCCTGCGACGACGTGGCATCGCGCGGCGACTTCGGCCATACTTGCCGCTTGCCTTACATCCCTTGCAAACCGATTCCGCAGATGGAAAAAAACCGACTCGAAGCGTTTAGCGATGGCGTGCTCGCCATCATCATCACCATCATGGTGCTGGAACTCAAGGTGCCGCATGGCGACGATCTCGCTGCGCTCGCGCCGCTCTGGCCGGTTTATCTGAGCTATGTGTTGAGCTTCATCTACGTGGGTATCTACTGGAACAACCATCACCACATGCTCCAGGTGGCGCGCCGCGTGAACGGCTCGGTGCTCTGGGCCAACCTGCATCTGCTGTTCTGGCTTTCGCTGCTGCCGTTCACCACGGGCTGGATGGGCGAGAACGAGTTCGGGCGCTGGCCGACCGCGCTCTACGGCGTCAACCTGCTGCTCTGCGCGTTGGCCTACGTCGTGCTGCAATTCACGCTCGTGCGCTATCACGGTACGCAAAGCCCGCTTGCCATTGCGCTGGGCAATGACGTGAAGGGCAAGATTTCACCGGTGCTTTATCTGGCGGGGTTTGCGCTCGCGGCGCTCGACTATCCGCGCATTGGCGCGCTCTTCTACTTCTTCGTGGCGTTGCTCTGGCTCGTGCCCGATCAACGGATGGAGCGGCTCGCCCTCGCGGCCGGCGAAAAAAAGGAAGAGTAAGCAGCACCAGGGCCGGCGCGCGTGCGGCCGGCCCCTTTGAGCATCACATCGTCATCAGCCTGCCAGGTGCTTGCGCTTGGCGAGTTCCTGAGCCTTGGCGTAATCGGCCTGGATCACAGGCAGGCCTGCCGTGGCGGCCTTCTTGAGGCCCGCGTCGCGGCCCGAGGCGATCTCCGCCTGGAAGGCCGAGAGCGTCTTCTGCTGGCCGGCCAGCGCGATCTGCTCGATATACGTCTTGTCGAAGTCCGCGCCGCGCAGATCGTTGATGCTGCTGATCACCGCCGCATCCGGGTCGTTGCGCGGCACGTCCACGCCGCGCGGGCTCGCAGCGCGCATCGAGTCGGATAGCTTCGAATAGTCTGCCACCAGTTTTTCCGCGAAGGCCTTCACTTCGCGGTCGGTCGAGCGCGAGTCGGCGATGCGTGCGGCATCGCGCTGCGTGGCGACGGTTTGCGTGCCGTCCGCGATGAAGGCCTTGTCGGCTTCGTGAAGCTTGCCGGGGGCGGCCGAAGTCGAGGCAGAAGCCGCGGAAGGCGCGGGGGTCTGCGCATGGGCGCTCAACGTAACGGCGCAAAGGCTGGCGGCCGAAGCCGCGATGAGCGAGGCAAGCGAGAGGCGAGTCATGTGAACTCCTTTCTGCGTAGTTGGTATCGATTGCGCGCGCAGTGCCGCGCGTGGTGCGGCTTTCCGTGCGGCTCTGCGCGGGACCGTTCTGGCGTGGCGCCTTGCTGCTCAACGGTCTGAGGAATTCTATGAACTCACTCGCCATTCAGGTGAAACGATTGCTTCGCTTGTGTAACGGTTGGTAAGAGAGCGTGCGAATGGAATAACGATCAGCGTATTCACATCGACGTCATGCGTTTATGCTAGTACGGCGTTTTCCATTTGCGCCGACCGGCGCACAATGTCCCTCGCGCGTATCGTTGCTTCCACAGCGAAAAGTCCCACGATCTGGGCGCGAACGCGGTTTGAGTCCCACGAGCGTGCGCAAAAGCGCACGCAAAAAAACGTAGGCCAACGAGGAGGAGACAGGATGGACGACAAGCTGGTTGCAACCGCATCCACCACGGCATCTGCCGACGCAACAACGGCCGTAACTACCGCCGCCGCAAATTTTCGCTGGCGCGTGCTGATCTGGCTGCTGTTCGGCGGCATCATCAACTACCTCGATCGCGCGAATCTCGCGATCGCCGCGCCCGGCATGATTCACGACCTCGGCCTCACGCGCACGCAAATCGGCCTGCTGGGCACCGTGTTCGCCTGGACCTACGCCGTGATGCAGTTGCCGGCGGGCTGGATCATCGATCGCTTCGGCGCGAAGCGCGCCTATGCAGTCGGCATGATCTGGTGGAGCGTGGCGACGTGGCTCACCGGCGTGGTCGGCTCGATCTCGGGCCTCATCGTGATGCGCGTGCTGCTCGCAGTGGGCGAGGCGCCGTGCTGGCCGACCTCCGCGAAGATCACGGCGGCGTGGTTTCCCGCCAAGGAACGCGGCTTCGCCACGGGCATCTGGGATTCGTCGTCGAAATGGGGGCCCGCGCTCGCGCCCGCCGTGCTCGTTGCGTTGATGATCGCCTTCGGCTGGCGCTCGCTCTCCCACGTGACGGGCGCCATCGGCATCGTCTTCGCCGTGCTGTTCCTTTTTCTCTATCGCAACCCCGCGCAAAGCACGCGGCTCACACGCGAGGAGTTTGCCTATATCGAAGCGGGCGGTGGCGGCCACGAGCGCTCGCTCACCACGGCGCCCATCCGCTGGCGCGCGCTGTTCGCCTCGCGCAGCGTGTGGGGCATGATCTTCGGCTACTTCTGCGCGATCTGGCTGTGGAATATCTTCCTCGTGTTCCTGCCGCTCTATCTGCTCGATCGCTTTCATAATTTCGGCGGGGCGTTCTCGCCGGTCGTGGCGGGCTTTATCGTCGACCGCACGGGATCGTATTCGCTGGCGTTCATCATGGGCGGCGCGATTGCGGCCTGCGCGGCGCTCTTCTACTGGTTCATGGCGCGCAGTACGGTGGGCCAGCCGGCGGACGCGGCTTGAGGAGACGAACGTGAACGCCTACGCAAGCTTTCCCTGGCGCGCGCTATACGACACCGGCATCGAGGGGAATCCTCGGCAGGACTATACGAACGGCCTCGACATGTTCGCGGCGGCGCTCGCTCGCGTGCCGCATGAAAGCGCGTTGCTTTACTTCGACGGCAGGCTCGACTGGCAGGCGCTCGACGCACGGAGCGACCGCATCGCCTGCGTACTGCTGGACGAAGGCGTGCAGCGCGGCGACCGAGTGGCGCTCTATCTGCAGAACGTGCCGCAGTTCGTGATGGCCTTGCTCGGCATCTGGAAGGCGGGCGCCGTGATGGTGCCGGTCAATCCGATGAACCGCGCGCGCGAACTGAAACTGCTGCTCGACGATTCGCAAACGCGCGTACTGATCTGCGACGCCGCGCTCGAAGGCGAAGTCGTTCGCGCAGTGATGGCGAGCATCGAAGCTGATGGCAACGTCGCGCCGCGCGTACTCACGACGCGCGCGCGTGCGCTGCAAACACGCGACGATACGCGGGTATTCGGCGCAACGCGCGAGGAAAGCGGCATAGGCGAGGGCGCACGCGATCTTTTGCAGGCAGCGCAGGCCGTGGACCAAGGGCGCAAGCCGCCGCCGGTCGCGCTGGCGGCGAGCGATCCGGCCATGCTCGTCTATACCTCGGGCACGAGCGGCCGCCCGAAAGGCGCGATCTGCACGCACGGCAACTTCGCGTTCAATTCGCAGACCTACCGCGATTTCTGCGGCCTGCGCGAAGGCGGCCCCATACTCGGCGTGGCGCCGCTCTTTCACATTACCGGCCTGGTTGGCCACATCGGCGCGGCGTGGATGGCGCGCGCGCCGCTCATTCTCACGCACCGCTTCGCCCCGGCGGCCACGCTCGACGCCATCGAGGAACACCGCGCGGAGTTCACGATCGGCGCGATCACCGTGTTCATCGCGCTGCTGCATCACGCCGATGCGACCCGCGAGAAACTCGCGACGCTCACGAAGATCTATTCGGGCGGCGCGCCCATCGCGCCCAGCGTGGTGGAGGCGTTTCGCGCGAAGTTCGGCCACGTGATCCGCGGCGCGTATGGGCTCACCGAAACGAATTCGCCCACGCACATGGTGCCGCTCGCGAGGACGGCGCCCGTCGATCCGCGCAGCGGTGCGCTGGCCATGGGCGTTCCGGTGCCGGGCGCCGAAGCGGCGATCGTCGACGATGACGGTCACAGCGTCGCTGCCGGTGAAACGGGCGAGATCGTTTGCCGCGGACCGATGGTCGTGCCCGGCTACTGGAACAACGCGGCGGAGACGGCCAATGCGTTTCGCGGCGGCTGGTTCCATACCGGTGACGTCGGCTTCATGGACGAAGCGGGCTGGTTCTATCTCGTCGACCGCAAGAAGGACATGATCAATGCGGCCGGATACAAGGTCTGGCCACGTGAAGTGGAAGACGTGCTTTACGGCCATCCCGCCGTGCGCGAAGCTGCCGTGGTGGGCGTGCCCGATCCGTATCGCGGAGAGACCGTGAAAGCCGTGGTGAGCCTGCGTGCGGGCGCGGTGGCCGACGCAGCGGAACTGATCGCGTTCTGCAAGGCGCGCATGGCCGCATACAAATACCCGCGCATCGTCGAGTTCCGCGACGAATTACCGAAGACGGCCACTGGGAAGATCTTGCGGCGGGAATTGCGGTAATGGTTGCGCGGGCAACTTGATGAGGTCGAAGACTGATGCGCCCCGAGACTGGCTCGGGGCGCGTGACACGACTCGCTAACGGGCTAGCGGGCGTGCGCTTCGGTGCCTTATTGCACCAGGCTGCGCAGCGCCCTGGCGGCAGCGACCATGTTGGTCAGCGCCGGAATCACCTCGGCCCACTGACGCGTCTTCAGCCCGCAGTCAGGGTTGACCCACAGGCGTTCTGCCGGAATGCGCCCGGCGGCCTTCTGCATCAGTTGCACGATGTGCGCTTCGGTCGGGATGTTCGGCGAGTGTATGTCGTACACGCCGGGCCCGATTTCGTTCGGATACTTGAAGTTGTCGAACGCGTCCAGCAGTTCCATGTCCGAACGCGACGTCTCGATCGTAATCACATCCGCATCCATATCGGCGATCGACGCGATGATGTCGTTGAACTCCGAATAGCACATATGCGTGTGGATCTGCGTTTCGTCTTCCACGCCGTTCGCCGTGATGCGGAACGATTCCACAGCCCAGCGCAGATACTCGCCCCACTGCGCGCGGCGCAGCGGCAGACCTTCGCGCAGCGCGGCCTCGTCGATCTGGATCACGCTCACGCCGGCCTTCTCCAGGTCGAGCACTTCTTCGCGAATGGCGAGCGCGAGCTGGTAGCACGAGACCGAACGCGGCTGGTCGTCACGCACGAAGGACCAGTTGAGGACCGTCACCGGGCCGGTGAGCATGCCCTTCATGGGCTTGTTCGTGAGCGACTGCGCGTAGGCGATCCACTCCACCGTCATGGCCTTCGGGCGGCTGATGTCGCCGAACAGAATGGGCGGCTTCACGCAGCGCGAGCCATACGACTGCACCCAGCCGAACTGGCTGAACGCGTAGCCGTCGAGCTGCTCGCCGAAGTATTCGACCATGTCGTTGCGCTCGGCTTCGCCGTGCACGAGCACGTCGAGCCCCAGTTGCTCCTGCTCGCGCACGCTGCGGTCGATTTCGGCGCGCATGGCGGCCTGGTAGCCCGCGTTGTCGAGCGCGCCGCTTTTGAACTGGCTGCGCGCCTGGCGGATTTCCGCCGTTTGCGGGAAGGAGCCGATTGTGGTGGTCGGGAAGGCGGGCAGCTTCAGGCGTGCGGCCTGCTTCGCGGCGCGCTCGGCGTAAGCGTGCTGACGATTGCCGAGCTGCGCGTCGATGCGGGCGATCGCGGCCTTCACTGCGGGGTTGTTCACGCGCGGCGACTGGCGGCGCGCTCCAACGGCAGCGGCGTTCGCGGCGAGTTCGGCTGCGACCTTATCGCGGCCAGCATTCAGCGCCGTGGCGAGCACCTTCACTTCGTCGAGCTTTTGCAGCGCAAACGCGAGCCATGAACGGATTTCAGCGTCGAGCTTCTGTTCGCTCGCGAGATCCACCGGCACGTGCAGCAGCGAGCACGACGGCGCGATCCAGAGGCGCTCGCCCAGTTGTTTCGCGAGCGGCTCGAGCCAATCGAGTGTGGCGTTCAGGTCCGCCTTCCAGATGTTGCGGCCGTTGATCGCGCCCACCGAAAGCACGCTCTGTGCAGGCAGTTTTTGCGCGGCCAGCGCGACTTCTGCGCGGGCGTTGATCGCGTCGATATGCAGACCGTCGACAGGCAGCGAGCACGCGAGGTCGAGATTGTCCTGCAACTGGCCGAAGTAGATGGCCAGCAGCAGCTTGACGCTGCGCTGCTCGAACCCTTCATACGCCGTCGCAAACGCTGCGCGCCAGGCCGGATCGAGTTCGGTCACGAGAATCGGCTCGTCGAACTGCACCCACTCGACGTCCATCACGCGGAAGTAGTCGAGCAGCGCGCGATACACGGGCATGATGCGCGGCAGCAGCGCCAGCTTGTCCGAGTCGTCCTTGGCCTTGCCGAGCCACAGGTACGTGAGCGGACCGATGATCACCGGCTTGGCCTTCACGCCCAGTTCGCGGGCTTCGCGCAGTTGCTCGGAAAGACGCGAGGTGTCGAGGTTGAACTGCGTATCGGCCGTGAATTCGGGGACGATGTAGTGATAGTTCGTGTCGAACCACTTCGTCATTTCGCCGGCCGCGACGCCGCCACAGCAGGCGGCATGGTCCTCGGCGCCAGCCGCCGAGCGGCCACGCGCCACGCGGAAGTAGTTGTCGAGCTTGTCGCCGTGGAAGCCCTGCACACGCTCGGGCAGGTTGCCGAGCGTGAAGCTCATGTCGAGCACCTGGTCGTAGAACGCGAAGTCGCCGGCGGGCACGAGGTCGAGACCCTTCTGGTTTTCCCAGTGGCGCGCGCGCAGTTGCGCGCCGAGCGCCTTCAGTTCGTCGCGCGAGGATTCGCCCTTCCAGTAGCGTTCCAGACCGAATTTGAGTTCGCGTTTCGCGCCGATGCGCGGGAAGCCGAGATTGTGCGTGGTGACCATGTGCGTTGCCGTCCGAAATGAAAGTGCTGAAAACGATCCAGAGTGGCAGCGATCATAGAGGTATCAGACGATGAAGAAAAATGGCATTATTTCATCCATCCATTAGTTTTCTTCATCTGTCGCCAGATTGGCAAGGGGTTGCCCTTTTCCATGCTCGAACGCGTTCATCTTGTCATCGTCCGCGAAGTCGCCCGCCAGGGCTCGCTTACCGCAGCGGCGGAGTCGCTTTTCCTCACGCAATCGGCGTTGAGCCATACGGTCAAGAAAATCGAGCAGCAACTCGGCACCCAGATCTGGGGCCGCGAGGGGCGCAGCTTGCGGCTTACGCAGGCCGGGCAATATCTGCTCTCGTTGGCCGAACGACTCTTGCCTCAGTTCGAACTCGCGGAAGAGCGCATGAAGCAGTACGCCGCGGGCGAGCGCGGCACGCTGCGCATCGGCATGGAATGCGCCCCGTGCTATCAGTGGCTGCTCAAGGTGGTCTCGCCGTATCTGGCGCGCTGGCCCGATGTCGATGTGGATGTGAAGCAGCGTTTTCAGTTTGGCGGCATCGGCGCGTTGATCGGCTACGACATCGACGTGCTGGTCACGCCCGATCCGCTCAACCGGCCCGGACTGCGTTTCGATCCGGTGTTCGACTACGAACAGGTGCTGGTGGTCGCGGAAAGCCATCGGCTCGCGAACGTGCGTTACGTGAAGCCCGAGCAGCTTGTCGACGAGACGCTCATCACGTATCCCGTGGAGACCGACCGGCTCGATATCTACAACCAGTTTCTGCGGCCCGCGAGCATCACGCCGCGCCGTCACAAGACGATCGAAACGACCGACATCATGCTGCAGATGGTCGCGAGCCACCGCGGTGTGGCCGCGTTGCCGCGATGGCTCGCGGAAGAATACGCAGACCGCATGCCGCTTGCGATCGTGAAGCTCGGCAAGCAGGGCATTGCGAAGCAGATCTTTCTCGGCACGCGGGAAGGCGACGCCGTGGTCGATTACCTGAAATCCTTTGTCGAATTCGCGCGCGACCCAGTCTGGCAACAGGCCCGTGTGCGAGGCTGATGCCGCGCGGCGCACGCGAGGTTGCCGCAATGGACTCGCGTGTCAGCATGGTGGCCTGATTACATTTTGAAAATGAAAGGAACGCGGCGGAAGTTCGTATATTGATCGTTCAATTAACTTAAAGCCGCTGTTCATCGGTGCTCGCGGGAATCGATTGTCGCTTCTGCGCAATTGCTCGTCGCAATTGCTACGTTAGTCCGCTTTTTGCCGGACAACTATGTGTCATGAGCCTTCATGACCCTGCGACGCAATTCGATTCCTGAGGAGATGACGATGTGCCGATTCCCCCTGCTTAAGACAGGCGCGCTCGCGTGCGCCGCGATGCTCTGCACCGGCGCCTACGCGGCCGATCCCGCCGCGTGCAAGGACGTGCGCTTCGCTGACGTGGGCTGGACCGATATCGCGGCGACCACGGGCGTGGCATCGACGATTCTCGGCGCGCTTGGCTATGCGCCGACGAAAACGATCGCCTCGGTGCCGATCACGTTTGCAGGGCTCAAGAGCAAGCAGATCGATGTGTTCCTCGGCTACTGGTCGCCGACCATGGACCCGATCATCGGGCCCTTCACGAAGTCGGGCTCGATCAAGGTTCTCTCGACGCCGAATCTCACGGGCGCGAAATACACGCTCGCCGTTCCCGATTACGTCTACCAGGGCGGCCTGAAGTCGTTCCAGGACATAGCGAAATACGCGGACAAGTTGCAAGGGCGCATCTACGGCATCGAACCCGGCAACGACGGCAACGCGCTGATCCAGAAGATGATTGGCGCGAATCAGTATGGACTCGGCAAATTCAAGCTCGTCGAATCGAGCGAGGCGGGGATGCTCGTGCAGGTGAACCGCGCCGTGCGTGAGAAGCAATGGATCGTGTTCCTCGGCTGGGAGCCGCATCCGATGAACGTGCAGATGAAAATCGACTATCTCTCAGGCGGCGACGCGGTGTTCGGGCCTGACTATGGCGCGGCGCGCGTGCTGACCGCGGAACCGCCCGACTATGCCGCGCGCTGCCCGAACGTCGCGAAGTTCGTCTCCAACCTGCAGTTCACGACTGCCATCGAGAACCATTTGATGGTGCCGATCGCGAACAAGGAAGACCCCAACAAGGCCGCCGCCGACTGGCTGCGCAGCAACCCGCAGGTGCTCGACAACTGGCTCGCCGGCGTGACCACGCTGGACGGCAAGCCGGGCCTGCCTGCCGTGCGCGCCTCGTTGGGCGTGCACTGACGCGCCTTTGTCCGCGGTGAAAGCCGCGGACACCCCTGCGGTACATCCCTATTTGCGCAGCAATTTTGGTTGATTAGCGTTCAAAAGAGGAGGAGGCAGATGGAGCAAGCGGGAATCGGTACGCACGGCGGGGAGGATAGCGCCGCACGAGACAGTCATGGCCATGCGCTGCAACGCGGCCTCACATGGAAGGATGCGTTCTGGGTGACGAGCGGCGTGCCCGCGGGCGTGCTGTTCACGATTGGCGGCGTTTGCGCGACCATCGGCCAGCCGGCCTGGGCCATCTGGATCGCGTCGATTACGATGGGCCTCGTGCAAAGCGCCACTTACGCCGAGATTTCAGGGCTCTTTCCGCACAAGTCGGGCGGCGCTTCGGTGTACGGAGCAATCGGTTGGGTCCGCTACAGCAAGATGATCGCACCGGTTTCCGTGTGGTGTAACTGGCTCGCGTGGTCGCCCATGCTGGCGCTTGGCTGCGGACTCGCCGCGAACTACGCGCTCGCCACGCTGTTCGCGCCCGAAGCGGCGATCATGCAGTGGCACTGGACGCTCGCCAACCTGGACTTCATCAAGCCAGGTCTCACGCTGCGCATCAACGCGACGTTCCTGATCGCAGCGGCGTTCTTGCTCATCACATTCCGGCTTCAGCACAGCGGCGCTTCGAAGGCCGCGAAAACGCAGAAGATTCTGGGCATCGCTTCGCTCACGCCGCTTTTGATCGTCGGACTCGTGCCCTTCATCACGGGCGATATTCCCGCAAAGCATCTCTTTCCGCTGCTGCCGCTCGGGCACGACGCGCACGGCAATCTCAGCGCGGCGGTCTTCGGGACCTGGAACGGGCAGGGCGCGGTCATGGCGCTGGGCGCGATGTTCATGGCGGGATGGGCATCGTACGGCTTCGAAACGGCGGTGTGCTATACGCGCGAGTTTCGCGACCCACGGCGCGATACGGCGAGGGCGATATTCTGGTCGGGCGCGCTATGCCTCGTCGTGATGACGCTCGTTCCGCTCGCGTTTCAGGGCACGCTGGGTACGGCGATGATGCTCGATCCGCGCATTGGCGACGGCACGGGTGTGGGCGCCGCGATGGCCGCGATGGTGGGCGGCGGCGCCTGGGTGGGCAACGCCGTGGTGGTGATGCTGATGCTCTCCATTTTGCTGATCGTGATGACGTCGATGATGGGTTCGTCGCGCACGCTCTATCAGGCTTCGGTGGACGGCTGGCTGCCGCGCTACCTCTCGCGCGTGAACGAGCACGGCGCGCCGACGGCGGCGATGTGGACCGATCTGGGTTTCAATCTCCTCCTGCTCGCGATGTCGGACTATATGACGGTGCTGTCGATCTCGAACGTCTGCTACATGTTGTTCGTCTTCCTGAACCTTCAGTCGGGCTGGATTCATCGCATGGACCGTGGCTCGTGGGCGCGTCCGTTTCGTTGCCCGACGTGGCTGCTCGCGCTGGGTGCGCTGTGCGGCTATGCGAACCTTGTGTTCGTGGGCGCGGGCGCCAATCTGCAAGGCGAGGGGACGCTGCGCGACGGCCTCATTGCCATGCTGCTGATCGTGCCGGTGTTTGCTTTCCGGCATTACTGGCAAGATCGCGGGCGGTTTCCGGCGGGCAGCGCGCTCGATATGGAAGTGAGCGTGCCGATGCGCAGCCGGTGGTTGAGCCTTGCGCCTTATGGTGCACTCGTTACGGCGGCGCTGACGATTGCGGTTTCGCATTGGCTGGCCGCGTCGGTTTGAGTTGGCTTCAGTGTTGGCGGCATCGTGCGGGCGGCTTGCTCGCGTGATGCGCGCTTTTCCCGCGCTTTTCGGCGGATTGACCGCACACGGGTCACAGATGCTTGACGACGCCCAGCGTCACCGTAAAATCGCTAGTTGCATACGAGCCGATCATGCTCAATTGGGCGACCACGTTGCCGTGCGCGTCCTCGAGCGTAAGCACTCCGCCGGGGAGGCCATTGACGGGACCCGGTACGAACGTACCTTGCGTGGCGGGAGCGTGCAGCTTGATGACGTCGCCCTTCACGAAGCCCGCTATCACGCCAGCGAAGGCCCCGGGGTTGAGGAGAACCAGCTTGCCGGTGTTGCTGGCGAAAGTGATGGTTTGCGAGCTTGCCACCGCTGCAACCGATACGACGGCGCCCGCGTCGAGCGCAATCGTCCCCGTGCCACCCAGCGAACCCGCACACACGAGTTCACTGCCAGCATCGGCGTTGATCGTGCCGTCATTGCTTAGGTCTCCCGCCAAAATCAGCAGCCCGTTTGCCGTGATCGTCCCGCCGTTGTTTTCGAAACCCATGGGCGCAGTCACCCGGCCACTGCCAGACAATGTGCCGCCTTTGTCCACTCCGAGCGCGGTCGTGTTGATTTGTCCGTGATCGAGCGTCAATGTCCCCGTCGCACTGACGTTGACGCCCAAGCCGGCCGATACGATAGCGTGGTCCGCCACATCGAGGGAACCCGTCCCCAGCGCAGCGCCAACTCCCAAGGCGCCTTCGACGACAAGCCGCGCTCGGGGGCCCGAGATGGAAACTTTGCCGCTGACGTGAGCTTGCAGCGTCCAGCCGATATACAGGTCGCTGGCGGCAACGACGCTGCAGCCTTCGATGGTGAGCGTGCCGTTGGCCTGGCGGCCGACGATGATCTGGCCGCGTGCGGTGAGGGTCGCCTCCGAGACGCTTACGGTCCCCTCGGCGTGGTTGCCGACGACGAGCGCCCAGGGATAGACGAGTGGGTCGCCATTGCCTGCGGTGAGGGTGCCGCCATCGGCAATGGTCAGCGTGCCGGGGCTGCCTTGCCCAACCGCAATCGGCTGATTGCCGCCATCAACGACAGCACCCGCGCCGTGAACAACCAACGCGCCGGATGGGGGACCGGCGTCACCAATCAGGATTCCGTAGTTGTCCACCGAATGGAACGGTGTGATCGCGACAACGGCTTGCGCGCCGACCGTCAGCGCGCAGGTGCCCCCGTGGCTGCCGTCTATGGGCAAGCCAAGCCTGGGTGTGGTCAGGACCGCGCCTCGGTCGAGCGTCAGCACCTGGTTGACCTGCGCGCCATAAGTCGCCGTCAATAGGCCCGATACGGTGCCGGTGCCGTAGAACTTCAGCCGTTGTACGGTCCCGGCACCGGTCACAACGACGCCGACACCATCGATGCTCGCAAAGTCGTTCGGCCCAGGCGGCTGCGTTGCGACTGCACCGCTGACCAGCCAGTTTGCCGCTGCCCCAAAATCCCCGGTCGCACCTGGGGCCCAGCTATAGTCAGCCATGCTTGATCTCCTTATGTGCCGCAGATAGACGCCCGCTTCATAAGCCTAAAGATTGCGGTATGTTTTCGCGTCCATCATTTGGTGGAGAGCGTGCAGGCCGGCAATGCTCGACGAACCCAAAGAAAAAGGCCAGAGTCGGCGCGCAGACTTTGCGCGGCGACTCTGGCCCATCAGCGTTTCTTAAAGCGTCACGCTATGCGAGCGTATTTTCTCCCTACGCGACGTGAGATTCTCCGCGGAAAAATCCGCCCCCCGCGCAGGCGTGCCCTTCGCCACAAAATACGGCGCATGCGAACGCGCAAGCGTCTCACGCCCGCGTATGCGATCCGCGATCTTCTCCGCGATCATGATGGTCGGCGCATTGAGGTTGCCGGTGGTAATGCGCGGCATGATCGACGCATCCACCACGCGCAGGCCGTCGAGTCCATGCACGCGCCCTTCGCCATCCACCACGGCCATGTCGTCATTACCCATCGCACACGAACACGACGGGTGATAGGCGGTCTCCGCGCGGTTGCGCACGAAAGCATCGATCTCGGCGTCGGTCTTGAGCGCCGCACCGGGGCTCAACTCACGTCCGCGAAACCGATCGAGCGCGGGCTGCGCAATGATTTCGCGGGTGATGCGAATCGCGTCGCGGAACTCGCGCCAGTCGAGCGCCTCGGCCATGTAGTTGAAGAGAATCGATGGATGCTGGCGCGGATCGCGCGAGCGTAGCTTCACGCGCCCGCGGCTCGGCGAGCGCATCGAGCCCACGTGCGCCTGGAAGCCGTGCATCCTGATCGCATTGCTGCCGTTGTAATTGATCGCAACGGGCAGAAAATGATACTGAAGGTTCGGCCACGGATCGTCGTCGCGCGTGCGAATGAAGCCGCCCGCTTCGAAATGATTGCTCGCGCCAATGCCGGTGCCGAGCAGCATCCATTCAATGCCAATAGCCGGTTGATTGCGCATGAGGAGCGCAGGGTAAAGCGAGACGGGCTCCTTGCATTCGTACTGCATGTACATTTCCAGGTGATCCTGAAGATTCTGTCCAACGCCAGGCAGATCGAGCACAACGGGAATGTCGAGCTCGCGTAGCCATGCACCGGGACCGACGCCCGAGCGCTGCAGGATCTGCGGCGAGGCGATCGCGCCCGCACACAGCAGCACTTCGCGGCGCGCGTAGCGGGTCACGCGCGCGGGCCCGTCGAGAAAGACGACGCCACACGCCCGCTTGCCGCTGAACAGAATGCGGTCCGTCACAGCGTGCGTGACGATGTCGATGTTAGGCCGATGCTTGGCCTGGTCCAGATAGCCGCGTGCGGTGCTCGCGCGCCGGCCTTTGGCCGTCACGGTGCGGTCCATCGGCCCGAAGCCCTCCTGGCGGTAGCCGTTGAGGTCGTCGGTGCGCGGGTAGCCCGCCTGCACGCCGGCCTCGATCATCGCCTCGAACAGGGGGTTCACGCCCGGCTTGCTCGTCGTCACGTGAACGGGGCCTTCGCCGCCGTGATAGTCGTTCGCGCCGATGTCGCGCGTTTCGGCCTTGCGGAAATAGGGCAGGCAGTCCAGATAGCTCCAGTTTTCAAGTCCCTTGCGCTCGGCCCAGCCGTCGTAGTCGAGCGCATTGCCGCGGATATAGCACATGCCGTTGATGAGCGACGACCCGCCTAGCCCCTTGCCGCGCCCGCATTCCATGCGCCGGTTGTTCATGTGCGGTTCGGGATCGGTTTCGTAGGCCCAGTTGTAGCGGCGGCCCTGCAGCGGGTACGCAAGCGCCGCGGGCATCTGCGTGCGGAAATCGAAGCGGTAGTCGGGGCCGCCCGCTTCGAGCAGCAGCACCGTCGCATCGCGGTCCTCGGTGAGGCGCGCGGCAAGCACGTTGCCCGCCGATCCCGCGCCGATAATGATGTAGTCGTACTCTTGCGCTGCCATGCAGGACTCCCTCAGAAAACCGGCTGATACGGTCCCAGTTCGACCTGGACGGATTTGATGCGCGTGTAATGCTCGAGCGTGGTGACGCCGTTTTCGCGGCCCACGCCCGACTGCTTGTAGCCGCCCACGGGCATTTCGGCGGGCGACTCGCCCCATGTGTTGATCCAGCAGATGCCGGCTTCGAGGCGATGAATCACGCGGTGCGCGCGAGAGAGGCTTTCGGTTACGACACCGGCGGCCAGGCCGTAAAGCGATTCGTTGGCGCGTGCGATCACTTCGGCTTCGTTGGCGAAGGCGAGAATGCTCATCACCGGGCCGAAGATTTCCTCCTGCACGATGCGCATGTCGTCGCGGCAACCGGAGAATACGGTGGGCTGCACGTACTGGCCGCGCGCGAAATCGCCCTGCGTGAGGCGCGCGCCACCCGCGAGCAGCCGCGCGCCTTCGCGTTTGCCGCTCTCGATATAGCCGAGCACCTTGTCGAGCTGCGCGGCGCTGGCGAGCGGCCCGAAGTTGGTGGTGGGATCGGTGGGATTACCCACGCGAATGCGCTGCACGCGTTCGAGCACGCGTGCTTCGAACGCGGCAATCACGGATTGATGGACGAACACGCGCGTGGCGTTGGTGCACACCTGGCCCGCGCTGAAGAAGTTGGCGGTCACGGCGATATCGGCGGCGCGCTCGAGGTCGGCGTCTTCGAAGACGATGAGCGGCGACTTGCCGCCCAGTTCCATCGTGACTTCCTTGAGTGAGGAGCCGCCTGCGGCCGCCATGACTTTTTTGCCCGTTTCGACGCCGCCCGTAAACGAAATCTTCTCGATGCCGGGATGCACGCTCAGCATGGCGCCTACGCGGCCGTCGCCATGGACCACATTGAACACGCCGGGCGGCACGCCTGCTTTGATATAGATCTCCGCGAGTTTCGAGGCCGAAAGCGGGGTGATCTCGCTCGGCTTGAAGATCATCGCGTTGCCGGCGGCAAGCGCGGGCGCCGATTTCCAGCAGGCAATCTGGAGCGGATAGTTCCACGCGCCAATGCCCGCCGTGACGCCCAGCGGCTCGCGCCGCGTGTAGACGAACGAACTCTCGCGCAGCGGAATTTGCTGGCCTTCGAGCGCGGGCGCGAGTCCCGCGTAGTACTCGATCACGTCGGCGCCCGTGGCGATGTCCACGCTGCGCGTCTCGGCGATGGGCTTGCCCGTGTCGCGGGTTTCGAGCGCCGCGAGTTCGTCGTTGCGCTCGCGCAGCAACTCGACCGCACGCCGCAGCACACGCGAGCGCTGCATGGCCGTCATGGCGGCCCAGACGCGCTGGCCGTTACGGGCCGACTGCACGGCACGGTCGATATCGGCGGCGCTCGCGTGCTGCACCGTGGCGAGCCGCGTGCAGGTGGCGGGATCGTAGGTGTCGAACGTTGCGCCGCTGGTGGCGTCGGTGTAGGTGCCGTCGATGAAGAGGCGTTGCAGGGGAAAGAGGGACATCGATTGGCTCCGGGCCGGGTTATTTGGCCGACTTGCCTGAGCGCGGCTTGGCGCGCGCTTCGAGCAGCAGGTCGATGTAGTCGTTGGCCACGCGCAGCGCGGCCTTCGTGTCGAACGGTTCGCCCGTGAGCGCGCCGCGCAGCCAGAGGCCGTCGATCAATGCAGCGAGTCCGCTTGCGGCGCGCCGGGCCGCGGCGCCTGGCAACACCTTCTCGAACTCCGCGCAGAGGTTCGAATGGAGCCGCCGCGTGTTGACCCGCTGCAGCCGGCGCAGCGCGGGCTGATGCATGCTCTCGGCCCAGAACGCGAGCCATGTCTTCATGACGGGTGCGTTCACCTGCGAAACATCGAAATTGGCCGCGACGATGGCGCGCAAGCGCGCACGCGGTTCGTCTTTCGCGGCGAGGCGACGCCGCACCGTGGCCTCCCAGAGGTCGTGCAGCACGTGGCGCATGGTGGCTTCGAGCAGGCCGTCCTTACCGCCGAAATAGTGACTGACGATGCCAGTCGAAATCTTCGCGTGCTGCGCGACGGTGGCGAGCGTCGTGCCCGAGAGACCCGACTGGTCGATCGATTGCAGGGTGGCGTCGATGAGTTGCGCGCGCCGCACGTCGCGCATTCCGATCTTGGGCATGGGGACTCCGGACGATTCGGGAAGGTTTCCACTCTAGGTATTTTTTATTGAATGTTCAATCAATAAAAACGTAGAAATGGCGGGATCGGCGGATTTTACAAAGTCCGCGTCGGATTACCGATGATCGCGTCGGCGGAACCCCTCGCGAGGGCCGCCAGATAAAGGATTGCGCCTGTTTTACAGGGGTTTTTTCTTCGCTGGCGTGTCGCGTTAGCGCCAGCGCGTGTCGTGTCTGCGCAAGTCGGGCGAGATTTGGACTTGTACGTTTTGATCCACCGCGCAGGGCGCCACGCGTTGCCGGCGCGGCCCGACAACCTGTATCGCCAGACCAGAGAGACCCGACACCATGAGAAAACTGAATCCGGTGGCACTGAGCGGCATTGCGGTGGCATTGAGTGCTGTCTCGACCGCAAGCCATGCCCAAAGCAGCGTCACCCTGTACGGGATCATCGACGCGGGCGTGACGTACGTGAGCAATGCGGGCGGCTCGCATCAAGTGAAATTCGACGACGGCATTGCGCAGGCGAACCGCTGGGGCCTCAAGGGCACCGAGGAACTCGGCGGCGGGTTGAAGGCCGTGTTCCAGTTGGAGAGCGGCTTTCACCTTGGCAACGGACAGATCGCCAACGGCGGCTCGCTTTTCGGCCGCCTGGCTTATGTCGGACTCCAGAACGATTGGGGCACGCTCACGTTCGGCAATCAGGCCGATATGACGCAGGAGTTCGTCTACCTCTACAACGTCACGGCGTGGGCGAGCGGCTACGCAATCAACCAGGGCGACTTCGACCGCATGAACGGCGACCATCTGCCGAACGCCGTGAAATTCATGTCGAACACGTTCGGCGGATTCCAGTTCGGCGGCATGTACTCGTTCAGCAACACGCCCGGCGACTTCCACACGGGCAGCGCCTGGAGCGTGGGCGCGCAATACCAGAACGGCCCGTTTGCGATGGGCACCGCGTACACGCAGTTGAATAACCCATCGGGCATCTACGCGTTCGACCCGTACAACATGATCGGCGTGCGCACGTTCTTTGGCAGGCCGACCGTCAGCGTCGATCCCGCCACGGGCGCAGTGAGCTCGCTCTACTCGGAGACGCCGTTCCCCGTGGACAAGCAGGCCACCTTCGGCGCGGGCGCGAGCTACGCCATCGGCGACGTCACGCTCATGGGCGCTTTCACGTATACGCAGATCAAGGCGTTCGGCGAGAGCGAGCACATGCAGGTGGGCGAGGGCGGCGCCAACTGGCAGGTGACGCCCGCGTTCAGCGTGGCCGGCGGCTACCAGTACACCCACTTCGACGGCCACCACTGGAACCAGCTTTCGGCGGGCCTGCATTACCTGCTTTCGAAGACCACGGACGTCTATCTGTCGGGCGACTGGCTCAAGGCCTCACAGGGTGTGGACGCGGTGATCGGCTATAGCTTCACGCCGTCTTCCACCACGACGCAGGCCGACGTGCGCGTTGGCTTGCGGCATTCGTTCTGAGCGGGCAGGCGGGTGTTTTTCCGCCGCAAAACATCGGGAAAACCCCCGGTCAAACTCAGGCGAAACGTCCGGCGGAGTCGCCCAAAAGCCGCGGCTGGCGAGGCCGTCCAACGGCGATGGCGCTTTTGTTCTATCGGCTGCCATGGCCAATTTGGTCTACTTGCATCCAAGCTCATCCATGCGCTCAGCGCGAAGGGAAGTCAGATGAACGTCAGCGTTTTCGACCTGTTCAAAATCGGGATCGGTCCGTCCAGCTCGCATACGGTCGGCCCGATGGTCGCCGCGTGCCGCTTCGCGTCCCATGTCGAGGATGCCAATCTGCTCGCCTTTGTGCGCCGCGTCAAAGTCGAGCTGTACGGCTCGCTCGGCGCGACGGGCAAGGGCCACGGCACCGACAAAGCCGTGCTGCTCGGCCTCGAAGGCAACTTGCCCGACTCGATCGATCCCGACCAGATTGAGCCGCGCCTCGCCGCCATTCGCCGCGAGAAGACGCTTGTGCTGCTTGGCAAGCAGACGATCCGCTTCGATGAAAAGGAGTGCATCGGCTTCTTTCGCAAGACCATGGGCGGCGCAAACACGCTCCACCCGAACGGCATGCGTTTTCAGGCCTTCGACGAAAACGGGCAGTTGCTCGTCGAAAAGGAATACTACTCGGTGGGCGGCGGCTTTGTCGTGAACCGCGACGGCGACCGCGTGAACGGTGTGCGCAGCGGACGCGACGTGCCGTATCCGTTCCGCACCGGCGACGACCTGCTGCGCGTGTGCAACGAGAGCGGTCGCTCGATCGCCGAAGTCACCTTGGCGAACGAGTGCGCGGCACGCTCGCCGGAAGACGTGCGCGAAGGGCTGCTCGTGATCTGGCGCGCGATGGCCGCCTGCGTGGAGCGCGGTTGCAAGATGCATGGCGAGTTGCCCGGCCCGATGAAGGTGAAGCGCCGCGCCGCCGATCTCTCGGTGCATCTGCGTTCGCGCTCCGAGGAGTCGCTGCGCGATCCGCTTTCCATGCTCGACTGGGTCAATCTCTACGCCATGGCCGTGAACGAAGAGAACGCGGCGGGCGGCCGCGTCGTCACGGCGCCCACGAACGGCGCGGCGGGCGTGATCCCCGCGGTGCTGCACTACTACGTGAAGTTCGTGGCGGGCGCAAACGAAGACGGCATTGCCAACTTCCTGCTCACGGCTGCGGCCATCGGCATCATCTACAAGGAAACCGCGTCGATTTCGGGCGCGGAAGTGGGCTGCCAGGGCGAAGTGGGCGTGGCGTGCTCGATGGCGGCCGCGGCGCTTGCTGCTGTCATGGGCGGCACGCCTGGGCAAGTGGAAAACGCCGCCGAAATCGGCATGGAGCATAACCTCGGCATGACCTGCGACCCGGTGGGCGGCCTCGTGCAAATTCCGTGCATCGAACGCAACGCCATGGGCGCGATCAAGGCGATCAACGCCGCGCGCATGGCGCTCAAGGGAAACGGCGAACATTACGTCACGCTCGACAACGTCATCAAGACGATGCGCGAAACGGGTGCCGACATGAAGACGAAATACAAGGAGACGTCGCGCGGTGGTCTCGCCGTGAACGTCATCGAGTGCTAACTGAAGCTAATGGTAACGCGCAACAAGGGGTCTGCGAGATGAGCCGCTATTCGATATTCAGTCTGTTCCGCAACGGGTTGTCGTATCACGAGAACTGGGAGCGGCAGTGGAGAAGCCCGGAGCCGAAGAAGGAGTACGACGTGGTGATCGTCGGCGGCGGCGGGCATGGTCTCGCAACCGCCTATTACCTCGCGAAAGAACACGGCGTGAAGAACGTCGCGATTCTGGAGAAAGGCTGGATCGGCGGCGGCAATACGGCGCGCAACACGACCATCGTGCGCTCGAACTATCTGTGGGACGAGTCGGCGGCGCTCTATGAGAAGGCGATGAAGCTCTGGGAAGGGCTCTCGCAGGACCTCAACTACAACGTGATGTTCAGCCAGCGCGGCGTGATGAATCTCGCGCACACGCTGCAGGACGTGCGCGACACCGAGCGCCGTGTGAATGCGAACCGCCTGAACGGCGTAGACGCGGAATTCCTCACGCCCGAGCAGATCAAGGAAATCGAGCCGACCATCAACCTGAACAGCCGTTACCCGGTGCTGGGCGCGTCGATTCAGCGCCGCGCGGGCGTGGCGCGCCACGACGCGGTGGCGTGGGGCTTCGCGCGCGGCGCGGACCAGCACGGAGTGGACATCATTCAGAACTGCCAGGTGACGGGCATTCGCCGCGACGGCGCGCGCGTGACCGGTGTGGATACGTCGAAGGGTTTCATCAAGGCGAAGAAGGTCGCCGTGGTGGCGGCGGGCAACACCACGACGCTCGCGGACATGGCCGGCGTGCGCCTGCCGCTGGAAAGTCATCCGCTGCAAGCGCTGGTGTCGGAGCCGATCAAGCCGGTGGTCAATACCGTCATCATGTCGAACGCGGTGCACGCCTATATCAGCCAGTCCGACAAGGGCGATCTCGTGATCGGCGCGGGCGTGGACCAGTACACCGGTTTTGGCCAGCGCGGCAGCTTCCACATCATCGAGGGCACGCTGCAGGCCATCGTCGAAATGTTCCCGGTGTTCTCGCGCGTGCGCATGAACCGGCAGTGGGGCGGCATTGTCGACGTTTCGCCGGACGCATGCCCGATCATCAGCAAGACCGATGTGAAGGGTCTCTATTTCAACTGCGGCTGGGGCACCGGCGGCTTCAAGGCGACGCCGGGCTCGGGCTGGGTGTTCGCGCACACCATTGCGAAGGACGAGCCGCATCCGCTCAATGCTCCGTTCTCGCTGGACCGCTTCTATACCGGCCATCTGATCGACGAACACGGCGCAGCTGCCGTGGCGCATTAGGCAACTTCGTTGCATGGGACCAGAGTAAGGCGCTGAAGCGCCAACTCTGGTCGACAGGAGATCCAAACATGTTGATGATTGAATGTCCGTGGTGCGGTCCCCGCGCCGAAGTCGAGTTCACGTGCGGCGGCGAAGCCGACATCGCGCGTCCGCTCGACACCGACAAGCTCACCGACGAGGAATGGGGCGACTACCTCTTCATGCGCCACAACCCGCGCGGTGTCCACAAGGAGCAGTGGCTGCACGCGCAGGGTTGCCGCCGGTGGTTCAAGGCGACGCGCGACACCGTCACCTACGAGATTCAGTGTTACGAGACCTTCGGCGCGGCAAATGAGGCGCAAGGCAACAAGCAAGGGAGCACGCAGCGATGAGCCAGAAGAACCGCCTCGGCGCCGGTGGGCGCGTGAACCGCGCGATTCCGCTGAACTTCACCTTCAACGGCCGCACGTATCAGGGCTTCCAGGGCGACACGCTCGCCTCGGCGCTGCTCGCCAACGACGTGCATTTCGTCGCGCGCAGTTTCAAGTACCATCGCCCGCGCGGCATCATGACCGCGGACGTGGCCGAGCCGAACGCTATCGTGCAACTCGAGCGCGGCGCGTATACGGTGCCCAATGCGCGAGCGACCGAAGTCGAGTTGTACCAGGGGCTCATTGCGACGAGCGTGAACGCCGAGCCTAGCCTCGAAAACGATCGCATGGCGATCAACCAGAAGTTCTCGCGCTTTCTGCCTGCGGGCTTCTACTATAAGACCTTCATGTGGCCGCGCAAATGGTGGCCGAAATACGAGGAAAAGATTCGCGACGCCGCGGGTCTCGGCAAAGCGCCCGAAGTGCGCGACCCCGACCGCTACGACAAATGCTTCGCGCATTGCGACGTCCTCGTGGTCGGCGGCGGCCCCGCCGGTCTCGCAGCCGCGCATACGGCGGGCGCATCCGGCGCACGCGTGATTCTGGTGGACGACCAGCGCGAACTGGGCGGCAGCCTGCTGTCGTGCAAGGCCGATATCGACGGACGTCCCGCGCTCCACTGGGTCGAGAAGATCGAAGCCGAATTCAAGCAAATGCCCGACGTGAAGATCCTTTCGCGCAGCACGGCTTTCGGCTATCAGGATCACAACCTCGTGACCGTTACGCAGCGTTTGACGGAGCATCTGCCGGTATCCACGCGCCAGGGTACGCGCGAACTGTTGTGGAAAATCCGCGCCAAACGCGTGATTCTCGCGACGGGTGCGCACGAGCGTCCCATCGTGTTCGGCAACAACGATCTGCCGGGCATCATGCAGGCCTCGGCGGTATCGACCTATATCCATCGCTATGGCGTGTTGCCGGGCCGCAATGCGGTCGTGTTCACGAACAACGACTCGGGCTACCGTTGTGCGCTCGACCTGAAGACATGCGGAGCGACTGTCACGGTCGTCGATTCGCGCACCCAGGGCAACGGCGCATTGCAGGCCGCCGCGCGCCGCCAGGGCGTGAAGGTGATGTACAACGCGGCCATCAACTGTGCGCACGGCAAGCAGCGCGTGAGTTCAGTCGATGTGGTGGGCTACACGAACGGGCAAGCCGGTGCGCGGCAGGCCACGCTCGCATGCGATCTCGTTGCCGTGTCGGGCGGCTTCAGCCCGGTGCTCCACCTCTTCGCGCAGTCGGGCGGCAAGGCGCACTGGAGCGACGCGAAGGCGTGCTTCATGCCGGGCAAGCGGGTGCAGGAGGAAGTGAGCGTTGGCGCGGCGGTGGGCGAATTCGGGCTTGCCCGAGCGCTCACGCAGGGTGTGGACGGCGGCATCGACGCGGCGAAGTCGCTCGGCTTGCCGCTCAAGCGGCCCGCTGTGCCCAAGGCCGCCGAGCTCGAAGAAACGCCGCTGCAGGCGCTGTGGCTCGTGGGCAGCCGCAAGGATGCGGCGCGCGGTCCGAAGCAATTCGTCGATTTCCAGAACGACGTTTCGGCAGCGGACATTCTGCTCGCCGCGCGCGAAGGCTTCGAGTCGGTCGAGCACGTGAAGCGTTACACGGCCATGGGCTTCGGCACCGACCAGGGCAAGCTCGGCAATATCAACGGCATGGCGATTCTCGCCAGCGCGCTCGGCAAGACGATTCCCGAAACGGGCACGACGACGTTCCGCCCGAACTACACGCCCGTCACGTTCGGCACGTTCGCGGGGCGGGAACTCGGCGACATGCTCGACCCGATCCGCAAGACCTGCATTCACGAGTGGCACGTGCAGCATGGCGCGCAGTTCGAGGACGTGGGCAACTGGAAGCGCCCGTGGTACTACCCGAAGAGCGGTGAGAATCTGCACGCGGCCGTGAAGCGCGAGTGTCTTGCGGTGCGCAATAGCGTCGGTATTCTCGATGCTTCCACGCTGGGCAAGATCGACATTCAGGGGCCCGACGCCGCGAAGCTGCTCAACTGGGTCTATACGAACCCGTGGCTCAAACTCGAAGTGGGCAAGTGCCGTTATGGCCTGATGCTCGACGAAAACGGCATGGTGTTCGACGACGGCGTGACGGTGCGCCTCGGCCAGCAGCACTACATGATGACGACCACCACGGGCGGCGCGGCGCGCGTGCTCACGTGGCTCGAACGCTGGCTGCAGACCGAATGGCCCGACATGAAGGTGCGTCTTGCTTCCGTCACCGACCACTGGGCGACGTTCGCCGTGGTCGGCCCGAAGAGCCGCAAGGTACTGCAGAAGGTGTGCAAGGACATCGACTTCGACAACGCCGCGTTCCCGTTCATGTCGTATCGCAACGGCACGGTCGCGGGCGTGAAGTCGCGCGTCATGCGTATCAGCTTCTCGGGCGAGCTGGCCTATGAAGTGAACGTGCCGGCCAATGCAGGCCGCGCCGTATGGGAAGCGTTGATAGAAGCAGGCGCCGAGTTCGACATCACGCCGTACGGCACGGAAACGATGCATGTGCTCCGCGCGGAGAAGGGCTACATCATCGTGGGACAGGACACGGACGGGTCGGTCACGCCTTTCGACCTCGGCATGGGCGGTCTCGTCTCGCAGACGAAGGACTTCCTCGGCCGCCGCTCGCTCAAGCGCTCGGACACGGCCAAGGAAAACCGCAAGCAGTTCGTCGGATTGCTAACCGATGAAGCCCAGTATGTTCTGCCCGAAGGCGGCCAGATCATCGCGCCAGATGCGCAGGCGCGCTCCGACGGCACGACACCGATGATCGGTCACGTGACGTCGAGCTATTACAGCCCGATCCTCCAGCGTTCCATCGCGCTTGCGGTCGTGCAGGGCGGCTTGAACAAGATGGGCGAGCGCGTGGTGATTCCCATGGCCGATGGCCGGCGCGTGAGCGCGCAGATCGCGAGCCCGATTTTCTACGACACGGAAGGAGTGCGTCAGCATGTTGAATGAAACGAAAGACCCCCTGCCGGTCGCGGAGCGCGTCGTCGGCGTGCGCCTGGAGTCGCCGCTCGTTGGCGCAACGGATCTGATCAAGGCGCAGGAGGGACGCGCCTCGAAAGCGTTCGCCATGCGCGAGTTGCCGTTCCGGGACCTCGTGAACGTGCGCGGCGAATCGAGCGACCCGGCGTTCGTCGCGGCGTTCGCCAGCGTCGTGGGCTGCGAGCCGGCCGCCGCGCCGAACACCGTCGCGCGCAGCGACCATTACGACGTGCTCTGGCTCGGACCCGACGAATGGCTCGTGCGCTCGCTCGCGCCCGTGCAAACAGGCATGCTCGAAGCGAAGCTGACCGCCGTGCTCGGCGACGCCTATGCGGCGGCCGTGGACATCGGCAGCGGCAACACGCTGATCGAGATCGAAGGCACGCGAGCGCGCGACGTGCTCTCGCGCGGCTGCCCGCTCGATCTGCATCCGCGCCTCTTCAAGCCGGGTCAATGCGCGCAGAGCGTGTATTTCAAGGCATCGATCGTGCTGATTCCCACGGGCGACGACCGCTTCGAAATCGTCGTGCGCCGCAGCTTCGCCGATTATTTCTGCCGCATCATGGTCGACGCCGCGGCGTCGGTCGCGCCATGAAGATCGTCGATGCTGCGTTCGAGCCGGCGCTCGGCGCGCTGGGCGCAATCGGTGCGCTCGGCGCTCATGATGAGCCGCGCGGGCGCGGCTGGAGCGTATTCGTCGAAGCGTTGAGCGTGCCGGCGCGCATCGGCATCTATCCGCACGAGCACGGCTCCCCGCAGCCACTCGTGATCGACGCGCAGCTTGGCTATCGCTGCATGCCGCGAGAAAAGCGCTCGGCGGGTGAAGCAGGCGACTGGATCGACTACGACGGCTATTGCACGCGCCTTGCCGATTTTCTCGGGCGCAAGCCGCACACGCGGCTGCTCGAAACGCTGGTGGCGGACATTGCGGCGTTTTCGTTTCGCGAATGGCCCGCGCTGGAAACGCTCAGGCTCGCGGTCCACAAGCCGAAGATCCGGCCGGGCACGCGGCGCGTGGGCGTGGCGCTCGACTGGACACGCGCCGACTATCGGCAATGGATACGGGCTGACGGGGGCGGGCAGCCGTAGCAGGCAAGACGCGTAGCCCGATGTCGGCACAAAGCAAGGGCGCGTCGCTTTTTGCACATCGTCGTATGCGGCGCTCAGGCTACGCTCGAAGCATCGTTGTCTTGCGCGCAGTCCGCGCGAGGTAACGTCATCTAGTGAGCAGCGTTGCGAGCTGCATCGAACAGGAGACAGCGAGATGAGCGGTAATCGAGGCGTCGTGTATCAAGGGCCGGGCAAGGTCGAGGTGCAGAAGATCGCGTATCCGAAGATGGTCGATCCGAGCGGGCGCTCGATCGGCCATGGTGTCATTCTCAAGGTGGTGAGCACGAATATCTGCGGCTCGGACCAGCATATGGTGCGCGGGCGCACGACGGCGCCCGCAGGTCTCGTGCTGGGCCACGAAATCACCGGCGAAGTGGTGGAGGTCGGCAAGGACGTCGAAACGCTGAAGATCGGCGACCTCGTTTCCGTGCCGTTCAATGTGGCCTGCGGGCGCTGCGCGATGTGCCGCGAGCAGCACACGGGCGTTTGCCTGAACGTGAACCCCTCGCGCGCGGGCGGCGCTTACGGTTATGTCGACATGGGCGGCTGGATTGGCGGCCAGGCCGAATACGTGCTCGTGCCGTATGCCGATTTCAACCTGCTGAAGTTTCCGTACCGCGACCAGGCGATGTCGAAGATCCGCGATCTCACGTGCCTCTCCGATATTCTGCCGACGGGCTATCACGGCGCGGTCACGGCGGGCGTGAAGCCGGGTTCGACGGTCTATATTGCGGGCGCGGGTCCGGTCGGGATGGCGGCCGCGGCTTCGGCGCGCCTGCTTGGCGCGGCCTGCACGATCGTCGGCGACATCAATGCCGAGCGTCTCGCGCATGCGAAGGCAATGGGCTTCGAAGTGGTCGACCTTTCGAAAGACGCGACGCTCGGCGAGCAGATCGAACAGATTCTTGGCAAGCCGGAAATCGATTGTGCCGTGGATTGCGTGGGCTTCGAAGCACACGGGCATGGCGCTTCCGGTCACTCGGAGGAAGCGCCGGCCACGGTGCTTAATTCACTCATGGAAATCACGCGGCCTGCGGGCATGATCGGCATTCCGGGGCTTTACGTGACCGACGATCCGGGCGCACGCGACGTGGCCGCGCAGCACGGCAGCCTGAGCATCCGTTTCGGCCTTGGCTGGGCTAAGTCGCATACGTTCCATACGGGGCAAACGCCCGTGCTCAAGTACAACCGCAACCTCATGCAGGCGATTTTGTTCGACCGGCTGCCGATCGCCAAGATCGTTAATGTGTCGGTGATATCGCTCGATGAGGCGCCTGAGGGGTATAAAAAGTTTGATGGCGGCGCGCCGCGGAAGTTTGTGATTGATCCGCATGGGTTGCTGGCGGCTTAGTTTTTGTTTTTGGTTTTGGCTTTTGGCCGTTTTTTTGGGTTTTCTTGTTTTCGCGTCGGTCTGCCAGTGTTGCCCCTGTGCGGGGCAACACTGGCATACCACCGCGAAAACAAGTTCAAACGTGCACTGTTGCAGGCACAACAGTAGCAGCAGGCGCATCCACGCCAGCAAGCGGCGCGACACGTTTACGCCGTTCACCAGTAGGCGCACTACCAAACGCATCCCGATAGCTCTTGCTAAAGTGACAAGCCGACTGAAAGCCGCAAGCCATCGTAATCTGCATAATCGACATATCGGTCTGCAACAGCAGTTCACGCGCACGCCGCAACCGCAGCGTTAAATAGTAATGCGTAGGCGTCATACCGAGATGCTCATGAAAGAGCCGCTGCAATTGCCGCTGCGACATATTCGCAAGACGCGCGAGCTCTTCGCGCGAAAGCGGCTCTTCGATATTGTTCTCCATGAGCGAGATGACTTCGAAGAGCGACTTGTTCGCCGAACCGAGCCGCGCGACGAGCGGCATGCGCTGCTGGGCGGACGTATCGCGCACATGCTCGACAACGAACTGCTCGGCGATCTGCGTCACGCGCGCCGTGCCCACGCGCGCGGTGATGAGGTGCAGCATCATGTCGAGCGGCGCGATACCGCCGGTGCAAGTCACGCGCTCGCGGTCGATGACAAAGAGCTCCTTGAGAAAACGCGTGGACGGAAACTCTTCCTTCAGCGCCGACATGTTTTCCCAGTGGATCGCGCAGGCATACCCAGCTAGCAGCCCGGACTTCGCAAGCGCATAGGTCCCCGTGCACAGGCTGCCCAGCGCGACACCCATACGCGCGAAGCGGCGCAGCGCGGCGAGATGGGCGGGCGTGGTGGCCCGCTGCACATCGATGCCGCCGCAGACGAACACGATATCGGGCTGCCCCACACATTCGGCCGGGCCGGTGTCGATGGAAAGCCCGTTGCTCGACGCGACCGGGCCGCCCTCCGGGCTGATGATCGACCACCTGTAAAGCGGCTGTCCGCTCAGGTAGTTAGCCATACGAAGGACTTCGATCGCGTTCGTGAACGCGATCATCGTGAAGTCGGGCAGCGGCATGAACGCGAAGTGCGCAAACGACGCTGTGCGATCCGGCAGCATGGGGGACGATTCCTTGTGATCGGTAGCCTGGTGCCCAGTGGAGGCCCGATGAGGCCGGGGGGCTGGCTACGCTACCGCAATTTTCGAGTTTGGCGGGTCCAGTGTGCCATGCGGCAAAACCCTGAGTCATCTGGACAAAAAAGCCCGGACGCGGGAAAAAGGACGAGGGTGCGGGATTGGTGCACTGCGATGCACGATAAATAATTCGGATTGGGAAACATGGGGCACGGCGCACCGTTAGCGGGCGCCAAGCGGAGCCACTTGTGAAAAATGGACGCGGATGGCGGAAAAGGAAAAGAACGCGTCTGAATTTCGACGTTGAGCGCCAATTCGAACGACAAGAATAGAAGCGTCGGTCCCAAGCCGGTCAAGCGGGTTCACAGCCGCTGCAAAACCAGTCGCGACGGGGCCTCCAGCATTGCAGGAAGTCCTTCATTCATCGTCACGGAAGCCCTATGTCGAACACTCAACCTTTCTTTTCGCAAACGCTGGCGCAGCGCGATTCCGCAGTTCGCAGCAGCATCCTGAAAGAACTCGAGCGGCAGCAGTCGCAGGTCGAAATGATCGCGTCGGAAAACATTGTGTCGCGCGCCGTGCTCGAAGCCCAAGGCTCGGTGCTGACCAACAAGTACGCGGAAGGTTATCCGGGCAAGCGTTATTACGGCGGCTGCGAGTTCGCCGACGAGGTGGAAGCGCTTGCCATCAGCCGCATCAAGCGACTGTTCAACGCCGGTTTCGCCAACGTGCAGCCGCATTCGGGCGCACAGGCCAACGGCTCGGTCATGCTCGCGCTCGCCAAGCCGGGTGACACGGTGCTCGGCATGTCGCTCGACGCAGGCGGTCACCTCACGCATGGGGCCAAGCCGGCGCTTTCCGGCAAGTGGTTCAACGCCGTGCAGTACGGCGTGAACCGCGAAACCATGCTGATTGATTACGATCAGGTCGAAGAACTCGCGCAGCAGCACAAGCCCAGCCTCATCATCGCAGGCTTTTCCGCGTATCCGCGCGCACTCGACTTCGCGCGCTTTCGCGCCATCGCCGACTCGGTCGGCGCGAAACTGATGGTGGATATGGCGCATATCGCGGGCATCATCGCGGCGGGGCGTCATCAGAATCCCGTCGAGCACGCCCACGTGGTCACCTCCACCACCCACAAGACGCTGCGCGGCCCGCGTGGTGGCTTCGTGCTGACCAACGACGAGGAGATCGCGAAGAAGATCAACTCGGCTGTGTTCCCTGGCCTCCAGGGCGGCCCGCTCATGCACGTGATCGCGGGCAAGGCGGTGGCGTTCGGCGAAGCACTCGAAGCCAGCTTCAAGACCTATATCGACAGCGTGCTCGCCAATGCGAAGGCGCTGGGCGAGGTGCTGAAGGCGGGCGGCGTGGACCTCGTGACGGGCGGCACCGACAACCATCTGCTGCTCGTCGATCTGCGGCCCAAGGGACTGAAGGGCAATCAGGTCGAGCAGGCGCTGGAGCGCGCCGGCATCACCTGCAACAAGAACGGTATCCCGTTCGACGCCGAAAAGCCCACGGTCACCTCGGGCATTCGCCTCGGCACGCCCGCCGGCACGACGCGCGGTTTCGGCGTGGACGAGTTCCGCGAGATCGGCCGCCTGATTCTCGAAGTGTTCGACGCGCTGCGCGTACATCCCGAGGGCGACGCCGCCACCGAGCAGCGCGCGCGCCGCGAGATCTTCGCGCTGTGCGAGCGCTTCCCGATCTATACGCAGGCCTGATTCAGCAGGCCTGATTCTTCACACTACCGCCTTTCAATTTCATTTGAGCGTTTCGGAGCGGCTAATGAGCACTCTGCATGACAACAGCATCATCATCGACGGCCTGAACATTTCGAAGTTCGAGCGCTCGGTGTTTGAAGACATGCGCAAGGGCGGCGTCACTGCCGTCAACTGCACGGTTTCCGTCTGGGAAGACTTCCAGAAGACCGTGGACAACATCGCGCAGATGAAGCAGCAGATTCGCGAGTACAGCGAGATCCTCACGCTCGTGCGCACGACCGACGACATTCTGCGGGCGAAGAAAGAGAACAAGACGGGCATTATCTTCGGCTTCCAGAACTCGTATGCCTTCGAGGACAACCTCGGCTATATCGAGGTGTTCAAGGAACTCGGCGTGAATGTCGTGCAGCTTTGCTACAACACGCAGAACCTCGTGGGCACGGGCTGCTATGAACCGGACGGCGGCCTCTCCGGCTACGGGCGCGAAGTGATCCAGGAAATGAACCGCGTGGGCATCCTGGTCGATCTTTCGCATGTGGGCGGAAAGACTTCATCGGATGCGATTGCCTGCTCGAAGAAGCCGGTGACGTATTCGCACTGCTGTCCGTCGGGTCTCAAGGAGCACCCGCGCAACAAGACTGACGAGCAGTTGAAGGAGATTGCCGACGCGAACGGCTTCGTGGGCGTGACGATGTTCGCACCGTTCCTCAAGAAAGGCCCGGATTCGACCGTCGAGGATTATCTCGAAGCGATCGAATACGTGGTCGATCTGATCGGCGAGGACCGCGTGGGCATTGGCACGGATTTCACGCAGGGCTACAGCACCGAGTTCTTCGACTGGATCACGCACGACAAGGGCCGCTATCGCAGCCTCACGAATTTCGGCAAGGTTGTGAACCCGGAAGGCATCCGCACGATCGGCGAGTTTCCGAATCTCACCGCCGCCATGCAAAAAGCTGGCTGGAGCGAGACGCGCATCAAGAAGGTCATGGGCGAGAACTGGATGCGCGTGTTCGGCGAAGTCTGGGGCGGTTGACCGCCAGGCCTGACTCCGCAGCGCGGAAAGGCCATCGTTACCACTTAGAAACCCTAAATAAAATCGCTCACTGTGTCACTGGAGCCCCACGAAATGCAACCGCAACTGCCGATCGATGTCGATCCCGCCACCGGCGTCTGGACCACGGACGCGCTGCCGATGCTGTACGTGCCGCGTCACTTCTTCACCAACAATCACACCGCCGTAGAAGAGGCGCTGGGCCGTGATGTGTACGCCGAGATTCTCTACAAGGCCGGCTACAAATCGGCGTACCACTGGTGCGCGAAGGAAGCCGAAAAGCACGGCATTGCCGGCATGGCCGTGTTCGAGCACTACCTGACGCGTCTTTCGCAGCGCGGCTGGGGCCTCTTCACGATCCGCGAGGCCGATCCGGCCACCGCGCGCGCGAAGATCGAATTGCGCCATTCGTCGTTCGTGCTCGCGCAACCGGGCAAGGAAGGCAAGCTTTGCTACATGTTCGCGGGGTGGTTCGCGGGCGCGATGGACTGGGTGAACGACACCACGGAAGGTGGCAAGAACGCGCCGCGTTCGCAATCGAAAGAAGTGCAGTGCGCCGCCGAGGGCCACGCGCACTGCGTATTCGAAGTCTCGCCGATCGCCGCCTGAACGAGCGCGCGCCCCCCGCAATACAGGTCACACCGAAAGACACGAACGCCAGAGGTCGTCTGCGATGCGCTACCCCAATCTGTTCAAACCCTTGACGCTCAATCAGCTCACGCTGCGCAACCGCATCGTCAGCACGGCCCACGCCGAGGTCTACGCGGAGCCGGGCGGCTTGCCGGGCGACCGCTATATCCGCTATTACGAAGAAAAGGCCAAGGGCGGCGTGGGCCTGGCCGTATGCGGCGGGTCGAGCCCGGTGTCGATCGACAGTCCTCAGGGCTGGTGGAAGTCGGTGAATCTCGCCACGGACAAGATCATCGATCCGCTCGCGCGTCTGGCCGAAGCCATGCACCGCCACGGCGCGAAGATCATGATCCAGGCCACGCACATGGGCCGCCGCTCCGCCTTTCACGGCGAGCATTGGCCGCATTTGATGTCGCCTTCGGGCGTACGCGAGCCCGTGCACCGCGGCAACGCGAAGATCATCGAAGTGGAGGAGATCCGCCGCATCATCGGCGACTTTGCGGCGGCTGCAAAGCGCGTGAAGGACGCGGGCATGGATGGCATCGAAATCTCCGCCGCGCACCAGCATCTGATCGACCAGTTCTGGAGCCCGCGCACGAACTTTCGCACCGACGAATGGGGCGGCTCGCTCGAAAACCGCCTGCGTTTCGGCGTGGAAGTGCTCAAGGCCGTCCGCGAAGCGGTGGGCAAGGACTTTTGCGTCGGCCTGCGCATGTGCGGCGACGAATTCCACGAAGACGGCCTCGATCACGAGCAGCTAAAGGAAATCGCGCAGGCGATGTCGGAAACGGGGCTCATCGACTATCTCGGCGTGATCGGCTCCGGCGCGGATACGCACAACACGCTCGCGAACTGCATGCCGCCCATGGCGCTGCCGCCGGAGCCGTTCGTGCATCTCGCGGCAGGCATCAAGTCGGTGGTCAAGCTGCCGGTCATGCACGCGCAGAACATTCGCGACGCGGGCCAGGCCGAGCGTCTGCTCGCAAGCGGCATGGTCGATCTCGTGGGCATGACGCGCGCGCAGATCGCCGACCCGCACATGGTCATCAAGATTCGCGACGGCCGCGAGGACGAGATCAAGCAGTGCGTGGGCGCGAACTATTGCATCGACCGCCAGTACAACGGGCTCGACGTGCTGTGCGTGCAGAACGCGGCAACGTCGCGCGAAGCGACTATGCCGCACGTGATCGAAAAATCGCGAGGCCCGAAGCGCAAGGTCGTGGTGGTCGGTGCGGGCCCTGCAGGCCTGGAGGCTGCACGCGTGGCGCGGCTGCGCGGCCATGATGTCGTGCTGTTCGAGAAGAACGACGCCGTGGGCGGCCAGATTCTGCTGGCTGCAAAAGCGCCGCAGCGCGAGCAGATGGCGGGCATCGTGCGCTGGTTCGACATGGAGACGAAGCGCCTTGGCGTGGATCGTCGCCTTGGCGTGACGGCCGACGAGAAAACCATTCTCGCGGAAAAGCCCGACATCATCGTGCTCGCCACGGGCGGGTCGAGCTTCACGCAGCAGGTTCCGGCCTGGGGCGTGGAAGAGGGGCTCGCCGTGAGCGCGTGGGACATCCTGAGCGGCAAGGTCGAGCCGAAGCAGAACGTGCTCGTCTACGACGGCGTGAGCACGCATGCGGGCGCAGGCGTTGCCGATTTCATTTCGAGCCGTGGCTCGAAGGTCGAGATCGTGACGCCCGACGTGAAGGTCGCCGACGACGTGGGCGGCACCACGTTCCCGATCTTCTATCGCCGCCTCTATGCGCAAGGGGTGATTCACACGCCGAATTACTGGCTCGACCGTGTGTACGAAGAAGACGGCAAGAAGATCGCCGTGCTGCGCAACGAGTACACGGAGGAACAGGAAGAGCGCGCCGTCGATCAGGTGGTGATCGAAAACGGCAGCACGCCCAACGACGCCTTGTACTGGACGCTCAAGCCCGAATCGGTCAATCGCGGGCAGGTGGACGTGCACAAGCTCTTCGCAGCCGAGGCGCAGCCGTGCCTTGCCGAAGAACTCGGCAATGGCCGCTTCCTGCTCTTCCGCGTGGGCGACTGTATCTCCTTGCACAACATTCACGGCGCGATTTACGACGCGCTGCGGCTCGCCAAGGACTTCTGAACCATGAATCCGACCTGGCTCATTACCGCGCTGCTGTGGGTGTCGATGGCGGGGCTCGCGTTCGCGGTCGCGAAGCGTGCCGCTTTCTGGCGGGCGGGGCGCGCCGCTGTCCCCAGCTCCGTAGGCGTCGGCAAGCTGTTCAGTATCCCGAAGCGTTATTTCGTCGATCTGCACCACGTAGTGGCGCGCGACCCGTACATCGCGAAGACTCACGTCGCTACCGCGGGCGGCGCCATTGCGGCGCTCGCGCTCGTGTTTATCAACTATGGGTTCGCGATCTATTCGCCGTGGCTCGACAAGCTGATCTTTATCGCGGCGCTCGCCATGCTGATCGGCGTGGTGTTCGTGTGGCGCCGCCGTCACGCGAAAGCGGTGCCGGCGCGCCTCTCGCGCGGGCCCTGGAATACGCTGCCGTGGCTGCTCGGTTCGTTCGCGCTGGGCGTGGCGCTCTTCACGGTCGTACCGGCGGGCGCCATGTCGGGCGGCTTCGCGGTGCTTTGCGCGGTGCTGATCGCCGTGGGCGCGTTCGCAATGACGTTCGGTGCGGCGCACGGCGGCCCGATGAAGCATGCCGTGGCGGGGCTGCTGCACCTCGCGTTCCATCCACGCCAGGAGCGCTTTTCGGCAACGCGCGAGGGCTGGACCGGCAACGGCACGGCCACGCCGCCCACGGCGCTGAAGCTCCCCGACATCGAAGAGAAGCAGGAATATGGCGTGGCGAAACCCGTTGAGTTTCGCTGGAACCAGCTGCTGAGCTTCGACGCGTGCGTGCAGTGCGGCAAATGCGAGGCCGCGTGCCCCGCGTTCGCTTCGGGCCAGCCGCTCAACCCCAAGAAGCTGATTCAGGATCTCGTGGTCGGCATGGCGGGCGGCACCGATGCCGCCTATGCGGGCAGCCCCACGCCCGGCATCAAGGTCGGCCAGCATAGCGGCGCGCCGAATGGCCCGATCGTGTCAAGCCTGATCGAAGCGCAAACGCTGTGGTCCTGCACCACCTGCCGCGCCTGCGTGCAAGAGTGCCCAATGCTGATCGAGCACGTGGATGCCATCGTCGATATGCGCCGCAACCAGACGCTGGTGCACGGCGAAGTGCCGGGAAAAGGCCCGGAAGTGCTGGCCAACCTGCGCGAAACAGGCACGGCGGGCGGCTACGACAAGGCGGCGCGCTACGACTGGTCGGTTGATCTCAACGCGCCCGTGGCGCAACCGGGCAAGCGCGTAGACATACTCGTGGTGGCGGGCGAGGGCGCGTTCGACATGCGCTATCAGCGCACGCTGCGCGCGCTCGTGAAGGTGCTCAACAAGGCGGGCGTGAACTACGCAGTGCTCGGCGCGCGGGAAACCGACACTGGCGACGTGGCGCGCCGTTTAGGCGACGAAGCGACATTCCAGCGCATGGCCAGGCAGATGATGACGACGCTCGCCTCGCTGAACTTCGCGCGCATCGTCACCGCCGATCCGCACGTCATGCACAGCCTGCGCAACGAGTACCGCGCGCTTGGCGGGCGTTACGAAGTGCTTCATCACACGACCTACCTCGCGGAACTCGCCGAGACCGGACGCATCGCGCCCAAGGCCGTGCAGGCGCTCGCGGAAAAGCGCACGACCTATCACGATCCCTGCTATCTGGGCCGCTACAACGGCGAGACCGAAGCGCCGCGCAAGCTGCTCAAGACCATCGGCATCAAGGTCGTGGAGATGGATCGCAACGGCATGCGCGCACGCTGCTGCGGCGGTGGCGGCGGTGCGCCGCTCACCGATATCCCCGGCAAGCAGCGCATTCCCGACATCCGTATGGCCGACGCGCGCGCAGTCAATGCCGACGTGGTCGCCGTGGCCTGCCCGCAGTGCACGGCGATGCTCGAAGGCGTGGTGGGCCCGCGCCCCGACGTGCTCGACGTGGCCGAACTCGTGGCCGCCTCGCTGGAGTGAATCGATGAATATCCTCAAACGAATCGATCCGCGCCGCCCCTTCGTCGTCACGGCGGCGGGCCTCAAGCGCATCACGCTGGGCGAAGCCGGCAGCGCGGACGCGAGCGATGGGCAATGGCTCACGCAGCATGCGCACGAAGGCGCCGCGAAGCCACGCCGTGTGGTGAGTCATCCGGATCATGTCCTGCTCGTAGTCGCTCACGCCGAACGCGGCGCGCTCGACGATCACGCATGCCAGGCCATTGCCGCCGCCGCGCTGCTGGCCGATGCGCAAACCGAAGTCGCGCTGCTCGTGTTCGGTGAACTGAAGGACGATGCCGGGGCACTCGGCGTGGACAAGCTGATTGAACTGCCTGGTTTCGAGCGCCGCACGTTCGCGCCGGAGATCGGATTGCGCGCGCTGCAGGCCTGCGCGGCGGCGCTCGCGCCGAAGCACGTGTTCCTGCCCGACAACGCCAGCGGCGACGGCGACCTCGGCCGCCGCTATGCGGCCGTCGTGGGTGCGAGCGTGGCGACCCATGTAGTCGAGATCGATGCGAAGCATGTGGGCGTGTATGAACAGGCGAAGCGCGCGTGGGCCGCGCGCTCGCTGCCCGACGTGATCCTGCTCGCGCCGGGCGCTGTCGAGGCGAAGCTGCCTTTCGTCGGCGCGGGCGACCGCCTCGCGGGCGAATTCATTCGGCCGGTTACCGACATCGCGTCGCCATACAAGGACCTCGGCCTTGAATCCATCGACGCTGCCCAGGTCGCGCTCGAAGAAGCCGATTTCATCGTCTCGGCGGGCAACGGTGTAACGGACGTTGCCGCGTTCGGACGGCTCGCGGGCGCATTCGGCGCGGCAATCGGCGCGAGCCGCGTGGCGGTGGACAACGGTCACTTCACGCGCGACAAGCAAGTGGGCGCAACGGGCAAGACGGTCGAGGCGAGCGTGTATATCGCGTTCGGTATTTCGGGTGCCGTGCAGCATTTGCAGGGCATCAAGGACTGCCGCCATGTGATTGCCGTGAATCTCGACGGCAGCGCGCCGATTGCGAAGCGCGCCAATTTAACCGTGGTCGGCGACGCGCAAGGCACGATCGCCGCGCTGATAGATCAGGTGCAAACCGCACGCGCACAGCATGGCGGGGCGAGCGCCGTACGTGACGAAACGCATTCTGCAGGAGTCGCCGCATGAACGCACGCCATGATCCTCAACGTGGAATCGAGCGCATTGCGGTGCTCGTGTCTGTGGGGTGTCACCCCGTGAGCGGCGCGCCGCGTTATAGCCGCAACGATGCGCTCGCGCTCGGCCTCGCGCGCACGCTGGCCGAGCGGCATCACGCGCGTCTCGACGTGCTGCACGCAGGCGACGCCGCCGATCCTGCGCTCGCCGAATACCTCGCGCTAGGCGCGCACGAAGTGGAGGTGCTGGCCTGCGCGCCTTCCGGCGACGCGGCACGCGTGCTCGCCGAACGTGTGCGTGGCTACGACCTCGTGTTGACCGGCACGCGCGCCGAGGGCGCGCACGACAGCGGCACGCTACCGTACCGTGTGGCGGCTGCGCTGGGCGTGCCGATCGTGGGCGGCGCGGTGGACATCGACATGGACGTCGCCACGCGCGCCGCCGTGGTTCGTCAGTTTCTGCCCAAGGGGCTGCGCCGTCGTGTGCAGACGGCGCTGCCCGCGGTAATCGCCGTGCATCCGCTCGCGAACGCCCAGCCCCGTTACGCCTATGCGCGGCTGCGCGCGGGCGCGGTGCGGCCCGCGAGCGCAACGCGCGTGAACGCCGCCGAATCCACCGAAGCGGCCGCATGGACGGTTGGCCCGATCGAGCGTAAACCCGTGCGGCTCGCCGCTGCGGAGAAGCGCTCAGGCCACGCGCGCATGCTTTCGGCGACCACGACGGAAAGCCGGGGCGGCAACGTCGTAATTGAAGGGAGTTCGGTCGAAAAAGCACAAGTGATCCTCGCGTATTTGCGGGAGCATCAACTCATCGATTACTGATTTTGCTGGCCTGTCGGCAACGAACTGGGATGAAAAATCCGGAGCACATATGAAAGTAACGGCAGAGATTCGCGCGCTGATCGAGCGCCGCCAAGCGGGTTACAGCCTGGAGGCGCCTTTCTACCTGAGCGAGGAGATTTTCGCGCTCGATATGGAGACGATTTTCCGGCAGCACTGGATCGAGGTCGCCACGGAAGCGGAAATTCCCGAGCCGGGCGACTACGTGACCGTCGATCTGGCGGGCGACTCGATCCTGATCGTGCGCGACGACGACATGCAGGTGCGCGCGTTCCACAACGTCTGCCGCCACCGCGGCGCGCGCCTGTGCAACGAAGAGAAGGGATCGGTGGGCAATATCGTTTGCCCGTATCACAGCTGGACCTACAACCTCACCGGCGCGCTGATGTTCGCCGAGCACATGGGCGAGCAGTTCGACCGCTGCAAGCACAGTCTCAAGAACGTGCATGTGGAAAGTCTCGCGGGCCTGATCTTCGTGTGTCTCGCCGAAGAGCCGCCCGCCGACTTCGAGCTCATGCGCGCCGAGATGGAGCCGTATTTGCTGCCGCACGACCTGGCGGGCTGCAAGGTTGCGGCGCAAGTCGACATCATCGAGAAGGGCAACTGGAAGCTCGTGATGGAAAACAATCGCGAGTGCTATCACTGCGTGGCGAATCATCCTGAGCTGACGATTTCGCTCTACGAATATGGCTTTGGCTACGCACGCACGGACGCCAACGCAGAAGGCATGGACGCGTTCGAGCGTACCTGCAACGAGCGCGCGAAGCAGTGGGAAGCGATGGACCTGCCATCGGTCGAAATCGAAAAACTGCTGGATGTCACGGGTTTTCGGACGCAGCGCCTGCCGCTCGACCGCTGCGGCGAGTCGCAAACGCTGGACGCGAAGGTCGCCTCGAAGAAGCTGCTCGGCGAGTTTCGCACGGCCGATCTCGGCGGCCTCTCGTTCTGGACGCAGCCGAATTCGTGGCATCACTTCATGAGCGATCACATCGTGTCGTTTTCCGTGATTCCGCTTTCCGCCGGCGAAACGCTCGTGCGCACGCGCTGGCTCGTTCACAAGGACGCGCGCGAAGGCATCGATTACGACGTGGAGAACCTCACCGCCGTGTGGAACGCGACCAACAACCAGGACCGCACGCTCGTGGAGTATTCGCAGCGCGGCGCGGCGAGCAGCGCGTATGAACCGGGTCCGTATTCGCCGTACACGGAAGGACTCGTGGAAAAGTTCTCGGCCTGGTATATCGGCCGCCTCGCCCGGCAGATTGGCGCATAACGCACACGCGTAAAGCAATGAGAGCGGAGTTTGACATGATGCGAGACGCGGCCCAATTCAATCCACTCGACGCCAGCGACAGCCGGGTGACGCGCCCGGCGTTCTGGGGTGCGCTGCCCGAGCGGTGGACGAGCGAGGTCGAGGAAACCCTCGTGTGCTGCCACGTATGGCAGGAAACGCACGACGTGAAGAGCTTTTTCCTGCGCTCGCCGCAGGGCCGCACGTTCTCGTTCGAGCCGGGGCAGTTCCTCACGCTCGAACTCGAGATCGACGGCGAGGCCATCAACCGGTGCTATACGATTTCGTCGTCGCCCGCACGGCCTCATACCCTTTCCATTACGGTCAAGCGCGTGCCGGGCGGCAAGGTGTCGAACTGGCTGCACGACAACCTGCGGCCAGGCGTTTCGCTGCGCGTGCTCGGGCCGGCCGGCGAATTCACGTGTGCGCGCCACCCCGCGCCGAAGTATCTGTTTCTTTCCGCAGGCTCCGGCGTTACGCCACTGATGTCGATGAGCCGCGCGCATCACGATCTCGCGGAGGACCGCGATATTGTTTTCGTGCACAGCGCCCGCACGCCCGACGACATCATCTTCGCGCGCGAGCTGGAACTGATCGCTTCGAGCCTCGCGAATTTCCGCACGTCGTTCGTGTGTGAAAGGGTGGGCGCGCGTACCGACTGGTCCGGCGTGACCGGTTTTCTCTCGCTGCCGCTCCTGAAGTTGATTGCCCCGGACTTCATGGAGCGCGAAATCTTCACCTGCGGGCCCGCCCCCTATATGAAAGCCGTGCGCGATCTGCTCGACGAAGCGGGCTTCGCGCGCGAACGCTACCACGAAGAGAGTTTTTCATTCGAAACGCTTACGGCGGAAGCCGAGGCGCCGGTGGAACAGCCCCCGGCGGATTCGTCGGTCGAAACCGCCAGCTTCAAGATCACCTTCGCGAAGAGCCGCCGCGAGATTCAATGCGGTGCACAACAAACCGTGCTCGATGCCGCGCGCCAGGCCGGCGTGCGCCTGGCTTCTTCGTGCAGCCAGGGCATGTGCGGAACCTGCAAGGTCAAGCTCGTTTCCGGGCAGGTGGAGATGAAACACAGCGGCGGTATACGCCAGCGCGAGATCGATCAGGGCATGGCGCTGCTGTGCTGCTCGAAGCCGCTGTCCGACCTCGTCGTCGACAAATAGCGCGCGCGTCGCGCAACGACAAGAACACGTCGTAAATCGACGTTAGCGGCAGATTGTGGCGGGCGAATCTGCATAGGCACGGGGCGCTTGCCCATATCACAGGAGATCGACCATGAAGCAGGCTGGAAAACTCTTTTGGACCGGTGTGTTATCGGCGGTGGTGAGCTTGAGCACCCCGGCGTTTGCCGACGGCAAGCCGACCTTGAAGATCGGTTATGTCGAAGGCTGGGACGACAGCGTCGCGACGTCCAACGTGGCCGCGCGCATCATCGAGAAACGCTATGGCTATCCGGTGCAGCTCGTGCCCGTGGCCGCGGGCATCATGTGGCAGGGCGTGGCGCGCGGCGACCTCGACGCGACGCTTTCCGCGTGGCTGCCGGTGACGCAGGGCGCGTACTGGGCGCAATTCAAGGACAAGGTGGTCGACCTCGGCACGAACTTCACCGGCGCGAAGATCGGCCTCGTGGTGCCCGACTATGTGAGCGCGAAGAGCATCAGCGATCTCAACGCGGACAAGTCGGCGTTCGGCGGACGCATCGTCGGGATCGACGCTGGTGCGGGCGTGATGCGCAAGACCGACGAGGCCGTCAAGCAATACGACCTCAGCTACAACGTGATGCCGAGTTCGGGTAGCGCGATGGCGGCCGAACTGGCGCGTTCGGTGGGTTCGAAGAAACCCGTGATCGTCACGGGCTGGACGCCGCACTGGATGTTCGCCAAGTACAAGCTGCGCTTCCTCGACGATCCGAAGAACGTCTACGGCGCGGCCGAGCACGTGGACAACGTGGCCAACCCCGAGCTCGAAAAGAAGGCCCCGCAGGTGGTGACGTTCCTGAAGAACTTTCAGTGGAAGCCGGGTGAGATCGACAGCGTGATGCTCGCGATCCAGAACGGCGAGAAACCCGACGCCGCCGCCGACACGTGGATCGCCGCGCATGGCGACCGCGTGAACGCCTGGGCGGGCACGCAGTAATCGCAGGTAAAAAAACGGCAGGGGGCCCGCCGCGGCCCCGCCAGATCAGTGCCCATGGCGGGCCGTGTCGCATTTGCGTAAGCGTCTGTCGCAATTCGCCATCCCGACAGGGTTTTTTCTGGCAACCATGTAGACATACCGTGCGGGCCGGCGCCTGCCGTTCGAGGAGACGGAGTCGATGAAATCCCCCAAGATCGTGGTCGATGGATTATGCAAGGTGTTCGGGCCCAACCCGAAGCTTGCACGTGAGCTGCTCGCGAAGGGCGCGACGAAAGACGAGCTGTTCGCCAGGACCGGCTATGTGCTCGGTGTGAACAATGCCTCGTTCGAGGTGCACGAGGGCGAGATTTTCGTGCTGATGGGCCTGTCCGGCTCGGGCAAGTCGACGCTGATCCGGCTTATCAACCGGCTCGTGGAGCCCACGGCCGGCAAGGTCATCATCGACGGGCGCGATATCGCGGCCGTGCGGCGCTCGGAACTGGTCTCGCTGCGCCGTACCGATATGAGCATGGTGTTCCAGTCGTTCGCGCTCATGCCGCAGCGCAGCGTGCTTGCGAATGCCGCGTTCGGCCTCGAAGTGGCGGGCGTGGGCCGCAAGGAGCGCGAGCGGCGCGCGCTGGCCGTGCTGGAGCAGGTCGGCCTCGCGCCGTTTGCACAGAAGCTGCCGGCCGAGCTTTCGGGCGGCATGCAGCAGCGCGTGGGCCTCGCTCGCGCGCTCGCGGTGAATCCCTCGCTCATGATCATGGACGAAGCGTTCTCCGCGCTCGATCCGCTCAAGCGCAAGGAAATGCAGAACGTGCTGCTGCAACTGCAAAAAGAGCAGCGCCGCACGATCATGTTCGTTTCGCACGACCTCGAAGAGGCGCTGCGCATTGGCAGCCGTATCGCGATCATGGAAGGCGGACGCATCGTGCAGATCGGCACGCCACAGGAAATCATCAGCAATCCTGCTGATGATTATGTGCGCGCGTTCTTCGACGGCGTGGACACGAGCCGCTATCTCACCGCAGGCGACCTCATGCAGCGCGAAGCCGTGCCGCTCATCCGCTCGCTCGACGCGAAGAGTGTGGCCTCGTCGCTCCACGGTAGCGCCGATTACGCGTTCGTGCTGGACGCGCAGCGCCGCATCAGCGGCTGTGTCACGCGCGATGCGATCGGCGCCGCGCAGCCAGCGCTGAAGAAAGTCGAATGCATCACGCTTGGCACGCCGCTGGAGCAAGTGGTCTCGCGCGTGTGCGCGAACACGACGGCGCTGCCCGTGGTCGACGACGAGGGCCGCTATTGCGGCTCCATCGATCAGGCCGCCGTGCTGAAGGTCATTACGCGTAATCGAGGTGCCCATGTCTGAGATCATTCCCGTCGGCCAGTGGGTCGATCAGTCGGTTCATTATCTGCTCGACCACGACGCCAACAGCTTCGACGCCGTGGGCAAGGCAATCGAGAGTTTCGCCGCCTTCGTCGAACATGGCTTGCAGGCCATCCCCATGTGGGCGCTCATGGCTTTCTTCATCGCAATCGGCTTGTGGCGCGTGGGCTGGCGCTTCGCGATCTTCGCCACCTGCTCGCTATTGCTGATCTACGCTACGGGCTTCTGGGATCAAACCGTCGTGACGCTCGGCCTCACGCTCTCGTCAACGGTGATCAGCCTCGTGATCGGCATTCCACTTGGCATCTGGACGGCGAAGAGCAAGGTCGTGCAAACCATCGTGCGGCCCATACTCGACCTGATGCAGACCATGCCGGCCTTCGTCTATCTGATTCCTGCCGCGATGCTGTTTGGTCTCGGCCGCGTGCCCGGCATCCTGTCCACCGTGATCTTCGCCATGCCGCCCGCCGTACGCCTCACGAGCCTCGGCATCAAGCACGTGAACCGCGAGATCGTCGAGGCGGGGCAGGCGTTCGGCTGCACGCCGTGGCAGCTGCTGTACAAGGTGCAATTTCCCAATGCGCTGCCGTCCATCATGCAAGGCGTGAACCAGACCATCATGATGGCGCTTTCCATGGTCATCATCGCTTCGATGGTGGGCGCAGGTGGACTCGGCAACGACGTGCTCGCGAGCATTCAGCGGCTGGATATTGGCCTCGGTTTCGAAAGCGGACTTTCCGTCGTGCTGCTTGCCATCATCCTCGACCGCATCACCGAAAGCTTTGGCCGGGCGCCGGGCGCCGTGAAAGCGCCGCTGTTCTCGGGACTCAAGCATCTGATGCGCGTGCGTCCCGTAGTCGTAGAGGCGTAGCCGTTGAAATAACACGATCAACCGCTGTTCCCGAGGAGCGCAATGTGACGACCGACATCGCCGTGCCCGAGCCCGAAACGCGCACGGCATCGTCTCTCAGACATTTCGGTTTCCTGACGTTGCAGAATTTTTCGATGATCGCGTTTTCCAGTGCGGTCGAGGTTCTGCGCATGGCGAACTACGTGGGGCGCGCGGACCATTACCGCTGGTCGATCTACTCGCTCGATGGCGCACCGGCCCGCGCAAGCAACGGCATCACGGTGCGCCCCGCGCAGGCGCTCGACCCGGCGTGCCTGCCCGACGTGCTGATCGTGTGCGGTGGCATTCGCATTCGCGAGATCATGAGCGACGGCGTGCGCGCCACGCTCGCCATGGTGGCGCAGCAGGGCGTGCCGCTTGGCGGCATCTGCACCGGTGCTTACGCGCTGATGGCGAGCGGGCTGCTGGACGGCTATCGCTGCGCCGTGCATTGGGAAGATCTCACGGTTCTGCACGAAGAGTTTCCGCGTGTGCGTTTCGCTGACGAACTGTTCGTCGTCGATCGCGACCGCCTCACTTGCACGGGCGGCACGGCGCCGCTCGACCTGATGCTCGAACTCGTCGGTGCGCGCCTTGGGCAAAGTCTTGCCGCCAAGGTATCCGAACAGTTCATTCTCGAACGGATTCGCGGCTCGACCGATCTGCAGCCCATTCCAGTGGATGCGCGTGTGGGCTTTTCGCGCGCCGAACTGGTGGAGGTCGTGCGGTTGATGGAGGCGAATATCAAGGAGCCGCTGTCGCTTGAGGAACTCGCGCGGCTCGTTCGGCTTTCGCAGCGGCATTTGCAGCGGATGTTCAAGGCTTATTTGAACGTTTCGCCGACGCATTATTACCTCACGTTGCGGCTGAAGCGTGCGCGGGAGCTGTTGCGAACCACCGATACTTCGATTTCTCGTGTGACGGCGATTTGTGGGTTTAATTCACCTTGCCATTTTAGTAAGGCGTATCGGGTTCAGTTTGGGCATGCGCCCAGTCATGAGCGGCGTGGGGTGGAGTGAGGGTTTTTTTGGGGCCTTTGAACCTGTCCGCGTTTTTGTGGGCGAGGCGGTTTAAAAGAACGTTACCCTCGCGCCGTCGTGAATCGGTCGCCAAACAGGATGGCAAACTGGTTCATCGCGGATTTCCAGTCAAAGGTGGCCCGTACCGACTTGGCCAGCACGTTGCGTAGCGCTAGCCAGAGTAGTTTGATTGTAAGCGGTGATTTCAGCACACCGAATAAAGAATCGTTTGCGACAGACGGGCAAGCGCAGCCGTACCGCGATGGTCGGGGTCAACCGGCGATATTCGCGTCGAGGTGATGAGCCTGCGCGTGGGCCAGCACGCCGACGCGCATTCAGTTCGTCAGCCGGTCTCTTCCTTTTCCTTTTGTTGCCGGGCGTAATTGAACGGCAGAAGATCGGTTACATCTGCGTCCGGCGCACGCTGCGGCAACTCGGTG
>NZ_JAMBPR010000005.1 GCF_024206475.1 Paraburkholderia sp. CNPSo 3274
ACGCCATCGAAAGTCTGAACATGCAGCTTCGCAAGATCATCAAGACGCGGGGCCACTTCCCCAATGACGAGGCTGCAATCAAACTACTCTGGCTAGCGCTACGCAACGTGCTGGCCAAGTCGGTACGGGCCACCTTTGACTGGAAATCCGCGATGAACCAGTTTGCCATCCTGTTTGGCGACCGATTCACGACGGCGCGAGGGTAACGTTCTTTTAAACCGCCTCGCCCACAAAAACGCGGACAGGTTCCGCTGCCTCTGCCTGGTCGTTCAACGCGCAATCTGCGCCTTCAACTCCCCATACGTCGCCATTCTGCATCCCTACGGCCTGATGAGATACACATCGTCCTCGCCATAATGGCTGTCCCGGTAGGCTGCGTAAACGCGACCGCGCAGGCGAATCCAGTCGCCTGACTGATTCGCGCCACGACCATTTATCGAATAAAGCCAGGATTGCCCGGTACCATCATTCCCGTCGCCGCCGAGACCGTAATCGCCGTCCGCTGAAACGAAATCGCCTTCAAACCTCCCCCTTACGACGTATTGCATTGACATAGCTAAACAGTCCCGTACCACCCGAGTATGTGTCGATCACGAGATCGCGCTGGCCGTCGCCATCAAGGTCGATGGCACATGTGCCGCCCCGCATTTCTCAAACCACCAGTCATACCCAGAATACGCCTGCGCCTGCTGAAGAAATGGAAATTCCCGATCAGACAAGGGAGCATCTGCGCGATAAAGCATGAGATCTGGATCGTTGTATTTAATATGCTCGCTCTTTTTCAGAGTAATCTAAAACTGACAGTCGCCCATTCTTACTTGCACCGTTGTTGGTCCATCTGCCGTGAGTACACTGGAGCCAACTCCCAACATCTTCACGCCATCATCGGCCAATGCATCACCAAAAAAGCATCCAACAGCGAGCCAACCAACGACAAAGACTGTTATGTAACGCTTCACGATTCCTCCACGCGCCCGAAGCCGACGGGGAAAATAGATGTGCTCCCGTATGGCTGCGGGAAGCTCATATCGTCGAACAGAATCATTTGTGTGTTGGCGAATGACAAAACACGAGACTCTATGTCCCGTACTGGCCTCGTCGCCATTGCGGGAGAGTGGCGACCCATGAATACCAACCATTCGGAGCCGCCGGTCACCACACACACTCCCGCCCGTTTTTCCCTATCGCCTCCGGATTAAATAGAAATGCCGTTTTCTTACGAGTCCCGTAATTTTCATAAGTCATGGAATAGATATTTGCACCTTGACTCATCATTTCATACTCGCCGGCAATCTTCCCTCCGTACACTTCATACCATGCCGTTATCACTTGGTCCGGGCGCCCTGAACTTATCCCTTCCGACTCTTCACTCTTCGACACCAACGTTATTACCGACTTGACGCCACGATACTTTACAAATGCAATGGACCAATTTTCTGCGTCATCGTATAACACGTGAAGGCCGAAATTCTTCGACCCTGTTCCGTTTGAGTCAAAGCAATAGACTTCCTCTGAAATTTCGCAGTGTGCGACCACCGGCAGCAATGCAAAAATAAAAACACATAATTCTATTAAATGATTTTTCTTCATGGAACTTGTCGCTCGATGGATGCATTAATGGTATGGGTAGTCTTATAAAATTTCTTTTTTGGATGTTGGTGTGGCGTATGGCCCTCCATCACTGGAGCCCCTTGTACGTCTAGAACAGGTTCTTTTTGAGAATTCCTCCGCCAATCAAAAGTTATGGCTACCGTGTCATTGATGGAAATCTCATCCGTAAGAATATTCCTCAAGTAGACGACCGACTGAAGGCGAACCTCCAACCCATTAAGATTTTCAATGACGACATAACCGTTGACATCCTTACTAGCTCTGATCGCGTCGTCCTGCGTAACGCCTGCATCCAGATGCGATAGCATTCCGTTGCGCTTCACGACATAAAAACATGCACTATCAACGCAATTATCATAATTATGTCCACCGCTATTGTCTTTGGCGATCAAGACATCAGGATCCCACCCGAGCGCTTGAAATTTTCGGGAACGGCTCCAGACTGGAATTCACAGTCGGACCGTGCTCGTCGAGCCGCCGGTGACTTCGCCATCATTTTCGAGTTTGTCGCCTTTACGGATAGGAGACTGCATATATTAGCTAAATAATTGATTGCGACTCTTGTCACTGCGCTGGCATAGCGTCAGATTTAAATCCAATACCTCGCAAGAGAGTGAGAAGAAAACCATTCTTCGAATTTCCCTCAGCTAGAATATTCGCACCAACTCCGGATACACCAATCAAAACGTTCTTGCCATGAACGAAACAAAATCTCGATCCTTGAATTCCATTTTTTGATTTGGCATCGACAACAAACCCATGTGCACCGGGCACATCGATATTTTTAAAGTTTGCCCCCCCACTTTTTCGAATTGGGGTCCATTTTTTTCCGTCGAAATCTGCTGGGCACCTCAACGAGTTAGCATCCATGATATCCTGCAGTTCTGGAGAGATATCGGTTTGCGCATTCTCGGGCGACCACTTAAAGTCTGAGGTGTTTTCGCACATAAGGCCAATCCACGGAACGTGTGTAGCTCCGCGCTTCTCAAACCACCAGTCATACCCAGAATACGTCTGCGCCTGCTGAAGGAATGGAAGTTCCCGATCAGGCAGGGGAGCATCGGCACGATAAAGTATGAGATCTGGATCATTGTATTTAATATGCTCGCCCTTTTTCAGAGTAATCAAAAACTGACAGTCGCCCATTCTTACTTGCACCGATGTTGGTCCATCTGCCGTGACTGTGCTGGTGCCCGCTCCCAACGTCTCGACGCCATCATCAGCCAATGCATTACCAGAAAAGCATGCAACAGCGAGCCAACCCGCGACAATGATTGTTATGTAATGTTTCACGATTTCTCCACGCGCCCGAAACCAAAGGGGAAAATAGATGTACTCCCGTCTGGTTGCGGGAAGCTAGTGACGTCGAACAGAATTATTTGTGCGTTGGCGAATGACAAAAAGCGAGACTGTATGTCCCACACTGAATTATAGTTACTACTTGGCTTGCCGGTGTTTATTGTGGCCGCGACCTTACCGAACGCCTTGTTTATGTAAAAATATTTCATTCCGTGATCCGTCGAGAGCGGGCTGTATTCACTGGATTGGTTAGTCCAGTACTCGTCTGCGCAACAGGCTGCACCAGACCAAACCCAATAGCAGCCGGCGCTATCCGCTGCTTCAAATGGGTTAGCCATCGCCTCTCTTTTTTCGATAAGATCGGCCGGAATATGCGTGGATGTATCACTAAGGTAATGCATCGAATCGTACATCCCCTTATGGCCATTGGGCAATTTTCTGCTTTGATCAGCCATCTGGGTATGCTGCTTCAGGGTGGTTTCTACCGTTGCATTTACTGCAACTCCTTTGAATTTCCAATATTTAATATAATTTGTGGCGTGCGTGAGCTGAAGCATTCCTCGCCCATCCCACGGAGCGTACCAAAATGGTGATCCCTCATGGTATTTCTGGAACCATTGCGTCTCCTCTGTTGCATTTCCAAAGAAGGACGCCATACGCACGGGCGATTGAATCCCGTATTTTCGGATCGCATTGTTGAGTTCCAAGCGCCTCTTAATGGCATTCGGATTGTCTGCTGCCAACATGGAAGCAGCCCAACTAAGGTGTACCGTTTGCCACTTCCACGGCGTGGCTTTTTGTACAACATTTTTTGGAAGCAGATGCTGAAGTTCTTGGCGACTTAGCCACCCACACTTCCTGAAATGCCGGACGAACGCGAGCGGGTGGAAGAACCACAGCTTCTGCCCGGCGAGCGGCGTCGTGCCGAGAAACTGGAACTTACCCAGGAACTCGATGAATTTGCTATACCCATCGGGGTTCGTGTCCTTCTGCCTGCCAAAGAATCCCTCAGGCTCGTTCAGCCCCCCGTACCGGTCGTCGTTGTTGGACGGATCCCACTCACTGCGCATGAGGCACATCAGCCCCCTGAGCTTCCCGCGCATCCCCTCTGCGTTCTGCACGTAGCCAGCAAGCTGCTGGTTTGCAGTGTCGTCGTTGTTCTTGTCGTATTCGAGCGGCTGCACCATGCCGGAGGTGGCCTGCGGATCCTCGACACCCGTCAGGCGGCAAAGCTCGTCGTAGCCGCACAGGCCATTGTGGTCGAACGGCGTATTGTCGTCGTCCACCTTCTGCCAGTTGGTAAAAAACGGGAAGTCGGCGTCAGAGAGCTTGATGACCGCGTCCGGGGCGATGTTGACGTAGCCCAGCGTGCCCTGATTGTCGAACGGCACGGCGACCCAGGTCTTGCGAGCCTGGTCCGTGGTCAGCTTTGGGTTGTCCGACAGGATGCGGCCAAACCGCAGCATTTCATACCCGTCGCTCGGACACGCCGGATAGAGAGCCATCGCACGCTGGTAGAGGTCGTACTCGTACCGCTTTGGATTGTGGTGGCTGTCAGTGCCGTTGTCGTAAGGGTCGGCGACGGGATCCGGCGTGAGCAGGGTAAGGTTGCCGTCGCCCTTGTCGATCCACGAACGCATATAGCGCCGGCCCTTGCTGAACCAGGCTTCAACGTAGAGCTTGCTCCCGCCAGCAACCGAACCACCCGGCACTCGCGGAAACCACGTGCCATCGTCTCCTGCCGGCTGGGGATACAACTCCAGTGGGCCGCTGATGACAAAATAGCTGTGCCCCCAATAGTCCTTTGACGTAGGCTGGACCAGACTTTTCTCGCCCAGTTGCACCTTGTGACCGTCTGCCTCGAACCATGCCTTGAAGTCGTCTTCGGTCATGAAGATCTCGAAGTGCAGATGCGGCACGCCCTGATGCTGGCCGGGGTAGCCGAGCATGTCCTTGCGGTACACCTTCATACTGGCGTTGCCGGGCTGGACTACGCCATCCTTGCCCCCGGACGTGTCGAGCAGCCATTTCGGCAACGCAGTGGGCGAGCCCGTTACGGGCGGATCGGTCGGCTGCGGCGCTTTCTGCTCCTGTTCGTCCATATCCAGCAGATGCATGTACACCGAGTAATACGTGAGCGTGCGCCCGTCGCCGGTGTCGGTCGTGTGCTTGAGCGCCACGAAGCCCGCGTTTGAGTTCAGCACCGGCTGGCCGGTCCTTGAATCGGTCTGGCCGTCGGATATCGCTATCCGGCAGACGCGAAAGGCGACAACCTCGCCATCGGCGATGGCGCGAACCGGTTCGGTCTGGCCGTCCGGCATCAGGTGAATACCGCAGTGGAAACGCCGGTCGAAGGCAACCGGATAGACCCCGTGATGACCGATTTCGTACTGCTCGACGACGGCCATCATCGGGTCGGGCTCACTGGCACTGGCCGGGTCCAGTCCGGCCGCCGGAAGAAAGGGAGGGCTGATGATCATGGTTTCAGTGCGACGATGAATACTGGTCGGAAATCTTCAGGCTGCTTTTCGGCAGGGCCGGTAGCTGGATTGCCGTATTGCGAGGGCCTTCGAAGGTGAACGAAGACGCCTTGATACGGAATTCACCGGGCAGCGTAAAGGTCGCATTGCCGTTTTCGAGCGTCAGCGAACCGCCGCCGCTGAACAGCACGACCTTGGTCTTGCCCGCCACCTGGACGTCCTCGCTGGCACTCGCCACCTTGAGCTGCTTCTGAGCGAACAGGTCCATCCCGTCCGTGAGCGCCGAGGCCGTGAACTTCCCTTTCGCGGCAGTGAGATTGATGCCGAGCTTGTGCGCGCACAGCGAAATCATGTCGCCCACGGCCATGCGCAGGCGCTTCGTGATGCTCACGTCCATGTCCTTGCCCGCGGTCACGATCACGTTTTCGCTCGCAGATTGCTGGAGCGATTTCTGCGTCACGAACGCCATGCCGCCGGGGGCGCTCGCGAGCAGCCCTGCATCACGAAGCTGGTTCAGGGCGTCGAGCAGCGCCGACTGCGTGGCCCGGTCGGCGGGATCGGCTCCGGCCTGCGTAGTCGCTGCTGCGAGGTCCATTACGCGCTGCAGCGACGCCCTCAGTTGCGCGACGGCGGCAGGCATGTCCAGATGAGGCGTGTCGGCCCCGGCTGCTGCGTCCGCTGAAAAGAACAGTCCCTTCGCTGCGCGCAGCGTCGCCCACGCCTGGGTCGTCGCCTCGTAGCCCGTCCCGCGCGAGAGCTTCTTGCTGTTGAGCAGATAGCCGAGGTTCACCGCCGACTGGCTGTACACAGTCGCGAGCCGCGCGCTTTCCTTGCCCTTCAGATCGTTGAAAACGATCTCGGCACCGAGCAGCGGCGAGCGCCAGATTGCGTAGCTGAATAACGCGTCGGTGCCCCGAACCGGATCGCGGTGGGCATAGTCGTGCAGGGCGCCGATGATGTGCAGACGATCCACGTCCGCGTGCGCCCCCTCCAGCAGCACCTCGGTCCCCGGCAGCAGCGGCGCGTGCAAGCCGCCCTGATCCGATGACGACACACGCAGCAGACGCAGTTTCAGTAGTTGCCGGTCGGTGTTACCCGCTCCCTGCAGGAACTTCGGGAGAACGGGGTAACGGCCGTGCTCGTCCATACACCCGTAAGGCGTCGAATCAAAAGTCGTGACAACGCCTACGACGGAACCCTTTAGTAAACGCCAGTCCCGCTCGTAGTCGAAACGCGGACGGTACGTCAGATGCGCAGGCATCGCCTCGAAGCGGGTATGTGCCGGTTTCGTGCGGCCGCCTTTCATCACCATCGACGTGATCACGAACCCGTATTCGGCGCGCGGCACCTTCACGTTGGTCGTTTTCATCACGACGCCCGGCGCGATGCCCAGAGCGTTCGTCGTGCCGGACAGCGTCACCTGCCGCGCGATCTGCTCGTCGCGCCGCGTCTGCGTGAGCGCCTCGGCCTGCTGCTGCGTCAGGTGGAACTCCGCGCTGCGGCTGACCTGTCCGAACACCGAACGGTCGCCGGCTTCGCTGGAGACGTTCACCGTCGCCCGTAACGGATCCTCCGGCGTGCGATAGCTACGCTCATACAGCTCAATCGTGGCAGGCACGAGGGTGCGCGCGTCATTGAGCGACAGCACCGCCTCGTGGCACCCGGCCGAGAGGCCTGAATCCGGGATGAGCGGGACATCGACCGAACGGATATAGCCACGCGGATTGTTGGCAAAGACAATCGTATCGAGTTGGCCATTCTTGCCGCGCCCCTGTTTGTAGAACCAGAAAACGCCCTTGCGGCGGCAGTGCCGGGTGATGAAGTTCCATAAGGATTCCTCATACATCACCACTTGCTCCATCTTCTCCAGCAGCCCTTCGATCTGGAACTGCACGTCGAAGGCATCGAAATTTTTCCGGTCAACCAGCGCCTCGTTGAGCAGTTCCTGCAGCGTTACGTCCTTGAACGTGGCTGATTTGACGATCCGCTGGCAGAGAGCGGCAAAGCGCGGCTCGATGCGCATCCGGTAGGTGGCCTGGTCGCGGCTCACGCCGATACGCTCGATGCGCGTGATCACGCCGTTGAAGGTGGCGGCTTCATGATCGACGGGATCGACGTAACTGACCGAGGGTACGGCCACGCGCTCGTCGATCTGCAGCCCCGCGCGCCGTCCGACGTAGTCCTTGCCGTCGAGATCGAGCTGCGACGATGTCACCGTCACATCCGCCGTATAGTCCTTGCAGAAACCCCCGCGCACCCGGAACTTGACCACGTCCAGGTCGTGCTCGTGTATCCCGATCCAGACCCGCAGACGCTGACTGAGACGCGCGCTCGGGTGGCGCAGCGCATCGGTGAAACTCTTGGTCACAGCATTCATTCACGTATCCCTGTCCAGTTGAAAGGCACGAGGCGAGTTAGTTGTACCCGCATCTATCGCACAAAAAATCTGGAGCCGTACCCGCTGCCTGTCAATCGCACCCCCGACTCCGCGTGAAATTTCCAACATTGTTGTCAGTCGTCTTTAAATCGGAGTCTTTCGATTTTTTGGGATGAGAACGCGTGCTAAGTGGCGTTCCACCGCATGTGTGGTGAACATCAGCGTTCCGCTCTGCGGGTCGAGGAACGAGAGGTCGGTTGTCGTCCGGCACGCTGCTGCGCGAGCATCGCACGCCGCTCGTGCTGCTGGGCGGGCTCGTGGTCGCGCTCAATGTCGTGAACTACGTGCTGCTCGCGTATATGCCCACGCACATGCACAAGGAACTGGGTGTGAGCGAGAACATGTCGCTGCTCATTCCGCTTATCGGCATGCTCACGATGATGGCCTTGCTGCCGTTCGAGGGCCGGGTCTCCGATCACGTGCGCCGCAAGACGCTCTGGTGGTTCTCGCTCGTCGGGCTGTTCATTGCCGCCGTGCCGATGTTCCTGCTGATGCGCCACGGCGTGGCCGGCGCGCTGATCGGCTTCGCCGTGCTCGGCCTGCTCTATGCGCCGCAGCTCGCGACCATCTCGGCGATGTTCCCCGCCATGTTCCCGACGCAAGTGCTCTATGCGGGGATGGCGATTGCCTACAACGTCTCGACATCGCTGTTCGGCGGCACCGCGCCGATCGTGAGCGACTGGCTCGTGGACAAGACCGGAGCCCCGCTCGTTCCGGCGTACTACATGATGGCCGCGTGTGCGGTGGGCGCCATTGCACTCTTCTTCGTGATCGAGACCAAAGGATGTTCGTTGCGCGGGCAACAGGTGACTGGCAAAGCGCAGCAGTGAGGGCATAACGGGCCACTCGCGCCCGTTATGCTCAGATTGAAATGCACGCTCGTGTGTCGGGCATTTTTCTTTGCAGCGACTAACGTTTGAAAATGACCTTCGTCGTAGCGGGGTCGATCGGCGAGGAGGAATGCTGGTGGAAGATCTTCCAGCCCTCGCCCGTTTGCCTGAGCGTCGCGGTCACGCGATTGTCCATCGAGCGCAATTCCGCGCCGTCCGCCGTCACCGCTTTGTATGTCACGAAGGCATGGACCACGGCAAGGTCCTGGGCGACGGCTGTCTGCGCCTCGTTGAAATCCACGACCACGCGCTCGGCGCCCAGCGAGCCGAACCAGCCCTCCACCATATTGCGCCATGACGCGATGCCCTCGTACGTCCAGGCGCCCCACATGTCGAACGCCAATATGTCCGGGGCGTATAGCGCGACGAATGCATCGACGTCTTTGGCCAATACCGCGGCCTTGTAGTCGTGCAGGACCTGCAGGATCGGATCGGCGGCTTTGTCCACTGTGTTGTCTCCTGAACCAGGTTGCGTTGGCGAATGAACGGCTGCTTATTAAAGCAACGCCGCACGGCCTCTGTCCAGTGAATTTGCCGCCCTTCCTTTCAGGTGCACGAAGCGTTAGCGGGCACTCCTTCGAAACAATTCACGGTTCGTGGCGGATTCCCTGTGTGCGGCCACCTTGCTCTGCGGACGCAACAGCAGATAAAAGGCAGCGCCATGCGTAATCGCCAGCAGCGGCACGACGATCACGGGAATCACGTACGTCGCGCCCAGTTCTCCCGCGTGCACAGGAACGCCGGCCTGGATGGCGTGGTAGTAGGCGAGAGCCAGATCCACCGCGCCCACGAGATTGAACGCCACGACGAAGAACCAGAACACTGGGCGCCTTCTCGCCGCGAATAGCGCCAGCATGGCCAGCGCACCCGTTGCGAGGTCCCCATAGGCTGTGGGTACGGCGAAGCTCGCGGGCAACTCGGGACTCACGACGCCCGGTAGCATGAAGACCAGCCCGAAGAAGCGGAAGCTGTGCAGTGTGGCGATCGCGCGTTGTGCGTCGAATGGGTCCATCGACTTCAGGCGGGGCCAAACGTACACGGTAAAACAAAGAAGCCACGCGACATACCCTAGAACGAGATGCAAGCGAAAGATCGATTCCGGTGACATGTTGCCTCCTGCAAGGTGCTTTCCGATGGGTGGGTGAAATGAAGGGAGATCATGCGGCGCGACGCCGGAACAATTGCCGCAGCGAAAGCGCATGCAGCAGGATCGAACTGGGCACGACGAACGCGGGCGTCAGTACATACGGATAGGTGCCCGCGTTGAGGCTCGGCATATCCGGCGCGATCAACTGGAATCGGCCGGGCGCCGTGATCATCCCCAAGGTCACGGCGATGGCGAAATCGGCGAGCCCGAAAATGTTCCAGGCGATTGCAGCCTTGCGCCCCTGTGCCGTCCCGCTCGCCACCGCGATGGCCGCCGGCACGGCGAACAGGCCGGTCAGCAAGTCGCCGGTGCCCGCCGGCAACGCGTCCACGCCGGCCATCGCGCGGTGCAGCCACGCAGCAATCGCCCAACTGCCAAACACGCGGTAAAACTGCAGCGCGATGAGCCAGGCCGCCGGCATCGCGTCGAGCACCTGCCCTACCCGCTTCGACAGCAGCAATAGCGGCGTGCCGACAATCATGGGAAGGAAAATCGCCAACGGCAGCCATGGCAACGGCGGCGGCAAGGCGCTCAGTCGAAAGACGCCATGGATCACCGCGCCCCAGATGACTGCAAACCAAAGCGCATGCGGAATCAGAATCACAAGCCAGGTCGCGCGGCGTTGGCTCAGCGTCAGGTCGGTGCGTTCGAGGCCAAGCCACAACCCGAGCGCCATGAACATTTGGGCTACGAGTTGGTGCGCCGTAGTTTGAAAACCGCTACCCGGAATCGCCGGCAGCCAGTACATCACGGCAACCCAAAGGAACGTGAGCGGCGCAATCCAGCGCAGGCTGCGCCAGACCGGGCGCGGCGGGATGATGCCAACGGGAACGGCGGGCGTGCTCATCAACGGTTCTCCAGATGAATGCCGAACTTCGCGGTGGATCGTGCCTGTGCGCGACGCTGTTTGCGCGCGCCATCGGCTGACACGTTAGGTGTACCATCGTTTCCCTCGAGCGACTATTCATCACAATGTTGATGCGCTATGAAGCAGAACTTCACAGTCAGGCAAGGTGCGCTCGATGGCGTAGAGGCGTTCCTGAGCGTTGCCAGGCACCGTAGTTTTCGCAAGGCGGCAGCGGACCTCGGGGTCACGCCCTCGGCTATCAGCCAGGCGGTGCGTGTGCTCGAAGAACGCATTGGCGCCGCGCTTTTCGTGCGCACCACGCGCAGCGTCGGCCTGACCGAAGCCGGCGAACGGTTTCTTTCGCGCGCAAAGCCCGCCTTCGAGGAACTGGTCGCCGCGAGCGAAGTCGCGCGCGAACTCGGCCAGCGCCCTACGGGTTTGTTGCGGCTCTCCGTGCCGCGCGCGGTCGTCCCGCTGCTGCTGGAGCCGCTGCTCGCTTCGTTCTGCCAGGCTTATCCCGAAGTGGAGGTGGAAATCGCCGTGAGCAAGGAGGTGGTCGATCTCGCGGCGGAAGGCTTCGACGCCGGCATCCGGCTCGGTCAGCTCGTAGCCGCCGACATGGTGGCGGTGCCGCTGACACCGCCGTTTCGTCTCGTTGTCGTCGGTAGTCCTGCCTATTTTTCCGGCAACAAACGGCCCCGCCACACGGACGATCTGCGCCAGCACGCATGCCTGCGCTGGCGGCGCTCCAGCGGCGCGCTGGCTTCATGGTCGTTCGACGATAACGGGCACGCCATGGAGATCGCCGTATCCGGGCCGTTGATCGCCAGCGATTTCCCGACCATGATGGGCGCGGCGCTGGAAGGCATAGGCCTCGCCCAGCTACCCGAGCCGATGGTCTCCGACGCGGTGAAAGCGGGCAAACTCGTGCGCGTGCTCGACGCCTACGCGCCGATGCTGCCGGGCGTGTTTCTCTGCTATCCCAGCCGCCGGCAGATCATGCCCAAGCTGCGCGCGTTCATCGACCATGTGAAGAGCCGCAAGGTGGGCGTGGATCAGACCAGGGGCCGTTGAACCCACCCGCGGCACTTCAACGTCAAGCGATGCTCTCCCAGGCGCCCGATCGGGCCGAGCGGAACACGGCGCCGATCACCCGCATGTTCGCGTAGGCGTCTTCCAGCGCAATCGCCTGGGGCGTTCCGTTCAATATCGCCTCGGCAAAAACTACCGCTGCCACGCCATATTGATCGCATACCGGAAGCTCCAGCCAGCGATCCGCTTCTCCCTGCTGGCTCAACAGCAGCCGCGTAGGCTGGTCATTCGGTGCGTTGAATGGAATCTCGACCTCGACTCGCCCCGTCGTGCCGTGAAACTGCATGCGCTGGTAAGGATGAGTTTGGGTGGAGTAAAAGAAGCTCGCTTGCACGCCGTCGAAATCCATCAGCACGGAGCCAAGGCGGTCCACTTCAAACGACGGGTCGCGCTCCATCAGCGCGACCACGCGTGTCGGCTCACGCCCGAGAATGAGGCGTGACGTCGTGATGGGATAACAGCCGATATCCAGCAAGCCGCCGCCGCCCATTTCGCCATGATTGCGAATGTCGTGCGCATTGGTGTTGTAGTAAGTAAAGCCGCCGGTCACCGCCCGCAATTCGCCTATGGCGCCCTCTTCGATCAACGCCTGCACCTTTAGCCACTGCGGATGCGTGCGAACCATGAAGGCTTCCTGGATGTAACGCCCGCTCTTGTCGCGCGCGGCGATCAATCGTTGCGCTTGTTGCGCATCGAGCCCGATCGGCTTTTCGCATAGCACATGCTTGCCCGCCTCGACGGACTTGATCGTCCACTCCACGTGAAGGTGATTGGGCAACGGTATATAGACCGCATCGATTTCCGGGTCTGCCAGCAGCGCCTCGTAACTGTCGTACGCGTGCGCGAGACCATATTTCGCGGCGGCAGCCTGGGCCTTCTGGGCTGAACGCGAAGCAATCGCTTTTACGCGGCACTTCGGTGCGTGATGCATGGCCACGACGACTTTGTCGTTGATCTTCGACGTACCCAGAATGCCCCAGACGATTTCATCCTTTGCCATGAGTTTCCCTTTGGATTCGATTATGTGATGCCCGGAACGCAGCGAACGGCAAACACTCGAATGCAGGAGTTTACACCCGCGAAAACCCTCGCCTCACGCGCTCGCGAGCGCGTCATGCAACAACTGATAACAACTGACGGCAAGATGAAAGCGTGGCGTCACGAGAGATTCGCGTTCCACCCCCACATTGCTCGGGCTGTGCGCAGGTCCCTCGCAGTTCCCCACAATGCAATACAAAAAACGAGGTGGAAGATGGAGAATACGACCCGGTGGTCGCGATTAGGCGCAGTCGTTGGCGCGGGTGCCATGGCACTTGCGGGTGTGCACTCAACGGCTTACGCAGGCGACATGAAGGACGTGAAGCACGTCCTGCTCATCAGTTTCGACGGCCTGCATGAACAGGATGTAGCCCGTTGCATCGGCAGCAATGCCTGCCCCAACCTCGCGCTGCTCGCGAAGTCGGGCGTGACCTACACGAACGCACACACGCCGCATCTGTCCGACTCGTTCCCGGGCCTCACGGCGCTGCTGACGGGCGGCTCGCCGAAGAGCGCGGGCCTCTTCTATGACGTGTCATATGACCGTACGCTTTACGCACCGCTCGATTCTCACTGCAAGGGCCCGCAAGGCTGGAATGTCGTGTTCGACGAAACGACCGGCATCGATGGGGAGAACGGCGGCGCGCTGATCCACCTCGACGGCGGCGGCGCGTTCAATCCGCAAGCCATTCCCTACGCGAAGGTCAATGGCGTTTGCACGCCCGTGTACCCGCACAATTACATCAAGACGAACACGGTCTTCGAAGTCATCAAGCAAAACATCCACGGCGCGCGCACCGCGTGGGCGGACAAGCATGCGTGGGGCTATGACTGGGTCAACGGGCCGTCGGGCAAGGGCGTGGACGATCTGGCGCGCACCGAGATCAATTCGATCGACCCCAAGACCGGCATGTATTATCTGGACACCTACACGCATACCGAAGTCTTCGACAACATCCACGTGCAGGCGCTGATCAACGAGATCGACGGCCTCGACTCGACGGGCAAGATGAGCGCGCCGGTGCCCACGATGTTCGGCACGAACTTCCAGACGCTTAGCGTCGCGCAGAAATCACCGGTGGCAAACCAGGGCGGATATCTCGACGCCGACTTCACGCCGGGCCCGCAGGTTGCGGCCGCAATCACGTACCTGGACAACTCGCTCGGGCGCGTGGTGCAGGAACTGAAGCAGCGCAATCTCTACTCGTCGACGCTCATCATCGTGACGGCCAAGCACGGCCAGTCGCCGACCGATCACTCGAAGCTGGTGAAGAACGGCGACACGCTCACGAAGCTGCTCGAGGCCAACAACTATCTGGACTCGAACGGCAACTTCGGCCAGAACAACACGAAGACGGGCAACCTGAACGACGGCTCGGGCCTTCCGGGCACCGGCATGGTGCAGACCGACGACGTTGGCCTGATCTGGCTGCGCGATCAGAGCCAGAAGGACGCCGTGGTGAAGACGCTGCAGGCGAACCTGAGCTGTAACGCACCGGGCATTTGCGCGGATGGCCCGCAAGCGTACATCCTCACCGGCGACCGCCTCGCCGACTGGTTCGGCAATCCGTCGAACGGCCGCACGCCGGACATCATCGTGCAGCCGAACCCGGGCGTGATCTATACGTCGAGCACGGCGAAGGATGAAGAACACGGCGGCAACGCGCCGGACGACAGCCATCTGGGTCTCGTGGTGTCGTTCCCCGGCATTCATCACGCCGGTCGTACGGACGACCACTACGTCTTCACGACCCAGGTCGCACCGACGATCCTGAGCGCGCTCGACCTGGATCCGCATCTGCTGCATGCGGTTCAGCTCGAAGGCACGCGTCGCCTGCCGGGGCTGGGTCTCGACGAGAAGTAAGGAGAGGCAGGAAGCAGCGCAAGGAGCGGCTGGCTGCGGCAGTCATCGGAGGTTCGATGGCCGCCGCGTCAGCGGCCCGCTCAAACCGTCTGCAGTCCCTCGATATCGCAGATGCGAATCAGCTTGCCCTGCGCGTCGATCAGGCCGCGCTTCTGGAAGCGCGACAAAATCCGGCTCACGGTTTCGAGCGTGATGCCCAGGTAGCTGCCCATGTCCTCGCGCGACATGCGCAGACGGAACTCCGCCTGCGAATAACCGCGCTGCCAGTTGCGCGACGACACGTCGAGCAGGAAGGCGGCCACGCGTTCTTCGGCGGTGAGCGAGCCCAGCACCATCATCTGCGAGGCTTCCTGATTGAACTGGTCGCCCATGAGCCGATGCAGCCGGTCCTGCATCGTGCCGCTTTCGCGGCACAAGGTCTTGAGCGCGGCGTAGGGAAGCGTGCAAATCGAACTGTCTTCGAGCGCGACCGCGCTGAACGCGTGCACGTCGGTGGCGATGCCGTCGAGTCCCAGCGCGTCGCCCGCGAGACGCAGCCCCGTGATCTGCTCGCGGCCGTCGCGGTTGACAATCAGCGTCTTGAGCGAGCCGGAGCGCACGGCGTACAGGCTGTCGAAGCGGTCGCCCGAGCGATAGAGCGTCTCGCCGCGGCGCACCTTGCGCGCCCCGCAGATCAGCGCCTCGAGCTTCGGCAGGTCTTCGGCCGGCAGGCCTTGCGGCATGCAAAGATGGCGCATGGAGCACCCCGAGCAGCGTGCGCTGGGCGGCGTTCCGGCGAGAGGAGCACGGCTGCTTTGGCGCACGACGATAGCCGATCCTGCGACGGGTGAGAGCATCGAACGACTCCTTCGTTAACATTTTTTAAGATTTCGACGCATTGTCACACCATGCGCGTGCGGCAATGTGGTGGCAAAATGCCGCGTACCAGAACCGTGGGCCTTTGAGCCTTGTCAGGCAACGGTTTCACGGCGTATTGCGCGAGCGCAAGCGACCTAAAAGCAACACCTGCGGAACCCACAGCGGGAACAAAAAAACCGCCGTACTGGTGTACGGCGGCTCGTGGCGTCGAACCGTCGCGGGCAAAAAATGACAATCAGGTCCGGAAAATCGACACCGCCTGCGAAAGCCGGTGCGCCTGCCCCGAGAGCGAATCGGCGGCAGCAGCGGCCTCTTCCACGAGCGCCGCGTTCTGCTGCGTCACCTCGTCCATCTGCGTGACGGCGCGGCTGATCTGCTCGATGCCAAGACGCTGCTCGGACGAAGCCTCGGAGATTCCCGTAATGATGTCCGTGACGTTGTCGACCGAGCGCACGATGCTCTCCATCGTCGCGCCAGCCGCGCGCACGCGCTCCGAGCCCTCGCGAACCTGCCCGACCGACGCGTCGATCAGCACCTTGATCTCGCGCGCTGCGCTGCGCAAGCGAACGCACTTCGGAGGCGACGACCTGGTGGCGTCGATATCGTCGAGAAAGAAGCCCGTGCCGATCCACCAGCCCCACGGCGCGAACTCCACAATGCCGTTCATCTTCACCGTGAGCTGACCCGTGGTGGGGTGTTCGCGCCGTCTTGAGGGAAGAGGCGCAATTTTTGTGTGACAAGCTTGGGATGTCAAGCCTTGTTGCCTTACAAATTTCGACAATCTGACGATATGCTTTCACTTCGCGCCAAGCTGTTTCCGCATAGAAACCGTAATGCGTTGGCGCACGCGGCTGAAGTCGCCCCACGGATCGACACGCAGCGCTTCGAGCCGCTCGCGCACGTTCGCGACATTCCACTGGTCGCCGCTTGTGAGCGTGTGCAGTTCATCCCAGTCCACAGGCACCGAAACGCCGAGACCGGGCCGCGCCCGCGGCGCATAAGCCGCGGCTGTGCTCGCGCCGCGGTTGTTGCGCAGGTAGTCCACAAAAATACGGCCCTTGCGGTTTTGCGCGCCCATCTTCGCGCTGAAGCGCTCGGGCAGCGTTGCCGCCATGTGGCTCGCCACCGCGCGCGCGAAGTCCTTGGCTTCGTCCCAACCGGCGTGGCGCGTGAGCGGCACAACCAGGTGCAGGCCCCGTCCGCCGCTCGTCTTGCACCATGCCCGCAAGCCCAGCGCGTCGAGCAGTTCGCGCGTGAGCTGCGCGGCCTCAAGCATGCGCTCCCATGCGAGCGAGGGATCGGGGTCCAGGTCGAAGACAATGCGGTCGGGCTTTTCGATGCTCGCCGCGAGCGCATTCCAGGTGTGCAATTCAATCGTGTCCATCTGCGCCGCGCCGACTAGCGCCTCGGTGGAATCGAGCGTGAGCAGCGGCGCATGGCCCGGATCGAGACCGGCGTGCTGCGTGGCATGAGGAATCTGCAGCGCTTTGGCGTGTTTCTGGAAAAACAGCTCGCCGCCCACGCCCGTGGGCGCGCGCGCAAGGGCCACAGGCCGCGCTTGCACGTGCGGCAGCAGCCATGCGGAAATCGCTTCGAAGTACTCAACGAGATCGATCTTGCGCAGTCCGCTTTGCGCGTCGATCACGCGCTCTGGATGCGTGATGCGCACGCCGGCGACTTCGGCTTCGCCTTGCGCGGCGCGGCGCGTGCGGCTCACCGTCTTTGGCGCGTTGGTTGAGGCTTGCTTTGCGACCTTCTTTGCACGCTCGCCGCCTGCCGCGTGCACCGGCGTCGACTGCGCTTCGCGCACGATGTCCTTCGCGGGCTTGTCCGCGCGCAGTCCGACGAACGACGCCTGGCGCACCACGCCCGCGCTCGTCCATGTCTTGAAGCGGACCTCCGCCACGAGTTCGGGCTGCACCCAGTGCACGCCCGCGCGACGCTCGGCCGCCGGAACCGCAGCGAACGGCGAGTTCTTGCGCTCGCGCGCACGCAGTTCGCCCGCAATCGCTTCGAGCCGCGCCGCGTCGAAACCCGTTCCCACCTTGCCGGCATATTGCAGCGCGCCATCGTCCCCATACACGCCGATCAGCAGCGCGCCGAACCCCTCGCGGCTGCCCTTCGGTTCCGTATAGCCGCCGATCACGAATTCCTGGCGCCGCGAGCAGCGCAGCTTGAGCCACGCGGCGCTGCGCGTGGAGGTGTAGCGGCTGTCGCGCCGCTTGGCGACCAGCCCTTCGAGGTTCGCCTCGCAGGCGGCTTCGAGCAGTGCCTGCGGCTCGCCTTCGAAGGCCTCCGAAAAACGCAGCGCGTCGTGAGGCTTCTGTGCAAGCAGCGCCGCGAGCTTTTCGCGCCGCGCCTCGAGCGCCACAGCGCGCAAGTCCGCCCCGTCGAGCCACGGCAGATCGAAGAGCCAGAACGTGATGTCGTCTGCGCGGCCCGCATCGAACGCGTTCTGCAGCGCCTGGAAGTTGGGCATGCCGGCTGCGTCGAGCACCACGGCCTCGCCGTCCAGCCACGCCGATTCGATGTTCAGCGCGCGCAGCGCTTCCACCTGGCGCGGGAACTTCGCCGTCCAGTCGTTGCCGGTGCGCGTGAAGATGCGCACGTCGCCCTTGCCGCGCGCGTGCCGGTCGATGCGCGCAAGCACGCGGTAGCCGTCGAACTTCAATTCGTAGAGCCAGGTGTCGCCGTGCGGTGGGACGTCGGCGGGTGTCGCGAGTTCAGGGGAGAGTGTGTCCGGCAGCGCTGCGCGCACCGCGCCCTTCCGTGCGGTCGCCGGTCCCTGCTTCGCGGCCCCGTTGCTCGCTCGGGCGCGCTTTTTCGACGCTTTCGACGCGGCGGGTTCGTCCTCGACTACGTGGAATTCGTCTTCGGGCACGGCCTCGTCGTCGCGCTGCTTGATGAGCAGCCAGTTCTCCTGTTTGCCGTCGTGCATGGGGCTGCGCACGAGTGTCCAGCCGCCGTGCAGCCGCTCGCCCTCCAGCGTGAATTTGAGTTTGCCTTGCGCATACCCTTCGCGCGCGCCGCGCAAGCCACCCTCTGGACGCCACACGCCGTGGTCCCAGATCGCCACCGTGCCTGCGCCATAGCTGCCTTCGGGAATGCGCCCTTCGAACGCGCCATATTCGAGCGGATGATCCTCCACATGCACGGCGAGCCGTTTCACCGTCGGGTCGAGGCTCGGGCCCTTGGGAATGGCCCACGACTTGAGCGTGCCGTCCAGTTCGAGGCGAAAGTCGTAGTGCAGCCGCCGCGCGTCGTGACGCTGGATCACGAACGACCCTTCACCATCGCGTGCTCGCGTGCTGTGGCGTGCGGCCCTGCCGCGCGGCTCCGGCGTTTCATCGAAACGGCGCTTCTGTTCGTAGACTTCGAGCTTGTGCTTCATCGTTCGCCCCTTGTTGCGCTGTCTGAGCCGCACTCGCGCTCATCACGCCGCGCGCCGTCCGCGCTTCGGCGCCGGTTTCGCGGGCGGCACACTCGCGCCGCTCCCTCCGCGCTTGCCGAGACTGCGTTTGAGCAACTCGGACAGGTCGACGATATCCGCGCCGCGCCGCTCGGGCGCCGGCGCCTCGACGTGCGTGAGTTCGTGCGCCTTGCCTTCGCGCGCCTTGCGCCCGGCCAGTTCGAGAATCGCATCGCGGTAGGTGTCGCGATACGTTTCGGGATTCCAGTCCGTGCTCATGTCGTCGATGAGCTTGCGCGCCATTTGCAACTCATGCGTGCTTACGCCCGCGGCTTTTGCACTCTTGGGCAAGCTCTTCACCGCATCGAACTCGCGCACCTCGGTGGCCCACCGCAGCGTTTGCAGCGCAAGCGCGGGGCCCGCCGCCACGAGCGCCGCGAGATGCTGCCGGCTATGCAGCACGACGCTCGCAATGCCGATCTTGCCGCTCGCCGCGAGCGCGTCGCGCAACAGCGCGTAGGTCTTGCCCGCGCGCTTGTCAGGGGCGAGCCAGTACGGCGTGTCGAGGTAGAGAAACGAAACCTGCTGCGCCTCCACGAACGCGAGCAAGTCGACCGTCTGCGTCGATTCGGGACTCGCGGCCTCGATCTCCTCGTCGGACATCACCACATAGGCGCCTTTTTCATACTCGTAGCCGCGCACGATGTCATTGCGCTGGATCGGCTTGCCCGTGCGCTTGTTGATCTGCTGGTAGCCGACCGGGGCCAGCGTGCGCCGGTCGAGCAGGTTGAAGCCGGTACGCTCGCTTTGCGTAGCCGGGAACACTTCGACCGGCACATACACGAGCCCGAAGGTGATGGCACCTTTCCATATCGCGCGCGGCATGATCGCATCCTCCTCGCCTTCCAGATCGTGCGGCTTTCAAGCAAACGCAGTGCCCGCCTCGCTTTGCCGCCCTCCCCGACGTGCGCGCCCTTCAAAGGGGACGCAACAAAACGCCTTGGTTCCTCGCGGATTTCGTCTACGGGAATACGCGATGCTTACCAATGCTTACTCTGGAACACAACGGGCGCCGCCGGCGTTCTCACCTTGCACCAAAGATGCGAATGCAGGCGCGGCGGACGACTAAAGCGGAGGCAGCATGCAAGACAACGGCGCACCTGCGCTCACGGTCGAGGAAACGCTGATCACCGAGGCTCTGGTGAACCGCCCGAACCGACTGCCCGACTACCAGGGCGAGAGCCGTGCGCTTGCTGCGCTCACGCAGGAAATGGCGAGCAATCCCTCAGGCGTACTGCCTATGCTCGCGCGACTCGCTCTCGCACTTTGCCGCTCGGGGTCGGCTGGCGTGAGCGTGCACGAACGCGAGGGCGCCACGGCCCGGTTCCGCTGGCGCGCGGTGGCCGGCGAACTGGCCGGCGACGTGAACCGGACGCTTCCCGGCGACGACTGCGCGAGCGGCGTGACCGAGGGGCGCAACACCATGGTCCTGTTCGACCGGCCCGCACGCTGCTTTGCCTCGTACGGCGCGATCGATCCGCCCATATGCGAAGCGCTGCACGTGCCGTGGCGCGTCAACGGCGCGGTGGTCGGCACGGTCTGGGCCGTGACGCACGGCCCGGAAAGACATTTCGACGCCGAGGACGCGCGCCTGCTGCAAAGCCTCGCCTCCTGCGCAAGCGCCGCGCACCAGTTGACTAGCGCGCTGAGCGACGCCCAGGACGCTGGCCGCAATCTCGCGCAGCAGGTGGCCGAACGCACGCGCACGCTACAGAACATCAACACGAAGCTCCACGACGAAGCCGAGCAGCGCAAGCAGGTCGAAGATGCGCTGCGTGTGAGCGAGGCACGTCTGCAGGCCGCCATTTCGATCGAAACCGTGGGAGTGCTGTTCTTCGACCTCGACGGCACCATGGCCGACGCCAACGGCGCATTCGAACAGATGAGCGGCTATAGCCGCGAGGATTTGCGCGCCGCGACGCACTGGGAGCGGCTCGTACCGCTCGAATTTCTCGGCGTCACGAAGCGGGCGGTCACCGACCTCGCCACTGCCGGACGCACGCAGCCCTACGAGCGGCAGTTGATCCGCAAGGACGGCACGCGCTGGTGGGGCCTTTTCGCGCCCACCCGGCTATCGGGCACGGGCATGGCCTCGAAGTGCGCCGAATTCGCGCTGGACATTACGGAACGCAAGCGCGTCGAAACCGAGTGCGTGGACAGCGAGGAGCGCTTTCGCGCATTGGTGGAAGGCTTTGCGCAGGCCGTGTGGGAAGCCGATGCCCAAGGTCAGGCCGCGTCGGTCTCGCCGGGCTGGTCGGAATATACCGGCCAACCCGGCGAAGAATGGCTCGGCGAAGGCTGGGCAAACGCCGTTCATCCCGACGACCGAGCCTACGCGCTGCGCCAATGGAAGGACGCGATCGCGGCGCAACGTGTGGTGAACGCGGAATTCCGCCTGCACGTCGCCGCGGGCGGCTGGCGCTGGACCAACGTGCGCGCGGCGCCGATCTGGAATCCGGACGGCACGGTGCGCAAGTGGGTGGGCATGAATATCGACGTGGACGACCGCCGCGGCGCCCAGGAAGCACTGCGCGAGAGCGAGACGCGCTTTCGCGCGCTAGCCGACGCGTCGCCCGCGCTGATCTGGCAAATCGACACACAAGGCAACACGGTCTATTTGAATCAGCGTTATCTCACGGAGATCGGCCTCACACCCGGGCAACTGCTCGAAACGGGCTGGCACACTATCGTGCACCCGCGCGATCTACCCGGCTTTCTTTCGCGCGTACAGACCGCGCAGCACGACCATTGCGCCTTCCAGAGCCGCCTGCGCGTGAAAGTCAAGGACGCAAGCTGGCACTGGTTCGAAGCCTGCTGTGCGCCGTGGTTTTCCGCGAGCGGCGAGTTTCGCGGCCACGTGTGTGTCTCGATCGACGTGACCGAAGCCGTGAACGCCGAAAACGCGCTCAAGGAAGCCGACCGGCGCAAGGACGAATTCCTCGCGACGCTCGCGCACGAACTGCGCAATCCGCTCGCGCCCATTGCCAATGCGCTGCACCTCATCCGGCGCAGCGCGTTTCCCGCGGACTGCGCTCCGATACTCGACATGCTCGATCGCCAGGTGCATCACATGGTGCGGCTGATCGACGACCTGATGGAAGTGTCGCGCATCACGCGCGGCAAGATCGGTCTCGTAAGGGCGCCCGTGGCGCTCGCGGAAATCATCGAAAATGCCGTTGAAACGAGCCGCCCCGCCATCGATCAGGCACACCATGAACTGAGCATCACGCTGCCCGACACGCCGCTCGTTCTCGACGCCGACCGCGTGCGGCTCACGCAGGTCTTCGCGAACATGCTGAACAACGCGGCGCGCTACACCGACACGGGCGGCCGGATCCGGCTCGACGCTACGCGCGAAGGCGAGTGGGTCGTCGTCGCGCTGAGCGATACGGGCATCGGCATGTCGGCCGGGCAGATTGATCAGGTATTCGAAATGTTCACGCAGGTCAGCCGCCCTGCCGACCGCAACCAGGGCGGCCTGGGCATTGGCCTCACCATGGTGCGCCATCTCGTGCGCATGCATGGCGGCACGGTCGAGGCGGCGAGCGGCGGCCCCGGCAAAGGCAGCACCTTCACCGTGCGCCTGCCGCTCTCGCAGCAGACGGCCGCAGACGCGCACGAGGCCCCGGCGGCCGTGGCGCGCGCCGCGAAGCCGCTCGCGGGCAAGCGCATTCTCGTGGTCGACGACAACCGCGACGCCGCCGATTCGCTCGCCATGGTGCTCTCGGGCGAAGGCGCGCAAGTGCGCGTGGTCTACGACGGCGCCGCCGCTCTCGGCGCGCTGGAGCAGTCGGTGCCCCATTCGGTCGTGCTCGACATCGGCATGCCCGGCATGGACGGTTACGAAATCGCGCGGCAGGTTCGTCAAAGCCCGCGCTACGTCGGCCTGCAGATCATCGCGCTAACAGGGTGGGGGCAGCACGCCGACCGGCTGCGCTCGCGTATGAGCGGCATCGACTCGCATCTCACGAAACCGGTCAATTTCCACACGCTGTTCGAGCTGCTGGTCGCGCGGTGAACGGCCCCAACGTGCAGGTCACACGCCGTTGCCCCCGAGCGTCTTGAGGCTCTTCCACTGGCCCTGCTGCACCTCGAAGAGCGTATAAGGCGGCTTGATGAGGTCGCCGTGCGGATCGAACGCGATATTGCCCGTCACGCCCACCACCGTCACCTTCGGGAAACTCGCGACGATCTTCGCGCGGTCGAGCGAATCGGCGTCACGAATCGCCTTGATCATGGCGAGCGCAGCGTCATAGGCGAATGGCGCATACAGTTCGACATCCTGATTGAAGCGCGCCTTGTAGCGCTTCGCGAACGCCTGCGCGGAAGGCAGCTTGTCGAGCGCCGGCCCCGGTTCGAGGTCCTGCGTGCCCTCGCCCGCCGGGCCCGCGATCTGCAGGAAGGCATTGCTCTTCAATGCGCCCGCGCCGAAGAGCCGCGCAGGCATGCCGAGCGTGCGCATCTGCTTGGCGAGCATCGCGCCCTGTTCGTCGAGGCCGCCAAAGAAAATCACGTCGACGTTCTTCTGCTTGAGCGTCGTGAGAATGGCGCGAAAGTCCACGGCCTTGTCATTGGTGAACTCGCGATCGACGATATTGCCATTGGCCCCCTTGGCGCCTTTCTCGAACGCGTCGGCGAGCCCCTGGCCGAAGGCCGTGCGGTCGTCGATGATGCCGATGCGCTTCGCCTTCAACTGCTCCACCGCGAATTTACCGGCGATCACACCGCCTATGCCGTCGTTGCCCATGGTGCGAAACACGTTCGCGTAGCCCTGCTGGGTCAGCGCGGGGTTGGTGGAGCCCGGCGTGATCATTGCGACATTCGCGTTGTGATAAACCGCCGAAGCGGGAATGCTGCAGCCCGAGTTGTAATGGCCGATCACGCCGACCACGCCGTCGTCCACGAGCTTTTGCGCCACCTGCACGGCCACGTGCGGATCGGCCTGGTCGTCCTGCACGTCGAGCTCGTACTTCACCGGCTTGCCTGCAATGACGGGGTGTTTGGCGTTCTCCTCGTCGATCGCGAGCTGCGCGCCGTACTGCAAGTCCTTGCCGACGCGCGCCACCGGGCCGGTGAGCGGACCCGCGAAGCCGATCTTCACAACCTCGGGGTCGGCCGCCTGCGCGGGGCCGTGCAAGCCCATCAACCCGAGGGCCATCGTTAGTACGAGTGTGCGGCGGTTCATGATGCTCATCCTCGCTGGGAGACTGTTGCGGTGGGTGTTACGTGGTGAGTGGCTGGAAACCCGGTTAAAAACGACGCGGACTATAAGGCGTGAGATCGAGGGCAGGCGCACGCTTTGCAACGAGGTCGGCAACCACGCTGCCCGTCACGCCGCCGAGCGTCACGCCCAGATGCTGGTGCCCGAATGCGTAGATCACGCGCGGCGAGCGGCTCGACGCACCTACCACGGGCAGCGCGTCGGGCAGGCTCGGCCTGAAGCCGAGCCAGTCGCTGTCCGGCTCCGGCAGTCCGGGCAGCGCCTCCTGCGCGGAGCGCGTCAACAGGCGCAGCAGGTCCGCGTTCTTGCCCGCTCCGTTGGCCGCCAGCTCGACGGTGCCCGCCGCGCGAATGCCGCCGTCCATCGGCGTCATGTAGAAGCCGCGCTCGGCCCAGCCGCACGGGCGCGAAATTCGGTTAGCAGTGCCGGGAAAGCGTACGTGATAGCCGCGCTCCACGCCTAGCGGCACCGCGTCGCCGCATTGGCGCGCGAGGCGCCCCGAAAACGCGCCCGCACACACAATGGCCTGTTCGGCTGCATGTGCCTCGCCCGCGGTATCGATCAGCTTCACCGCGCTTTGCGCCGGCTCTAGTGTCTCGACAGCCACGCGCCGATGCACGAGACCGCGCTCCGTCAACACCGCATGCAAGGCTTGAAGAAAGGCGCGCGGATCGCTCAGAAACCAGCTGCCCTTGAAGAGGGTGCCGTGCGCGAAGAGCGGCGCGAGGCCCGGCTCCAGTTGCGCGATCTCGTTGCGCGCGAGCGTTTCGTACTCCACGCCCAGCGAGCGCCGCAACGCAAGCGCCGGCTGCGCGGCCTCGAACGACGCCGCGCTCGAATACAGGTAGAGGCATTCGCGTTCACGCACGAAGGCTGCGAGCGTGTCGACGGTGAGCATCTCGCGGTAGCCTTCGAATGCGCGCGAGAGCAGTTGTGCGAGGGCGTTCACGCTTCCCTCGTAGCGGCGCGGCGTGGCGCTCAGCAGGAAACGCGTGAGCCATGGCGCAAGCGCCGGCACGTCGCCCCAACGGATGCGCAACGGGCTCGTTGACGAGAACAGAAAGCGCGGGATGTTGCGGAACACGTCTGGGTTGTTGACGGGAATGCACGCATAGTTCGCGAACGTGCCCGCGTTGCCGTATGAAGCGCCCTCGCCCGGCCCCTGCGCGTCGTACAGCGTCACGCTGTGCCCGTCGCGCATGAGCCAGTACGCGCACGACAACCCCACGAAACCCGCGCCGATGACAGCCACTTGCGCCATTACTTCTTCCAGTTGGTTGCGGGCTCACGGAAATCCTGCGCGTGAGTCCTCTTGCGTGTGAGCACGTAAGCCGCCGACACCACCGCCAGGCTCGCGAGGCTCGCCATGAGCTGGCCCGACAGCGCGTGGTCGAAGCCCATCGCGCAGAGCACGCCGGCAATAGCCGCCACGACGGCCCACGAAAGCCAGGGAAAGAGCCACATCTTGAACGTGAGCCGTTCGGGCTCCGTTGCCTCCAGGCGCCGGCGAATCACGATCTGCGAAACGGCGATGGAGAGATACACGAACAGCATGACCGCGCCCGATGCACTGACGAGATAGAGGAACACGCCCTGCGGCGAAACGATCGCCGCGACGATGGCCACGTAGCCGACGATGCTGCTCGCGAGCACGGCGAGGCGCGGCACGCGGCTCTTCGAGAGCGTGAGTAGCGCGCGAGGGGCGTCGCGCCGCTCGGCGAGCCGGAACACGATGCGCGAGGACACATAGAGCCCGGAGTTCAGCGCCGAAAGCACAGCCACCAGAACGATTGCATTCATGATGTCAGCTGCGCCCGGAATATGCATGGTTTCGAGCGCGGCCACGAACGGCGAGTAGCCCACCTTGATGCTCGCCCATGGCACGATGCACGCGATCACGAAGAGCGAGCCGACATAGAACGAGCCGACGCCCGGATGCGCGAGCGCCATCTCGCCAAGCATGCGCATGACGAACAGCACGACGATGCCCGCCATTAGATAGCTCAGGCAGGCCGCCGGTCCCATCGCGTTGATGGTGGCGCTGCTGCCGACAAACAGCCCCGCGCCGATAATTCCGCCGAGCGAAATCATCGTGACGTGCCGCTTGCGCAGCGAATGGCCAAGGGGTGTGGATGTTCCGTCTGAAGCGGATGTGGATTGCCGGGTTGCCACGAGCCTGTCCTCCTGTAATACAGTGCGTGTTGCGCCGAGCTGCTGGCCGAACAAAACCTTGGATTCATACTCACACAATAATTTTTTGTGTGCAATTGAAAAGTCTTTGTGTGGAGATCGGGAATTTCCCTGGAGGACGGTCTTTCGGTCTACGGTATAAGCAGCTAAGCTCTTGCCAGATATCGCACTATTGGGTTAAAGATGCGGCAGCAGCCTTGGTGATGCATCTCAGAGCAGCACGGCGATGTGGCAGACGATCGAGTTTTGTATGGAGATACTACTTGCATGAAAGCCGACGATTACCAGACAAAAACGGATGACAATATCCAGACAAAATGTCGTCAAGCCACGTATCTGGAGGTCTCCCGCAATCTCGAGGAGCAGGTGCGCAGCGGTCGGTACCCGCCCGGCAGCCGCTTGCCGCCGCAGCGCGATCTGGCCGTGGAACTGGGCATCAACGTCTCCACCGTATCGCGCGCGTATAAGGAATTGCAGGCGCGCGGACTGATCGTGGCGAGCAAGCGGCGCGGCTCGATCGTCACCGGCGGGGCCATGCCTGCCGTCGGCGCCGCGGCGCAGCGCGGCACCCAGGCGAGCGGCGGCGAAGCGAGCGGCGTGGTGGACCTCACCGTCAACCGGCCGGCGACCGGAGAATTTCTCGCGCAGCTCGCCCGCACGATGGCGTCGATCTCGCGCGACCCGCGCTTTGCGCAAACCCAGGAATACCAGCCGCCCCAGGGTGCCGAATGGGCGCGCGCGGCGGGCGCGCAATGGATCGCCGCGCCCGGCTTCACGCCCTCGCCCGAGAATCTCGTCGTGACGAGCGGGGCGCAGCATGGCCTCTATGCGGTCCTGAGCAGCCTGATGGGACACGAAGGCGTGATCCTGTCCGACAAGCTGACCTACTACGGCCTCAAGGCGCTCGCGCCCGTGTTCCAGTTCGAGCTGGTCGGTATCCCGAGCGACGCCGAAGGCCTCCTGCCCGATCAGCTCGAAGACGCGTGCCGCCGCATGCCGGTGAAGGCGATCTTCACCGTGCCGAACCTGCAGAACCCCAGCGTGGTCACGATGAGCCTCGAGCGGCGCCTCGCGCTCGTGGAGATCGCGCGGCGGCATCACGTTGCGATCATCGAGGACGACGTGTATGGGCCGTTGCTACACAAGCGCCTGCCGACCATCGCGAGCCTGTGCCCCGAGCTGACCTTCCACGTGGCCTCCACCTCGAAAGTGCTCGCGCCGGGACTGCGCATCGGCTATCTGCTTACGCCGCCGCATGGTGCGGCGCTCGCTGCCGAAGCCGTGCGCACGACGGCGTGGATGCCCGCGCCGCTCACCACGCTCATCACCACGCGCTGGATCGAGGACGGCACCGCGCACCTCATACTCGAAGCACAGCGTGCGGAGCTGCAGGCACGGCAGGAACTCGCGCTCGAGATCCTGCCTCGCGATCTGCTCAACAGCGACCCGGCGTGCATGTTCGTCTGGTTGCGTGTGCCGGCCCCATGGCGTTCCGACGACTTCGCCGCCAACGCCCTCGCGCGCGGCGTGAACACCATGCCCGCCTCGGCGTTCGCGGTGGACCGCTCGACGCTCGAGCACGGCGTGCGCGTCAACCTCGCGTGTGCAACCTCGCGGGAGCAACTGGCGCGCGCGCTGAAGGTCCTCGCGCGCACGCTGCAGGACCGGCCGCGCGCCCTCTTTGGCACGATCTAGGCCGCACTCGTATTTTCCCCAATGGGCTAGCGTCGACGGGCTCGCCGCCGGCGCGAGCCCGTCGAGGATCCGCACGACCATCCGCAATTTCTTCCGTTGCAGGTGCTCCTCCCGCAGCGCGAATCGGTCATAACGTCCGCGATGTTAGGCAACGACGTTGCACACCATCCGCTGGCTGGTGGACTTTGCATCCATCTGCATGGCGTGCGCACACATTCGGGTAGCAGGAAGCAAATCAGGTACTAGAATGCATTGGTGCAAGTGATGCAAAGGCAGTCTGTTCGGCAGGAACGTTCGGCAGTTTGATGTTTCGAGTTCGTCATTGGAGGCATGCTCATGACGTGCCTGAACGAAAAGATTGTCGGTGCAGCCTTTTGTATGCTGAGCGGTTATGCATTCGCTCAGAGCACCGGTGTGAACATTCCCGAAACCATGACGGTCGCCAATATCCCGTCCATGCCTATGGAAGTGGTTCCAGCGCTACCACCGGAACCTCAGGCGTACCTCCGCCGGTACGAAATGGGATATCAGGCGAATCAGCCAAAACCGTTTTACGCGCAAGTCGAAAGTTTTTATAGCGCGCCGGCGGCACAGGACAAATACCATTACGACTTCGTGAAATCTGCGCCTGGGAGCCGTTACGGTGAGCAGCAGGCTGCACGGCCAACTTCCGATTATCTGCAGATGGGCCCTTCTACAGCGCCGCAAATCTCGATTCTTGAGGTGCCGGACAGCACGCTGAACATCGGCGCGCAGCCTCAGCGCAGGCTCTCGCTGACCGTTGACGAGTGGGTGTTTTCCGCCACCGCGCGCGTCGCCATTCTTCATTCGCATAGCACGGGCGCAACGGTTACGGTTCGACGCGGTTTCTGAATGCGCGTGTTTTATTTAACCGTCGAATCGAAAGTCATTAAACGGACCACGTAGCTGGTTTTGTCATGGGCACACCTGTGCATGGATGGCGCGCCCCGTTGCGGACATGATCCGGACATCGGCTCCCTGCACGTCACCTGCTTTTGTATGAACAGGTGATCCATCACGTCAACTGTTCCCTCACATGCGGATTTTTCTGTTTTCGCGCGCGCTCGCATTTCGGGAACGGCGCATGCTACAAGGCATCGCGTGCTGAGCCCTGCCTTGCCCGATGAATCCTCCCCATACGACCGAGACGACTGATAAGCCCGCCATCATCGAAACCACGCTGCCCGCGCGCCTCGATCGCCTGCCGTGGGGCCGCTTTCACGTGCTCATTGTCGTGGCGCTGGGCGTCACCTGGCTGCTCGACGGTCTCGAAGTCACGCTGGCCGGTGCCGTAGCGAGTGCGCTAAAAACGAGCCCGGTGCTGCGTCTCGACAACGCGCAGGTGGGCCTGGCCGGCAGCGCGTATATTGCGGGCGCGGTGTGTGGCGCGCTCGGTTTCGGCTGGCTCACGGACCGTCTGGGGCGCCGCAGGCTCTTCTTCATCACGCTCGCCGTGTATCTGCTTGCCACCGCCGCGACCGCGTTCTCGTGGAGCTTCGCGAGCTTCGTGGCGTTTCGCGCGATCACGGGCGCGGGCATCGGCGGCGAGTACGCGGCCATCAATTCGACGATCCAGGAGTTCACGCCCGCGCGCGTGCGCGGCTGGACTGACCTTAGCATTAACGGCACGTTCTGGGTGGGCGCGGCCATTGGCGCGGCGGGCTCGCTCGTGCTGCTCGACCCGCACTTGCTGCCCGCGGACTGGGGCTGGCGCGTGTGCTTTTTCATCGGCGCGGTACTCGCGCTCATCATCTTGCCCATGCGCCGCTGGATTCCCGAAAGCCCGCGGTGGCTGCTCACGCACGGCGAGCACGACGAGGCGAAGCGCATCGTGGAGGACATCGAAACGGGCTTTCGCGATGCGGGCCATACGCTGGAAGATCCGCCTGACGACCCGCTGCGTCTGCATGCGCGCAGCCATACACCGCTGCGCGCGGTGTTCCACGCCATATTCGTGCGCCACCGCCGTCGCGCGCTGGTGGGTCTTTCGCTCATGACCGCGCAGGCCTTCTTCTACAACGCAATTTTCTTTACCTACGCGCTCGTGCTCACGGAGTTCTATCACGTGCCGGGCGGCGACGTGGGCCTCTATCTGCTGCCGTTCGCGCTCGGCAACTTCCTCGGGCCGATCGTGCTGGGGCGGCTATTCGACGTGATTGGCCGGCGCACGATGATCGCCGCGACCTATGCGCTCTCGGGCGTACTGCTCACGGTGAGCGGCTGGCTGTTCGAGCAAGGCATGCTCACGGCGACAATGCAAACCGGCGCGTGGATGGTGATTTTCTTTTTCGCCTCGGCTGCCGCGAGCTCCGCGTATCTGACCGTGAGCGAATCATTTCCGCTGGAGATTCGGGCGCTCGCCATCGCCGTGTTCTATGCGTTCGGCACTGCACTGGGCGGCATCATCGGCCCGGCGTTCTTCGGACGACTGATCGATACGCACCAGCGCAGCGAGGTGTTCACGGGCTACGTGGTCGGATCGGCGCTCATGCTCGCGGCTGCACTCGTGGCCGCGATCTGGGGCGTGGACGCGGAGCGCAAGTCGCTCGAACATGTGGCCGCGCCGCTTTCGGCTGTCGGCGAGGAGTAGGTTCGCTGCGTTACTGCGTTGCCTTCTGTGAAGGTGCGTCGCGGTCCAGCGCCTCGAGTTCGACGAACAGCTCGGGCAATGATTTCTTCATCTTAGCCATCACGAACGGCAACCGGTGATCCCTGACGTCACTGAGAGGCTTTCCGGGACGAGTCGTCTGTGGCGAGCAGAAGCTGGTCGACGAGTTCGAGCTTCAGCGGCCTATCGGCGTCGAGCTTCGTTTTCTCGATCACGTATTTCCAGCCGTTGCCGTTACCCGGGTTCCGGAAGTACGCGACGATGGCCACGTACTTCGTGTCGGCTTTCATCGGCTGCGAGAGACTCGCCGACGCCCCCGGGTTCAACGCAGCGGCCATGCTGTCCTGCAGGTCCTGCGCGAGTACCGTGCGGTCGTTTTTCAGGAGATCGTCATACGATGCGCCATCGAACAGCTTGCGGTCCCTGAGCTGGTAGATGCGTACCGCGACCGAAGTCGGCCGGCCGGCATCGTCCGGATTCAGGGCCGCGCGCGCGGACAGATCGACGTTGAGTACCTTGACCTGTTTGTGAAACACGGCGTGCCAGGCACTCGACGACGTGTCCGACACGGCCTGCCAGGCGCCGCAGGCCGACAGCAGAAAGGCAGATGCAACAGTGGCAATGGTCAGGCGGATAAACATCATGGTTTCCCCGGTTATGTGCGTTTTGGAGTCAGGTAAGGATTGGGCGCAGGTGCGGGGAACGCCTCGGTCACACCAAGCGCAATGGTAATCGTGCGCTCTTCCACGGCAGGCAGCACCGTGGTCCAGCCAAGACGCGGTGCTGGCGTGGCCGATGCCGTGCTGATAGTGCCAATCGTGCCGATGGCCGGCAAAGGCGCGATCCGCGACGACACCTGCATGCGCAGATGAACGTCGGCTTTCACGCCCACGTAAAGGCGTACGAATGCCAGCAGTTCACGGTTCAGCCGCGCCCCCGGCAAGAGGTCGTGTGCCTGTTGTGCGTTGGCGGGACGCAGCGTCACCCGAACAGCACGACTGCGATAGGCAAGGCGCCGACCGAGCACGTAGCCCCCGCCTAGCCGCCCGTGAGCGCCGTTCTCCGATTCCTGCTCCGGAGGACGTGAGCCAAGCGGCCTCGGTTGGCCGGGGCGGGTAAGCGCCGGGAAAAACTCGTCGGCGCGCACTTCCACGCCCGGCACGGCCAGCGCAATCACTCCCGCGAGGCCCTCTGGCGTCCGGGTTTTCAGGCAAAGCAGGCCCAGCAGCGCAAGCATGCGGCAATCAGGCAGCCCCGCGCGTCCGGGCTTGTCGCCCCAGCCAAATCCGATCAGGCTCAGCAGGTTGCGTGAATGGGCATCGGTCCCGCCCGGCCGGAAGCTCTCCGGATAGCGGTACTTCTTCCATGCGCGGTACAGCATCGTGAGGAAGCGGTGATCGAACCGGTCGAGAAACGACTCGACCACCTCATGCCCCTCCTCGCGCAAGACAATGTCGTCGATCATGTGCGGCGGTACCGCCGCATCGACGCCATACAGACCCATGAAGGTCGTGCGCACGGTGGGCCGCACCGACCGCGCGGTTTCATCTGCCGCGTCGCCGAAGTCGACGGCGGCGACTTCGCCCGCAGGAAATCCGACGCGTGGCCATGACCCGAAGCGCACGCGTTCATGCTCGGGCGTATCGCGCGTGCCCACGCCCGGTCGATCCGGCGCGCTCACCTCGAGCAGGCGGCACAACTGCATGAAGTTCATCCGGGGCGCGCGGGCCAGCAACGACGCAACCAGGGGCGCAAGATTGGGAAAATCCTCTGGCCTCATAGCGGGGAACGTTCTGCCTTGCTGCGCGGCCACACCGTGCGGGTCTGCGATGGCAGGCTCACGATCGAGAGCTTCGTGAACAGGTTGATTTCCGCGTACAGTGCGAAGAACCGGTGCAGCAGTTCGCCGAACAGCATCACGTCGCCCTCGCCCGCGAATGCATGGGAATCGAGCGTGACTTCGATCAGCACGCCGCGCTCGACCGAGCCGCCCGACACCTCCTCGAGCAACTCCTCCGAAACCCAGAGAATGCCGTTAAGGCGTCGCCGGTTCAGTTCGTCATCGGTCCAGTCGTAGAGGCCGAGCGCGCCGCGCAGCACCTCCGCGTCCATCAGCGACAGGAAGTTGGGCGCAAGATGAGATAAAACACGCCACTGGAACCGGTCATCCGTCGGGGGATAGAGCGGCAGCGTGGGCGCGACCAGGTTGCGCACGCCGGCGACGTTCGGCGTGCTCGCGGCGAGTTCGCTGAGACTCGCCTCGCGCAGCCCCTTGCGCGGCAGCATCCCGTTGGTGCCGGTCACGCGCAGCGAGAGGCTTTCCTCCGGCAACGTCTCCATCGTCTCCCAGGCGTGTCCACCCAGGACGACCCACGTCTCATGTAGTCCCGACATGCGCGGGCGCACCCGCGCGTGGAAGTACCGCTCCGGCGCCTCGTGACGCAACATGCCCCCGCGATGGCGGAACGTGGCAAACGGGACGTATTCGTAGCGCTCTGCCGTCACATGGTCGAAGGCCTCGATCGCATCGACCGCATACGTTTCGACGTGTTCACCCCGATGGCCCGCCGGCACGACACGGTATTCCGTCTCGTGGTGGTTGATCTCGATGGGCTCGGCGTCGAGTTCGAAGAGATTGATGACCGGCGAGCAGAACAGTCGCACGTTGTCACGGCTGAAACGCTGGTCCGACGGGTAGGATTCCTTGAGGATGAATTCCAGCTCGAAGCGGGTTGTTCCCGCGGGCAACCTGGCCACGTCGAGTCCACACAGGTCGACGAAAAGGAACTTTTCCCTGAAAGAAAAATATTCGAGCAGGAGCTGGTAGCCCGAGAACGCCGCGTCGGCCTTGGGCCACAGCCGCTCTTCCGGGGAAAAGCCCGCTGGCTCGATCGTGACGCCAGACAGCGGCAGCGCTTCGCCGTCGCGCACTTCCGGAATGCGCCACAGGATCGAATCGATCTGGCGCGTGAGCGCAAGATGCATCGAAAACGCCACTGGCAGATCGGCGTTCAGGTGCAGGCGCACGCGCGAAAGATCGGTTTCCTCACGCCGCGCTGAACCGTGGACCTCGAAGCCGAGCCGGATGACCGAGCGGCCGTCATTGCGCACCGACGGTCCCGCATGCGTGATGGTGAGCGGCTGCAGCGTCACGGACTGGGTGGTCCGGTAAAGGCACTGCACGGTGCGCGGCGTCGTACCCTCGGCGCCCGCGGCGAGCGGCACACTGATGGGCGCGGAACGCACCGGCACACCCGCTGGCACCACTTCAGTCCTCTGGAGTTTCTCCCGCAGCGGAATCAGCTCGACGACCGACAGCGACGGCATCATTCGCAGATAATGTGGCCACAGCAGGCTCACGAGCCCTTCGGTGAGTTCTGGCAGTTCGTCGTCGAGCTTCTGCTGCAGGCGCCCGGTCAGAAAGGCAAAGCCCTCGTGCAGACGCTCGACGTACGGATCGCGATCGCCCACGCGATCGAGGTTGAGCAGGCGCGCCCGGTCGGGATGCGCCTTCGCGAACTCCTTGCCGGATTCGTGCAGATAGCGCATCTGGGCTTCGTAGTAGCGCAGAATCGGATTGTCCATCGCAATACTTCCTGTTTTTAATTCGCAGTGCAAATCAGATCGAAATCCTGCCCTTCCATCATCTACAGGATTTTGGTGCCGGTCAGTGTCGGGCTCGCATGCATCAGGCCACACTTCCCGATGGCCGCCGCACGGATCCCGCGCGCCTTATTGGGCCAGCGCCAGTGCGCGTGCCGGGTCGAGTACCGTCATCTCGCCCTGCAGTTCGCCAATGCGACGCGCGAGCGCTGGCTTGTCGGCATCCTTGCGGTTGCTCGCCGCCTTCAACGCCCGCAGCAGTTGATGCTTGACCTCGAAGACGAGCGCAGGATCCCAGCGCACGAGCGGCAGCGATTTCGCGGACATGTCCAGTTCGACCAGCAGGGCAAGTACGGTTTCGGCACGCCCGGCATGGTCGGCCACGCGCGCCATCACGAGCCGCTGCAGGAAGCGGTGGCGGTAGGTCTTGAGTCCAGGCAGGGATTCCAGCCACGCGAACGCCGCCTCGATACCGTCGCGCCCGGCCAGGTCTCTTGCCTGCGCCTCGATCTCGGGCCAGTCGCCTGAGGCTTCGTTCTCGCTGCCGGCCGAGACCGGCAGCGGCGCGACACCCTCACCCGCTTCGAGATCGCGGACTACGGCATGCCGCGCAATCCACTCGAGCGTCGTATCGTCGGCGAACGGCGTGCCGTCGCTGAATGACAGCCGCTCTAGCCCGGGCAGCCGTTCGAGAAAGAGCGCAAAGTCCGCGCGGAGCAGTTCGCGCCATGCACCGTACGGTGCTCCCACGTGATCGAGGGCGACGTGCTGGAAGTACTGCAGATCGAACCAGAGATGATTGACGCCTTCCATAAACGCGCCCTCGGCCCGCTCGAGCAGTTCGTGCCACTGCTTCTGCAACATGAGCCGCTTCATCTGCTGACGCAGCTCTGCGCGCGGCGCAGTGAGCCGCGTATGCGATGCGGCATCGGCTGGCGGCACATCGTGGAGCGTGTCCCAGCGGATGCTGCGCACGAGCCGCACCGAGGGCAGGTAGCCGTTCTCCTGATCGCGCAGCCACACCGCCATCGTGCGGGCCTGCTCGAGCAGGTCGCGCGTCGAGGCAATCGGGCCAGACGCGGCGCCTGCCATGGCGGGCGGCGATGATCCGGTCGATTCGGCCTCAACACTTCGAGCCTCGCTGTCCCTGCGCTCAAAACGCGACACCAGGGGCTGCAGATTCGGGCGGGCAACTTCGGGCCATGTGAGCGTTAGCGTTACCAAGATGTCGAGCGCCGCAAGCGCGCGCTCGAGGTCCGCCGGCGCGAACTCGCCACGGGATTCGAGCAGTTCCAGCACGCGCGCGGTGGCAAGCATTTCAAGGGCGCCCTTCTTCGCTTCGGCGCGCGCAGGCAGCACGGCAACGCCGAACCGGTCGACAAGCGCGGCGGCCAGTTCCAGTCCGTCGGCAAAGCCCGCGGTGCCATGCTGCCGCAACCGCGCGAACGCGTAGTAACCCGCGAGACGCAGGTCCTTGCCGGTCTCCTTCAGTAGCTGCTCGCACCACCTGGCAATCAGTCTCTCGTCGATGCCCGAGAGCTTGCCCGCCTCATCCCGGAGCGCAAAGAACGCATCCTCGTAGCCGGGATCGCGACCGACGCCCGCTTCGCCTGGGAACGGCTGCACCCACGGCGCCCACAGGTCAAGCCGCGCGCGCGCCAGTTCGCCCGCATCCTCGCGCGCCGGAAAGAGGCTCCTGAACAGTTCTCCCAGCTTCATTGCGCCTCCGGCACAATGCCTTGCGGCAGGGGCACCGCGGCGTGCTTCGCCGCGGCGATGGCCGCGAGCGGCAGCGGCGGAGGACCGTTGACAGTCGCCTTCGGCCCAGCCTTTGCGCTGCCGGTCAGAAAGATGCGCGCGGGCAATGCAAAGTGCCGCAGCTGCAGGACGTCAAGCGGTCCGGCGCCGGCCTCGCTGCGCAACTGGGCCCTGAGCGGAATGCCCTGGCTTGCATCCGGCGTCCACGTGAGCAGCCAGCGCGCGTTATCCTGCCGGGAGACCTTCGCCCGCTCCAGCAGCCGGATCAGTCCGAACCGGCCCTGTGCATCGAGCGCCGTGCGCAGGCCGCCTTGTTCGGTCTTCCATTCGATGTGCGAGAGGTTCTCGAGCGACTGGCCCGGCCACTCGAACGGGACCCAGTCCTCCTGCTGGTTGAAGTAGTCGAGCTCACGCCCGGACAGCACCGCTTTCATGTTTGTCACGCCCGGCGTCGCGACACCGCGCAGATCAAACCGGATATGCGCGTCGCCAGACGGAAACAGCACAGTCGAGACCCGCATCAAGCGGTTCAGCCCTTCCAGAAACGCCGGATCAAGCCGCAGGGCATCCTGTTGCGTGCCCGCGCCCTGCGCGGCTACCCAGCGGTCGCCCTGACGCTCGACGATGCCGGCCAGCTGCGTCGTGACGAACTGCGTGATCACGCCGTTGTCCGGGCGCATGAACCGGGCCATCTCGGGCAGCGACGCATCGTTGTCTGAATCGGCGAACGGATAGCGACCGCCGAAGGCGGTGTTCCAGTCAGCCAGGATCGAACTGCGCCAGATGTCGTTCAGGCTGGCTGCCGCGGGCTGCACTACCGCCTGCCAGGTCTGGTCGAGGGGTGCCTGGAACAGCTGGCCGAAACCGGCCCATTGCTGGCCGAGGCTTGCCGCGACACGGCTGGCGTAGTCGCGGCTGTCCGCAATATCCGACGTCTTGCCCTGAAGCACCGCCTGCGCGGCGGCGCGCGACATCGCTTCCGTATCCGGGCCGTTCACCATCTGCTCCAGCTTCAGGCGCATCGCCGTGACGCGTTCGAGATAGCGCGCGAGGCTCAGGTCACCGGTCGTTGCCACCTGCACAGCCGTCTTGCCAGCCTGCGCCGGCAAGCCGGATAGGAGATCGCTACCACTAAGCCGCAGGATCGGCCCGAATGCATTCGCGAGGGGGGCGAGCTGGGGCTGTGCCCGCTTCGAAGGATCTTTCTCGTCGGCGCCAACAAGCTGGTGTGCCTTGCTGATCAGCGTATCGGAGAGCGATTGCGCCGTGACGCCCGCACTGGCCTGATACACGATGGCATTCATGAGGGCGACCAGCGGCGAGCGCTGCGGGTCGCCCAGCAGCGAAAGCTGGTCGGCGGTGGCCGACAGTGTCGGGGCGCTCTGCCAGCGCAGGCTGTTGAGGAACTGCGCCCATGCGCGCGCATAGTCGTCGAAGTAGCGCTGTCGCAGTTCCGCTTTCAGCGTCGATGACGTCGCGCTGGCCGTCTTCGCGTCCGAGAGCACCCAGTCGCCGGCGACGTTCCCCTGCTCGCTCGCCTCGTCGATCGCCTTTGAGATGCGCTGCTTCCACGCTTCGCGCATGAAGACGCCCGGAATGGTCTGGCTCGTGTTGAACAGGCCGCGCCCGGTAGTGTCGCCAAGCAGGCTGGCCAGCGAGACCGGCGGATACTTCGGCTTCGCGTCGTCGAGGATCTGCTGGTAGGTCGCATCGGTCGAGTTCTGGATGCCGCGCACACCGATGACGGTCTGCCGCGTGGCGGCGACCAGGCTGCTGTCCGGAACGATGGCGAGCGGTGAACCATTCGCAGCAGGTCGGCGGCCCAGGTGATCCGCGAAGAATGCAATGGCGTGCTGGCGAAGGTCCTCCCACGTGCCGGCCGAAAGCGGCGAACTGGACGGGCGGGCTGGCGCCTGCGTCGCCACAAGCTGGGGCGTCAGGAACGAAGCGACGGCCCGCTCAGGCCTGGCGAGCATCAGGTAGGCCTTGAGCGTGTCGTACGCGGCCTGCGCCTGGGCGTTGCCGCCACTTGCGATCTCCGCGTCGGACGTCGACGCAAGCTGGCGCAGGCGATCCTCCAGTTTCTGGCGGATCGGACCAACGAGGATACGGCCCGCAGCATCCTCATAGCCGGGCCACAGCACAGCGAGCAGGGCGCTGTCGCGATTCAGACCGAAGCGCGTGGTCCAGCGCGCGCCGTCGCGCTGACGGCTCTCGAGCGTGTCGATCTGCTTGTCGAGACTGTCGAGTGCCTGCATGCCCTGCGCCTGGCTCAGGGTTCCAGACAGTTTCGCGAGCGTGTCCTGCGCTGCGCCGATCGTTGCGCGATTCGAGAAGCCCGACACCATCGTGCCCACGATCCAGAGGGCGGCCACGCCTGTTGCCATCCACGCGGCGAGGATCGACGGTGAAAAGCCAACGCGGCGACCGTGGACCTTCCGGCTGTGATCGGCTATCGTCTGCCAGACTGAGCGCTGCTGTGGAGCGATGGGATCGGCTCCCGGTTGATCGTCTGCGTTGCCCTCGGTCTTCTCAGCGGCTTTGGGCGGTGCCGGTTCCGGCTCCCTGAAGAGCGGCGCGAACAGGAGCCCATGAACGGCCTGACGCCAGTAACGCGAATTCGCCGTCTGCACCGCAAGTCCCGACAGGGCGCTACCTAGCCGCTCGATATGCTGAGAAAGCTCGGCCGGGTAGCGGTCGCGATTGTCCGCTGCAAGCCGCGCGACGCCTGTGTCTGCCAGATTGCGCGTGAGGCTTTGCAGCGAGACCCCGACTTCTTCGGCATTAACTCGCGTGTTTGCCCAGGTGAAACCGATAGCTTCATCCGGACCCGTCGGCACGGTGCCAAAGTCCGTCACGTTGACCAGATAGGCCGGCGCCGCCCAGCGCAGCGCACGGGCATGGCGTGCGAGCCGTTGTGAAAGGCCGTTGACGTCAAATGGCGCGGTTGCGGAAATACGGTTGCCCGTGACCGCGACAATCGCATCGACCGGGCGATGATGACGCAGGCGGCGGATTTCCTCGAGCCAGCCTGTTTCGATTTTGTCGCTGGTTTGCTTTGCGTAAAGCAGGACCGTATCGCCCGTGAACGCGTAGCCGGTCTCGACGAGCCCCGGAACCAGGCGTTTCACAAGGGGTTCATCTCCAGCGACAAGCACCCAACGATCGCGCCAGCGCCAGCGCCTGCCATGGCGGTCCCGGAGCGCTTCTGCCAGCGACACGGATCTGGATGAACCGGTAGCCTGATCTGATTTCGGAACGTTCGATTGCGCGTCATATCGCATCAGCCATCGGGTCGCCCGCATGGAAGCGATCCAGAGGAGAATGGCCTCAAACAACTTCACAAGAATCAGGCACAGCAGCAGCCCCGAGAGAAGTGCCAGCTCAATGTTGATGCGTGTGTTTTGACTCCACCCCTGTTCCATCCCCCCGAACCACGTCGCAAGGCCAAGAATAATAAACAGGATGGTTATCGCAATACCAATGAAAAGCGCTGCGGGCCGCGGCTTGTGATCGTTCATGTCTGTTTCTGGCATACCAGTGCAACCAGGTCATCGCCTTCCTGCGCAATAACCAGCTGGGGTTCGTTCATAAGTGCTGCGTTTGCAGCGGCCAGCGTTGTCGCAAGCCACGCGCGTGCCGCGCCGGCATTGCCAACCGTCTCATCTACGTCGACAGGCCTCATCCGGTGTCCGAACCGGCACGACGATCGGATGGTCCTTAAGGCATCTTTGCCAAGTCCGGTGCCCCATGTCGTTCCGGTTTTGTCGAACGATGTCCTTCCCCAACGGACAGCAAGCTTCAGTACGTCCGCCACTTTTTCCGGGGTTCCCCTCGCCGGGCGATGGATGCGTAGTGCAGGCTTGCCGTTCATCTGTCCGGCAACAGCAGGAGTGCCAACAAGCAGCATCGACGCGGCCTCAGCGACTCCGTTAGCAAGCACGTCACTTGCTGCCTTACGCAACTGGACGGCAACGAGGAGCCGAACCACATCAGGTCGAACTCCGTCGTGCCACGAATCGGCATGGAATAGCGAAAGCTCCCTGGTTGCGGGCTTTACCTGGACGCGCAACGACGGAAATTTTTCTTTCAGAAGCGGCTGCAGACGTGCAACCCATGTGGCAGGCTGCAGTACAGTGTCAACGCAGAGGTCCACACTCATTGACACTTGCCGGGGAAGCTGAAGAATCTGGGGGGCCAGGTCACTCATCAACTCGTTCAGCAGCCATTCACAGGCTTCTGTCTGACGCGCATGTTCGGTCCGGGCGTTACCTCCATAGAACCGCTTGCCCGGTATCTCGAGCCAACGGGCCATCACGTCGGTGTTGGGCCTAACCTGGCTGGAAGCCGGGCGCAGTTTTATCTTCCCATCAAACAGATCTTCGACGGAATTCTCCTCCTCGCTGGACGAAAATCGCCAGGCGTGCCCCAGAACGGCCAGCGGCTGGCTTGAAAGCTCGTGACGCTGCTCTTCTATGTCATCGGCAGTCCGGTTTGTGGCGAGTGCGGCGTTGACGCGCACGTATGTCCAGGCGAGTCGGCAAGCCAGCAGAAGTCCCCATATCAGGACCGGTAGTGCGACCGCACGGAACCAGAACCAGACCGTGTTCGTTGGTTTGCCTGCACGCCAGAGGAAAACGGTCAGGGACGCGCCCGCCGCAAGCATGAGGCAAAGCAGAAGTGCCCAGACGAGAATCGACGGCCGCGATGCTTCCGGAACCCTGACCCGCGGCGGAATACGTTCAAAATCAACGGGCATCGCCTTATCGGACCTTCGCGCCGTCAGTCGAGGCTATCAGGACACTCCCGCACTGCGTTGCATCGCCATCCCTCGACAAGGGCGTACCGGCGTCCTTCATGCTGCTGCTTCCTTCAATGATTTCGTTGTCGCCGTGGATTGGACAGGACACAAGGATGCCAACCTTCGCTGCACGCCGTCCCTTCACCTTGATACGGTCGGAGCCCGAAAGTACCTTGCCACCGTGGCTTGTGCTGTCACCTTCGTATGCCAGTTTTTTCATTCGCCAACACTCCCTGCTGACCAGTACAAGGTCTGAAAACTTCTCTTTAAGCGGACGCCCATCGCCGAATCCGTCCTTGAAAAGGATTCGGCGTTTATGAAAAATTGCGTATTTCTGGGGCAAAACACTAGCGGATCCCATCACGGCGCAATTGCCAGTTGGTTGGATTTGATCCATCTAAGCAGGTGTCTACCGGAAACGTTGACGTAGTCCACATAGGCCCAGCCTGCGGGAGACTGCTTCAATACCGTCACTACATCGCTCTGGACCAGATATGCCCGACTCGCGTGTGCATCATCAGGCGCCGTATAGAGCGTCGCTTGTTGCACCGATACGATCGCCGTACGATGCGTGGTTTCCACGACTACCGGCGCAGACGTGCCGATGGTGCTGCTGTCTGCCTTTGAATTCGCGGCGTCGATCAGTCGCGCATCGTTGTCTGCGCCTGCCGCGTGCAAGGCTTTCGCAATCTTGCGATAGGCGTCACGATTGGCCGAAGACGGCGGATCGCACCGCAGGAGATTGTCGGTGCCGGAAGCATCTTTGATGAGTGACCGTGGCGGCTGACCAGCCCCGATAAACTGAAGCAGTCGGATTGCCGACGGACGCTCATCCTTCAGCATCAAACTCGTCTGTTCGTCAGTTCCCCACTGCGCACGCTGGCCAGCCTGCCATCCCGCTCCGCATATTTCACCAGTTTGATCAGCGGTGATACATCCAGTGCGGATCTCAATGGCAGCGCAGTATTCCCGGCTCGCGTCAGATTCCGGCTGACCCGGCCCTGACGACACAGAACCTGATTCGATTCTCCCGATGACGACATATTGACCTGACGGCGAGATATTACCGTTGCTCGGCGGCTCCATTTGTGTACCACCCGAGTCCGCCGCGCCAATTCTTGGCAGCAGACTGAACGTCGCTCCGTTTGGGAAATGGAATGTTGCCTGTTGCCATGCACGCTCCGGCAACGGTGTTTGAGGGTTCAACGCCTTGCCATAGATAATCGCTGCCCCACCCGGCAACGCGAACCTGAACGTAGACGAAGGTGCGGCAGCATTTGCTGGAGCGGGAGCGCCGCCGCTCAGCAGCAAGACAGAGGCAATTATTGCACCGAGACGAACAGCTTGGACCGGCGACGAGCCGGTTCGACATGGTGCAACATCTGCTTTCGTAATTCTTGAGTTCATGCTTTTCACGATGGCGTTCCTAGGGCTTGAAGCAGATGCTCATATCGCTGCGGCGCGACCGACACGCCGTTGACATGCGCCATATAGCGGGATGGGCCATAGTCCTGCAGAATGCTGGTTTCGTATGCAGTACCGTTCGCTCCCCACTCAGCAGGATTGCGGGACACACGTGGATTGTGTTGAAAAAAGCGATCCAGCGAGGCTTTCATACTGTTTGCCGTCGCACCAGGCGCGTTGACGTCTTGATCCAAGACGGTCGCACGGCCGAGCGGTGACTGCAAATAGTCCTTGATCGGATAAGGATAGCCACCGGGCGTCTTGCCAATAGCGTGATTGAGGCGATCGACAAAGTCCTTGACTTGCAGCACTTGGTATAACGGCGACGATACGGCGTGTGCCATCGACGCGACAGGCGGACATTCAACCGGCTTACCAAAGGTGTGGACCGAACAATCGCGTCGCAGCGCGGTGTAAAGCTCATCGCCAATCATCCGAACTCCATTCGTAAATGTCGCATGCGCATACCCCAGCGCTGCTTCGTCGCCCGACCCCGTAACGGTCCAGCCGCAGTTGGAAAAATACTGTTGGTACTCGGCAGGATGCGCGTCTCGAAAAGCGGCAATCTGCGTCGCCAACTCACCCCGACTTTCCGCCCCGCGAATGGTCTTTTGCATTGCGCCGGCGCTGATGATCGCCTTGTCGATCGCTTGAACCGTATCCACCTTGCCTTCATTCTGGGACATAGCGCGCAGAATCTTCTCTTCGGTCTCGCTTAATGTGCCGTTGGTCCGCATTGTCGCCAATGCAGCACAGTTGCCCAACGAAATCGAGCCCGAATGCTGCGGTCCGTACCAAAACGTATTCGCTCCTGCCTTGAAGCGCGTTCCGGTCACGGTCATACAACAACCACAGGCACAAACGTCGGGATTGGGATTAAAGAAATTTCCCACCAGCCCAATCGGATGAATATGAAAAACGTCCGAACCCGGAAATCCCGGCACACCGGCCTTGACCTCATCCCACCACACGAGATTGGCGATGCGCTTCTTTTCCTCTTCGTGCTCGGGGCGAGGGCCAGTGTGCTGCTCAATGGCGGCGATCAGGTCCTGCCACTTGGCCGGGTTGGCCCATTCACTCTCGTGCTTCGGAATCAGGCGCGAGGCCCGGAACGCAACCCATGGAAAACCAGAACCCTGCGCGCCTTGCCCGATGCTGGAGAGTTCGTCCACAGCGTGCACACCGTCGCCCGTCGGGAAAAGCACACCGTAGATTGCAGCCATGAGCGGGCTAAGTTTGGCCTTGGAGCCCCGGTCGGGTGTCTGCTGCTGTCCTGCCTGGTAGGCGACATAGTCCTGCGTGTTCGCAAAGATGGTGTGCGCTGGATCGTGGTCCTCATCGTGACACTCGAAGTCCACCCAGCTTTGAGCATGTTCGCGGGTCACCATACCGCCGGCAAAGCTTTGCTCCCGCACCCAACCTGAAACCGGGTGGCGTTGAACATCCTCGCTGTCGATTTTCCACCAGGTGCGCTTGTGCCCGTCGTTGCCAGGCTGCGTTTCCGTGACCATGTGGCTGGCATCGTGCGGCAGCGTGGCAAATCCACAGACCTGGATCACATCGGTCGGATTCGGCTCTTCGCCAGGTTGTGCGGGGGGCGGGGCCTGGTACAGATGCACGCCACTGTTCACGCGCAAAATGGTGGGATCCGGTGATACACCCAGCTGATTCCACTGATTCCTGTTCCCGGTCGTGTCCTCGATGTGCGCGTCGACCCAGTTCCGTCCGTCTTCGATGAACTGTTTGATGGTGTCATCACAGAACACCTCAATGTGCACCATCCGGATGGAGGTTGAATTGCGAAGGGAGTCGAAACGACCAAGGTAGCCGAGCACATCACCCGCCTTGACCTTGACCCGTCTTCCCTCCAGTACGACGTTTACCGAATCGAAGAAGGAATCCGGCACAACGTTTTTTACGACAGGGCCATCGTGCCCGTGTTCCTTGCCCAGAAATATCCATTTACCGATGGCAACGGCTGGATCTACATACTCACCAACCTTGGGTGCGTACAGCGCTCCAGGCGCGTCCGCTATTTGTCCCCAGGATCCCTCGCGTTTAGAGAGACTCACCTGCGTTCCCCGTGGGAGTATCCCGAGCACGGCTCCGTGAGGTTTGCTTGCGCGGACATTCAGTCCTGTCTGCCCGTCAGGCGCCGGCTGGCCGTTGGCGCCGGATTTGGCTTTGTCGGAAGCCTCCTGGGTCACTTCCACCTTCGCAGCCCAGTACGCCGGCCAGGGAAGTGTCGAATCGCTTTCGTAGCCGGCGTAGTCCTGCAGATGCATATACAGGCTGAAGAACGTGAGCGTCGTGCCACGTGGAAATTCCATCGTGTGCTTTACCAGTGCAAAACCCGTGCTGTACGACGCATTGATCGCGGGCTGGCCATCGGTGGCCGGGATCTGGTTGACCAGATAGGCCCGATTCAGGCGCCACGCGACAACTTCGCCATCAGCAATGCAGCGCACCCCAGCCTTGAAGTCCATCGACTGCCCGGCACCCGCCTCGGTGACATGGATGCCGCCGTGCCACATCCCCCCGCTGCTTACCGGGAACGAGCCTGACGATTCCTGCTTCAGAAGCTGGTACATCTCGTGCTCGTCAGTAAAGTCTGCTGCAGCACCACCATTGTCTTGTCCCTTCTTGCGAAACGGAAAGGCGAACGTGATCTGCTTCAGGGGCTGTGTCGGTGTAGCCGCAGGCGAACTGTTTGCCATGAATTATCCTATTCAGAAAAACCAAAACCCAGGTTGTCCTTGACATCTTTCAACGGTGTACCGTTCCAGTTCGGAAACGTGAAGTTGCCGCCGGCTGCGTCATCCACTTCCAGATTGCCCTTCGCATAGATCTGACCGCTTGGGCTGGCCAGTTCGATCCGCCCATTGGCGACCTTGATATACGCGCCGGACCCATCACCGAGCGTGATGCCTTTTGACGCGGTGATCATGACTTCGCCTGTGGAGGAGCTAACCACCACGTTCTTGAGCGCCATCAGTTCCAGCTCGTCGCCCTGCGCCTGAACCTGTACTTTTCCCTTCGCCGAAAAAATCCGGATCCCAAGTTTCGCTGCAAACAACGATATGGCCTCGCCGGCTGCAAAGGTAATGCGCTTGAATACCCCCACGTCGAGGCCCTGGCCGGCAGTGACGAATATGTGTTTCTTGGCCGCCAGTTGCATGTGCTGGCCGCTGGCGATGCCAACGCCGTCGGGTGCACTCGCGACGACCACGGACTTCTTGATCTCGACGAGCCTCTGTTCAATAAGGTCGCGCTGCTGGTCAATTTCAGCCAGCCACGCCTTGGCGGCATTGGCCGAATCGTTGAGCGAGCGCAGCAGTTCTTTGGCCTGCTGGAGCGTTGCGTTCGCATCATCCATCGCGAGCTGCGAACCTGTGGCACCTGGTTGCGCTTCGGCGGATAAGAGAACCCCCTTCGCCCCCCGGACTGCCACGTGCCCGTCGGTCCGCAGTTCGGCGCCCTGTCCCCGCTCCTTGCGCTGGCCGTCGACCATATGCCCAAGGTTGAGCTCGCTGGTCTGAAACGGCGTCGTCAGGTGAATATGCTCGACGCCTTCCTTGTCCTCCATGCGCATCTCATTCTGCGCGGCCGTGCGAATGAGATTGCGCGTATTGTTGAGATTGTTGACGAGATCCGGATGCAGGCTGTCATGCATCGCTCCGATGATGATGGGCCGGTTTGGATCCGCGGCCGTAAATTCGAGTGCCACTTCCGCGGAATCGATCAACGGGAAGTGGTGACCGTAGTTGTCGCCGCTGTAGGGCTTGGCAAACCGCACCGGCCGGCTGGTACCACCCGGACTCCACTCGTCCAGATCGAACGGCAGCTTGATGACGTACCAGCCTTCTTCCGTCAGATAGGCATATTTGTAGTTTCCGGGTGATGTAATCCGGGCCGGCAGGACGCCCCTCATTTCCGGTTTCGGGATCGTGTCCATGGATGTTCGCCAGACCCGATCCGAAGGAATCCCCTCGAACGTCACGCGGTACGACCTGTTACGCCCACCGTGCGAGCGTACCGACGTGATGAAGATCCCGTGCTTCGCATCGACCTGAACCGGATCGACCAGCATGACCTCCCCGGCTTCCGGCCAGAACGGATTGCCGGTGCCGATGAACGTCACCTGACCTGCGAGGTAAGCCTCGTGCCGCAGGCGGGCAATGCGCTGGCCGTCCTCCGGCGTCTCGTAGTGCTCACCCCAGTGATAGTCGACAGCGTTGGTGGTCTTGTCCCCGCGTGCCGTGTTCTCCTCGACCAGCAGCGAGACGTCGGCCTGGCGATGGTTGTAGTCATGCAGGCGCACCGATTGCGGCACGCGCCGGGTGCGCCGCCGCAGCGACTTGATCGAGTCGGCACCCACGCTCTCAAGGCCCGAATCACGACGATAGGGCACCCCACGCTGCTTGCGCGCGTACGCATCCAGATCGTCGCCGAACACCATCACCGCGTAATCCTTTTTCTGCTCCCAGCGAAACCAGATGCCTTCTTCCGCACAGATGCGCTGGATAAACGCGAACGTCGTCTCGTGGTACTGGGTGATGTACTCGTGCCGCCTGTACTGGCCGCGCAGGTTGAACCTGAAGTCGACACCGGCCCGGTAACCGTAGTGCCGCAGCGTTTCGGTAATGATCTCTTCGACCGACTGCTTCTGGAACAGCCGGCTTGTCCTGCCCCGGTCGAGGTCCGCGATCGCAGGCTCGAGCCTCACGCGGTAACGCGTCTCGTCGGCGGAGGTCTCGTGCTCATCGAATTTCGTGATGATGCCGTGGACGGTCTGTGCGGGCGGCTTCGTGCTGAACTTCGCAGCGTTCTCGCCGAACATACGCTGCAGGTGACCCAGGTTTGGGTCGACCGGATCGATGATGAACCGGGCCGAACGCCCGAGCACCTGATCCATCGGAATACCCGCTATCGGACTTGTGAGTTCAATCTCGTACTCGTAGAGCTGGCTGATCCGGTCATGGCCAGCAAATTTCACGATGGAGAACGGCGCCGGATGCGGCGCCAGCTTCAATTCATAAGCCTGTAACGGCATGAGCCACGACATCGAAAACCTCCCGGAGACGCAAAACGCAAAAGCACCACCGAGGCACCCAGGAGTACCCCGGCGGTTCGCACCGAAAACGTCAGAGCAGCGCCGAGTTCACCCCTTGGCCTTGGGCGTCTGCGACACCAGCGACAGGCCGATGTCCATGCCTTCCACCTGGAAGTGCGGGATGATGAAGAGCTTGATGCGGAAGAACCCCGGGTTGTCCTCGATGTCCTCGACCGTAACCTTTGCCTCGCGCAGCGGGTGCGAGGCCTGCAGCTCGTCGCCCGGGTCCTTCATCTCGGTCACGAGACCCTTGATCCAGTTGTTCAGCTCCAGCTCGAGCAGACGGCGATCCTTCGTCGTCCCGATGTTTTCGCGCTGGATGAGCTTCAGGTAGTGCGCAATGCGCGAGAGCAGGAAGATGTACGGCAGGCGCGCGTTGATTCGGCTGTTGGCCGTGGCCTCCTTCGTCTCGTACAGCGCCGGCTTCTGGGCCGAGTTGGCCGAGAAGAAGCACGCGAAGTCGTGGTTCTTGTAGAACGAGAGCGGAATGAAACCCAGGTTCGCGAACTCGAACTCGCGCGTCTCCGGAATGAGCACCTCCGTGGGAATCTTCGGCTGGGCGCCGGTCCCGAGGTCATACAGATGGACCGGCAGGTCTTCGACCTTGCCGCCCGCCTGCGGTCCACGGATCTGGACACACCAGCCGTTGTTCACGAAGCTGCGCGCCATGTTGGCTGCAAACGCGAAAGAGGCATTCACCCAGAGATACCGGTTGTGATCCGGGCCTTTCACCGCTTCTTCGTAGTTGAAGGCGCGCACCGGCACCGTATCCTTGCCGTACGGCAGGCGGCCCAGCACGCGCGGCATGGTCAAGCCTACGTACCGGGCGTCATCGGTATCGCGGAAGCTCTTCCACTTGATGTACTCGGCCCGGTCGAAGTAGTTGCCGATGTCCTGGATGGCAGCGACTTCTTCCATCGACTTCTTGCCGAAGAACGCCGGGCCGACCGAGCCGATGAACGGCATGTGCGCAGCCGCCGCGACCTTCGAGACGTTGCGCAGCAGGGCGATGTCCTGCGGCGAATTCTCGAACTCGAAGTCGCTGATCATCGCGCTGACCGGCTGGCCGCCAGGCGTGTCGTATTCCTCGATGTACGTGAGGCGATAGAGGCCGCTCTGGATGAGTTCGGACGCGTCCTCGAAATCGCGTTGCAGTGCTTCTTTCGAGACGTCGAGCAGTTCGATGCGCGCGTTGCGGCGGAAGTCGGTACGCGAGACCAGCATTTTCACGCCGCGCCAACGACCTTCGAGCGCCTGGAATTCGGACGCGTGCATCACCGCGTCAAGCTGGCGACTGATCTGGCGATCGAGCTGCCCGATATGGAAGTCGAGCAGCGACTTGTCGAGGCGATCGACCGGCTGGCTCGACTTCGCCACCAGTTCGAGAAACGCGCCCATACCGCGCGCGATGCGCTCGTCGGCCGAAGCTTCGGAGAGCGTGTCGCCGTCGCGGAACGCTTCAAGCGGGCGCGCCTCGGCGACGGGTTTGAGATTGATCTTGCTGCACAGCGCGGCGTACACGCTGTCTCCCTCGAGCACAACGGTCTCGGTTGCACCCGTGGCGGCTTTGTTCTGGCTCATTGCTTTTCCTGTCTGCGTTTGAAACACAAGCTGATTGCGGAAAGCGGTGAATGCCGCTTTGGCGCGGCGCCGTTCAGGCATGCCCTTCCGGCTGGGTAGCAGCCGTCGCGACCTGCGCCAGTTCGCCGCGCAGTTTGTCGGACAGACGCTTGTCCTTCAGGACCTTCTCGAATTCGCGGCGGAATGTCCCGTTATCCAGCAGATTCGATTTAAGGTCGCGCAGCAGGTTGCGCATGGCGAGCAGCGCCTGGAGTTCGGGAATCTGCCGGGCCACCTGCTCCGGATCGAAGTCCTTCAATGAGCGGAACGAGAGATTCACGGGCAATTCGCCGCCATCTCCCGCCAGCGTATTTTCGACGCCAAACTTCAAATTCGGCGCATAGTCGCCGAGCACGGCATCGAAATTGTTTTTTTCGATGTTGACCTTCTTTCGGGCGGCAATCGGTGCATTTTCCGCGCCCGCGCTAAAATTAGCGGCGACAAGCAATTTGAGTGGCAGCTCAACCTTCTTCTGGGCTCCGCCCGTGTGAAGATCCAGAGTAATCGACACGCGGCTTTTTGGGATTTCTCGCTGAAAGCTATCCATAGTATGCCTAATTAATTAAGATTCAAGATTCCGCAGAACTTGACGGTCGCGATGCGGTGTCGCGTACTGCACGTGCGGTCCTCCCCTACCTGCATGCTCGCAGGGATCTAGTACTGAAGGCACCCCATGGCGTGGCCTCCATTCGTGCGACCTGTTTGCGACGGCCCATTAAATCCGATTGCATGCATGCCGTCAATTGGAATTTATTTTCGCTTTTATCTCTAAATACTCAATTGTTAATTTTTTAATAAATTTCGCAAATTTTTGGCGAAAACCCACCAGCCAATATCGCCATTCTAAATTGACATCCATCATGTTATTTTGCCGCCGCAAATATCGAGATACGCGATCAGCATATTATTTTTGTGCGAGTTGTTAACGTTTGTCAGATCTCAAACTCAATTCAATACATACTCCGGTTTACCTTGTATAAAGCCGTTCGACATCTCCGATTGAAGTCACTGTCTGAAAGAAGATAAGTATGAACCACAAGAGACCAACATAATGCGGATCCATAAACCTCTCTGGCACGACGGCCTGATCCTTTCGCAGCAACACTTCCAGCAGATGGAGCGCGCGACCGAATTCGCCGTACAGCAGTTCGTGGCCGCGGCTTTTGCTGAGCCTTGGGGCACGCTTGGTGTCGTCGTGGATGAAGAAGCGCTCAAGACGGGCCGGCTGAAACTCGAGCAACTCAAACTGCGCCTGCCGGACGGAACCCCATTCGACTCGACGGTCCGCGACGCGATACCCGGAGGACGCGATCTGACGCAGGGTATCCCCGCGGATCGCCAGAGCTTGATCGTCTACGCCGCGCTTGCGCTGCCCGACGCCAATGGGAACAACTGTCGTTTTGACGAGACCGCGCTCGCGCGGCCGCGGCGCGCCTATCGCGAGTTCGTGAAGGTCGTGGATCTGAACGGCACGACCGAGACCGAGATTGCGGTCGAACGCCACGCGCTGCGCCTGCTCTTCGATTTCGAGCCGCATGCCGATGACACTGTCTGCGCAATAGCGCGTCTCACGCGCGCAGCGAACGGTCAGTTCCAGGTCGATCACCACTTCGTACCGCCGTGCCTCACGCTGGGCAGTCATCCGCTGCACATCGAGCGCCTCAACCGCCTCGCGGACATCCTGCAGGCAAAGAGCCTCGCGCTTGGCACGCGTCGCAGCGAACGCGTCGAGCAGGTTACCGAATACGGCGTGGCCGACGTGCAACTGTTCTGGCTGCTGCACTGCATCCACACGGCGTGGCCACAAATGCGGCTCTTCTTGTCGCATCCCACGCGGCCCCCCGAGCAGCTTTATATCACGCTCGCCCAGCTGGTCAGTGCCCTGACGACATTCTCCACCGCCGTGCAGCTTGCCGATATTCCCGCGTGGGAACATGAGCACGCCGATGACGTGTTCACGAAGCTGGAATCGATGATCCGGGAACTGCTCGATGCAATCATTCCGTCCCGCGTGATCCCAATTGGCCTCACGCGCAAAACCCCGACGACATGGACTGGACAGTTCCTTGACGAGCGCATCGTCGATGGTGTGTCCGACTGGTACCTGTCGGTCAATGCGCGCATGACTGCATTTGATCTGGTCGAACAGTTTCCGCGTCTGTGCAAGATCGGCGCACCGGATGATGTCGAACACATCGTCAATTCTGCACTGCCTGGCATTCCGCTCAAGGCGGTCCAACGCGTGCCCAGCGCCATTCCGGTGCGACTGGACAACCAGTATTTTTCGCTCGACTCCAGCAGCCCCGCATACGAGAGGATGCTCGCAGCGAGAGCGTGTCAGATCTATTTGCCGGGGTCGGTCGCCGATGCCTCGCTTGAACTTTACGCGGTGCTGCGCTCATGAAAGTCCTGACCGATCGCCACGACACGCCCGCGCATCTTGCGTCTGATCCCGACTTTGGTCGCGCGAGCACACCGGGCATCCGGGACCTGCTGCGTGATACCGGATTGCTCGTCACATCACTCGGCGACGACGGAACCGTAAAAAACGCGGAGCAGTTCCGCAACGACTGCCGAAAGCTGATCCAGAAGTTCTCGGACGCCCTCACGCAGTACGGCTATCCCGAAGACGTCAAGCGCGAAGTCTTGCTCGCGCAGTGCGGCCTGATCGATGAAACGGCGCTGCGCCATCTCCCCGAAAGCAGCCGCGCAGCGTGGGCACTCAATCCGTTTCAGGTCGAGCGGTTCAAGGTGCACGACGCCGGCGAATTCGTCATTGACCGGATCGAGGCACGCCTGCGGGAAGCCACACCGAATCCAGACCTGCTCGAAGGTTACGCCGCGATCCTCGGCATGGGCTTTAAGGGGCGCTACGCGCTCGAAGGCGAAAGCAGGCTCATCGAACTCATGGGCGCGCTCAACACACGCCTGAAGACGCTTCGCCCACATGAGACGCGGTCGTTTATGTCTGACCGTGCGGGACGCCAGCTTTCCGACTGGTTCCACAGGCTTTCGCCGTGGGCTGTAGCCGCAGTCGTTTGCGTTGTTGCAGCGGTGATCTGGAGCACGTGGGCCGTCGCACTCAACGCGCAGGTCACACACATTCCATCGGCAAAGGTTGCGCAGCCGTGAAGTCAGACCTGCCCCTGCTGACTTCTGCGCCCAACGATGCGCAGCTTTGCGGCCACGAAGGACTCGATTACCCGTTCCGGCTGCAGGTTCTTCTTGCAAGCGCTCTGGCGCTCATCCTGGTCTGGTTCGTGGCGCGCATCGGACCGGTGCTTGCGTGGTTGCTCTCCTGCGCGGTCGTGTTTGTCGCCATGCTGCTCGTGGTCCTGTATACCCGGCGAATTTCCATCGCGCGCAAGCAGGGCGCACAGGTACTCTGCGCACTTGGGCAAGCAACGGCCGGCATACCCGTCGACCTCCGTACCCGAATGCCGCTCGTGCTGGTGACGGGTGATGATCTGCCCGCACTGTTCAACAGGAATGAAGGCGAGCGTTTCGCCTATGTTGGCGAAGGCGCAATCTGGCTACGTGTGGACAGCCCCAAAGATCTGGCACGTCTGGCCATCGCCGTGAAGCAGTGGCGTGACGGGCCTGCCCCTGATGGCGTCGTGATCTCGGCTGTGCCGGCAAGATACACGGATGTCGATCTTCTAACCCAGTCATTGCGCGCGACACGTCAGGCAGTCGCCGACGCCACGCGCATGCTCGGCGCGCGCGCGCTTCCCGGCTATGTCGCGGTGTATCAGCGACTGACAACCGAAGCCGCGGGGCTTGCCGGGCCGCAATGGCACGGTGTTTCTTCGGCTACCCGCATGGTTGAGGCGCAGCGGTTCGAGACCGTGATACGGGCAGCGGAAGACGAGATCATGAGCGCGGCTAACCGCCATGTGGCGGCCACGCGCGCCGCGGCACTTGCGTCGCTCATTGGCTGGACGCAACGCGTCGTGCTTCACGCGCTTACCGACCCGCGGCAACCGGCTATGCCCTTTGCGCTGTTCGGTGCCGGCTGGATCGACTGCGGCCCCGCGGGCCGTGCAGGCAGCCCATGGAACGTGGATGTGGAAATGCAAACGAGCGTCGTGCGCAACACGGCGCCGGAGTCACCTGCGCCATGGCCGCTACCGCAGCCGCTGATCGAGGCCCTGCCTGTGCGGCACTGGAGATCGCCCCGGCTCCTGGCGCTGATCCATGCCCTTGCGATGTTCGCGTGCGCGGCCGGCATTGCGTTTTGCTGTGCCGGAAAAAACAATCAAACGCTGCTCTCGCGCATTCAAGCAGATCTTGGGCGTTACTCGATGATTCCGGCCGACCACGACGCGGCACGGTGCGAAGCGCTTAGGACCCTCGTGAACGATCGCGACGAACTCGACCGCTACGCACGAACGGGGGTCCCGCTCAATCTGTCGTTCGGACTGTACCGCGGCGCGCGACTGATCCCGGCGCTCAACAACGCGATCGCCTCCTATCAGCCTCCCCCCCCGCCGCCGGCCGTACTCGCGCTTGACAGCATGTCGCTGTTCGACAGCGGCAAGGCCCAACTCAAAGACGGCTCGACACGGATCATGGTCAATGCACTCGAGATGATCAAGGCACATCCGGACAAGCGGATTCTCGTGGCGGGCCACACGGACAACGTCGGTAAGCCCGATCGCAATCTGCTGCTTTCAACCGCTCGCGCCCAAGCTGTGCGCAACTGGCTGGTTGATGCCTCCGGCATCCCAGCCACGCAATTCGCGATCCAGGGCTACGGCGACACGCGGCCGCTTGCGGAGAACGACACAATCGCCGGGCGTGCGAGGAATCGACGGGTAGAGATCACGCTCGTCCCCGACGCGGCGCAGCCCGCCCCGGCGGCTGACACCTCGCAAACGGCAGCGCCTGCAGCGGCGCCCAGGTAGGGAGCGTTTGTCCCCGAAGCCCACGCTTCGGGTTTCGTGAGCCCGGTCACTTTAACTGTCTCCGGGCGATTGTCGTAGTACGAAGAAAGGGAGTTAAGAAATGGCAATTCCGTCATACATGTGGCTCAAGGACGATGGTGGCGCTGACATCAAGGGTTCCGTGACTGTTCAGGGGCGCGAGGGCAGCATCGAGATCACGCAGTTCAACCACGATCTGCATATCCCGACCGATGGCAACACCGGCAAGCTGACCGGCACGCGCGTCCATGCGCCGATCACGCTCGTGAAGGAAACCGACGCGTCGACGCCGTATCTCTACAAGGCGGTGACGAGCGGCCAAACGCTCAAGTCGGCCGAGATCAAGTGGTACAAGATCGACGACGCGGGCAAGGAGAAGGAATACTTCAACACGAAGCTCGAGAACGTGAAGGTCGTGGCGGTCCGTCCGAAGATGCTCGACATCAAGATCCCCGACTACGAGAAGCACAACCACCTCGAGGAAATCGAGTTGCGTTACGAGACCATCACATGGTCCTACAAGGACGGCAACATCATCCACAAGGACACCTGGAACGAGCGCTCCTGAGCGCTCGTTCCCGACGCCGGTCCGGGGACCGTCACCGCATGACAGCCCCCTTTTGCCAGTCCGCGCACGCGGACTGGTGTTCTTTGCTGCACTGGGCGGCCGCTTCCAGTGGCCGCCTCCTTCTCCCCTGCGCCCGCACAGGCAGCCACGACATGACCTTGTACAACGACCGAAGCACACATTCCCGGGACATCAGCCAGCTCCTGCGCCGGCTCAATCCGCATTGCACGACGGCGCTCGAGGCAGCAGCAAGTCTGTGTCAGACACGGCTTGCGGATGAAATCACGGTCGAGCACTGGCTGCTCAAACTGCTCGAGGCGGGCGACGGTGATATTCCCGCAATCCTGGACCACTACGATATGGACGTGGACCCCATATGGAACGCGTTGCTTGGCGCCATTGAGCACACCCCGCGCAACCTGCGCGGCCGTCCGGGCCTCTCCCTGCAACTGGCCGCCGTCCTGCAGGACGCCTGGTCCCGTGCGCTCAACCTGGCCGATGCACATGAGACGACGATCCGCTCGGGACATGTTCTGCAAGCCATCGTCGAGGCGCCGCACGTGCTGCGCACACGCTCCGCGTGGCCGCTGTTGTCCGCGAGCAGCGCGCAGATCCAGCGTCTACTGCCTCGTCTGGGGTCCCGTACGAGCGAAAACCCGCCCGAACGGCCAGAACCGCAAACGGCCGCTGTCACCGCGGCGACAGCGGCCGGCAGTGCAGATCATGCGGAGTCGGCAAAGGCAACGCCGACGGTCGTGCGCAGCGTTGAGGGTGACGCACTGGCCCGCTTTGCGATCGACATCACCGGTAAGGCGCGAGACGGCAAGATCGATCCGGTCTTTGGCCGCGATCGCGAGATCCAGCAGATGGTCGACGTGCTCGCGCGCCGGCGCAAGAACAACCCCATCCTCGTGGGCGAGCCGGGTGTGGGAAAAACGGCGCTCGTCGAAGGCCTAGCGCTTCGTGTGGCCGAAGGCACGGTGCCCAACGTGATCCGCGACGTGCGTATCCTCACGCTCGACCTTGGCCTGCTTCAGGCGGGCGCCGGCGTGAAAGGCGAATTCGAGCAGCGTCTGAAGAACGTGATCGACGAGGTGCAGGCATCGAGCGTGCCGATCCTGCTCTTCATCGACGAGGCGCATACGCTCATCGGCGCCGGCAATGCCGCCGGCGGCGCCGATGCGGCCAACCTGCTCAAACCCGCGCTCGCGCGCGGCGAGTTGCGCACGATCGCGGCAACGACCTGGTCGGAATACAAGGAATACTTCGAGCGCGACGCCGCGCTCGAACGGCGCTTCCAGATGATCAAGGTGGAGGAGCCAGATGACGACGCAGCGTGCCTGATGCTGCGCGGGCTCAAGAGTCGTTACGCGCAATACCACAACGTGCACATTCGCGATGAAGCGCTCGTGGCAGCAGTCAAGCTCTCGCGCCGTTACATCCCGGCGCGCCAATTACCGGACAAGGCGGTCGACCTGATCGACACGGCTGCAGCGCGCGTACGGATGGGTCTCGAATCGCCCCCGGCCGACCTGCAGCGCGCACGCGCGGCCATCTCAGCGCTGGAGCTGGAACGCTCGACGGTGGAAGACGACGCCCGGGCGGGCATCACAGAGATGGAGACGCGTCAGGCAGAACTTCGCGCGGCACTCGTCGAGGCGCAGGCCGCGCTTGACGCGTTGCAGCAGCGCTATGACCAGGAACTTGCGTTCGTGCGTGAACTGCGTGAACAACGGGATGCTCCATCGGATAGTGAACCCGGTTCCCTCGCGCAGGCACACCAAGCGCTCCAATGTATCCAGGGCAAGACACCCCTGATTTTCGCGGACGTGGACGCACAGGCGGTTGCGCGCGTGGTCGCCGAATGGACCGGCGTGCCGGTTGGGAATCTCGTCGAAGACGAACTGCAGAGCCTTCTCACGCTCGAGGCGCAGCTCGCGAAACGGGTTGTCGCCCAGGACGACGCGCTCGTCGCGCTCGCGGAAAGCCTGCGCACTGCCAAGGTCGGATTGAAAAACGAGCATGCACCGCTCGGCGTGTTCCTGCTCGCGGGTCCTTCCGGTGTGGGCAAGACCGAGACCGCACTAGCATTGGCCGACTTGCTGTTCGGCGGCGAGGCGGCACTCACCACGATCAACATGTCGGAGTATCAGGAAGCCCACACGGTTTCGCAGCTCAAGGGCTCGCCTCCGGGCTATGTCGGTTATGGCCGCGGCGGCGTGCTCACGGAGGCGGTGCGACAACGCCCGTACAGCGTCGTGCTGCTCGACGAAGTCGAAAAGGCCCATCGCGACGTGCTGGACCTGTTCTACCAGGTATTCGATCGAGGCGCGATGCGCGACGGCGAAGGACGCGAGATTGATTTTCGCAACTGCGTCATCCTGATGACCTCGAACCTCGGCAGTGCGCAGATCGACGAGTTCACTGCCGACAATCCGGACAGCGCGCAACCCGCGCTACTCGAGGCCATCCGCCCACAGCTCGTCGAGCACTTCCAGCCGGCGCTGCTCGCGCGCTTCCAGACGCTGGTGTACAAGCCGCTCGACGCTGTTGCACTTGGCGCCATCGTGCGGCTGAAGCTCGACAAGGTTGCGGAGCGCCTGAAACGTCAGCACGGTGTCGAACTGGTTTGCGACGATTCCCTGATTGCGGCAATGGCCGAGCCTTGCCTTGCCCGTGAATCCGGCGCCCGTAACGTCGATGCATTCCTCAACCAGCGCGTACTCCCGACGGTGTCGCGTGAGCTGCTCACCCGCATGGCGAGCGGCACAACGCCGGCGAAGGTTGTTCTGTCGAGTTCGGCTGAAGGCAGTCTCACGATTGAATTCGTGGATCAGGCCGAGCCGGTCGTGGTCACGACCGAAACAACAGCAGGGTAAGGAAGACATCGCCATGCCGACAGGCCCGTCCCTCTATGACATGCTGCTTGGCCACATCAATGGCGAGGCACTCGAAAACCACGATGACAACACGCTCGAAATCCTGAGCGTCCAGGCAAACATTGGGCGAATCATGAATACGAGGGCGGGTGCGCTCAAGCATGTGCCCGAGTATGGATTGCCGGACCTCACCGACGTCTACAAGAACCTGCCAGCGTCAGTCCACGATTTACGCAACCAGATGGAAAACACGCTGCTCAAGTTCGAGCCGCGCCTGCGTTCGATCGACATCGAGATCAGCGACAGGCCCGATCCCGGGCTCCTCGTGAGCTTCACGATGGTCTGCCATTTGAGGAAGGCCGGGCTGGTTCGGTTCGGAACGTATTTCGAGCCACCCGGGCGCATGCGTGTCGAGCGGCTTGTCAATCGCGAACGTGAGCGCTAGTCCGTTTCCGATCCTTTTTATGCGACAGCGCCTCGAATCCGAAATGGCGTTCGACGCGCGTCTATCGACCGCAATTCGCGCTCGGCCACGCTCACGCCCTCGACGATCGAAGCCGACGCGACGCACCGCAGCCGACTACATCGACCTGCCCCCGCCCCGATCGGCTAAGATACGGCTCCGCAAAAGCCATTTATCGAACCAACGGAGTGTTTTCAGTGATTCAGGCAATTCAACCGGGCGCCGTCTTCAAGGACAATCTCGCACTGCTGCCGGGCATCGACGGCATCGAGCGCATCGATCTCGTGGACGCTCAGGGCAAGGTGGCCGCGAGCATCGAAAACAAGCCCGGCAAGCAGGGCTCGCTCGCGATCTACCACTATCTGCGCGAAGCCTTCGGCACGCTCGACGCCAACGCGGCCGAGCATGGCCTCGCCGTGTTCGCCGAGCACACCGCCGACGCGCGCAACCGCCCGGGCGCGCACCCGAACGTCGATCGTCTGCTGGAAATCGCGGCAGGCGGCCCGACGCTGCGCATCGACGTGATCGCCGCAGCCTGAGCGTTGCCTTCGCAGGCGTGCCGGCCGGCACGCCTCTTTCCCCCACCCTCACGCCGAAAGCTCTTCGAGCCGCACGCCATTCGTGCGCGGCCCGAATCCGCCGATGGAAATCATCACCGCGAGCATGCACACGGTGATGCCGGCGAACACGCCGCCCACACCAAAATCGCGCAACAACGCGGCGATGATGAAACCCGACATCATCGCGCCCACGCGGCTCGCGGAATAGACGATGCCGTTGGCGCTGCAACGTATCGCAGTGGGGAAAAGCTCAGCCTGGTAAGCGTGATAGCACACGGAAATGGTCTGCCCCGCAAGGCTGATCAGGACACCGAGCGAAATCAGCGCGAGCGGCCCGCGCGCCTGCGCGAACAGCAACCCGAACACGATAACCGCGAAAGCCGAGCCGACGATGAGCCACTTGCGCTCGATGCGATCGGCCACGAGCATCGCGAGCAGCGGCCCGCACGGCAGCGCAACGGCGATCACGACTGCATAGAGCAGGCTCTTCGTGACGCTCACGCCTTGCCCGATCAGGAGCGTGGGCACCCAGTTCGCGAAGCCGTAATAGCCCACGGCCTGGCACAGGTTGAACGCGATCAGCATGATGAGGCGCGCACGGTACGGCGGCTTCCAGAGCTCCGCGAGCGAGGCGCGCCGGTGCGCGGGCAGCACGAGCGTGGGCGAAGGCTCGGACAAGGGTTTGCCGCTTTCGCGCACGGCGCGTTGCTCCATCTGAGCGATCACACGTTCGGCCGCCTCGGTTTGACCGTGCGTGACGAGCCAGCGCGGGCTTTCCGGCACGGCGCGGCGCACGAACCACACGATCGCTGCGCCAAGCGAACCGGCGAGCACGACCCAGCGCCAGCCGTCGAGACCGAGCGGCGCCTGCGGCACGAGCCACCAGGAAAGCAACGCGGAAATGGGCGCCGCCGAAAACATGATCGCCTGATTCAGCGCCATGGCGCGCCCGCGCATCTGCTGCGGGACCATCTCCGTGACATAGCTGTCGATGGTGACGATCTCGATGCCCACGCCTATACCTGTGATGAAGCGCCACAGGATCAGCCCCTGCGAGGTATGCTGAAACGCCATCGCCACCGAGCCCACCGAATACCAGAGCAGCGAGAATGTGAAGACGCTTCGTCGTCCGAAGCGGTCGGGCAGCCAGCCGAAGCAGAATGTGCCGATGAAAAGACCCGCGAAAGTCGCGGCCACGAAGGCCCCAATGCCGTTGAAGCCGAAGAATGCGTGCGTGGTGGTTTGCAGCATGCCGCTTTTTGCCATGCCCGGCGCAATATAGCCCGTGAAGATGAGATCGTAGACCTCGAAAAAGCCACCCAGCGAGATCAACATGACCAGCATCCAGAGCTGGCGCGTGGCGGGCAGGCGGTCGAGCCGCGCGGAAAGCGCCGCGGCGGCGCGATTGCCCACAGGTGGGGTCGTGACGGCGTCGAGCGGGGCGTCTGCGCCGAGGATTCGTTGCATGCTTGTCTCCGTGACGACGCCTCGCTGGGCGTCATTCTTGTGAACGCCGGGCCCGCGCGCGCGCGGCGCGCGTGCGAGCTTCTGGTGGCTCGTTGCACGCGCAACCGTATGGCAAACCGGCGGGGGGAACCGCGAACGTGCTGCGTCTACTTCGTCTGCCGCTTACTCAGGGCGCTGCGCGTGACTTCAGGGCCGCCAGCACCTCGTCGGTATGCTCGCCCACCCGCGCGAGCGGTTGACGCACGCCGGGACGGCGGCCCCCCATCATGAGCGGCAGCAGCACGACTTCGGTCGTGCCGCCGTCGTCGGTCTGCATCGGCACGAGTCCGCCGCTCGCCTTGAGGTGCGGGTCGTCGAGCAACTGGTCGGGGCGTACGATCGGCGCGTACGGAATGCCGGCCGCTTCGAGGCGCGGCATGAGTTCGGCCACCTGCTGCGTGGCGAGCACGGTGCCGAGGCGCTCGAGCAGTTCGGGCCGCACCGCCACGCGCAAGGCGTTGTTCGCGAAGCGCGGCTCGTCGGCAAGCTGCGGGCAGCCGATCACGTCGCACAGCGTGACGAACTGCTTGTCGCTCACCGCACCGATGAAAAGCTGTTCACCCTCGGCAAGCGTGAACACGTCGTACACGCTCCAGGCCGAAACGCGCGAAGGCATGGGAGGCGGTGCTTCATGCGTCATGGCGTATTGCTGCATGTGCTGCGCGCTCAGGAACACGCAGTTCTCGAACAGCGCGCTCTGCACCTCCTGTCCGCGCCCGGTCGCGTCGCGCTCGCGCAGCGCGGCCAGCACGCCGATCGCGCCGAACATGCCGCCCATGATGTCGTTCACCGAGGTTCCCGCGCGCAGCGGCCGACCCACAGGCCCGGTCATGTACGAGAGGCCGCCCATCATCTGCACGACTTCGTCGAGCGCGAGACGCTTTTCATACGGGCCCGGCAAAAAGCCCTTGTGCGAGACGTAGATGAGGCGCGGATAGCGCTGCGAGAGGGTGGCGTAATCGAGGCCGAGCTTTTCCATGAGGCCGGGCCGGAAGTTTTCGAGCATCACGTCGCACTCGCCGATCAGCTCGACGGCTGCTGCACGGCCCGATTCGGTGTTGATGTCGAGCACCACGCTCTTCTTGTTGCGATTGAACGAGCGGAAAAACCCAATGCCGAGGCCCGGCAAATTGCGCGTCTTGTCGCCGCCGGGCGGTTCGATCTTGATGACTTCGGCGCCCAGGTCCGCGAGAATCATCCCGCAGGTGGGACCCATGACCATGTGCGTGAATTCGACGACGCGCACGCCGTCGAGCGGCAAACGGTTTTGCGTATTCATAAGGATCTCAAACTAGTCAGGCATGATGCGCGATTGCGCCAAAGGTCTTCGGCAGGCCGGCGCGCCAGAGCGTGCCGTGCAGCGTTTCGCCCTCCAGCCACTGGGCCACGCGCGCGCGCAGCGCCAGCAGCCGTTCGATGTCGATGCCGGTGTCGATGCCCATGTCGGCGAGCATGAACGCGAGGTCTTCGCTCGATGCATTGCCGCTCGCGCCCGGCGCATGCGGACAGCCGCCGATGCCGCCGAGCGTGGCGTCGAAGCGCGTGACGCCCGTTTCCAGCGCCGCATAGACGTTGGCGAGCGCGAGGCCGCGCGTGTCGTGAAAGTGCGCGCAGCACAGCCGCTCGCCCGCGATCTTGCGCGCGGCCTCGAAGAGTTCTCGCACGGCGGCGGGGTTCGCGTAGCCCACGGTGTCGGCCAGGCTCACGCGGTCCGCGCCCGCGTCGAGCAGCGCCTGCATGCAGCGCAGCACCTCCGCTGACTCGACGCGCCCTTGCAGCGTACAGCCGAACGCCGTGCCGATGCCGCCTTCGATCAGCGTCCTCGCGCCGCTGGCGTCACGCGCGGCGCGCATGCGCGCCACCTCGGCCACGACTTCATCGGGCGTCTTGCGCAGGTTCGCGAGGCTATGCGCCTGACTCGCGGAAAGGGGCACGAGCATCAGGTCCGCTTGCGCCTCCAGCGCGCGCTCGGCGCCCTTCAGGTTCGGCACGAGCACCGAGACGACGAGACCCGGCAGCGTCTTTGCGTATGCGACGAGTTCCGCCGTATCCGCGAGCTGCGGCAGGAGGCGCGCAGGCACGAACGAACCCACTTCGATCTCGCGCTGGCCGGCTTCGTGCGCCGCGCGTATCCACTCGATCTTGTGCTCGGTAGGCAGCACCGTCTGGATGCTCTGCAGGCCGTCGCGCAGGCCGACTTCGCGTATGACTGCACGAGTCTGGGCCCACTGAGGTAATGGGGGCATGAAGGTGTCTCCGTTTTTGTCTCCAGCGATGTGCTAACTTTAGGCATTCCACGAAATACATAAAGCGGTATTTTGGAAGCTTTAAGATTCCAATCCGGAAACACACAAAAGCGCAGCAAGGAGACACCGTGCACGACATCGACCTCAAGACCCTGCGCCTTCTCGTGAGCGTGTGCGAGCACGGCAACATGGGGCGCGCGGCGCGCGAGGAGCACATCGAGCCCTCGGCCATCAGCAAGCGCATCGCCCAACTCGAAAGCGAATTCGGCGTGCCGCTGCTCACGCGCTCGCGCCGTGGCGTACAGCCCACCGCGGCGGGTCTCGCGCTGCTCGAGCATGCGCGCAGCGTGATCTTCACGCTCGAGCGCGCCGCCAGCGACGTCGCCGCGCTCGGCAGCGGCCTCTCGGGCAGCGTGAGCGTATGCGCCTCGGCTTCCGCAATCGCCGAGGCGCTGCTCGACGATCTCGCGTCGTTCATGCGCCTGCCCGCGTATCAGAACATTCGCGTGAACGTGGAAGAGCGCACCTCGCACGAACTCGTGGAGCGCGTGCGCGACGGCGCGGCCTCGCTAGGCGTGTGCTGGGACAACGTGGAACTCGGGGGACTTCAATCGCGCCCCTGGCGCGAAGACCGGCTCGTGCTCGCCGTGCATCCCGAGCACGCGCTTGCGAAACGCCGCACCATCGCCTTCGAGGAGACGCTCGATTACGAGCACGTGGGCCTGCCGCCCTCCACCGCCGTGCATACGATGCTGCGGCAGTCGGCGGCGCGCAGCGGGCGCACGGTCGCCTATCGCGCGGTGGTGTCGACGCTCGACGCGGCGTTTCGCGTGGTGGCCGCCAATCTCGGCATCAGCGTCGTGCCCCAGGAGGTGAGCAACACCTACCGCCGCATCATGGATGTGCACACCATTCCCCTCACCGACGCCTGGGCGCGGCGGCGTTTCATCGTCTGCTTTCGTTCGTTCGACACACTTCAGCCCGCGGCGCAGCACATGGTCGAGCATCTCGCGGAACGGGCGGCACAGAAAAAGCGCGGCGCGAAAAGCAACGCTTGATCGCGCGCCTCAAGCCGCCGCTTTCTTCGCGCGTTTGCGCGCGGGCTCACGATCGGCCGCTTTCATCTGCACAATCAAACCGTCGTGGTGTTCGCGCAGCACCTCGACGAATTCGGCCACGAGACGCTCGCGCGGCCGGTTCGGCGGAAACAGCAAGTAGGTGGGGAACAGCACCGCCGGCGAGAACGGCCGGATCGCGATATCGGGCCCCGCAAAATCACGTGCGACGATGGGATGCGCGAGCGTCACGCCCATTCCGCAGCGGACCATCTCGCAGCAGATCGCCGTGTACTGCGCCTCGATGGCGAGCACGCGCTCCACGCCCGCGCGCTGGAACACTTCGTCCATTTGCGTGCGTGTGCCGTCGCCGTGGCACAGCGAGATGAACGATTCCCCCTCCAGATCGGCGGGCCGGATCATGGCCTTTTTCGCGAGCGGGTGCGAGGCCGGCATCACGCATACAGCCGAGACCTTCGAGAGCAATTCGACCTCGCAATTCGACGCTTCGCTGATGTACACCGCCACGCCCAGATCGCAGAACTGCGAACCGGTCCAGTGGTTCACGGTGCCCGATGTATTCACGTGCAGCGAGACCGTCACGCCCGGATAGAGGCGGCGGAACTTGTCGATGGCATGCGGCACGAGCGTCAGCCCCGCGGACGGCATGGCGGCGATGCGCAGACGCCCGCTGCCGAGATTGCGGATTTGCGCGGCGGCGGTGCTGAGGCCTTGCAGGCCCACATACGCACGCTCGACTTCGCGGAAAAACGCATTGCCCTCGCTCGTGGGAATGAGGCGGATGCCCACGCGCTGAAACAGCGTGAGCCCGGTCTCGCGCTCCAGTTGCCCGATCAGGCGGCTCACGTTGGGCTGGGAGGTGTAGAGCGCCTTCGCGGCGGCCGTCATCGAGCCCGACACCATCACCGCGCGAAACGCCTCGACGTGCTTCAGATTCAAGATGATCTCTCCTGGGCGTAACCCTGATTCTTGCGCCAGGGCCTAACCCTGGCCCATATCATTTCCGTATAGGTTGGCATTTTATTCGTATTGGACGATATGGCCAGCCCGGCACAGACTGCGATGCATCGGCGCACTGTCCGGTTCGCCGCTCCCCACAATCGAATGGAGATCGTCGTCATGAAAGCCGCGATGCGCCGTCGTTCAACCTTCCCCCCCAAAGCCGCATTCGTCGCACTCGCCGTCGCCGGCACACTCGCTGCGGCCTCGCTCGCCCAGGCCGAAACCACGCTGTACGTCGCCAACGTCGGCGGCTCCAACGAGCAACTCTATCGTCAGAAGATCATCCCGACGTTCGAAAAGGCGCATGACGTCAAGATCGTCTACGTGGCGGGAAATTCGAGCGACACGCTCGCCAAGCTCCAGGCGCAAAAGGGCCACGAGCAGATCAATGTCGCCGTGATGGACGACGGCCCGATGTACCAGGCGATGCAACTCGGCCTGTGCGGCAAGCTCGACGACGCCCCGGTCATGAAGGACCTCTATCCGCTCGCGCACATTGGCCCGACCGCCGTGGGCGTGGGCATGGTGGCGACCGGCATCGGCTATAACGAACAGGCGTTCAAAAAGCTCGGCCTGCCCGCGCCCAATTCGTGGAAGTCGCTCGAAGACGCGCGCGTGAAAGGCAAACTCGGCGTGCCGCCCATCACCAACACCTACGGCCTGCATACACTCGTGATGCTCGCGCGCCTGAACGGCGGCGGCGAGAAGGACATCGACCCCGGCTTCAAGGCCATGACGAAGCAGGTCGCGCCCAACGTGCTTTCGTGGGCGCCCACGCCCGGCGAAATGGACGGCCTCATGCAGTCCGGCGACGTGATCATCGCGCCTTACGGCAGCGGCCGCGCGGTGGCGCTGCAAAACACCGGCTTCCCGCTCAAGTTCATCTACCCGAAGGAAGGCGGCGTGGCGCTGCAGGTGGCCGCGTGCTCCATTGCACAGAACGCACAGCCGCAGCTCTCGCAGCAGTTCATCCAGTTCCTGCTGAGCCCCGAAGTGCAGGCGCAGCAGGCGGCGGACATCGGCCTCGGCCCCGTCAACAAGACCGTCAAGCTCACGCCCGAAGTGGCCGCGCGCGTGCCTTACGGTCCTGACCAGATCGCGAAGCTCACGGCGATGGACTGGACCACCATCAACGAGCATCGCACCGAGTGGACCGAGCGCTGGAACCGTTCGGTCGAGCGCTGATGCGCCCGCTCCCCGCCCCGCACCCAACGCACAGCGAGGACCGACGCTCATGAGCTTCCTCACCCTGCAAGGCATCTCGAAGCGCTACGGCGACTTCACGGCGATCGAGCGGCTCGACCTCACGGTCGCGCGCGGCGAGTTTCTCTCGCTGCTCGGGCCCTCGGGCTGCGGCAAGACGACCACGCTGCAGATGATCGCGGGCTTCGTCACACCGAGCACGGGCCGCATCACGCTCGATGGCCGCGATATCACCCACGAGCGCCCGGAGAAACGGGGCATTGGCGTGGTGTTTCAAAGCTATGCGCTCTTTCCGCACATGACCGTGGCCGGTAACGTGGGCTTCGGTCTGGAGATGCGCAAGATGAAGCGCGCACAACGCGCAGAGCGCATTGCCGAAGCGCTGGAACTCGTGCGTTTGCGCGGGCTCGACGCGCGCTTTCCGAAGGAGCTTTCGGGCGGCCAGCGCCAGCGCGTGGCGATCGCCCGCGCACTTGCCATGCAGCCCGAACTATTGCTGCTCGACGAGCCGATGTCGAACCTCGACGCCAAGCTGCGCGAAGAGATGCATATCGAACTGCGCGCCATCCAGAAACGCCTTGGCATCACGACCCTTCTCGTGACGCACGACCAGGTGGAAGCGATGACGATGAGCGACCGCATCGCCGTCATGCACGGCGGCGCCATCGCGCAGTTGAGCACGCCGTTCGACGCTTACGAGCGCCCGACCACGCCCTTCGCATCCACGTTCCTTGGCCGCACCAATACGCTCGCGGGCGAAGTGCTGCGCCGCAATCCGCGTTGCGCCGAGGTCGAGGTAGCCGGGACGATGCTGCACGTGCCGCACGAAGGCCGCGAGGTGGCGGGCGCCGTGAACGTCTACATCCGCCCTGAAAAAGTGCATCTGGCCAACGGCGACGCGCGCCTCACGGGGCGCGTGACGACGCGCGTGTTCGTGGGCAATCAATGGCTGCTCGCCGTGGAAACCTCGCTCGGCAAGCTGCATGTCACCCAGCCCAACCACGGCGCACCGCCGCCCGAGGAAGGCCACGAAGTGGGACTCGCCTGGACCGACGACGACCTGCGCGTGCTCACGCGGGAGGGCGCTCATGGCAACGCTTGACGACTCGCGCGCGGGCGCCGCGCCGTGGCTGCTCTCCGCGCCCGCGCTGCTGCTTTTTCTCGCGCTGCTGCTGGTGCCGCTCCTGCTCACCTTCGTGCTCTCGTTTCACGTGTTCAGCGACATCGCGGGTGTGCAACGCGGCTGGACCGTCACCAATTACCTGGAGGTCCTGAGCGATCCCTACTACGGCGAAATCTTCCTGCGCACGGCGGGACTCGCGTTCGCCGTCACGCTGCTGTCCATCGTGCTGGGCGTGCCCGAAACGCTGGTGCTCGCGCGCATGCGCAGGCCCTGGCAATCCGTTTGCCTGTTGATCGTGCTCGGCCCGCTGCTGATCTCGGTGGTGGTGCGCACGCTCGGCTGGCAAATTCTGCTGGGCAATAACGGGGTGCTCAACAACGCGCTGCAGGCACTGCATATCACCGACGAGCCCATTCGCCTCGTGTTCACCATGACGGGCACCATCATCGCGCTCACGCACGTGCTCGTGCCATTCATGGTGATGTCTGTCTGGGCGACCTTGCAAAAGCTCGATCCGCAGGTGGAATGGGCCGGGCGCTCGCTCGGCGCCTCGCCCCTGCGCGTGTTCCGCCGCGTGATCCTGCCGCAGATCATGCCGGGCGTGCTCTCGGGCTCGATCATCGTGTTCGCGCTTTCGGCCTCCGCGTTCGCCACGCCCGCGCTGATCGGCGGACGACGCATGAAGGTCGTCGCCACGGCCGCCTACGATGAGTTCCTCGGCACCTTGAACTGGCCGCTGGGCGCGAGCATTGCCGTGCTGCTGCTGATCGCCAACGTGGCGATCGTGATGGGCTGCAGCCGTCTCGCCGAACGCCGTTTCAAGCACATCTTCGACTGAAGGGGGCACGCCATGAAACGCAACGGATTCCTCGGACTCGCGTTCAACGCGCTCTTTCTCGCCTTTATGCTCGCGCCCATCGTCGTGGTGCTGCTCGTGGCCTTCACGGACAAGGGCTATATCTCGATGCCGTTCGACGGCGCGTCGCTGCGCTGGTTTCGCGCGATCCTGCAGAACGGCGACATCGTCTCGGCGTTCTGGCTCTCCGTGCGCCTCGCGTTCGCCGCGGCCACCATCGGCGTGGCGCTCGCGGTGCCCGCCGCGCTCGCCATCGCGCGCTACCGCTTTCCGGGGCGCGCTGCGCTGGTGAGCTTCTTCCTCTCGCCGATGATGATTCCCGCCGTGGTGCTCGGCATCGCGTTCCTGCGCTTTCTCTCGCTGCTGAACCTGAACGGCTCGTTCTGGGCACTCGTCGCCGCGCACGTGGTGATTGTGCTGCCGTATGCGCTGCGTCTCGCGCTTTCTTCGGCGGTCGGCCTCGACCGCGACGCCGAACGCGCGGCGCTTTCATGTGGAGCGAGCCGCTTCACGGCATTCCGCCGCGTGGTGCTGCCGATGATCCGCACCGGCGTGGCGGGCGGCTGGGTGCTGTCGTTCATCCAGAGCTTCGACGAACTCACCATGACCATTTTCGTCGCTACCCCCGGCACGACCACGCTGCCCGTTGCCATGTACAACCAGATCGCGCAGACGATCGATCCGCTCGTCACCTCGGTGTCGGCGGTGCTGATCGTCGGCACGATCCTGCTGATGCTGCTGCTCGACCGCATGGTCGGGCTGGACCGCATCCTGATCGGAGAAGCCCGATGACACAGAACTCCACCGCGAGCCCCGACGTGCTCGTGATCGGCGGCGGCCTCGTCGGCTCCGCCGTGGCCTACGGGCTCGCCCGCGAAGGCGCGCGCGTGACCGTGCTCGACGAGGACGACGGCGGCTTTCGCGCCTCGCGAGGCAACTTCGGCCTCGTCTGGATTCAGGGCAAGGGCTACGGCCTTTCGCCCTACGCGCGCTGGTCGCGCAGTTCGGCGCAGCGCTGGCCGCTGCTCGCGCAAAGCCTCGCCGACGAGGCGCGCGTGGATGTCGCGCTGCGCCAGCCTGGCGGCTTTCACATCTGCTTCTCGGACGAAGAACTCGCCGAGCGCCATAAACGGCTCTCCACCTTGCAGGCCGAGATCGGCGATTATCCTTTCGAACTGCTAAATCATCGCGAGCTGCGCGAGCAGTTGCCCGGCATCGGCCCGGCGGTCGTTGGCGCGAGCTATACGCCGATGGATGGCCACGTCAACCCGCTCAAGCTGCTGCGCGCGCTGCATGTCGCGATGCAGCGGCGCGGCGTAGTGCTCGTCTCGGGGGAGCGCGCCGAGCGTATCGTCGCCGGGCCGGGCGGGTTCAGCGTGCAGGGCCGGCGCGGTGTCTATCACGCTGCGCGTGTCGTGCTCGCAGCCGGCCTCGGCAATCGCACGCTCGCGCCGCACGTGGGCCTCAATGCGCCCGTTGCGCCCAATCGCGGCCAGGTGCTCGTGAGCGAGCGCGTCGAGCCGTTTCTGCGCTACCCGACCATCAACGTGCGGCAGACCGACGAAGGCACGGTGCAGTTCGGCGACTCGATGGAAGAAGCCGGCTTCAACGACTTCACCACCACGCCGATCCTGCGCCAGATCGCCGCGCGCGGCGTGCGCGCGTTTCCGATGCTCGCCCATGTGCGGCTCGTGCGCATGTGGGCCGCGCTGCGCGTGTACAGCCCCGATGGCTTTCCGGTCTACGATCAGTCTGAGGCGCATCCGGGCGCGTTCGTCGTCACCTGCCATAGCGGCGTGACGCTCGCCGCAGCCCACGCGCTGCGCATCGCGCCGTGGATCACGGGCGGCCCGATGCCCGTCGAACTGCCCGCTTTCTCCGCGCGCCGCTTCGCGCCCGACGCGGCTGCCGAACCGATCCTCGCTCACTAATCCCGCCATGACAGCCCAATCTACCCAAGCGCCCGCGCCGCTGTTCAAGACGCTCTCCGACGCCGAAACGCGCGTCGATATCTGGTTCAACGGCCAGCCGCTCTCGGTGCCCGCCGAGCGCTCCGTCGCCGCTGCGCTGCTCGCCGCTGGCGTATCGCGCTTTCGCGCCACGCCCGTCTCGGGTGCGCCGCGCGCGCCGTTCTGCATGATGGGCGCGTGCTTCGAATGCCTTGTAGAGATAGACGGCGTGCCCAGCCGCCAGAGTTGCATGGTGCCCGTGCGCGCCGGGATGCATGTCCGCTCGCAGGAAGGTGCGCGCGACCTGCCGCCCGAACCCGGCGCGAATGCCGACACGCTCGAGGAGAACGCTCATGCCCGGTGACTATCAAGGCGATGCCAAAGCCGATTTCGATGCGCAAGCCGCCGATGTCGTCGTGGTCGGCGCAGGTCCCGCCGGGATGAGCGCGGCCACGCGTTCGGCGCGCGCCGGACTCTCAGTGGTCCTGATCGATGAGCAGGACGCCGTGGGCGGCCAGATCTATCGCGCGATAGGCCGCGCCGACGCGCGCCGCAAGGAGATACTCGGCCCCGACTACGCGGCGGGCGACGCCATCGCCCAGGCGTTCGCGCATTCCGGCGCACGCCATGTCGCCCATGCCAGCGTATGGCAGGTCACGCGCGAACATGTCGTTCACTACCTCAAGGACGGCAAAGTAGGCAGTTTCCAGGCGAAGCGCGTGATTCTCGCGAGCGGTGCGCTGGAGCGGCCGTTTCCCATTCCGGGCTGGACGCTGCCCGGCGTGCTCACGGCGGGCGCCGCGCAAATCCTGCTCAAGAGTGCGGGCGAAGTGCCCGCCGCGCCGCCTGTGCTCGCGGGCTGCGGGCCGCTGCTCTACCTGCTCGGCTGGCAATATGTACGGGCAGGCGTGCCGATTCGCGCGCTCGTCGACACCACGCGCCACGAAGACCGCTGGCGCGCGAAACGCCACCTGCTTGCCGCGTTGCGCTCGTGGCCGTTCTTGAGCAAAGGCCTGCATTTGATCCGCACGCTGCGCGAGGCCAGGGTACCCATTTTCGAAGCCGCCGACGACCTCGCCGTGGAAGGCCGCCAGGGCGGCGACGGCGTACAGCGCGCAGCTGCGCTCACGTTCACGTCGCAAGGCCGCGCGCACCGAATCGAAGCCGATGTGATCCTGCTGCACCAGGGCGTGGTGCCCAACACGCAGTTCACGCAGGCGCTGCGCGCCACGCATCGCTGGGACAACGGGCAGCTTTGCTTCACACCGCAAACGGATGCATGGGGCGAGCTCGACGTGCCCGGCATCTTCGTGGCCGGCGACGGCGCGGGCATCGGCGGCGCCCAGGCCGCAGCACAACAGGGCGTGCTTGCGGCGCTTGCCGCCGCCGCGCAGCTAGGCTCGATCGATGCAGCCGCGCGCGATCGCGAGGCCACCCCCCATCGCGCGGAACTCGACCGGGTGATGCGCATCCGTCCGTTCCTCGACAGCCTCTACCGCCCGCGCGATGCGAATCGCATCCCCGCTGACAGCACTATCGTCTGCCGCTGCGAAGAGGTGACGGCGGGCGAGCTGCGCGGCTTCGTCGGCCTCGGCTGCCTCGGCCCGAACCAGGCGAAGTCGTTCGGCCGCTGCGGCATGGGGCCGTGCCAGGGCCGCATGTGCGGCCTCACCGTGACCGAAGTGATCGCCGATGCGCGCAAGGTGCCGCCAGCCGAGGTGGGCTACTACCGCATCCGCCCGCCCATCAAGCCGCTCACTCTTGGAGAGCTCGCCGGTGAATGACGTCCGAACTCCCCCTGCGAGCGCCGTGCAGGAAGCGGACGTGCTCGTGATCGGCGGCGGCTTGCACGGTTCGAGCAGCGCCTTCCACATGGCGCGGCGCGGCGCGAGCGTGATCGTGCTCGAAGCCGACTACGTGGGCCGCCATTCGTCGGGCGTGAACGCGGGCGGCGTGCGCACGCTCGGCCGCCCGCTCCCCGAGATCCCGCTTGCGCTCATGTCGCGCGAAATCTGGCACGCACTGCCGGAAACCATCGGTGACGACGGTGGCTTCGTTCCTTCCGGACAACTGAAGATTGCCGAAACCGATGCAGAACTTGAGGAGTGCCGCGAGCGCGTCACGCTGCTCGAATCGCATGGCTTCACGCACGAGAAGCTGATCGACCGCGAGACAGTGCTCGAACTCGAACCTGCGCTGGCGAAGCACGTGACGGGCGGTATCTGGGTCGAGCGCGACGGCTATGCACTGCCCTTTCGCACCACCACGGCGTTTCGCCTCGGCGCGCAAAAGCATGGCGCACGCTTTTACGAAGGCGTGGCGGTCACGCACATCGAGCCGCGCGGCGAGCGCTGGATCGCACAAACCCCGCGCGGCACCTTTGCCGCGCGCAAGCTGCTCGTCACCGCGGGCGCGTGGTCGGGCGAGCTGGCACGCCAGGCCGGCGAGCCGGTGCCCGTGCACCCCGAAGGGCTCATGCTGATGGTCACCCACCGCGTGGCGCCCTTCTGCCGCGCGACGCTCGGCGCCACGGGTCGCCCGCTTTCGTTCAAGCAGTTCGACAACGGCACGGTGGTGATCGGCGGCAAGCTGATCGGCATCGCGGATCTGCCGGGGCGGCACGGCGAAGTCGATTTCATGCGGCTCGTGAAAAGCGCGCAGACCGTTGTCGATCTGTTTCCGCATCTGCGCCATCTGGGCGTGAACCGCGCATGGGCCGGCGTGGAAGCGTTCACGGCCGACTCGCTGCCCATCATCTCGGCAAGCCGGCGCGCCGCGAATCTCTACTACTCGTTCGGCTATTGCGGCAGCGGCTTTCAACTCGGGCCCGCGTGCGGGCGGCTCGTTTCCGAACTCGTGCTCGACGGCGCGCCTTCGCTTTCGCTCGATGCGTTCGCGATCGACCGCTTCGAGCGCGCCGCGGTGCAGGCGCCACTGGCCGGCGTTGCCGCGCATTGATGCCATCGATTCCCTCACCCCGTATCGCCATTGCGGCGAAGGAGCTTGCAGACACATGAACGATATCGTTCGCATCGAAACCAATCAGCGCATGAGCCGCGTCGTGAAGGCCGCGGGGCTCGTGTTCGTGGGTGGCCAGACCTCGGCCGATCCGTCGCCCGACGTGAAAACCCAGACCGCCGCCGTGCTCGCGAAAATCGACGGGTTTCTCGCCAAGGCCGGCATCGACAAGACCCGGCTCGTCTCCGCGCAGGTCTGGCTCGCCGATATCGCGCGCGACTTCGCGGGCATGAACGAGGTGTGGGACACGTGGGTGCCCGCAGGTTGCGCGCCCACGCGCGCGACGGTGCAGGCGCAGTTGGCGTCGCCGCAATTGCTCGTGGAAATCGCGGTTGTGGCCCTGGGTTAAGCGCCGCGCGAGGCTGCCGGCGCCGCCGTGAAAGCACGCCGACAGCCACAGTCGAGCAACCGTAAAGCGACGGCGCGGGATCAAAGCACGCTGTAAGCGCAAGTTCACGTTCGCGCGGCACAATGGCGAACCCACCCGAACTTAGAGGAGCGCGCGATGGCCCTTCCTTACGGCTACGTTAAGGCGAAGATTGTTTCCGCACCGCAGTTGAAGGCCACGCGGCGGCCACACGAAGTCCAATACCACCTGCACTTCGGCGTGACGGTCAATGGCGCGCAATGGGACATCGCCGTCAACGTGGGCACCACGGATGCCGACGACCTGCTCAAGTACAAGCTCGTGTTCGACTTCAACCACAGCGTGCTCACCACGCTCGAGGGCGCGGCCGAGGGCTCGACCGATCTCACGGGCACCGAAGCGCTGCCCGCCATCGACTTTCAGCGCAGCGATTTTCTCGCCAATACGGGCGCGTGGCGCATCAGCGACGTGATGGACGGCTCCGACCAGGTGGAGCCCGTCGCTTCGCTGCAGCGCCTTCTGTTGCGCGCGCAACAAGCGTCGCTCGACGTCTACGTATTTGGCCGCTTCTACAGCGAAGGCGACGGCATCCACGACGTCCACATGAACCAGGGCTCGAAGGGCGAGTTTATCCACAAGGCGGGCAACGACGCGAACGACCACAACGACATCTGGCAGGACGGCGCGCTGCTCGTGGATCTGGGCGACCCCGAATGGGCCTTGTATGTGGCGGCGTTCGATCAGCAATACGTGCCCACCGACGACCTCGGCAATCCCACGCCGGATTCGCAGCCGATTTCGTAAGCGGCGCGCGCATGCCGGAATCCCGCCATGCGCCCGCACTTTCGAGCTGATCGAACGTTTAGAAGTCGATCTTCGCGTTGAGGCTGACCGTGCGCGGATCGCCTGGCGCGATGTAATCGGAGTACTGGTACATCCAGTAACGGCGATTCGTGATGTTGTCGATCGCCGCGCGCAGCGTCACGTCGTGGCCGCCAATGCGGGTGAAGTAGTTCGCGCCCACGTTCACGAGCATGTAGCCGCCCGTTTCCAGATTGTTTGCCGGACGCACCTGGGTGCTGCCCGTGAACTTCGCATCCGCGGCCAGTTGCAGGCCTTGCACGTAAGGCACGTCGTAAGTCACGCGGCCCGCGGCGACGAACGTCGGCGCGCCGGCTACACGATTGCCGTTGTACGACTGGCCCTTCGCGTACCACGTATCGAGCAGCGTGACGCTGCCTGCCACCTGCCAGCTGCGGCCAAGCCGTACGCGGCCGGCCGCCTCGACGCCTTCGTAGATCGAGTTACCATCCTGCACGTAGACGTTGTCGCTGTTCGCATAAGCCGCGCCGCGCTCGATGCGGAACAGCGCCGCCGTTGCGCTCCAGCGCTCGTGCTCGCTCTTGATGCCGATTTCGTACTGACGCGAGCGCAGCGGGCGCAGCATCGCGCCTCCGTTCGCATAGATGCTGTCCACGATCGCGCCCTGCTCCAGCGCCTCGACGTAGCTCGCGTACAGCGTCGTATTCGGCTCGAGCTTGTACATGAGCGCGAAGGTCGGCGTGAGCACGCCGCTCTGGCTGTACTGGGACGTCTTCTCGCCCGTGGTTGCGTAGTTGTTCTGACTATAGTTCGTGTAACGCAGGCCCGCGAGCACCGACCAGCGGCTCGTGATCTGCATCGTGTCGCTCACGAACGCCGAGGCCTGCGTGATATCGCTCGTGCGGTACGTTTCGAGCCCGCCGCCCGAATAGAAGCGCCACGGGTTGGGCTGATACAGGTTGCCGTTGCCGAGTACCGTATAGATCGAGTTCAACGCGTAGTTGTTGGTCTGGTGCTGGTACGCGCCGCCAATCACGAGTTGATGCGTGAACGGCCCGGTCTTCACCTTGCCCTCGAACATGCCCTGCCAGTAGACGTCCTGATGGCCTTCGTCGCCGTTCCAGCGCGCGTCGGTGTAGTCGCCTTCCTGGTTGAGCAGCGTGAGCGTGCTCTCGTTGCGATCGCGCGCCGACTTGCTGTAACTGCCCGAGGTGGTGAACGACCAGTCGGGCGTGATCTGGTAACGCACGCCCGCCGTGTAGAGCTGCAGGTTAGTGTTGATGTGCTGGTCGGTGCCGCCAAGCAGGTTGCTGCCGCCGCTGATCACCGCGGGCAGGCTCGACGCTGTGTAGCTACCCGTATAGATCGCGGGCGTCTGGCCGCTGGAACGGATCGTCTGGTAGAGCGCGTTGAACCACACCTGCAGGTCGCGCGTGAGCTGGCCGTCGAGCGCGAGCGAAACCGAGTTGCGGTTGATATCGCCGGCGTTATAGGTCTTGCCCGCTTCCTTCGTGTAGTTCAGGCGCGCGCCGAACATGTCGTCCGGGCCGAAGCGGCGGTTCAGGTCGACGTGCGTGCTCAGCACGCCGTCCATGCGATAGCCCACGTCGAGGCTCGTGACAGGGTCCTTCTCCGGCCGCTTCGTCACGTAGTTGACGAGGCCGCCCGGCTGCGCGAAGCCGTACATGAAGCCGCCCAGGCCCTTGAGCAGTTCCACGCGCTCCAACTGCTCGTAGGGCATGGTGATGCCGTACGAAATGAACGGATTGCCGTCGATACGAAAGCCGTTTTGCCAGTCCATGGGGAGACCGCGAATGGTGATGTAGGTGGCCCACGCGTTATAGGCGTTGCTGTTATTGCTGACCGAGGCGTCGCCGGCAAATACATCGCCGAGCTTGTAGACCTGGCGCTCGGCCAGATCCTCTCCCGTCACGACGGTGGTCGAGAACGGCGTGTCGAGCTGCGAGCGCGTGCCGAGCGCGCCGCTGTTCACTGGCGTGTTCAGGTGCAGCGGCGAATCGGCGACCTCGCTCGCGCTCACCTTCACGGCGGGCAGCGCCTGGTCCGTGCCGGCGGTACCGGCGGCGGCCTGCGGCGGCGCCTTCTGGGTTGCGCTCGTCGCGGCGCTGTCCTGTGTCGACGTTTGGGCAACAGCGGCCTGAGCCGCCGCAAAAGTAAGCCAGGCCGCAATATGCAACGGCCGCGGCAGCGTGCGTCGCGCTTGCCGCGCGTGTTCTCGGTTGTTCATGTCGTTTTGGAAGGGTCGTCTCGCCATTGCTTGCCGGATACTTCAATGAGAAGCATTCTCATTTCCATTGGCGGGCGATATTAACAAACCCTTACGACTTTTCCTAGAACTCCCGTCTCATTCGTCAGATTTGATGGATTCCTTCGAAATCCTGCTCAAAACGGACTCGAAGCGGCCAGATAATGTCTAATTTGCGCAAAAATCGTCGAAAATCGTCTGGATTGGACAGCCGCACGAAACGTGGCGCGGGTGCGCCCGGCTTGCTGCATTGCGCACTGTCGGCGCCTGGAAATACGCTAAGCCGCGACATAAAATACAGGCCCAGTCAGTCCATTCACGTGGTGACCGCGTATGAGACACGCTACGTTCCCCGTGCTGATCGTTCTGGCTTCGGTCCCGGCCGCATGGGCTATGGGCCTTGGCTCGGCGAACAAAAACACGGATCTGCCCTCTCCCCAGGGCGCGGCGCCTGCCACGCTGCATTGGCCTCCCGCCTCGCCCTCGTCTGTCCCGCCCGGTATTTCGCGCGCCGCGTTGCATACGGGCACCCAGCATGACGGCAAGTCGTATTTCGAAACGCTCCCGGGTGGCGACAAGAAACTCGACGATGAAGGTGCACCCTTGCGCGGCGATCGTTTCCACTGGCAGCAGCCCTAGCATTCACACGCTGCATGCCTGCATGGGTTGCGATCTTCAGTTTTCCTGATTATTGTCGCCAGCTGCCAGAATGAACTGGCGGCTCCATACTGGCGCTCGCTGCGATGCCGTTACGCGCTTAAGCTTTCACAGCAGGCAGCCGGCTAGCAACAACCGCACCTGAATATCCGCTGCGCATAGCGCGCGCGAGGGCATGCTTGCGCTCCGGCCACGTTAGAACGGCCAAAAGCGAGTTCCATGACATGATCGGCGCGTCCTGAAACTGGAACACCATCGTGCCCCGTCTGGTTCGTTCGCATCTTCGCCTGAAAGTCTGCGTGCTGGCCGCTTCGCTCGCCTTGCTGGCCGCACCGCTCGTTACCGATCCCGCGCAAGCCTGCACGCGCGCACTCTACGTGGGCGACAGCGGTCTCGTCATCACGGGGCGTTCGATGGACTGGTCCGAGGACATGCGCTCGAACGTCTGGGTCTTTCCGGCTGGAATTGAACGCGACGGCAGCGCGGGCCCGCGCTCGCCGCACTGGCGCTCGAAATATGGCAGCGTGGTGGTCTCGGGCTACGATATCGGCAGTGTGGACGGCATGAACGAGCGCGGCCTCGTGACCAACGCGCTCTATCTCGCCGAAACCGATTACGGCAAGCCCAACTCGGGGCGGCAACCGCTCGCCATCAGCCTGTGGGCGCAATACGTGCTCGACAATTTCGCCACCGTTGGCGAGGCCGTAGATGCACTTGGCCACGAGCCGTTCCAGATCATTGCGCCGCCGCTACCCGACGGAAAACCAATCTCCATTCACCTCGCGCTTTCCGATTCGCATGGCGACTCGGCCATCCTCGAATATATCGACGGCAAGCTCGTGATCATGCACGACAAGGCATACAAGGTGATGACGAACTCGCCGATCTACCCCGAACAGCTCGCGCTCGACACGTACTGGAAAAGCGTGGGCGGACTCGCCTTTCTGCCCGGCACGAATCGCGCGGCCGACCGTTTCGTGCGCACCTCGTTCCTGCTCGACGCCATTCCCAAGAAGCCCGACCCTGCCTATATGGCGGGCGTGCCGCAGCAGAACCCCAATTATCAGGCTGTGGCGAGCGTGATGAGCCTCATGCGCTCGGTGAGCGTGCCGCTCGGTATTACCACGCCCAACATGCCGAATCTTTCGTCGACGATCTGGCGCACGGTCGCCGATCAGACGAACCGCGTCTATTACTTCGATTCCGCCACGCGCCCCGACACCTTCTGGATCTCGCTGAGCAAGCTCGATCTCAAGCCCGGCGCGCCCGTGATGAAACTCACCATCGATTCGGGCCAGGTGTATTCAGGCGAGGTGTCGGGCAATTTCGTGGCGACGCCGTCGTTCAAGTTCATGCCTGCGCCCGCGCCTTGATCGCCTCGCGGCGTTTTCGCGCTTATTTGGCGAAAAGCTGGCCGATGTCCTTGAACGCCTTGAATTCGAGCGCATTGCCGCACGGGTCGAGGAAGAACATCGTGGCTTGCTCGCCCACCTGCCCCTTGAAGCGCACGTAAGGTTCGATCACGAACTTCACGCCAAAGGTCTTGAGGCGCTCGGCCAGCGCCTCCCAGTCGCCCCAGCTCAGCACGACGCCGAAATGCGGCACCGGCACGTCGTGGCCGTCCACGGGGTTCGTGTGCGCATGGTCCTGCGAGGCCGTTTTCGGGTGTTCGTGAATCACGAGCTGATGTCCGAAGAAGTCGAAGTCGACCCACTGCGCGCTGGAGCGCCCCTCCGCAAGACCAAATACGCGGCCGTAGAAGTCGCGCGCAGCTGCGAGGTCATAAACGGGAATGGCGAGGTGAAAGGGGGAAAGCGACATGCGTGTCTCCACTGTCTTCGAAAGCGATCCCGCCATGGTAGACAGACCGAAGCAAAAACAAAATCAACATATAATTTTCTGATTCACAAATATTCTTGATGAATGATACGCGAACTTAGAACCCTCGTTGCCGTGGCGAGAGAAGGCACGTTCGCCGCGGCGGGACAGAAGATCGGCCTGACCCAGGCCGCCGTAAGCGCGCAAATACAGCGCCTCGAGGCGGAGTTGGGCTTCACGCTGTTCGACCGCGAAGGGCGCACGGCGCGCCTGAACGCGATGGGCCAGCAGATCCTCGCGCAGGCGCAGGAAGTCATCCGGCTCTATGAAAACCTGAGTTCGAGCACAGCCGGCCCCGCGGCGACCGGACGCGTCACGCTCGGCGCGATCGCTTCCGTGCAGCGCGCGCTGGTGCCAGAGGCGCTCGCCGAATTCCACCGCCGTTGTGCCGGCTGCCGCACGCGCGTGATCCCCGGCGTTTCGATGGAGCTTCACAATCTCGTGGATGCCGGCGAAATCGACATGGCGGCCATCATCCGGCCACCCTTCGCACTGCAAAGCGATTTGCACTGGACCACGCTCGCGCGCGAGCCGTTCCGGCTCATCGTGCCGCGTCATCTAAAAGGCCACGACTGGGCCGAACTGCTGGCGACACAACCCTTCATCCGCTACGATCGGGCCTCTTTTGGCGGACGCCAGGTAGACCGCTTCCTGCGCCGCATACACTACACCGTGCAGGACCTGAGCGAACTCGACGAACTGGAGGCCATCGTCGGGCTCGTTGCAAACGGCGTAGGGGTCGCGCTGGTGCCGCAAACGTCGGCGTGGCGGCGCTGGCCCGCCAAGGTGCGCGCGATCGATCTCGGGCAGCACACCTTCCACCGCGACGTCGGCCTCGTGCATCGCGCACCGGGCACGCTGAGCGACCCCGCGCGCCTGCTGATCCAACTGCTCGAAACTCGCGCCCGTGAGCAACAGCAGGCGGGCGAGGCGCAATGAACACATCATTCCTTTCAAGCCCACTGGAGAAACACACTTGAGCACTCCCGAGCAATTGCTCTTCCTGCCGGGCGCCGCTGGAAACAAAGCCTTCTGGCAACCGCTGTCCGATCGCCTCGTCGCGCCGGCAGCACGTCGCGTCGTTGGCTATCCGGGTTTTGGCGGCGAACCGGCGGACCCGGCAGTCGCCAGCATCGACGACATCGTGCAACGCGTGCTGGCCATGCTCGATCGACCCACGGCGCTGATCGCCCAGTCGATGGGCGGTGTAGTCGCCGTGCGCGCGGCGCTCGAGAAGCCGCAGTTCGTCACGCATCTGGTGCTCTCGGTCACGTCGGGTAGCATCGAAACCGCGACGCTCGGCGCGCAAAACTGGCGCGCGGGCGACACGAGCGCCTTTCCGGAGTGGTTCGTCTCGTTCCATACGGACCTTTCAGACCGCATCGCCAGCATCACCCAGCCGGCTCTGCTGCTTTGGGGCGACAACGATCCGTTGAGTCCCGTCGCGGTTGGCGAGCGGCTCAACGCCTTGCTCACCAATTCCACGCTGCATGTGGTGCGCGGCGGCGAGCACGATCTCGCGAGCGTCCACGCAGAAGCGTTGGCGCCGCTCGTAGATGCACATTTGATGGCGCACTGATCCGTTGCCTCGCGGGACGGGTGAGAGTCGTTTCGACCAAATTCGCCGAAAAATACATTAAAAATAACTGGACGAAAATCAATACGATTGCACAAATCACTAGACCTTCGCCATCCAACCCACAGGAACGCCTATGCCGCGCCCCATCGTCGCCCGCATTCAACCCGACGCCATCCGTCACAACCTGCAGCTGGCGAAGCGGCTCGCCGGTGGCTCGCGTGCCTTCGCCGTGATCAAGGCTAATGCGTACGGTCACGGCATCGAGCGCATCTATCCGGCGCTCGCGGGCGCCGACGGCATCGCCCTGCTCGACCTCGATGAAGCCGTGCGCGTGCGCGAACTGGGCTGGACCAAGCCGCTGCTGCTGCTCGAAGGCGTGTTCGAACCCGCCGACGTCGAGCTGGCCGTGGCGCACCGGCTCACCATGGCCGTGCATTGCGACGAGCAGCTCGATCTGCTCGCGGCAGCGAAGCCGCAGCATCCCATCGATATCCAGTTGAAGATGAACTCGGGCATGAACCGCCTGGGTTTCCGCCCCCATGCGTATCGCGCCGCGTGGGAGCGCGCGCGCGCCATTCCGTCGATCGGCGCGATCGCGCTCATGACGCACTTCGCGAACGCCGACGACGGCCAGGTCGACTGGCAGCTCGAGACGTTCGACGCGGCGGTGCAGGACATTCCCGGCGAGCAGTCGGTATCGAATTCGGCGGGCGTACTCTGGCACCCGCGCGCGCATCGCGACTGGGTGCGGCCCGGCACGATCCTCTATGGCGCGTCGCCCACGGGCGTGGCACGCCACGTGGAAGGCTTCGGGCTGCAATCGGCCATGACGCTCACGAGCCGCATCATCGGCGTGCAAACGCTCGCGCCGCAGGAGACCATCGGCTATGGCCGCACCTTCGAGGTCGACCGGCCGATGCGCATCGGCGTGGTGGCGTGCGGCTATGCGGACGGCTATCCGCGCCACGCGCCCACCGGCACCCCAATTGCCGTCGATGGCGTGCGCACGCGCGTGGTCGGGCGCGTCTCGATGGACATGCTCACGGTCGATCTCACGCCGTGCCCGAAGGCAGACATCGGTTCGAGCGTCGAGCTGTGGGGAGACCAGGTGCGCGTGGACGAAGTGGCCGAAGCGTCCGGCACCATCGGCTATGAGCTGCTGTGCGCACTCGCGCTGCGCGTGCCGGTGATCGTGGCCGATGGCGCGGATACGGCCTGCGCTGCGCAAGCACACGGCGCGCGCGTAGCAGCCTGACTACGCCGAAAGCTCGCTGACGAAATTTCGTCAAACTTCCGGTTGAGCCCCGGCCTTGCGTCACCTATTTTTGTGTAGACACGCCCGGCGCATTGCGCGCCGCGCGGTGCCAACACTTCAAGGAGACACTCGTGGCCGACCAGGAGACTCACGCGTACGCGCCGCATCACGCGGACTACCGGCTCATCGGCGGCGCAGGCGAACGCGCGCGCGCAGCGGGCCTCGTCAACGCGCACTGGTACCGGTGCGCCGTGCCGCGCCTCGTGATGAAACAGCTCATGCAGCGCAGCGACGCGCGAGCCATGCGCGACACCGTGATCTGGTATGCGGCCATCGTCGCGAGCGGCGTGCTCGCCGGGTTCCTCTGGCACGCGCATTCGTGGTGGGCGCTGCCCGCGTTCCTGCTCTACGGCACGCTCTATTGCAGCCCCGCCGATTCGCGCTGGCACGAAGCGGGGCACGGCACCGCATTCAAAACGCGCTGGATGAACGACGTGCTCTATCAGATCGCTTCGTTCCAGGTGTTCCGCTGCGCGACGATCTGGCGCTGGAGCCACGCGCGCCATCACACCGACACGCTGGTGGTGGGCCGCGATCCCGAGATCGCCGCGCCGCGCCCCACCGACTGGCTCTCGCTCGCCCTCAACATCTTTGCGCTCAAGCACGTCTCGCGTGAGTCGCCGCGCATGATCTCCGCCGCGTGCGGACGTCTGGGCGCGGAAGAACAAAGCTTCGTGCCCGCCTCCGAATGGCCCAAGGCCATTCGCGAAGCGCGCCTGAGCCTGCTTGTCTACGCGATTGTGATTGGCGCGTGTATCGGCTTTCGCACCATCGTGCCGCTGCTTTATATCGGCCTGCCGAGCTTGTACGGCGCGTGGCTTTATCTCTACTTCGGCCTCACGCAGCACGCGGGCATGCCCGAGAACGTGCTCGACCACCGGCGCAACTGCCGCACGGTGATGATGAATCCCGTGTTCCGCTTTCTCTACTGGAACATGAATTATCACGTCGAGCATCACATGTTTCCGATGATTCCTTTTCACGCGCTGCAGCGCCTGCACGAAGTCGTGAAAATGGATATGCCGCCGCCCTATCGCAGCAGCCTTGCCGCCTACGCGGAAATCATTCCCGCGCTCGTGCGGCAAACACGCGATCCCTCCTATCACGTGGCGCGCCCGGTCCCGGGTCACGCCGAAGCCTGACCCGTTGCGTACACAACCTTCAATACGAATCTGGAGACTCACCCCATGCCCCAATGGATCGACGCAGCCGCACTCGACGATATCGAAGACGAAGACGTCATGCGCTTCGACCACGGCGGACGCACCTTTGCAATCTACCGCGTGGAAGACGAGGTCTACGCGAGCGACGGGCTCTGCACACATGAACACGTGCACCTGAGCGACGGGCTCGTGATGGGCCATGTGATCGAATGTCCGAAGCACAATGGTCGCTTCGACGTGCGTGACGGCAAGCCGCTTTGTGCACCGGTATGCGAGAAGCTCGCAACGTATCCGGCAAAGGTCGAAGGTGGACGGATCTATATTGAAGTGTGATGCACCGAAACCTTGCACGAAGGAAGCGAAAAAGCCGCGCAAACGTTAGCGCGGCGTTTGCCGATCATTACGGTGTATTAAACAAGCCAAGTTGAACGCTTACTCTCGCCCATGTAACGAGAATGACATAAATAGCCATTAGCGTGCTGATTCTCCATATTAATCGGAATGGATAGTCATGCACCCCGCGCTCGCGCAGTTTCGTCGTCCGGGTCTTCCCGTAGGCCCGCGCAGCGCCGGAGAACTGGCTCTGGAAGTGCCGGCCATCGACGCTTCGGATTCGAACTCTCTCGTCATGGAGATTTTCTATTCGAGGCGCGACATGGCCAGTCTCGCGGTGATCGAAAACGATCGCCCCGTCGGGCTCATCAACCGCGATATTTTTCTGTCGCAAATGAGCAAGCCGTTTCATCGCGAGCTATACGACAAGAAGAGTTGCATCGCGTTCATGGACAAGGAGCCATTGATCGTCGACGTGGACATGAGCATCGAGGCGCTCACGTTCAAAACCGTTGAAGTCGGCGAAAAGGCGCTAGTCGATGGTTTCATCGTGACGCGCGAAGGCCGCTTCGTTGGTGTGGGCAACGGCTTGCGGTTGCTTTCCGTCGTGGCGGAAATGCAGGCGGAAAAGAATCGTCAGATCATGCAGAGCATCGAGTATGCGAGCGTGATCCAGCAAGCCATGCTGCGCGCCTCGCGCGAAACGCTCACGACCATGCTGCCCGATGCGGCGCTCGTCTGGGAGCCGCGCGACGTGGTGGGCGGCGACTTCTACCATTTCGCGGCGTTTGCCGACGGCTGGTTCGGCGCGGTGGCCGATTGCACGGGGCACGGCGTGCCCGGCGCGTTCATGACCCTGCTCGCCTCGGCATCGCTTTCGCAGGCGCTCGAACAGATCGGCCCGCGTAACCCCTCCGCGCTGCTGGCAGCCGTCAATCGCAATGTGAAGGGCCTGCTCGGGCAAATCAACGGCACAGGCGACGCCCCGCAGTCCAACGACGGTCTGGACGCCGCGTTCTTCTGGTTCGACGCCGCCAGACAGGTGCTGCACTTTGCGGGTGCGCGGGTCGCGCTGCATGTCTTGCGTGCGGATGCGGAACAGTTCGAAAGCATTGCCGGCGACCGCATGGGCGTGGGCTATGTCGACAGCCTCGCCGATTACACTTGGAGCCAGCACGCCGTAGCCGTGCCCCACGGCAGCCTGCTGTTCGTTTCCACCGATGGTCTGACCGATCAGATTGGCGGCCCGCGAAAAATCGCGTTCGGGAAACGCCGGACGCTCGACCGGATTCTCGCTGAGCGCGAGAACGCTTCTTCTTTCATCTGCGCACGTTTGCTCGAGACCTTTGCGGCATGGCAAGGCTCACAGGCGCGCCGCGACGATGTCACGCTTTTCTTCGCACGAGTTTGAGGTAGTTCACCAATATGTCTGGAATTCTGGATCAAAACTGCTGCTTCTTCGAAATCGCACAGAAGCGCAATTTGCTCTTCTATCACAAAGGCTATTTTTCGCACAGCATCGTCGCGGCGATGAGCGAGGTCGTGAAGCTGCAACTGGAAGTGGCGGGACTGAGCACGTCCACGCGCAGAAGGATCTTCTCTTCGTTCATCGAGCTTTCGCACAATATCGTGCACTACTCGTGCGACGCGCTGTCCGAAGATCAAGGCCAGGGCGGTGCAATACGAGAAGGCGCGATGTGCATTTCCGCGGAAGGCGAGCGCCACCTCATGGTATGCGTGAATCCCATCGCCACGGCGGCCGTGGACGAATTGCGCGAGAAGCTGGCGCCGCTGCGCAACATGTCGATCGAAGAAATCAAGCAGGCCTACAAGATGTCGTTGCGCGCCGACACGCCTGCTGACAGCAAAGGCGCGGGACTGGGTTTTCTGACGATGGCGCGCGACGCCAGTGCGCCGCTCGAATTCGCGTTTCATCCACGCGAAGACGATACGGGCACCACACTGTTTTGCCTCAAGACCATCATCTGACCAGGGCACGCGTACAAAATGGAAAACCTTTTTATCGCCGCCACGGCAACGTCGCCTGAAATCGACTTCCGCTTCGACGCAAACGTGCTGTCACTGCGCGGCGAATCGTATCCCGAGCATGCCGCCGCGTTCTACGCGCCGATCATCGAGCGGCTCAATCTCTGGCTCAAAGGATGCGAAAACGCCGCGATCACGGTCGATGTCACGCTCACCTACTTCAACAGTTCGAGCACCAAAATGCTGTTCAGCGTGTTCGACGCACTGGATCGCGCCGCAGCGGCGGGCAACCAGGTGCAGGTGAACTGGTACCGCGACGAAGAAGACGAAACGATCCTCGAATTCGGCGAGGAACTGCAGACCGACTTCACGGCAATCAAGTTCAACGATTGCCCGGTTGCAACGTGAGGATGCTTTGAGGACGACGCGCGTGGATACGACTGCCTTACGGGACACATTGAAGGATCATTACCTCGACCTGTTCCGCAGCGAAAGCGAGGCGCTGGAGCGGGCCCGGGCGATTGCCGAGGGTCCGGAGTCGCACGCGCAAAGTCATCGCGAGGCGCTCCTCGAGCTCATCCAGCATTACGAGCGCCTGATGCGCGAAACCCGCCGCCTGATCGGGCGCAGCGATCGCGCCGAGCGCGAAATGCAGGCGCTCACGCAGCAACTGCAATATCGCGCGACGCACGACGCGCTGACCGGCGTGTTGAATCGCAGCGCCGTGATCGAACGCACAGTGAAAGCGCTGCGCGCGAATCGGGCGGTGATGATCCTGCTCGACATCGACGACTTCAAGAAGGTCAACGACGAATTCGGGCACCCGGCCGGCGACCGCGTGATCTCGGGCATCGTGAACTGCCTGCGGCGCATTCTCGGCGAGACCGGCATCATCGGACGCGTGGGCGGCGAAGAGTTCACGGTCGTATTGCCGGGCTTCGAGATTGCCGATGCCTTGCAACTCGCCGAGCGCATGCGCGCGGCCATTGCGAATCACGCGTTCCCCGCGCCGGTGTGCCGCCCCATTACTGCCAGTTTCGGCGTAAGCGACAATCCGGCGGGCATCGATTTCGACACGGCGTACGGACTCGCCGATTCCGCGTTGTACACCGCCAAGCGCGGCGGCCGAAACTGCGTGACGTTCGAAGGGCAAATCGCCTCGGCAGGTTGAGCGACGGTGGCTATTCGGGCCGTTGCCACGCCACGCTCGTCTTTTCCGAACGCCACTACAATGGTGCGGAGAAAATGGCGACGCGTATGAAGAATGCAGGTCACGAAATCGCGCGTCGGTAGAGCAAATCAGCGAGGCGATCGATGACAGCGAAGCAGCCGGCAAACCTGGCATTGCCAGGGCAAGTCGTACTCGTGTTGCAGGGTGGCGGCGCGTTGGGCGCCTATCAACTCGGCGTTTATGAGGCGCTGTACGAAGCCGGCATCCATGTGGACTGGGTGATCGGCACCTCCATTGGCGCCATCAACGCTGCGTTGATCGCCGGAAACGCACCGGAGCACCGCTTCGAGCGCCTGGACGAATTCTGGCATCGCGTCACCGACCGCACCCGCCTCGACGTGGCGGCAGCATGGCCCGGCTTCGCGCCCGGCTGGGACAAGACGTTTGCAAAACTGATGATCATCGGCGGCGGCATTGCGGGGTTCTTTCAGCCCAACCCGGCGTCGTGGTTCGGTCCGCTCGCGCGCCTGGGTGTAGATCGCGCGTCTTACTACAAGATCGCACCACTGCGCGACACGCTCATTTCACTGGTTGACTTCGAATTGCTGAACGCCGGGCACCCGCGCCTCACCGTGGGCGCGGTGAACGCACGCACGGGTGCGATGCACTATTTCGATTCGCGCGACCAGCGCCTGAACGTCGAGCACATCATGAGCTCGGGTGCGCTGCCGCCCGCGTTCCCGGCGGTGCGCATCGACGGTGAGCCGTACTGGGACGGCGGCATCTATTCCAATACGCCGGTCGAGGTCGTGCTGGACGACAAGCCGCGGAACAGTTCGGTCATCTTCTCGGTGCAGGTGTGGAATCCCGCGGGCCCGGAACCGGAAAGCATCTGGCAGATCGCAGAGCGGCAAAAGGATATTCAGTACGCGAGCCGCACGGAAAGCCATATCGCGCGCCAGCAGCAGATACACCGCTTGCGCCACGTGATCCGCGAACTGGCGAAGCGCGTGCCCGAGGCCGAACGCGACACAATCGATGTGCAGCAGCTAGCGGCCTGGGGCTGCGAGACCACCATGCGGCTCATCAAGCTTGCGGCGCCACGACTCGACGGCGACGACCAGTTGAAGGACATCGACTTCACACCGTCGGGCATTGCCGCGCGCCGGCGCGCGGGCTACGAGGCCGCCATGCGCGCGATCGAAGCGAGACCCTGGGAAGCACCGATGGACCCGATAGAAGGACTCAGCGTCTACAGCGCGGACGAAGAATAAAAGAAAGCGATAGGGCATGAAGCCCATATCGCCCCACTCGAACCACAGTGGAAAAAAGCCGGCGGGTGGAGCCACCGGCCGAGCTGATCGATCCGGTCGTTCAGTGCGCGCCTGCAGCGAGCAGCGATTTGAGTTTGGTCGCGCTGTCCGCAAGACGCTCGGGTTCGATCCGCGCACGGCGCGCAATCAGTTCCTGCGCAATGCGCACGTCTCGGGCGATTTCGCCTGTCTGCCCCACGCCGCTCGCGCCCACCAGCACGCCTGCTTCGTCGAACGCGAAGAACACCTTCGATGCCGTGCCCGTTGCACGCACGGCCCTGGTCGAGCCGAACGCGGGCAAGCCCGCGATCTGGATCGTCATGTCGTATTGATCGGACCAGAACCACGGCACGGCGCTGTGCGCCTCGTCGTGGCCTAGCATGTTGAGCGCTGCCACGCGCGCCTGATCCTCGGCGTTGCGCCAGCATTCAAGACGAATGCGCCGCCCGTACAGCGGATGCACGAACGAACACACGTCGCCCGCTGCGTAGATATCCGGGTCGCTGGTACGCAGCATGGGATCGACGGCAATGCCGTTGTCGATCGCGAGACCCGCCTCCTGTGCGAGCGCCACACGCGGCGACACGCCAATGCCGACCACGACCGCATCGCAAGGCACGACGGTTCCGTCGCCGGGCACAACGGCATTGACGCGCCCTTCGCCCTCGAAGCGCTTCACCTGCACGTCGAAGCGCACGTCCACGCCGCGCTCGCGATGAAGGTCCACGAGGCACTGCGCCACCTCCGCGGGCACCGCGCGCATCAACGCGCGCGGTGCGGCTTCGAGCACGACGACTTCGCAACCGCGCTGCACGGCCGAGGCCGCGACTTCGAGCCCGATGAAGCCCGCGCCGACCACCGCAATGCGGCGCCCCGGTCCGAGTTCGCCCGCGATGGCGAGCGCGTCGCCGGCATTGCGCAACACGTGCACGCCCGCGAGATCCGCACCGGGCACACTCATGCGGCGAGGCTCGGCACCGGTCGCGATCAGCAGGCGACGGTAGGCAAGCGTCTCGCCGTTCGCGAGCGTCGCCGTGTGCGCGGCGCAATCGATCGCGCTCACGGCGCAGCCGCTGCGCAGATCGACACCCTGCTCGCGATAAAACGCCTCGCGGTGTATCGCGCCCTGTTCCGGCGTGCGCTCGCCCAGCAGCACCGCCTTGGAAAGCGGCGGCCGCTCGTACGGTTGTGCGGCTTCGTCGGCGATCAGCGTAATCGCGCCTTCCCAGCCGCCTTCGCGAAGCACCTGCACGGCGCGTGCACCGCTCTGGCCGCCGCCAATCACCACCATGGCATCGCCCGCACTCATGCTGACTCCTTGCGCGCTCAACGATACTGCCCCGCGAGCGCAGACACCTGCTGAATATTCTGCGGCGTGATGAAGCCCGGCCCGGAGCTGATATTGCGTGCCTCATACACGGGCTTGAGCCCATAGTCCTTCAGCCGCTGCTGGAATTTCGGGTTCTGCTCGAGTGCGGTGCGCGCCTGCAGCACATCGTTGTTGTGGTTCTGATGCATGATCGCCAGCAGGGCAACCGGAATATAACCCTGCAAGTACGGCTGCTGATCGGTGCAGAACTTGATCGTGCCGTCCTTGATGCCCTTCGCGACGTCCGAGTCGATATCGAAGGTCGCAAACCAGATCTTGCCCGCAAGTCCGAGGCTCTTCACCGCGCGTATCGTCGGATCGGCCGAGGTCGGACCGAGCGTGAGCACGGCCTGCGTGTCCGGGTGGTTGCGCAGATACGCACTGACCTTCGATTCTATGCCCGTGGGATCGGTGCCCGCATCGAGCACCGAGGTCTTCATGTTTGCGCCGATGGCGTCGGCGAAGCCGCGACAGCGTTCGAACGAGAGCGGATTCGTGGCGTAATGATTCACACACAGGAACGTCTTCACGCCGTCCGCCTTCGCGCGCAACCCCGCCGCCTTGCCCGCGAGATATTCGGGCTGGCCCACGTGCATGAGCGCGCCAAGCTCGGCACTTTGCTGCTCAGTGCCCGTATTCGCGGTGATGAAGGGAATGTTCTTCGCTTTCAGACGCGACACGGCGCCCTTGAGCAGATCGAAATCCGCAATGGTCGTGACCACGCCGTCGTAGTTGCGCGCCGCCGCCTGATTCACGAGTTGCACCATGTCGGCGATATCGCCATTGGGCGGATTACGGTAATCGGTCTGAACATTGAAGTCCTGATCCGCCTGCTTGATGCCGTTCTTTACGGTGTTCCACCACGCATCCGAATCGGGCGCGTGCGAAATGAAGTCGAAATGCGCGACGGGGTCCGCGTGCGCCGCAGGACTCAGCGCGAGTGCGAACACCGTAGCCGCCAGCGGCAACACCTTCAGGAAAGGAACATTCACGGCTGTCTCCAAAGTTGCATCGTTATCGTGGTGATTCAAAGATTCGTATGCCGAATCATTCAGCGGTGAGCCCGAGATAGATCGTTCCACCCTCCACCCTGACCGGGTGCGTGGCGAGATTCACGCAGACCGGCGCCCCCTTGGCCGCGCCCGAGGGAATGTGGAAACGCCCCATATGCATCGGACATTCGATGATGTCGCCGAACACAAGACCTTGCGCGAGGCGCGCCGTTTCGTGTGTGCAGACCCCCGCGGAAGCGTAGTAGCCCGTGGGCGTGTGATAGATCGCGTAAAGCTCGCCTTCGTGCTCGAACTCCATCACGTCCTCTTCTTCGAGTTCGTCGCTCGCGCACACCTCGTGCCATTGAAGAATGTTCATGGTCGCCTCCTCCAGCTTCATCTTTCGAACAATTGGCGGGTAGTCCAGGCGTCATTGCGTATCGGCGGCAAAGACATTCGCACCCGCGATCTCGTGCTTCACGCCCGCGGTCTTGCCGGGCACCTGCGGTGTGATCATGTAGTCCGGGTCGTGGCGCTGCGTGCGCAACACGTGCAGGATCTCGGCCCACGCGTCGAAGAGACCGTCATAAGCAGGCGGCAAGTCGGCTTCGATTGCTTTGCGCAGCTTGGGCAGCGCATGAAACGGCACGTTGGGGAACATATGGTGCTCGACGTGATAGTTCATGTTCCAGTAGAGGAACTGCAGCACGGGGTTCAGGCGCAGCGTGCGGGTCGAGAAGCGGTGATCGAGTTCGTTCTCGCGCAGGCCGGTGTGCTGCGTAATGGCCAGCAGTTCATGCAGCCAGGCGCCGTATGCGCGGGGCAGCAGCAGGAACACTACCGGCAGCCAGCTATGCGCGACGAAGGCCCACACACCAATACCCACGTAGAGCGCGAGAATGACCCGCGAATTGCGGCGCATCGCCCGGTATTCGACCACCGGCACGACGGCCTTCGCGCTCCTCGTCACCATGCCGAGGCTATGCAGCACGATGTTGCCGAGATGATGAATGCCATGTGAAACGCGCAGGAAGTCGGTGGCGAGCTTGAGGTAATTGGGCGGCCGCTTGACGGCGATTTCAGCGTCGGCGGGCACCGTGGCCGTGAGGTGCGTATAGGTGTGATGCTGCGCATGCGACCAGCGGCTATAGATCTGCTCGCGCCAGGTCATGAAGCAGATGACCCAGTGCACGGACTCGTTGAGCCACTCGCTCCTGAACGGCGTGCGGTGACGCAGCTCGTGCTCCATCGCCTCGGCGAACGCGTAGATCGTGCCGTACAGCAGAAAGGCCGGCATGCACCAGAGCGTGCCCAACGAAAGCCAGGCGAGCGCGCCGGTGGCGAGCACAAGCGCCATGAAGCCGCCGAAATACCTCAGGGCAACCCGGTCGTTGCGCCGCGTAACCTCCTTGAGCACCTTGCGGTCGAGCGGACAACGGTACCAATCGTCCATCGTGATGACCTGTGGCGAGCCTTGCTGTGCGGACATGAATCGAACTCCCGTGCATGACGTTGAACGCTGATGAGCCGCTTTGAGTTCGCTCATCCTTGAGTCGAATTACAGGCTCTAAATGAGCCATCGTCAAAGGCTCAAATGACTCATTTTGAGCATTAAAGGGTATTCCCCTAAAACGTCAGCGCCTGAAAACGTTCTCCACGTGGAGATAAAATTCAAATATGCGCGTCGAAAGACTCATTTTGAGGCAAAATGCGATCGTACTCACTTGCTGCGGAGCCTCGATGAAGAGCCGCCCCACGCTGAAGCAGTTAATGGAACTCACGCAGCTAAGCCGCGCGACCATCGACCGTGCGCTCAACGACCGGCCCGGCGTGCACCCGCGCACGCGCAGCGCCGTGGAAGCGGCGCTCAGACAACTGGGCGCAAGCGACGACCACGCGCTGCCCACGGCATTGCGTACCTCGTCCAATGCGCTGCGCGTGCGCCTGCTCCTCCAGGCGGGCGACGCCTTCACCGCGGAACTCACGCGCACGGCAGCAAGCCTCGAAGCCGAGTTCGCCGTGGCGGGCGTGACGCTCGAGGGGGTCAATTGCGTGGGCGCCAGCGACGAGGACGTCGCGCTGCGCGTGCGCGAGGCTGCGCACGGGGCTGCCGACGCCATCGGCATCATCTGCACGAACACACCGCCCATTACAGCGGCGCTGCGCGAATGCATGGCGCGGGGCCTTGGCGTGGTGACGCTCATCACCGACGTCGACGCCGATGCGCGCCACACCTACGTGGGCGTGAACAACCGCGCCGCGGGCCAGTCGGCCGCGTTCCTCGTTGGCCGGCACCTGGAGGGACGGCCCTCGCCGTCCGTGGCCGTTGTGGTCGCAACGTTCTCGTACACCTGTCACGAAGACCGCGAGATCGGCTTTCGTTCACTGTTGCGCCAGCGCTTTCCCCACGTGAACGTCGTCGAAGTGATCAAGGGCGCCGACTCGGGTCCGGCGACCTACGAGGCCACGCGGCGCTGCATGGAAATGCATGGCGCGCTCGACGGCATCTACAACGTGGCGGGCGGCAACGAAGGGCTCGCGGCGGCGCTGCGCGAGCGCGGCCTTGCGGGCCGCACGCTCTATGTGACGCATGAGGTGAACGCCGTGACGGAGCCGCTGTTGCGCGCGGACGTGATCGACTATCTGCTCTCGCAAGATTTGCGTCTGCTGCTGCGCACGGCCGTCGAACAGATGCGCAACGCGGCGGCAGGCGGCACGCCGCCTGCGCAGGCGCTCGTGCCGATCGAGACGTATTCGCGCTATTCCCTTCCCTGAAGCGACCGCGCCCCGAACATTGCGCTATCGGTTGCATGCACCGCCCGTTTACGATACTTTATGCTCGTTTTTGCTCGGTTCAACGAGCAAGCCAGCGAGCAAGCGGGAGCCGAAACCCATGCAACGAACACGCCAGGAGGCCAGTGAAGGCCTGCTCCCCGACGAGCGCGAGCGCCTGATCCTCGAAAAACTGCGCGCCGAGGGCCGCGTGCTGGCCGCCGAACTCGCCGCGCAGCTCGACACCTCGGAGCACACGATCCGCCGGCATTTGCGCGACCTGGCCGAGGCGGGCCACTGCAAGCGCGTGTATGGCGGAGCGCTGCTCACCTCGCCCGCCAACAAGCCCGCGTCCGTGCGCATGCGCGAGCAACTGCCGGCCAAGGCGCGCCTTGCGCGCGCCGCCGCTGCGCTCGTCAAGCCCAATCAGGTGATCCTGCTCGACGCGGGTTCCACGAACGTCGAGATCGCGGCGGCACTGCCCGAACACGCCGGCCTCACGGTCGTCACCACTTCGCCGCAGGCCTGCGTGCGCCTGCTCGAGCGCCCGGGCATCGAAGTCATTCTGATCGGCGGCCGCGTGAGCGCGCAGGCCGCGGGCGCGCTCGGCGCGACGGCGCTCGTGCAAATTCAGCAGCTCAAGGCCGACCTCTGCTTTCTAGGCGCATGCGCGCTCGATCCTTCCGAAGGGATCGCAGCCTTCGATGCCGAGGATGCCGAAATGAAACGCGCGATGGTCGCAGCAAGCGGCCAGATCGCGGCCGCGGTCACCACCGAAAAACTCATGACAGCCGCGCCCTACGTCATCGCACCGTGCGCTTCGCTCGACTATCTGATCGTCGATGCCGACGTACCGAAACTCCATCTGAAGCAACTGAAAGCCGTATGCGGCGACGTGACGGTGGCGCGATGAGGCCCCTGCGCGAACGCTACGCCACCACGGCGGTCTTTCTGGCGAACGGCTTCGGCATTGGCGCGTGGGCTGTCGAGGTACCGCGCGTGAAAGACAAACTGCTCCTTGGCGACTCCCTGCTCGGCGTCGCGCTCTTTGCCTTCGCGCTGGGCGCCATCGTCGCCATGCCGCTTGCGGGGCGTCTCGCGCCGAAGTTCGGCAGCGGCCGCGCGACCGCCCTGCTCGGCGTGCTGTTCGTCGCCGCGTTTCCAATGCCCGCGCTCGCGCCCAACGCGGCGCTGCTGTGTGCCGCGTTGCTGCTGCTCGGCGCGCTCAATGGCGCGCTCGACGTTTCCATGAACGGCCATGCCAGCGCGATCGAAAAAGTGTGGAACGCGCCGATCATGTCGTCGTTCCACGCGGCCTGGAGCGCGGGGGGCCTTGCGGGCGCAGCCGTTGGCACGGTGCTGCAGAAAGCAGGATTCGGTGTGCCAAGCGGTCTCGCGCTGCCCGCTATTCCCATCGCCGTGCTGATCGTCGGTGCGGCGCTGTTCTCGCTGCGCGACGTAGGCACGCGCCCGGTGGCTGCGTCGGGCGGCGGCTTCGCGTTGCCGCAGGCGGGCGTCGTGAAGCTCGCCGCGCTCGCGTTCCTTTGCATGATGACCGAGGGCGCCATCGCCGACTGGAGCGCCGTGTACCTGCGAACCGCATTGCCCGCTCATGCGGATAGCGCGGGCATCGGCTATACGGCGTTCGCGTTTGCCATGGCGGCATGCCGCGTGGTGGGCGACGCGTTCGTGCGGCGGCTGGGCGCGGTGCGCGTGGTCGCGCTGGGCGGCCTGCTTTCGGCTGCGGGCCTTGCGGCTGTGCTCGCCGCGCCAGCGCTCGCTACGGCGGTGGCGGGATTCATCTGCGTCGGCATTGGGCTTGCCAATGTGGTGCCGGTGATCTTCAGCGCGGCCGGGCGCACGACCGATCCGCCCGTTACCGGCGTTTCGATGGCGGCTACCGCGGGTTATGCGGGCTTTCTCGTGGGGCCGCCGATCATTGGCTTTGGCGCGGGGCTCGTTGGCTTGCAGTTCGCGCTTTGTGTGCTGGCGCTCGCCACGCTCGCGGTGTGCTTTGCGGGTAGTCGTGCGGTTCGCGATGTCGATGCGTCGCGCGGCGAATCGGCAACGCATGCGCCGGTGCGCAGAGATACGCGCGACGCGGATCGTATCGAGGCGGAGTGACCTGCGCTCGCTCGGCGCATCGAATATCACCACAAGATCCGGATATCTCCGCCCAATCACGCTACGTAGACTCGATCCCGAAGCTCAAACCATCGCATCCGGCCCACACCGGATCGCTCTTCGGGACATCGACAATGGGCATCACATCAGGAAACGCCACGCCACAGCGTGTCGTCGTCAATCTTTCGCACGCGAGTCTCGCCGCGCAATTCAGCGAGCAGATGGCCATTGCGGTCATCCCAATCGTCGCCGTGGTGGCATTAGGCGCGACTGCGCAGCAAAGCGCCTCGCTCCAGGCCATCAACACGCTGCCCTTCCTGCTGCTCTCGCTGCCCGCCGGCCTCGTTGCCGATCGCGGCCGGCGCAAGCCGCTCATGATCGCAACCGAACTGCTGCGTGCCGCCGCCCTCTTCGTGCTGTTCGCGTTGTTCCATGCGCGCGTGCTTTCGCTCTACACGCTCGGCTCCCTGGGCGTCGCCATCGCGACCGGCACCGTGGTTTTCAGCGTGAGCGCGCCCTCGCTCGTCGCGGCGATGGTCGAAACGGGCGACCTGCTCGCCGCCAACCGTCGGCTCGAAATCGCGCGCAGCATCGCCTATACGGCGGGGCCTTCCGTGGGCGGTATTTTTGCGGGCTGGGCGTCGGGCGTGTTCGCGTTTCTCGCGGCGTTCGCCCTGTCGCTCGCCAGCGCATGGTTTCTCGCGCGCCTGCCCGCCGAGGCGCCGCGTCCGCGTTCGCGTCGCGCGCTCGCACGCGAACTCTTCGACGGCGTGCAGTTCATCGTCACGCCTCGCGAACTGATCGCGCGCGTCTCGTCGGTCATCATGATGGCGACGTTCGGCGCGCGCCCACTCGGCGCCCTGCTCGGCGCGTTCCTGAGCACGCGCCTTGGCATGACCAGTTGCCTCGTGGGCGCCGCGTGCGGTTTCGCCGTTCAGCTCGCGATCATCGTGTTCTCGGCGCCCGCGCGGCTGCGCTCGATCGAAGGTCTCGAAGCAGCGCGAGCCGAACCGCGCAACGCGAAGGCAATGCGCTTCGCGGCTGAGAACCCGCAGGAGTAAGGCGACCGAAGTCGCCCCCTATTGCTTAGTCATTCGAACCGTCGAAATCCACCACTTCAATCCAGTTCGCACCCTTGCCCACCGGGTACTTGCCAAGCTCATGCAGCGCACCGCTCTTCGCATCGATGCGGTAAGCGCTCAGCGTGGGCGAGAGCTGGCCGACGGCAAACAGATACTGGCCCGAAGGATCGATATTGAAGCCGCGCGGCTGCTTCTCGGTGGCATACGTGCCGATGCGCGTGAGCTTGCCCGTTTCCTGGTTCACGCGGTACGCGCCCAGCGTGCTCGACGTGCGCTCCGAGATATACAGGTGGCGGCCATCGGGTGTGAGGTGCACGTCGGCGCCCCACGGCTTGTCGCCGGAGAAGCCGGCGGGCAGGATCGAGATCGTCTGGATCGGCTTGACCGTGTCGTTCGCCGCGTTGAAGGCGAGCACGTGCAGCTTGCCGTCGAGTTCGTCGATCAGATAGACGAAGCGCTGGTCCGGCGAAAACTGGAAGTGGCGCGGGCCGGAATCCTTGGGCAGCGACCAGGCGGGCTTCGCGTCTTCGGTGAGCGCGCCTGTCGAGGCGTCGAACTTCAGGCGCAGCCATGCGTCGGCGCCGAGCACCGAGGCGAACGCGTAGCGGTTGTCCGGCGAGGTGCGAATGATGTGCGCCATCGGGCCCGTCTTCACGGTTTGCAGCGTGTCGCCCGCCACGCCGTTCTCGCCGATGCGGTTCACCGCCAGCAGATTGCCGCCGTACGAAGCGGAAAGCAGATAGCGCCCCGTGCCGTCGGTGGAAACATAGGCCATGCTCTCCGCGAGCGGCGCGCGGCCGAGTTCGACGAGACGGCCATCGAGCGGATTCACGGCGAAGCTCACCACGCGATACGGCTTCGAGCGCAGCGCCGCATACAGGTGGTGATGGTCGGGCGAGAACGCCATCGGCATCACCGTGCCGCCCACCGGCACGGTCTCGACCGCGGCCAGCGCGCCGTTTTGCGCATCGAGGCGAAACACCGATATGTCCTGGCTGTCGGCATTCGACACATACACGTAGCTGGCCGCATGCACGGCCACCGATGCCGCGAGCCCCAAAACGGCGCCCACCACGCTACGCACCATTGCCTTCTTCTTCATGTCGTCCTTTCAGGTTTGTTAGTTATATTGAATGGTCTCGCGCGTTTCAGTCTTCACGCAAGCGCGCCAACGCGAAACACCGAAACCGCTTCCTTCATCGATTGCGCCTGGTGCTCCAGCGCGCTCGCGGCGGCGGCCGCCTGCTCCACGAGCGCGGCGTTCTGCTGCGTGACCTGATCCATCTGGCTCACGGCCATGCCCACCTGCTGAATGCCCGTGCTCTGCTCGGCGGTGGCCGTGGTGATCTCGGCCATGATGGTGGCGACGTTGCGCACCGAGTTGACGATCTCGTTCATCGCCTCGCCTGCCTGCGCGACGAGCGCGTTGCCGTTGCGCACGTCTTCCATCGAGGCGCCAATCAGTTCCTTGATCTCGCGCGCGGCGCCCGCGCTGCGTTGCGCGAGCGTGCGCACCTCACCCGCGACCACGGCGAAGCCACGTCCCTGCTCGCCCGCGCGCGCCGATTCCACGGCGGCGTTGAGCGCAAGAATATTGGTCTGGAACGCGATGCTGTCGATCATGCTCGTGATCTCGGCAATCTTCTGCGAACTGGCGCTGATGTCCTGCATGGTCTGCACGGCGCGTCCCACCACGTCGCCGCCGCGCTGCGCGAGATCGGCCGCACCCGTGGCGAGCGTGCTGGCCTCGGATGCGTTCGCGGAGTTCTGCTTCACGGTCGAGGTGAGCTCTTCCATGCTCGCGGCGGTTTCTTCGAGCGACGCGGACTGCTCTTCGGTGCGGCTCGACAGATCGAGATTGCCCGCAGCGATCTCGCGCGCGGCCGTGTGAATCGCATCGCAACTGTCGCGCACGCCGGCCACGGTGCGCGAGAGCCCCGCCTGCATCCGGCGCATTGCCGCGAACAGCAGGCCGATTTCGTTACGGCCCGCTTCGGGCACGCGCACGGTGAGATCGTTCGAAGCGATGCGGTCGAGCACCGCCGCGGCTTCGGCCAGCGGGCGCGACACGATGCGCTGCAAGGCGAAATGCGTGACGACGACAAGCGCCAGCGCAATGGCCACGCCCACGACCACGAGCGTGACGATCCATGCGTAGCGCGCGTTGCCGTCTTCGAGCGTTGCCTCGGCGAGTGCACTGGCGAGCTTCTGGAACTTCTCCACGTTCACGGAATAGGCTGCGCCCGCGGCGGTGATGTCGGTGTCGTTGAGCGCCACGTAAGCCGCTGTGTCACCGTTACGCAGCGCGTCGGTCGCGCGCGTGAGCGTGTTCGAGAGTTGCGCAGCCGACTCGAGCAACTGACGCTTGAGGTCAGCGTCCATGCCGTCGAACGCCGGGGCGTTGGCGAAGGCCTGCGTCTCGCTCGTCGAAAGCTCGAAGCTATGCGCCGCGCTCTTCAGCGCGGAGTCGCGCGTGGCCGTGTCGTTACGCTCCTTGAGCGCGCTATAGCCGCGCACGAGCGCCGAGCGCGTGCGCGTGGTGTCCTTGTAGGCGTCGTTGACCAGAATGGTCTGGCGCGCGATTTCGTGCAGGCGTTGGGCGCTGGCGTTCGACTCCCTGAGCGAAAGCACGCCCGCGAAGCCGCCAATCAGGATCATCACGCCAAAGATCACCAGCACTGCAAGGAGGCTGGCTCGTACCGTCGTGTTGCGCATGTTGCTTCAATCCCCGGTTTCCATGGTGTTCTTCTTTACGGCTGAAACGCCGGAGTCTTGAGGGTACGCCCGCCATGTTGTCCAACAACTTGTCCGCATCATCCCACAGTCGCGCGGCTATTCTGAAATTCGAGTTAACCCTGATCTCGACTCAGGAGCCGCACGGTCCGGTTGCTTTGGCTTCCGTAGCGTTGTACGATTGGCTCTGACAACCAGCCACGATGTCAAACAACTTGATGACAACTGGCTGAACAAGCAGCGGATCAAGTCCGCAAACGGAACGCGCTTGACGCGAGTCAGGCGCGTTCTTGCGTAAGTAGATGCGGCGCGCACGAGGCGCGCCGTCTGGAGACAACAGATTCAGGCCGCATCGTGACCCAGGCGGTCTGAATCTCGCGCACGAGAGAGGTCGATCCACATGTCGTTGAGCCGCACCGCCACGCAGTCCGATGTCGCCAGGCGCACCAGGGTGCGCTACCTGATCCTCTCGCTGATCTTCATCATCACCACGCTCAACTACGCGGACCGCGCCACGCTCTCGGTCACGGGTTCGGCCATGCGCACCGAGTTCGGTCTCGACGCCATCCACATGGGCTACATCTTCTCGGCGTTCAGCTGGGCCTATGTGCTCGCGCAGGTGCCCGCGGGCTGGGTGCTCGACCGTTTCGGCGCGCGCCGCGTGTACGCGGGCAGCATCTTCCTGTGGTCGCTCTTCACGCTGCTGCAAAGCTCGATTGGTCTGCTCGGCAGCGCGGGCGCCGCGATTGCGGGCCTCTTCGCACTGCGCTTCGCAATGGGCGCGGCCGAAGCGCCCGCCTTCCCCGCCAACGCGAAAGTGGTGGCGAGCTGGTTCCCGGCCAGCGAGCGCGGCACGGCCTCGGCTATTTTCAATTCAGCTCAGTATTTCGCGGCCGTGGTGTTCACGCCGCTCATGGCGTGGCTCACGCATGCGTATGGCTGGCATCACGTCTATATCGTGATGGGCTTGGGCGGTCTCGTGCTCGCCTTCGCGTGGATCAGGTTCATGAAGAATCCGGCCGATCATCCGGGCGTGAACCAGCAGGAACTCGAATACATCGAGGCGGGCGGCGGCATCGTGAACGGGCATCAACGCGCAGCGCGTGCAGAGCGTAAAGAACGCAAGGGCGCGAACTGGGCGGTCATCCGCCAGCTGCTCGGCAACCGCATGCTGCTGGGCATCTATCTCGCGCAGTATTGCATCAACGTGCTCACGTACTTCTTCCTCACGTGGTTCCCGATCTACCTCGTGCAGGCGCGCCACATGACCATCCTGAAGGCGGGGCTGATCGCTTCGCTGCCGGCTATCTGCGGCTTCCTGGGCGGGGTGCTGGGCGGCGTCGCTTCGGACGCCCTGATCCGCTCCGGCCGCTCCCTGACCATGGCGCGCAAGGTGCCGATCGTCGGCGGCATGGTGCTGTCGTCGTGCATCGTCGGCTGCAACTACGTGAACAGCGACTGGATCGTGGTCGCGCTCATGTCGCTCGCGTTCTTCGGCAAGGGCCTGGGCGCACTCGGCTGGGCCGTGATCGCCGATACCGCGCCGCGCGAAGCCATCGGACTGTCGGGCTCGATCTTCAACATGTTCGGCAATGTGGCCGGCATCGTCACGCCGATCGTGATCGGCTATCTCGTGGCGGAGACTGGCTCGTTCAACGGCGCGCTCGCTTTTGTCGGCATCAACGCGCTCGTTACGGTGATCAGCTATCTCGTGATCGTGAAGGACATCAAGCGCGTGGAGTTGAAGGCTGCCTGATTGTGCGTGATCGTGCGGCGCGCTATGACTTCTCGTGGGCCCGCCGCGCTAGCGTGCGGGCCGCGACGATAGCCGCCGCGAAGCCGGAAGCCGCGCCCACCAGCAACGCCCAGCGCGGCCCCCAATGGTCGGCTATCCACCCCACGATCGGCGCGCCGATGGGCGTGCCGCCCAGCGCTACTGCCAGACGGATCGCCAGCACGCGGCCACGCATGCCAGGCTCGGTGGAAAGCTGCATGAGACTGTTGGTTTCGGTGGTGAACGTGAGCGCCGCGATGCCGATCATTACGAGCGCGCCGCCGAACCACCAGTAGCCCGGCGCAACGGACGCCAGCACGCATCCCACCCCGAACGCCGCCGCCGCGAACAGCAGCGAGACGAAACGCGGATGGCTGCGCCCCGCCCCGAAGAAGGCGCCGCTCATGGTGCCCACCGCCATCATGGAGGAAAGGAGTCCGTAGCGACCCGCGTCGGCGTGAAAGACGTTCACGGCCATCGTCGAGATAAAGATCGGAAAGTTCAGCCCGAAGGTGCCGATCAAAAACAGCATGACGAGAATGGCCCGCAGGTCCGGGCGTGCCCACACGTAGTGGAACCCCGCGGCAATACCGCCCTTCGCAGGTTGCACACGCCTCGCCGAACGCAGCTCGTCCACGCGCAAGCGCGTGAGCGAGATCAGGACGGCGACGAACGAAAGGCCGTTGAGCAGGAAGGCCCAGCCCACGCCCACCGATGCAATGACGAGTCCCGCAACGGCCGGCCCAATCATGCGCGCGGCGTTGAACGAGGTGGAATTGAGCGCGACGGCGTTGGAGAGATCGGCGTCGCCCACCAGTTCCGAGACGAAGGTTTGCCGCACCGGCGCATCGAATGCCGTCGTGCAGCCGAACAGGAACGCGAACACGTATACGTGCCAAAGCTGCACGAGCCCCGTTGCCGTGAGCACGCCCAGTGCAATGGCAAGCGCGCCGAGCAGCGCCTGCGTGACCATGAGCAGCTTGCGCTGGTCGAAGTGGTCGGCGGCGAAACCCGACCACGGCATGAACAGCATTTGCGGGCCGAACTGCAAGCCCATCACGATACCGACCGCCGCCGCGCTGTGATGCGTGAGCCCGGTGAGGACGAGCCAGTCTTGCGCTGTGCGCTGCATCCACGTGCCGACGTTCGAGACGAGTGCGCCCGCCGACCACACGCGATAGTTGTAAGTCCTGAGCGAACGAAAGAATCCGGATGCTGGAGCGCCCATGTGACCGCCTCGCCTTAGTCGGCCACGAGCCGCTTGAGCAGTTCGACTGCGGCGGCTAGCTGCTGTTGCTCCGCGCCGGAAAGGCGCATCTCTATCTTGCGCGAGAGCCAGTCCTGACGCGCCGCCCGTCCTTGCTTGAGCCACTCGCGAAAGGCGCGAGTGAGCGACCAGAGCGTTTGGCGCCCGTCATTGGGGTCCGGTGCGCCGCTGATATGGCCCGCCGCCTCGAGCGGCGCGATGAGCGTGCCCATGGACTGCGGGCGCATCCCTTCCGCGCGCGCGAGGCTCGAGACCGTGGACGGCCCCTCGCGTTCGAGCCGCTGCAGCACGGCCATCTGGGAAGGCGTGAAGTCGCCGAGGATCGCCTGCTCGCGAAAGCGGCGGCGCAGTTGCCCGACCAGCGCGCGCAGGTCGCCGGCAAGCGCCGCGGCAAGGTCGGGAGGATGAGTTTTGGCGCGATCGGTCATCCCCGCATTCTAGAAGATGCGAAGGTAAACTGCAAAGATAACCTTCACATCTCAGGGGCAATCGCCGTCCTGCGGGGTCGAGCGACAATGGGCGTGTACGAAGTCCGATTTGGCCTTTACGGCGTCGGGCTGCTCAACAATACGGGCACCTCCGCTCTTGACTGCGGCCTGGAATTCCGGCGAGTCCAGGATGATCGCGCTTGCGGCACTGCGCAGGCGATCGATCGCTGCATCCGGTAACGCAAGCGATGTCGGCAATTGATTGAGGTAGTTCCGCTCGACGTTGTCGGCCAGCGCGTCAAACGACACGTCGACCACATAGATATCGGTATCGGGCGCGTCCACAGCCTCGGCCAGTGCTGGGTCCTTGCTATCCTTGAATGCCTCGGAATTGCGGATCTTGCGCAATAAGGCCCATCGTGCCTTGATGTCCTGCAATAACTCGACTGATTCGCTGGAGAACCGGTCGATCGGCACGCCGACCGCCCGCACGAGTGTCCTGATCGTGCCCGGTGGACGCTCCGAGAGATTCCAGCTAGTCGACGGCGACGAGGCCGCGTTCACCACGAAGATAATCAATCTGCGAACGTTGTCGAGCGGCGCGGGCTGACCGGCTTCGTGGAGCGCCTCAAATGTGCCGATGAAGTCGAGCACGCCCCTTAAGCCCGAGATTGTCGGATACCCCGCCATCTACAAGGTGGAAATACGGGTTCTGCTGCGCGTCGACAATTTCGCGCAAGTCCGCCAGTCGATTGAGGATGCGACTCGCGGATCTCTGCGCCCTGTCGGATTGGGCAAGCGCATGGCTCCACTCGGGTTCCTCGTAACCACACGTGCCGCCGTAGTTGTTGATCGTAATCGGAGCCAGAGCGACCGGCACCGCAGAGGATGCCGCCGCCGCACGCGAAAGCTTGACTGGCCCGAGATCCGCGCACATGACATCGAAGTTTTGCTGGAGAAACACGATACGCGATCCCGTCGTCAGTTCTGTTGCGCTGACTGCGATCATCGGACCGCCCTTGTCCTCGAGTTCGGCGAATGTCGCATTGTTGAACAGGACTTCGTCATACAGCTTCGCCGCAATCTCGGAGCGGCTCCAGCGCGCGGAAGCCAGTGCGGGCCAGTTCGCAGGATTGAGGATCCGGGCAATGAGTTGCCCCTGCACATTGCGCTTGAGAAAGCGATCCTCATAGAAGTCGAACAGATGCTCGCCGTAAAGCCCGTACGCGAGCGCAGTAAAGCTGCCTCCGGAAACACCGGTGATCAGGTCCACCTCGTCGAGCAAGCGGACTTTCTTGCCCGACGTGGTCGTCACTTCGATGCGCGGCAGTGTCTCCAGTGTTCCGTATGAAAATGCGGCCGCGCGCATGCCGCCGCCAGAGAAGGCCAGAATGACCATATCCTGCCGGCCGCCCCTGTTTCCGTCCAGCCGGTCAAACGGGCTCAGCTGTTGCGGGTCGTATCGAATGATCGGTGGGTTCACGGGCCGCGTCGCACATCCGCCAAGCAGTATCAACAGTGTGACCGAAAGTACTATGGAGTCCTTCCATGAACGCACGACGATGTCCTTAAGGCCAGCGTGATATCACCTTCCCTGCGGGGCAACGCCCTTTCGCTCGGCGCTCAGGGACACGGGCGTACGCGAATCAGCGATATCTACCCAGCCGCCGCCCATTGCCTGATACACACCGATCACCTGGTTGTAGCGCGCGGCCTGCAAGCTCGCGAGGGCAAGCTCCGCTGAGAACAGGTCGTTTTCGGAAACCAGCACTTCGAGATAGCCGATGAGACCGTCTTCGAACTTGAGCCGCGAAAATCTCGCATATTCACGCAATGCATCTACGCGCTGCTGTTGAAGCTCGGCCTGCTCGATGGTCTTCTGCGAGCTGACGAGCGCATTGTCGGCATCGCCGAACGCACCCAGCACCGTCTGCCTGTAAACCAGTTCGGCCTGGCTCTTTTGTGCCTCGGCCGACTGCACCTGACCACCGATGGCGCCCGACGTGAAGATCGGTCCGGTCAGCCCCGCCGCGAGCGACCAGACCTGTGCCGGGCCGGAAAGGAAGTCGCCGAACGCGGTGCTGACCGAGCCAAGCGCCCCCGTCAGCGAGATCGTCGGATAGTAAAGTGCGCGGGCGGCGCCTACATTCGCGTTCGCCGCGACCAGATTCTGTTCGGCCTGCAAAATATCGGGACGCCGCTCGAGCAGTGTTGAAGGCAGATCCGCCGGAATCACAGGAAGCGCGAGCTCGCTCACCGACTTGCCTCGCGGAATCGGCCCAGGATTGCGCCCGAGCAGAATGGAGATGCCGTTTTCCACGATGTCAATCTGCTGCTCGATGGCCGGGATCGCGGTTTGCGCCAGCTTGTACTGGGAGCGCACCTGCGAAAGCTCCGTCTGCGAAACGAGGCCGTCCCGGTAGCGCAGCTCGAATATGCGCAGTGTTTCCCCGAAATTGCTCGCAGTGGCCCGCGCGACTTCAAGTTGCCGGTCGAGCCCGCGCAGCGTGATGTAGCTGGTCGCCACGCCTGTCACGAGCGAAAGCACGACGCCCCGCTGAGCCTGTTCGCTGGCATAGACCTGCGCCTGTGCGGCTTCGGTCAGGCGCCTTACCCGCCCGAACAAATCGATTTGCCATGAGGCGGACAGCATGCCCTGATAGAGATTGAATACGGGGTCGAGCGTGGGTGGCAGCGGTGGCATGCCGACCTGGCTGGCCCGGTTGCGGCTCACGCTGGCGCCGTAGCCGATCTGCGGAAGGCCCTGTGAGCGCGCGGAGCGTAGCACGCCGATGAACTGGTCGACGCGCGCCGCCGCGATGCGCACGTCCAGATTGCCCTGCAGCGCGGATTGAATCAGGTCGTTCAGCACCGGATCGTCGAACTGCTCCCACCATGCCGTGTTCACGACCTCTTCAGCCTGTGGCAAGTCGATTCGCCACGTTGCCGGCACCTCGACTTCGGGGCGACTGTAATCGGGTCCCACGGTAATGCAGCCGGCCAGGCAACTGGTAGCGGCGGCAAATAGTGCAGCACGCGTCAGCCTTCTCATGACGAACTCCAGGTTCTGCTTCGACCGCGCACGGTATGCGCACGCGCCGCAGTCGCTTGCGACACACACATCAGGCCGCCAGGGCCAGCAGGCCACCGAACAGCAGCGCTGCGAGCAACAGCGTCAGACACGACACGGACCATCCCCGCACGAATGCATCCGTACACTGAGCGAACCGCCCTGCCGCCGCTGCGGCCCGCTGGAGCTCGCGCAGGATCACGCCCACATCCCCTACCGGTACGGGGGGGACGTTCTTCCTCCATCGATCCCAGCCAATGGCCAGCGCCGCGCCAGCGAGGACAGGCCAAAGCGCCGACCACAACGCCGCGGGCGCGAGCGCCTCAGGCAGCGTGCCAACAGGGATATGCAGATACAACACCCACGGCCCGATCAGCGAGGCCAGCACCATGGCCAGCCATGCGACTGTGATCGGTGCTGGAGCGCTGGCATTGCGATCCGCCGCTGCGGTGGCACTCAGACAGCGCACGAAATGAAGCATCAGCAGTGTCGTCGCGACGGAAGACGCCACGGCCAACGAGCCTGCGAGATCCCCGCCCAGCAGATCCTTGGCTGCGTATTTGGCCAGTGCGCCGCCTGTCAACGGCAAGCCGCCCAGCCCGAGCGCGATAACTGCCGTAGGCGCCAGAACCCAGCGCAGCGATCCGGCGCCCGTCAGCGCGACCACGCCGACGGCCAGAAACAGCGTGCCTTTCACCAGCAGATGGTGCGCGGCATAGTAGGCGGCCGCCACGACGGTAGCGGGGTCTCCTGCGGCCAGCCCCATGCCGATCACCGCCATCAGAAATCCCATCTGGCTGACGCTCGAGTAGGCGAGCACGACCTTCGGCTGAGACTGCGTGATGCCAATCGCCACGCCGTAGAACGCCCCCAACATGCCCAGCGCCGCCAGCGGGATGCCGAAGCGCGGCCACGCGTCGTTGAGCGTGAATGGCAGAAAGCGAACCAATGCGATCACGCTGGCCTTGACCACCGCGCCGCTCATCACCGCCGCCGCAGGAACTTGCGCCGCGCGATAGGCATATGGCATCCAGAAGTGCAGCGGCACCAGCCCGGCCTTCATGCCGAGGCCAACGAGCAGCAAGAGCAGCGTGGTGTCGCGCCAGGGCGACCCCGGCAAGGCCGCTGCCGCATCACGAATCAGCAGGCTGCCGCCGGGCGCGGCCTGTGCCAGCAGGATCAGCGCGCCCAGCACGAACGCTTCGGCCAGCAGGGCAATGCCCAGATAGAGGCCACCCGCATATCGCGCATCGGGCGCCGCCCCCTGGAGCACCAACCCGCTGGCGCCGACGCTCAACACCGCCAGCATCAGATAGAAGCCGATCAGATCCGCCGCCAGGAACACGCCTACGCTGCCGGTCATCGCCATGAACCAGCAGACGATGAATCCAGCGACGCCGTCGCCTTCGACTTCCTGGTCGCGAACAAAGCGCGCGGCGTAGATGCCGGCGAAGAGCCACAACAGCGCCGCCGTGCCGAGCAACAGCGCGCCCGGCATATCGATTGCGAAACGCAGGGCGAAACGGCTGTTGCCGAGCATGAACATTTCGCTCGGGCTAGCGCCGACGGCCGCCGCCAACGCGGGCAGCGGAGCGATCGCGAACCATGAGGGCAAGCGCCTGCGAATATTCGCCGACGCACAAAGCAGCAGCATCAGCAACGGCAAGCCAACGGCTGTGGCCAGCAGACTCTGGGACAAGTTCATGGCATCCCCGCCGGCAGTATCACCGTGCGGCCAATCTGCGCCACGTCGACGGGCAGCAGCACGGCCAGGCCCAGCAGGAAGGAGCACGTGGCGAGGCCGAGCACCGCGAGCTGCTGGTAACGGGGCACCTGCTTCTTTGGCGACCAGCCGGGTGCGGCGGGCTCCATCGCGCGCACGACCACCATGAAGACGTAGACGCTCGTGAGCAGGCCGCCGAGCAGCATCACCAGCGCCCACCACCATTGCCCGGTCGCCAGCGCCGCCGACATCAACAGCCACTTGGCCAGAAAGCCTCCCGAGGGCGGCAAGCCGATCAACGTGGCGCCCGCCAGCGCGAAAGCTGTCAGCGTCATGGGCAAGGCGCGCCCCGCGCCGCGCAGGTCGGCCAGACGGTCGTGACCCAACGTGCTATAGATCAGACCGGCCGCGAGGAACATGGCCGCTTTCGCGCTCGCATGCGAGACGGCCTGCAACAAGCCGCCCGTGACGGCGCGGGCGCTCTCATGCTGCGCGGCGAGCGGAAACAGCAGGAACAGATAGCCGATCTGGGCAACCGTCGAATACGCGATCAGGAGCTTCAGGCGGACCTGGCGCAGCGCCACCACGTTGCCAAAGAGGATAGCCATGGCGCCCAGGCCCGCAAGCAGTTGCGCGACGGACCCGCTCACCATGCCACCGAAGACATCGACCCACAACCGCACCACCACGAACCACGATCCTTTGATGACCAATGCCGACAGCAGCGCGCTCGCGGCGGCGGGCGCGCCCGCGTGGGCAGGCGGCAACCACAGGTGCAGCGGGAACAGTGCGGTCTTGGCCAGCATGCCAGCGGTCATCAAGGCCACCGCCGTCCACACTAGCTGGTCGGGAGCGATCCTCCCGGCCAGCAGCGCGATGTCCAGCGTGCCATACGCGCCGTAAAGCAGGAAAACACCCAGCAGATACAGCATCGAGCCGATCAGCGCATAGAGCAGATAACGCAACGCCGCTTGTAAGGTTTCGGCGCGACCGTCCAGTGATACCAAAGGGACGCCGGCAAAGGTCAGCAGTTCGAGCGCGACGTAGAGCGTAAAGATGTCGCCGCTCACGAACACCAGATTGAGCGCTCCCCATACCCCTAGCAGCAGCAGCCAGAAGGCAAGCGGCGCGCGCGCCTCGCGCGCGCCGGGCGGCGTGCCGAAATCGCCGTTGGCGTAGATGGCCACCGCGCCAACCACCACGGCAACCACCAGCATCATGCAGACCGAAAGGCCGTCCGCGCGGAGCATGACGCCGAGCGGCGGCGCCCAGCCGCCGAGCGCATAGCGCAATGCGTCGCCCGAGACCAGCAGCCTGGCCGCGATCTCCAGCACGATGCCTATGCCGATGACGATCGTCACCCAGGCTACACGTTGCGCGTGGCGGCCACCTGGCGTCAATCCGGCCAGCATGCCGGCAAAAGGCAATAGCACCGCGAGCGCCAGCAGCAGGCCACCCGGCGTCGATTGCCCTGTGAGCGCCAGCGTCGTCACCTGGCCTCCGTATTGGTGCGCGCCTCGCCCGGCGCGGCATCGCCGTCCGCCGAAAGCGAATTCGTGCCGGTTTCCGCAAACCGGCGCAGCATGAGTCCGACCGCGAGCGCGGAAGCGGCGAACGATACGACGATCGCCGTGATCAACAGCGCCTGCGGCACCGGATCACCCGACATGCCAGCGCCCGCGCCACGATGCGCGATCACGGCACAGGCCAGAAAAACGCCATTGCCTATGAGGTTGAAAGCCAGCACCTTGCGCAAGGGCTGCGGGTTGACGATCAGGCCATACACGCCCAAACCCACCAGAGCGGCGGCAGTCAAGCCGAACAGCTGCGAGACGTTCATGGACTCGCCTCCGGCCGCTGCGGCGGCCCGACAAGCAGGAGTACCAGGGTCACGGCAAGCGAAGGGAGCAGCGCGGCTTCGATGATGATGATCCACACCTTCGCCCACCCATCGGGGTACGCCAGCAACGCCCCTGCCATGACCGCGCCGAGCAGGCCGAGCACGATGAAGACAGCCGGTCCGAGAATCAGCACGGCGCGCAACCAGCGCCGGCTGACCGGAGGCGCGTCGCGCAGACCGGACATCATGACGAGCAGCCACATTGCCGCAATCACCGTGGCGCCCTGGAATTTACCGCCCGGATGATCGGCGCCGACCCAGAAAATGTAGATGCCTATTACGACACCTATCGGCGGCAATACTCGCGCCAGGTACACCAGAATGTCGTTGGGGCTGACCGCCTGCGCCAGTCCCGGTCTGCCGCCCCAACAGCGGTCCGGCGCCAGCGACCAGACACCGACCACGCCGAACAGCAGCACGATCGCTTCGAGCAGCGTGTCGATCGCGCGGAACGACAGCAGGACCGCCGTGATCGGATTGCCGACGCCCGTTGCCTGAATGTGCCGCGCCACCTCGGGCGCGAGTGTCGGCGCGGGGTCCGGCAAGCGCAGCAGGCACAAGGCGATCACGGCGGCCACAGCCGCGGCGGCGACGCCGGCCGCAACACGCATTCCGAGGCCCGGCGTTTCGGTTTGGGCAGCCGCTTCGGTTGGACGCAGCCGCGAAGCCGCGCGGATCAGCAGCGCGCCGGTCAAGCCCGCGCCGATGGCCGCCTCGGTCAACGCCACGTCGACAGCGCGAAGCACCAGCCAGGCGAGCGTGAGCAGCAGGCCGTAAGGAATGAACCCGGCGACCGCGGCGAACGTATCGCGCACAACGACAGTCCAGAGCGCGAGCGCCAGCAACAGAATCCCGATGCCGACGGAGATGGCGGAGATCACGTGCGTTTCTCCTGCCGGCGCGCGGCGCGTGCGATGAGCTGCGACACATCGGACGACGTCAGCATCACCAGCAGCCAGACCACGATCAGCTTGAGGGCGACCACGATATGACCGGCCTGGGGCAACAGCCCCACCACCACCATGCCGAGGCCCAGATTATCGGCCTTGGTGAGCGCATGCAGCCGCGTGTACGTGTCCGGAAACCGCAACAGCCCAACCGTGCCGGCCACGAAGAAGAACAGGCCGGCCAGCATGGCAATGATCGTGAAGACGTCGGCTGCGGTTTTCATTTCCGGTCCTCATTCGCGGTATCGCCTTCTGACTGGAGATCGGCCTTCACGAAGGCGACCGAAGCGAACGCCGCGAGCACGGCAAGCGTCAACGCGACATCCACGACCGAATCCACGCCGGTTGCCGTGCCGACCAGCAGCAGCGCCGCAATCCCGCCCGTGCCGAACAGTTGCGCGGCCATCATGCGGTCGGCGCGCGTGGGCCCGCGCAGCACGCTCAGCAGCCCCACGGCCACCATTAGCAGCACCAGTGCGCAGACGGCGATGAGCACGTCAGCCATGACGTTCACCGCTGACCAGCGCGCCGGCGAGGCGCCGCTCCTCGTCCGCCAGTTGCTCGGCGACCGGCTGCGAGATGTCGAGGCAGTGGTAGACGAGCCCGTCCGCGGTCTCGTCTACCGGGAGCGAGCCCGGCAACAGGCTCGTGATGATGGCGAAACCGTTGCGCGCCGTCCCCGGCGGAAAGCCGACGTGATAGACCACCGTCCCCGGCTGCAAAGGCAGGCGCGGGTCCAATGCGCGGCGCGCGACGTCGATGCCCGCCAGCACGGACTGCGCGAGAAAATGCGGCGCGAAAACGAGTAAAGCACCCAGGCGCAACCGTCCAGCGGCGGGAGGAAGCAGACGCAGGCTCATCTGCGTCGCGATGATCGTCGCGATCAGGCCGCATGCGAGATCGGCCGGCTTCACGCTCGGCATCAGGACGAACCATATCGCCAGAAAACACAGCGCGCGGGCCAACCCGACGCGCCAGTGCGAACGCCAGTCGAGCAGGAAAGCACGCAGCGATGATGAGATCATCAAAGAGGCGCCTCCTTTAGGGAAGACCCGCCGCGCCGGTCTTCCTTGCCGAACACCACCATGTACAGGGCGGGCAGAAACACCAGCGTCAACAGCGTCGCCACCAGCAATCCGCCCATGATCGCGAAGGCCATCGCGCCCCAGAACACCGTCGGCGCAATCGGGATCAGGCCGAGCACGGTCGAGATCGAGGTCAATATCATGGGCCGTATGCGCGACGTGCCCGAGGCGACCACGGCCTCCAGCACACCCATGCCCTCGTGGCGATAGGTCTCGATCTGCACGATCAGGATCAGGCCATTTTTGGCGATCATGCCGATCAACGCCAGAATGCCCAGAATGGCGACGAAGCCAAGCGGCCGGTTGAAGACCAGCAGCGCGAGCACCACGCCTATCAGGCCCAACGGCATGACCGAAACCACCATGGCGAGGCGTCGGAAGCTCACCAGCAGCAACATCATGCTCGTGAGCATCAACACGATCATGACCGGGACCACGGCAAACACCGATGCCTGCGAGATCGCGCTTTCCTCGAATATGCCGCCGGTCTCGACCCGATAGCCCTTGGGCAGCTTCGCATTGAACTCGACGAGTTTCGGCGCCAGGGTCGCGACGACTTCGTCGGGCAGTTCGCCATGCATCACGTCGGCTCGAACCGTGAGCGTCGGTACGCGGTTTCGCCGCCATACCAGCGGCGATTCCTGTTCCTCCGTGAACGTCGCGAACTGGCTGAGCGGAACCATCCGGCCGCTCGGCGTGGGTACCTGCAAGGTGCCTAGTGACTGCACCGTCAGCGGCTGCTCCTCCTGCGCTCGCGCCACGACATTGACGAGATAAATGTCGTCGCGTATCTGCGTGATCGGCGTGCCGGTAATGACGGTGTTCATGATGGCGGCCAGCGCAGCGCTGCTCACGCCGAGTTGGCGCGCTTCATCCTGGTTGATGTGAATGCGGATCTGCCGGGCCGGCTCCATCCAGTCGAAGTTGATATGACGCGTGCGCTGGTCCGCACCCACGATACCGGCGAGATCGAGTGCGACTCTGCGCACCTGTGCCGGATCGGGTCCCGAGACGCGATACTGCAGCGGCCAACCCACCGGCGGCCCCAGTTCCAGCGGCGACACCCGAGCCACGATGCCGGGAAACTGGTCGCTCAGCACCTTCTCCAGTTTCAGATGCAGCCGGTCGCGCGCCTCCAGATTTTTCGCCACCACGATGATCTGCGCGAAAAACGGATTGGGCAACTGGACATTCAGCGTGAGAATAAAGCGCACCGCGCCACGACCTACATAGCTGCTGAAGTGATCGACATCGGGATCGCTTTTCAAAATCGCTTCGATGTGCTCGACTTGCACCTCGGTGGCGTGGATCGACGCGTTCTGGCGCAAGGTCAGATCCATCGTCAACTCGGGGCGATCCGACGCCGGGAAAAACTGCTGCGGCACGAAGCGAACCAGGAAAATCGATACCACGAACGCAGCCAGCGTAACGGCAATTGTCAACCACCTCATGCGCAGCGCGCCACGCAGGAAGCGGTCATAGGCCATGAGCATCTTGCCGGGCTTCTTCGGCTCCTTACCTTCCTTGGGCGCCTTCAGGATGGCCTCGCCCACCAGCGGCGAGAAAATCACGGCACCGAACCACGACACGAGCAGCGCGATCGCGACCACCGCGAAAATGGAAAACGTATACTCGCCGGCCGAGCTTTTCGCGAAACCAATCGGCACGAAACTCGAAATCGACACGAGCGTGCCGATCAGCATCGGCGCGGCCAGGGTCCGGTACGCGAACGTCGCTGCCTGATGCTTGCTGTCCCCGGCGGCGAGCCGGTTGATCATGGCGTCGACCGTGGTCATGGCGTCGTCGACCATCAGCGTCAACGCGATAATCAGCGCCCCCAGCGACACGCGGTGCAGGTCGATATGCACGACGTCCATGATCGCGAAGACGATCGCCAGCGTGAGCGGAATCGACAACGCCACCACCGTCCCCGGCCTGATGCCCAGACTCACGAAGCTGCACACGAGGATGATGATGATGGCCTGCCAGAGGGACGCCATGAAGTCGCTGATGGCGACATCGACGGTATCTGACTGATTGGCGACCAGGAACGGCTCGATGCCGGCAGGCAGGTTCGCGGTCGCGTCGGCCATCTCGGCCTTCAGGTTATGGCCGAGTGCGAGGATGTCGCCCGAATCGCGCATGGCGATGGCGAGGCCGATGGCCGGCTTCCCGTTGACGCGGAACATCGGCTGTGGAGGGTCGGCGAAGCCGCGTCTCACGGTGGCGATGTCGCCCAGGCGAACGATGCGTCCTCCCAGCACCAGGTTGACATTTTCGATGTCGCGTTCGGAATCGAAGGCGCCCGTGACCCTGAAGAACACCCGCTCCTGCCCGGTTTGCAGGACGCCCGTCGGTCTGATGACATTCTGCGATCGCAACGCCGCGACGATGGACGGGTAATCCAGACGCAAACCCGCGAGGCGCGTGGTCGAGAATTCAATGTAGATCTGCTCGTCCTGCGCGCCCAGCACCTCGATCTTCGAAACGTCCGGCACCAGCAGCAAACGCGAGCGGATCGCCTCAACGCGATCGCGCAGCTCCCGCATGTTGTAGCCGTCGGCGGTAAATCCGTAAATGATGCCGAAGGTGTCGCCGAAGTCATCGTTGAAGAACGGCCCGAGCGTTCCGGCCGGCAGCGTCTGGCGCATATCGCCCACGTTCTTGCGAACCTGATACCAGATGTCCTGGACTTCGGAAGGCGGCGTGGATTGCAGGAGATCGACAAAGATCGTCGTCTGACCCGCGGTCGTATAGCTGCGTATGCGATCCAGGTGACGGGTCTCCTGCAGCGTGCGTTCGAGCCGCTCGGTCACCTGTGAGAGCGTGTCGTCGACCGTAGCACCCGGCCACACGGCGGACACCACCATGGTGCGGAATGTGAAGAGCGGATCTTCAGCGCGCCCCAACCGAAAAAATGACAGGGTTCCCGCGGCGAGCGCAGCGATCATGAGGAACACGACCAGGGGGCGCTTCGAAAGCGCCCACTCGGATAGATTCGGGCCAATCACCTGGCTGCCTCGGTCCAGTGAATTTTTTGTCCCGGCCGTAATGCCTGCACGCCGGCAGTCACGACCACGTCGCCTGTGGCCAGGCCTTGCGATACCTGAACGCGGTCCTCGCCATACGCCTGAAGCTGCACCTCACGCGCCGAAACCGTGCCCGTCTTCGTATCGACCACCCAGACCGCCGGTTTGCCACCGGGCTGGATTAAGGCACTCGAGGGAATTTCGATGGCGGGCGGCCGCTGGACCTTCATGTGGCCAATGACCGTGCTGCCCAGGCGCATGGTCGCCGGTGGATCGAGCAATCGCACCCTGACCGCAAAAGTCCCGGTCACCGGATCGGCGCGGGGCGATACTTCGCGCACCTTACCAACGGCGGTCACCTCCGGATTGCTGGCAAGCGCAACGACAATGTCAGGATTTTCCGGGGCGGCGTCCTTGATTGCGGCGGGGACGTCGAATACCGCATCCACCGCGCCTTCGCGGGCGATCTGCACGATCATGCGGCCAGCCGGAACCACCTCGCCCGGCTCCGCACCGCGCGCCGTCACCACGCCCGCGACATCTGAAACCAGATCGGTATAGCTCAGGCGGTTCTGTGCGATGCTCACCAGCGACTGCGCCGAATCGACTTGCGACTGTGTGATCTTGGCCATCGCTTCGGACTGCTCAAAGGAAGCACGCGACACCGCATGTTCCGCAAGCAGATCGCGCATGCGGGTGAACATGGTGCGCGCTTCCAGGGCTTGCGCCTGAGCTGCGGCCAGTTGTGCGCGAGCGGACTCCAGGCTGCTTTGTTCGTTCATCCGGTCAAGCCGCGCCAGCACCTGGCCAGATCTGACGCGGTCTCCGACATCGACGTTGCGCGAGATCATTCGTCCGTCGATACGGAACGACTGATTGATCTCGGCCTGTGCCTGCAGCCGGCCGGTCAAGGCGATGGTGCTCCCCGCCTCCTGCTTCTCTATCCTGATGACACGTACCGGACGCACTTCTGCCACCGGCGCCTCTTCGCCCTTGCGACAGCCCGCCAACAGTGCACCTGCTGCCAATACACACAGCGTCACGGCGAAAGGCAGGGATACCGCTCGACCCGTTGCATGGTTCGCAAACACTGGCGTTTTCCTCTGGATTCCTGAACAGGCTGCCAGAATCCACCCTGATTTGATAGCGCGCCCTGTAGCAGCCCCGCTGGGCGCGCGGGTGACTCCCGCGCAAACACCTTACGAAGTGGTGGATTCGCACGGGTGTTACGGTCGCAGGAAAGCACGACGCTGGGCGGCGATATGCAAACCAGATTCGCGCCGCGCTATTGGTGCTTTATTCTCGAACCTGCCGTCGCCCCTGTATTCCGGTCGTATAGGCGTAGAGACTAGCCGATTTTTTTAAAAGCCGTATTTTGATTTGGCATCCATAAGGGAACCGGTCTTTCCCTTCACAAAATCCATTGTAATGTTGCCGACGGAACCGCGAAGAAGAGCCATCTCATGAAGCACTCATGGGTCAGCGAAGACGGCGCGGACGCCTTCCCTGCACGGCGTTTCACGAAATTGGGGCCACGCGAGCGGAACGTGAGCGCTGCAAACATCTGGCACGCATCCGTGGTATCGGGCTTACGCCCGTAGCGGGACTTTGTCTGGCGGATACGAACGTTTGCCGATGGGAATCGTAATCTATTCGCAATCCTCAAGGGCAGCGTAAGCATATTTGGAGCCCCGAGCGAGTTATTTGAGCTACAGTGCTTCTGCAGTCGACAAGATCGTTGCCGTCCCGACAAACGCGCCAGGTTCCTCTTCCTTTGCGGTCAGCGCACGGTACTGAACCCGGACTTGCCGAAGATATTGCGCCATGCCATATTTTCCGGTCGCTTACTGTGGCCCTGCGAGTGTCCCCGACAGCTTCTGGATACGCTGGAATATGGACCCGCTGCTACTCGCGTCGCTTGCTGCGCTCGCGTTCGTCGTCGGGCGTGGCTGGTCGGCGAACGCGCGAGCAGGCTGGGCAGCGATCGCACTGTTGGCCGTCATATTCGTTTCTCCCCTCTGCGCTCTGTCTTCGGCATTATTCTCGGCACGCGTGACTCATCACGTCATTCTGATCGCGGCTGTCGCGCCGCTGCTCGCCATTGCCTTTCCGATGCCGCGCCTCGTCTATCCCCCGCTCGCGCCGGTAGTCGCCGCGCATGCGTGCTTCATCTGGCTCTGGCATGCGCCGGGGCTCTACGCATGGGGACTTTCTACGGTACCTGCTTACTGGCTAATGCAGATCACGCTGCTTGGAAGCGCCTGGCTGATGTGGCGCGGCATCTTCGCGGCGTCCGTGCAGACAGGCGCCGCATTGATGGCGCTCGTCGCGACGATCGGGCACATGGGTCTACTCGGCGCGCTGATCGTATTCGCGCCCGTGCCGTTGTATGCCGTGCATTTCGATACCACGGCTGCCTGGGGACTGACTCCGCTCGCCGATCAGCAACTAGCCGGTCTATTGATGTGGGTGCTGGCGATGGTCCCCTATCTCGTCGCGGGGTTGCGGATCGCCTGGTCAGGCCTGCGCGTCAGTGAGCCTCATCTGTGACGACCGTCCTCAAATTCATCCATCTGGGCGCGATTGCCATCTGGTCGGGCGGCCTCATCGCGTTGCCCTTCCTGTTCGGGCAGCGCCGCGCGCTCACGGCCACCGCCGATCTCGACCGGCTGCACCGTGTCACGCGGCTGGTGTACGTGGAACTGACCTCGCCTGCCGCTTTCGTGGCGATCGCCAGCGGCACCGCATTGATCTTTCTGCAGGCTACGTTCGTGGAATGGTTTTCCGCGAAGATGGTGCTGGTCGGCATCATGGCGATGCTGCACGTGGTGGCCGGCCTCGTGATGCATCAACTCTATTCGCCCGACGGACATTTCAGCCGGTTCTCGGAGATCGGGCTGACTACGGCCTACGTCGTCGTCATCGTAGCGATCATCTGGGTCGTGCTGGCCAAACCGCACATCGACTCGACCCTGATCGCCCCGCATCTGTTCGAACCCGGCGGGCTTGGCCGGTGGCTGCATCAGTCCTTCGGCGACACGAGAATACCCACGCCATGATCGAAGACGAGCTTGCCCCCATGCCAGCCGGCGAAGCCCGTCATCACCGAGGCCAGTGTCGACAGCGCAAGCCCATGCGGCAGAACCTCGTTGGGGAAAAAGAGACGCACGCCCCAGTTGGCGCCCGCGATGGCAACGAGCGTCATGGCGGCGACCGCATGGGACCAGCTCGCCTCGCGCAGCCGGATGCCGCGCACGAGCAACAATTCAGCCGTGCCGACGGCGCTTGCGCCCACGCCGCTCCAGAACGCGAACCCGGCGGCCCACAGACCCGCCCGCACCCAGAACGGATCGCCCGTCCACCAGTAGATCACGTCCACCCCCAGGGTAGCGACGACGAACGCGATCGGAAAATGCACCATCATCACGTGAATCGGATGACCAACGAGTGCAACGGCGGAACCCGCATCGAGACGCAGCAGTTCCAGGAGCACTTCGCTCCTGGTTTCGGCTCCGGTATCGCCTTCCTTTGCCATGACGGAAGCTCCTCGCGTCGATTGAATGACGCCGCAAACCATCATAGCTTCCTGAGCGCATCGGTCCAAGCAGGATTGCTCCTGGCGGCAGTCGGCATGTCCGGCTGCGCCGGTCCACTTTCGGCACTGGACCCGTCAGGCCGCTCGGCGAAGTCCATCGCCGGGTTGTGGTGGGTCATGCTCGCCGGGGCGGCGGTGCTGTTCGCGATGGTGCTCATCCTGTTCTTCATGGTGACCTGGCGTCCGGGCTGGGGTTCGCGGGTGTCGCCCATGCGCTGGATCGTGCTCGGCGGCCTTGTTCTGCCTGCCGTCATCCTGATCCCGCTGGTCTGTTATGCACTGCTCGCGGGTGAACGGCTGCTGCCGCTGCCAGCGCAGGCACCGGTGCGCATCGAGGCGATTGCGCAGCAATGGCGCTGGACCTTCCGCTACCCGGACGAGGGCGGACTGGAAACCGGGAACGTGCTGCATATGCCGGCGGGCGTGCCGGTCGACATCATCGTCACCAGCAAGGACGTCGTGCACGCTTTCTGGATTCCGCGCCTTGCGGGCAAGATCGATGCCGTGCCGGGTCACGAAACCCGGCTTCGAATCCAGGCCGATCAGCCGGGCCAATACGCTGGACAATGCAACCAGTTTTGCGGCATCGGCCATGCCGAGATGCATTTCGCCGTGGTCGTCGACCGTCCTGAAGACTTTTCCGCTGCCGTCAAAAGCGCCGCCACCGCCGGGGAGGTGAAGAAATGAGTGTGCCCGTCGAGCCGCCTTCAGAGGGCATGAGCGCGCTACGGCTGCATCGCCAGCTCACCGCGATCTGGGCTACCGGGCCGGGTGTGCAGAAACTTGCCGCCGTGAATCACACGGTCCTCGGTATGCGCATGATGATCACCTCGTTCGTGTTCTTCGCGATCGCGGGCGTCCTCGGCATGCTCACGCGCGTCCAGCTCGCCACGCCGCATGCGGCCTTCATGGACGTGGAGACCTACAACCAGGTCTTTACGATGCATGGGTCCATGATGCTGTTCCTGTTCGCCATTCCAATGGTGGAGAGCTTCGCGGTCTACCTCACGCCAAAGATTCTCGGCACGCGCGACTTCGCGTTTCCGCGGCTGACCGCGTACGGCTACTGGTGCTATCTGCTGGGAGGCACCATCCTGGCGGTCTCGCTGATTCTGCGTAGCGCGCCGGACGGCGGCTGGTTTATGTACACGCCGCTCAGCTCGAACGTCTACACACCCGGCATCAACGCGGACGTCTGGCTGCTCGGGATCACGTTTGTCGAAATCTCGGCGCTTTCGCTCGCAATGGAAATCGTCGTCTCGATCCTCAAGATGCGGGCGCCGGGCATGTCGCTCGACCGCATGCCGATCTTCGCGTGGTATATCCTCGTGACCGCGATGATGATGATCGTGGCCTTTCCCCCGCTCATTCTCGGCTCGATCCTGCTCGAGGTGGAACGCGCGTTCAATCTGCCGTTCTTTGATCCGACCCGCGGCGGCGACCCGTTGCTCTGGCAACATCTGTTCTGGCTGTTCGGCCACCCGGACGTGTACATCATCTTCCTGCCCATGGCAGGCGTGCTGTCGACCATCATCCCGGTTTTTGCGGGACGTCCACTCGTCGGCTACCGGGTTATCGTCGTCGCGATCATCGCACTCGCGTTCCTGAGCTTCGGCATCTGGGTTCACCACATGTTCACGGTGGGAATACCGCATCTCGCGCTGGCGTTTTTCTCGGCCGGCTCCGCGATCGTCGCGGTGCCGACTGCGATCCAGTTCTTCGCCTGGCTCGCCACACTGTCGCACGGCCGGCCGCGCTGGGACGTGCCGATGCTGTACATCTTCGGCTTCTTCTTCGTGTTCACGGCAGGCGGGCTCACCGGTGTGATGCTCGCGATCGTGCCATTCGACTGGCAAGCGCACGATACGTACTTCGTCGTCGCGCACATGCATTACGTGGTGGCGGGCGCGCTCGCGTTTCCGATGCTCGCCGCGTTCTACTACTGGCTGCCTTTGCTAACCGGACGCACGGCAGTGTACAGGCTGTCCGTACCGGCCTTCTGGCTGGTCTTCATCGGCTTCAACATGACATTCTTCATGATGCACCTGACCGGCCTGCTCGGCATGCCGCGGCGCATCTATACGTATAGCGGCGATGAAGGCTGGAACTGGCTCAATCTGCTGTCGTCGGTGGGCAGCTTCGTGATGACGATCGGCTTCGCGCTGGTCGTGATCGACATCGTCGTGCAGGTGCGCTTCGGCCGGCGCGTGCGCCGCAACCCATGGGAGTCGACCACGCTCGAATGGGCCATGCCGATTCCGCCCGCACCGTACGCATTTGCGTCGATCCCGCGTATCGATGCCGAAACGGAAGGTGTCGCCCCCGGCCTGCTGGCGACCTCGCTCGCGCGCGGCGAAGGCTATCTCGGCTTCACACGCAATGGCTGGCAGGAAACGCTCGGCGTACACATGACTTCAGGCGAGCCCGAGCAGTTGATCGTGTTGCCGCGCGCGACCTATCTGCCGCTCGTCACCGCGCTCGTGACCTGCGCAGCCGTGCTCGCGATGCTGTTCAAGTTCTACCTGGTGTCGCTCGCGTTCGCGTTCGTGACCTTCGGACTGTTCATTTATGCAGGACAGAGCGCAGGGCTCGCACGCGACTATGGCGCGCTGCCGGTTGGCCATGGCGTGAGCGTTCCGCCGCACACCGAAGTTTCGAGCGCGCCAGCCTGGCTCGCGCTGACCTGCACGCTGGTCGCGAACGGCACGCTCTTTACATCGCTCGTGTTCGGCACATTCTATCTGTGGATTGCCGCGCCAAACTGGCCGGCTGCGGTGACGCCGCAACCCAGCCGCCTGCTCGCGTTCGTCACGGTTGCCGCACTGGCCATCGGGGCGGCGGCGGCGCGGGGCTCGCTGCGCGCCGCCGCCAGCGAACGCAAGCCATACAGCACGATCGGCCTCACTGTGCTGGCGCTCGCCGTCGCGCTGGCCGCTGCCGTCGCGCTGATCAACGGTGTCACGCCGAACCCTCGCGAACATGCGCTCGGCGCGACGGCTGCGGCACTGCTCGCGTATGTCGCGGTACATGCGGGTATCGGCCTGCTGTTCCTCATCAGCAATCTGCTGCGCCTCGGCGCCGGCTTCATTTCCGCACGACGGCTGACGGACCTGCGCCTCACGCGCCTCTGGGTCGACTACACGCTGGCGACGGCCATCATCGCGTTGGGCCTCGTGCTCGCGCTGCCCGGCCTCGTGGGCATGCTCGGAGCCAGACCATGAATGCGCGTCCGTTTCCGCCCCGGCGCTTGTGGTGGCTAGCCGCGGGCTTCACTGTCTGGTGCCTTGCGCTTGCCGTTCTTTACGCGCTGCATGCGATCGGCTGCGCCTTCGGCTGGGCCGCCGGCCCACTGCGCGCGAGTCTCGCAATCGTACTACTCCTGCATCTGGTCGCGATCGGCTGGCTATGGCGCTATCGTGCCGCCGCGCGCCGTGATCCTGGTCCCGAGCGCATCAGCACGTTCATGCACGCGGTCGTTATCTGGACCCTGATTTCCGCGTTGGCTGCGACCGTCATTACCTTTGGCCCCGCACTTCTGCTCACCACGTGCATCTGAGCGGCAGGCGAGCGACGCGCGGCCTCTTTCATGCGAGGGACGGCGCCCCGGACAGCGAGACGCCCGTTTATTTCGCTGCAGAGATAGAGAGGCATTTCATGCTGTCACGTGACCTCATACGCAGGGCCATCTGGTCCGCCATCTATCTGCTCTTCATACTCGCCCCGCTCTTCGCGTTGCTCGCAGGCACACTGCCGCCCGCTCGAAACTTCGGCACCGAGTTTGCGGTTGCGCTCGGTTACTCGGGGCTTGCAATAATGGGCCTGCAATTTGGTCTGACCGCGCGCTTTCGTCATGTGACCGAGCCGTGGGGCGAGGACGTCATCTATCACTTTCATCGACGGGTTTCGCTGCTGGCGGTCGGCCTCGTCATCGTTCATCCGCTTATTCTGGTCGCCATTCGCTCGGAATCAGTCGCGATGCCAGAATCCCTCAGTGAGGTCCCGTGGGGCGCCTGGTTCGCTATCCTCTCGATTGGCTCGCTCATCGTTCTCGTGATCACGGCTCTATGGCGCAAACAACTGAAAATCCGCTATGAGATATGGCACCTGTCGCATATCGTGCTCGCGCTGACGGCAATCGGCGCGGGCATGCTTCACATGATCGGCTGGGGCTTCTATCTGACCGATCCGTTCAAGCGGACGCTTTGGATCTGCCTTGCGATCTTCTGGATCTTCCTGCTGCTCTACGTGCGACTCGTCAAGCCGCTTTTTATGCTGCGACGCCCCTACCGGATCGCGGAGGTGCGCACGGAACGCGGCGCCACAACGACGCTCGTGATGCTGCCCGACGGCCATGCAGGCTGGCGCTTCCAGCCGGGTCAGTTCGGCTGGCTAACCGTGTGGAGCGGACCATTCAGGGTCACGGGACACCCCTTTTCTTTTTCGTCGAGCGCGGAGGCGCCGGACGGCCGCGTCGAAATGACGATTCGGAATCTCGGCGACTTCACGAGTACCGTGAACAAGATACCCGTCGGCAAGCGTGTGTATCTCGATGGGCCGTATGGCGCTTTCACGATCGGCAATCCAACCGATATGCATGTGCTGATTGCGGGCGGTATCGGCATCACGCCGATGATGAGCATGATCCGTACGCTCGCAGATCGCGGCGACAAGCGTCCGCTCGTGCTGATATACGGCGCGAAGACCTGGGACTCGCTCACGTTCCGTGAGGAACTGGACACTCTGAAGACTCGCCTCGATCTGCGGATTGCCTACGTGCTGGCAAATCCGCCCGATGGCTGGGATGGAGACACCGGTCGCATTGACGCGGAATTGTTCCGACGTCATCTTCCCCCCGAGTATGCCGATCATGAATATTTCATTTGTGGGCCCGATCCGATGATGGATGCAATCGAGTCCGCGCTCGGCGAAATGAAAGTGCCGCTTTCCCGATACCATTCCGAACGCTACAGCTTCGTCTAGGAGATTTGCGATGCGTCGATTGTTTGCCAATCGCCTGGTGATTGCGACGGGCATCATTGTGGTTGTGCTGTCGCTGCTGTTTGCGTATCTGCGGGTGACCTCTGTGCACTAGCATGACCGAACGCGTCACTGACGCGCACGCAGCCATTTTTCCCGCTCGCCCAGGCGCCGCTTCCAGTCGGACGCAAGGCCGGGAATGGCAATCAGTTCGACCAACGCATCAGTGGACGGACGATGCGACAACTGCACCTTCCAGAACTCGTCGATGGAGAAGCGTTCCGTTTGCCGGTCGACAAGCGTGATGGCGTCGCCTGGCGCAATCATGCCCGGGCGTACAACGCGGTAGTACCAGCCGGTGATTCTCAATGCGTGTGTAATTCTCCGCCGCGTAGGTTCGCGTTTACGACACTGTGCTGGCGCCGATCAATCCAGTAAAGTGATGATAAATGATGTACTCCATCATTATTTGTGATTCTTGGAATTCGCCATGGAGATGCGTCAGCTGAAAATTTTCTGTGCGGTGGCGGAGCACGGCAGCTTCACAGCGGCGGCCGAGAAAGTGCACACCGTGCAATCCAACGTCACGATGCGGGTCAAGGAACTCGAGGCCGAGCTCGGTCAGCCACTGTTTATCCGGCAGAAGAGCGGCGTAGTGCTCACATCGGCCGGGCAAACGTTTCTGGGCTACGCCCAGCGCATCCTCCAGCTCACTGATGAGAGCCGCAACGCGCTACTCGACACCGCAACGCCGGCAGGCACGTTAAGGCTCGGCTCAATGGAGACGACCGCGGCAATACGCCTGCCCCAGGTACTGGCCAAATACCGCGAGCAGTATCCTCAGGTCCACTTGTCACTGCTCACCGGCACGACCGCCGAATTGATCAAGGCCGTCGAGAGTCATCGCCTCGACGGCGCATTCGTCGGCGGTCTTCACCAGAACCCGGTGCTCGCGCAAGACGAGGTCTTCCAGGAGGAGCTCGTCCTCGTGAGCAGCTGCGAGTTCGCCTCGCTCGACGAACTCATCCATGTCATGCCACAGCAGACGGTGCTGGTTTTCCGCACGGGCTGCTTCTATCGCTCCACACTCGAACACTGGTTCTATCAGGTCGGACTCGTCCCCAACCAGGTGCTCGAATTGGGCACGCTCGACGGCATCCTCGCATGCGTGGCCGCGGGGATGGGCGTGACGCTGTTGCCAAAGGCCGTTGCGCAAAACTACGCATCGCGCCAGGCTATCGCCCTTCACGCGCTCCCTCTTGAGTTCGCCAATGTCAAGACAGTATTCATACGGCGCAACGACACGCTGGCGACACCGGCATTGAGCGCGTTTGTCGCTCTCGCGCGCGACCAACTCGCGCTCTCGAGTGACGACACGAAAGCGAAGCGCGCGACTACGCCGAATCGCAAGAGCACGCGGCGTTCGACGGCGGCGGCCTGAGCGCCCCCGAACACCGCATCGGGGTCAGTATGCGGCGCGGCACTCAGCCGGCTCCCTCTGTCCCAACGCACGGCTTGCGACGTATGCCAGGCCATCGGGCATCGCGCGGGCATTCGCCGCAACCATCGACGCCGGCAGGCCCGCCACCAACTCTGCCACGCGCTCTGCCGCCGGCACCACGCTGCCGATCTTGCTGACGCCCTGCCCCGCGTAGAGCGAGAGCTTCTGCGCCATGCGCGGCTTGTCGATCGCGCGTGCGCCACCGCCAACAAAGCGCAGCAGGTTCCACTTGTCGCGATTGGGAATCACACAATGGGGCGTGCCGTACGGCCAGCCGAACGAATATCCGGTGCGATACTCGATGTCGTCCACGCTGGCTTCGACGATCTTTTGCTTGTAGAGCGGGTGCGCATTCGACTCGTCGGTCGCAACAAACGCGGTGCCCACGAGCACACCCGACGCCCCGAGCAACATCGCGGCGCGCACGTCATCGCGCGTCGTGATCCCCCCAGCCGCCAGCACGGGACGCCCCTGCGCGACCTCGCAGATCGCAGGCAACAGCGACATGACGCCGATGGTGCCCCGGTTGAGGTGACCTCCGCATTCGCTGCCCTGCGCGACGATGATGTCCGCGCCGTGTCTGATCGCGTGCCGGGCGAGCGCAACCGAGCCCACCTGCACCATGACGATCATGCCTGCATCCTTGGCGCGCGGGATCATGTCCGCCGCATAGTCTTCGGCGTAGAACAGCGACAGCATCCGCGGGCGCTCCTGCAACACGATCTGGAACTGGGCCTCGAACACGGTCGGGCCGCCGAACTTCGGCACGAGATTCACGCCGAAGGGCTTGTCCGTCAGCTCCCGCGTTTCCCGTATCCACTTGCGCAGTGCGAGCGGCGGCAAACGCAGGCCGCCAAGCGTCCCCATGCCACCGGCATTCGCCACCGCGGCAACCAGCTTCGGGCCGGAAATCGCCGCCATTCCGCCGAGAAAGACGGGATACCGGACGCCGCACAGCTGCGTGACCGCGTTCCCGCCAAAGGCCGATTCGAATTCGCTCATCGCTCAAAGCTCCACATGTTTGCCAAGCATCCGCTTGAGGGCATCATTGCCCAGAGCGAAATGATTCTTCAGTGCTCCGAACAGATGCAACGCGAGGCCAAGGAGAAAAACCGTCGCCCCGATATCGAAGAGAATATCCACGACCCGTTGCACTGGCACGCTGGGTTCAATGAGCGTCGGGATCGCCAATCCCCCCGGCAGCTCGACGGCGACACCGGCCGCCGCCCGGGAAAGCCATACGGCAACCGGCAGAAGCACCATCGCGAGCGCGAGACCCACCGCAACGGAGCGGCTCACGATCACTTCGACGGGGTTCGGCGAGCCCACGGGCAGCGGATGATACGAAGAAAGCCGTGCCCAGAGCCGGTAGATCGAAACGACGAACAGCACGGCGCCCAGCAGATTCTGCGTACGGACGAGGCTCATTCGTTGCGCGTCGTCCGCGGTGAAGATGAGCGCTATGCCGCATCCGATGATCGACAACAGCAGCGCTGCCACGATCCAGTGCAGCGCGATCGTGATGGGCGAGAAACCCAGACCGTTGTCACGCATTTGCATGATTGTCTCCTTGCTATCGTTGTCTAGTGGCTGACCGCTCCGGACGCGCCGAAACCGGTCTGCGCGCGAATGGCCTGCTCGCCGAAGTCGTCCCGCTCGCGCTGCGCCTGCTGGCTGCGGTCGGTGACGGACCCCAACCAGGCGAACAGAAAGGCAAGGGTCATCGAAACGATGGCCGGATAATCGTAGGGGAAGATCGCCTTCGCATGGCCCAGCACCGTGACCCAGATGGCGGGCGACAGAATGACGAGCGTGACGGCGCTCACGAGGCCCGCGATGCCGCCGGTGAGCGCGCCGCGCGTCGTCAGTCCCTTCCAGTACATCGAAAGCGCGAGGATCGGAAAATTCACCGAGGCGGCGACACCGAAAGTCAGTGCAACGAGGAAGGCGATGTTTTGATCCTTGAACACGATGCCCAGCAGCACCGCCACCACGCCAATGCAGACTGACGCGATTCTGGATACCCGCCGCTCGCTGGCGGGATCGGCCCGGTTCTTTTTGAGCACCATCACATAGAGGTCGTGCGAGATGGCTGAGGTACCCGCCATCGTGAGACCGGAAACGACGGCAAGGATGGTTGCGAACGCAACGGCAGACAGGAAACCCAGCAGCAAATTGCCACCGAGCGCCTGGGCGAGATGCATGACCGGCATGTTGCTGCCGCCGATCAGCTTGCCACCGGTCAGGCCATCGACATAGAACGAAGGGTTGCGGCCGACAATGGCGATCGCCGCCATGCCGAGCACCATGATGACCAGATAGAAGAATCCGATGAAGCCCGTGGCAACGAACACCGACTTGCGTGCTTCTTTCGCATCCGGCACGGTGAAAAAGCGCATGAGGATGTGCGGCAACCCCGCTGTGCCGAACACCAGTCCGATCGCGAGCGAAATCAGCGCGATGGGATCGGACACCAGCTTGCTCGGCAGCAGAATGTGCACGCCGTTCTTGTGCGCGGCGACAGCCTGCTCGAACAGCGCGTTCAGCGAAAAACCAAACCTGTAAAGCGCGAGAACGGCCAGCAGCGTGCCGCCGAACAGCATCAGCGCAGCCTTGATGATCTGCACCCACGTGGTGGCCACCATGCCGCCGAAGGTCACATAGACTACCATCAGCAGGCCGACCACGATAATCGCGTCGTTGTAGGGAAGACCGAACAGCAACTGGATCAATTGCCCCGCACCGACCATCTGGACAACCAGGTAAAAGCAGACGACGGTCAATGAGCCGAAGGCGGTCATCGTACGAATCCGGCTCTGGTCGAGCCGGTACGATGCGATATCGGCGATCGTGACACGGCCCAGATTCCGGATGCGCTCCGCGAACAGGAACAGCAGCAGCGGCCAGGCGACGAAAAAGCTGATCGCGTAGATCACGCCGTCGTAGCCGTGGAAAAAGATCATGCTGGTCACGCCCAGCAACGCCGCCGCCGACATATAGTCCCCGGCCAGCGCCATGCCGTTCTGGAATCCGGTGATGCCTCCCCCAGCGGTGTAGAAGTCGTCCATCGAACGGGTCCGTGACGCCGCCCAGTACGTGATGCCCAGCGTCGCCACGGCGAAGACAAGGAACATCGCGATCGCCGTGAGATTGAGGGGACGCTGTTCAACGCCGTGCAGGACCTCCGACGCTGCCGCGTGGGTCGCGACGCCCAGCAGGAGCGTGAAGACCAGAGCAAGACCGGCGCGGCTCATGGTTTCGCTCCCGCCAGGATCTGGGCAGTGAGCGCGTCGAATTCGCCATTGGCGCGGCGAACGTACAAGCCCGTGAGGCACCAGCTGCCGACGATCAGCGCAACGCCAATCGGCCAGCCGATATTGACGATACTGTCGGCGGAAAGCCGGATCGCGAGCAAAGTGGGGGCGAATCCGACAAGCGCGATAAACGCGCAATAAGGAATCAGCGTGATGGCCGTCAGCCACGCAATGTATCTGCGCCGGCGTTTGACCAGCGCGGCGAACAGGGGATTGCTACGAATCCCATGCAGGGTCGTGGGGTTCATCCGATTGTCTCCGTCCATGGAAGGTGTCCGGCATGCCCTGTCCCGTGATATCGCCGTTGATCCACCGGGGGCTGCCGCTTCTCCTGAACTTCACAATAGGTCGAACCGAAAATCTCCTCAAATGATGTTTAGTGATGGCTGCAATCTGTTTGAGTGAAGCGTCGCGCGTCGCATCACAGCCGTGCTCACGGCAGTATTCCCGAGTGCCTACTCCGCCAGGACCTCGAGCGGGAATGGCCCCGCCGAATCCATCCAGTCGTACGACTCGCCTTGGTGAGTCCAGGCCCAGTTGCGCGACAGTGCGGCATGGCGCGTTTGCTGACCTGCTGTTGCGTCGCCTGCGCTGCCGTGACTTTCGATCATACGAAAATCCCGCCCATCATCTTTCACGACATGGCTCCAATGAGATGGTTTATGAAGCGGATCAGATGTGCTTCTCTGGCTCGGCTTGCCGGTGTGCCTCGATCAGCGCAGCGAACCGCTCCAGCGCTGCCACGCTGCTGTGAACGGAGTGGTATTCCTGTTGGCCAATGCGTGCATCGAGCACAACCGTCATGCCGGATTGTCGGGCGAGATTGAGGATATCCATCTCACACTCCTTGCCTCAAAACTGGGTGAATCGCGTCGCGTGAAATGCAGCGCTTCCTGATAACCAGATTACGCGCAGCACCGCAAAGATCAACGCAGCGGGGACGAAATCACCGTTATGAAATGCCGAACAATCTCATGTCTCACGGTGCTTCGCTGACGCCCCATGTTTTCGGCGACACCGCATGCTCAGAACCCTTGTGCGGTTCCCGTAGAATGCGCGACCAACAGCACGACACCCAGTATGCAAGCCCCAATCATCGCAGCCAGCACGACCGCCACGAACGGCAGCCATTTGAAGTTCACGCTGGCCAAATCGGCTTCGTGCGATGCGCTTTTACGCACGCCGAAGAAGCTCCACAGAACCATGCGCATCATTTGAACGAGTTCCATCATTGACTCCGGTTACGTCGATCAGGTCGATCGGATAGCCTGATCTTCAACCTTGCGCATTGACAAAAAAAGCAGCAGTTGCGAACAATTCGAGCGATGCAGCAGATGCACGCGCTGGCAGGCACAGACGAAGAAACGCCCCGGTACTCGCGCACCGGGGCGAAAGGCTTGCCACGCTACAGGCAAAAAGAGCCGCAAGCTCTGCGGGTTTAGGTGATGATCCAGGCACTCGCGCAGTAATCCCGGCGCATCCCGGGAGAACAGACCCGGACTGCGATGCGCACTAGCCGCAATGATCCGCCCTCGCAGGAAGCGCGTATAGAAGCAGTCGACGCATAATTGACCGTAGCAGATCGGATTCCCGGTCCGGCGTGCCATGAGAAAATCGATCGAAGCACGAGTCCACCCATGACATCTTTGGAAGAACCAGGACGCATGACACGCTATGAACGCCTCGCACAGAGCATGGCCGCCGAGATTCGCTCCGGCAACCTGAAGCCGGGCTCGCGCATGCCGTCGCTGCGGCAGATCATTGCGCAGCACGGCGTGAGCCAGTCCACGGCGGCGCGTGCTTACTATGTGCTCGAACAGTGGGGCCTCGTGCGCGCCGAAGAACGTTCGGGCTATTACGTCGCGCCGCTCTCGAAGCCCAACAAGGCGCACCCGCGCGCGACGGCGGGCGAAAGCGCCACTGTCGATATCAGCGAGCTGGTGTTTTCGGTGCTCGATGCCGCCAAGCGCCCGGGCATCGTGCCGCTCGGCTCCGCCTTCCCTTCTCCGTTGCTCTTTCCGCTGTCGAGGTTAGCGAAATCGCTCGGCCAGGCCGCGCGCAGCGTGAGTCCGTGGAGCACGGTGGTCGATCTGCCGCCCGGCAATGAGAACCTGCGGCGGCAGATTGCGCTGCGCTACATGCGGGTTGGCATCTCGCAGCCCGCCGAGGACATCATCATCACCAACGGCGCGCTAGAAGCGCTCAATCTTTGCCTGATGGCGGTCACGCAGCCCGGCGATATCGTCGCCGTAGAGTCGCCGGGCTTTTATGCCGCGCTTCAGGCGATCGAACGGCTTGGCCTGCGCGCGGTCGAAATTCCCGTGGATACCGCCACGGGGCTCGACCTCGACGCGCTGGCGCAAGCGCTGAACAAGCACCCCATCCGCGCCTGCTGGTTCATGACGAATTTCCAGAACCCGACGGGCGTCACCTTGTCGGCGGCGAAGAAAGAGGCGCTAGTCGAACTGCTCGCGAAACACGAGGTCCCGCTCATCGAAGACGATGTGTACGGCGAGTTGCACTACGCACCGAACTATCCGCCGCCGGCCATCGCGTTCGACCGGCGTGGTCTCGTCATGCACTGCGGCTCGTTTTCGAAAAACCTCGCGCCGGGTTACCGCGTGGGCTGGGCGAGCGCCGGCCGCTTCGCAGAACGCGTGCAGCGCCTGAAGCTCATGACGACGATCTCGGCGAGCATTCCCGCACAGGCCGGCATTGCCGACTATCTGGAGCACGGCGGCTACGAGCGTCATTTGAAGAAGATCCGGCTGGCCATGCAAACGCAGCGCGATGCGATGATCGAGGCGATCCGCCGATGGCTGCCTGAAGGCACGCAGTACACGCGGCCAGAGGGCGGCTATTTTCTGTGGCTCACGTTCCGCGAGCGCATCGACGCCATGGCGCTCCATCGTCTCGCGATCGAACGCGGGATCAGTGTCGCGCCCGGCCCGCTCTTTTCCGCGTCACGTGCATTCGAAAATTGCATACGTCTTAACTATGGGCATCCCTGGTCGCCGCGCATCGATGAGGCAATCCGCACGCTCGGTGAACTGCTCCTTCATCCCGATGTGTGTGCCTAATCGCGATCGATCGATGCGCGCGGCGCCAACCCATGGCAGCCTTAACTGCCAAAGAACAGGTTGCAGAAGCTTGCCGGGCCTACACAAGCATTGGCGTCCCTTGCCGGCGTCCTGGCCGGACGCCGCGGCGCCTGATAAGTATTCGCTCGCGACGTATTCGCCTGGGCCGTTTGTTGAACATCCGCCTGCGCGGGAGCGAGGGGTTCCGCGTGGACAGCGAAGCTAGCCGACAGCGAACATGCAAAAAGGACAGCAGTAAGGAATCTCATTTCAATCTCTCTAGCAAGGTGATGGAGGCGATGCCTCCGGGGAAACAGCCTGGCCAGATTAATCACTTTCAATAGATAAGAGAATCCTGCAGCCCCGGGAATGATCCTTCCATTTCATGGGAGTATCGGGAAATCGGCCTGCGCAGAACGCGCGGACACTCACAGCAGGCAAACACGACTCAAATCCACCGTGCGGCGGTAGACGTTCCTGTTCAGCCACGGAACGAAGGTGTATTCGTCATAGGCAGTACTACCAACGAATATCCAGTTGTGCAATACGTGAGACATCGCTTCCTCTTTGGCGCTGGACGACCTCGCATGCATCTCGCGGCAAGCCGTCATGACATCATCGCAAGATCTTCGCTTCGCTTCATTGGTTGCGGTACGCGTATCACGTCATCGGCACCCGCCTTCGCAGGCGCCCGATAGAACTCGGTGCAGAAGTCGACGAACATCCTGAGCCGGGCCGGTATCAGCTCCCGGTGAGAATAGAAAAGGCAAATTTCAACGCTGCTATCCGACGCCGTGCATTCCGGCAGAACGTGCATGAGATATCCCATATCGATATCTTCGCGAACCATGGTTTCAGGCAGCGTGGCAATGCCGGTTCCGTTGAGCGCCGCCGCGCGCAGCACCACCTCGTTGCCTTCCATCGACGACATGGGCGTAATGCTCACTTTCCGTCCGCCCTCACGCAGATCGATGAAGTCCGCATTCTTCTTTCTCGTTTCCGGATCGATTAGCAGAAAATGATTGGTGAGCTTCGCAGCGGATTCCGGTGCACCGTATTGCTCGAGATACCCGGGTGCGGCCACGAGAATGCGAGGCGACCGGGATAGCGTCCGGCGAATCACGGTGGACTGCTCGACGAGATTTGGCGGAAGAATGGCGATATCGAAACGGCCGTCGAACAGGTTCGTGGCGTGATCCTGAACGGAAACCACCAGACTCACATGAGGCGCGATCGCGCGATAGCGCCGTACCAACTGCGAGAACGTTCCGCTCACCAGCATAGGGTGCACGACAAGCCGCAACTTTCCGCCGTTGACCTCATGCTCCATCGCAATACGCCGGTTCGCTTCGTCGAGCTCTTCGAGCAAACGGCAACAAATCAGGTAGTACGATTGCGCTGCGTCTGTCAAGGAAACGGACCTCGTCGTCCTGAGCAGGACTCTTGTCTGGACGCATTCTTCGAGCCTGGCTATCGCTTTCGACACGGATCCGGTGGTCACATTCAACGATTCGGCGGCCTTGCTGAAACTCTGATACCGCGCAGCTGCGACGAATGCACGCAACATGTAAAGCTGATCCATCTCGCACCTCACGAGTGTTTTGCCCTGACCGACGATTCAAGCGTAAGCGCGTAAGCCGCGCAACGGTATCGTTCGATATGATGTGATGCCTTATGCAGGCGCGTGCGCGTCTAATCCATTCGGATGGCCTGAACGAGCGACCGGCATAGCGGCAAGTTCGTCAGGCCCGGCAGCGCCCGAATTTCGGACGTTCGGCCACGTCACTTTTTCAGCAATTCACTAACCAGTGCGAGAAGTCCTGCGTCATCCACGGGCTTCGAAAAGAAGCCGGCGGCGCCGTTACTTTTTGCGCGCTCGAGCATTTCCTCGGTCGCGTACGCGGTAATGAAAATGACGGGGATTGGACGCTTCCATAGCTTGATCGACTCGAGCAGCGCAAAGCCGTCCATGCCCGGCATCTGGATATCGGCAACGACGAGTTTCAGTTTCGAGCGGCGCGTATCGCCCAGAAGATGGTTGGCGGACGCGTAGTCGATGACGTTCCAGCTCGCCGAACGCAGCGAACTGGACAGCGCCATCCGGACGGATTGATCGTCGTCCACCATGGCGATCGTTGCAGACGAGCGCGCTGGTTTTATCTGGGTTCCGGTGGCCATCGAAATGATGCAGAAAGGTAGAATCTTTCTGCAAAGTACAGGGCCGCCGGGGGGGCAGCAATCACACCTTCGGATGATTCTTGTGACAGTGCGTATTAGCGGGGCGAGATCCGCGCGCTGACGAAGGCCACCATCGCGCAGCGAATGCGCAAATGCCTATCTGGCGCTCTGAGGAACCGGCTGCACCTGCTGCAACTTCCTGATGAGCTCGGCCACGGATCGCGCATTGAGTTTGTGCATGGCCTGCGCCCGATGGATCTTGACCGTGACCTCGCTGAGGCACAGGAGGTCAGCAATCTGTTTGTTCAGTAGACCTTCCGTCACCAGCCCGATCACTTCGCGCTCGCGTGCCGTCAGCGAATCGTACGCTTGACGAATGCCTGCAACGAGCCTCGCCTGGCGCCTCAATTCGCCATCGCGTTTGAGCGCCGCAGCGATCGTATCGAGCAGATCCTGATCCTTGAATGGCTTTGTCATGAAATCGAAAGCGCCCGCTTTCATCGCCTTGACGGTCATGCCTATATCGCCATGTCCCGTCAGGAAGACGATGGGAAATCGAATGCTCTCTTTAAAGGCTTCCTGCTGAAGCGTGAGACCGCTCTCGCCTCGTAGTCGAATGTCGAGAATGAGGCAACTCGGCACGTCCGGCATTTTCACGGCGAGGAATTCGTCAGCCGATTCGAATGCCCGAACCTCGATGCCCACTGACATGAGCAGACTGGTTAGCGCGCCTCGAATAGACTCGTCGTCGTCGATCACGTACACGAGCGAGTCCGGTAGTTGTTCACTTCGCGTCCCAACGCTATCGTGTTTCATCGCTCGATCTTCGAAAAGTTCGTGATGGCGAAAAAGTGCCGATGCTCGCCATATGGTAAGCAATAGCAAGACTTATCGCTACCGCTTGCACGCTGTGAGCGGTGCCCGCCTTTGAAGCAGGCGCCCACATAACTCATGCGCTTTAGCCCGGCCCCTTTTGGTGCACCACGCCTGGGAACTACACGGTTCATACCGGCGTATTAGGCACCACATGCCGGCTAGATACAGCTTCAGCCATTCGGAGAATGGTCAGCTTACCGCTGCACGCTTAACCTTTTTACTACGGGTCATCGCGCTATCGGGATCATTGGCCAGATTGGGTGCGCAAAATGAAAGTCGCTATTGTGGTGCTTGATGGTGTACAGGCCATGGATATGGCAGGCCTGCTCGACGCGTTCTCCGAAGCAAACCATTTGCTCGGCGAGGCGCGCCAGTATCAGGTGCCCCTCATTGGAGAGCACGCAGGCGGGGTCGCCTGTTCGAACGCAATGCAGCTTTGCATGCCGTGGGTCTATGCGGACTTTCGTGCAAACATCGATGTTCTGCTGGTGACAGGCGCCTCCCACGCAACGAACGTCCGGCCGAAACAAGATTTTCTGGACTGGCTGCGGCGGCGCGCACTCGAGTCGAAGCGATACGGCTGCGTTTGCAACGGCGCATGGCTGCTCGGGCGCGCAGGTCTGCTCGATGGCAAGGAGATTGCCGCGCGTTGGACCGACGCGAGCCAGCTGGCAAGCGCATTCCCGCGTGCCCGGATACGTCCCGATAAAAACCTGATACGCGACGGACGTCTGATTTCATCTGCCGGCGCGACCGCCGGGCTCGATCTTGGCCTCGCTCTCATCGCACAAGACTGGGGCCAGAAGCTCGCCGAACAGGTGGCAAGACGTCTTGGCGCTCATCTGCAGAGCGAGCCATACCAACGTAATCCTTACATTGCAGCGCTAACCGATGAAAGTTCGCTTATAGGAAAAGTACAACGTCATATCGACGACCATCTTTCCGATGTGCTTTCGATAGAGCAACTCGCCGACGCGGTCTGCGTGAGCCGGCGCACCCTGGCGAGGATCTTTGCGAAGTATCTCCACACGACACCTTCCGCTTTCGTGGATCAGCTCCGTGTTGGTGCTGCAAAAAGGCTATTGGAGGAACGCAACGTTCCGATGAAAACCGTTGCGTTCGACTGTGGCTTTCATAACGCTGCGCATATGCGCATGGTGTTTCAGAGGCGCCTGAAGGTCACCCCTCGGCAATACCGCCAACAGTCCCACAATACCGAGGTCGCCGCCTGAGCAATCGCCGCGTGCGCAGCCTCGCAATCTCGCCGCGATTTGTTCACGCGACGCAAGACTCTTAGTCCATGGTGTGTGTTCGTACTCGCAACGGATGCGCCTACAGTGCTTGTCCATCGGATCCCTTGATTCGAACGGCCACCCGGCCGACTTACCCATACTGCGGGATACACAATGAGCACTTCCAAGGTCGTCATCGTCACCGGAGCATCGCAAGGCATTGGCGCCGAAACCGTCAAGGCCTTTCGCGCGCAGGGCCATCGCGTGGTCGCCACGGCCCGTTCCATCACGCCGGCCGCTGAGGCCGACTATGTTGCCGTGGCCGGCGACATCGGCGACGCCGCCACGGCTCGCCGCGTGGTGAACGCCGCCATCGAGCACTTCGGTCGTGTCGATACGCTCGTCAACAACGCGGGCATTTTCATTGCGAAGCCCTTCACGCAGTACACCGCCGACGACTACGCCGCGATCCTGAACGTCAACCTGAACGGCTTCTTCCACATCACGCAATATGCGATCGAAGCGATGCAGAAGCACGGCAGCGGCCACGTGGTGAACGTCACCACCACGCTTGCGGACAAGGCAAACAGTAAAGTCCCGTCCGTTCTTGCCTCGCTCACCAAGGGCGGCCTGAACGCTGCGACGAGGTCGCTCGCAATCGAGTATGCGCGCGCGGGAATCCGTGCCAACGCGGTTTCGCCTGGGGTGATCAAGTCGCCGATGCATGCTCCCGAAACGCACGCCACGCTCGGCGCAATGCATCCGGTCGGTCGCATGGGCGAAATGAGCGACATCGTCAATGCGATTCTCTATCTCGACTCGGCACCGTTCGTGACGGGCGAGATCCTGCACGTGGACGGCGGCCAGAGCGCAGGTCAATGAGCGGTTGAGCATCGCCCGCGCCCCCTGCCTCGATGGGTCGTCGAGGCAGGGGGCGCGGGGCAGCCACTTATTCCACGTTGGTTAGCGTCTTCGTAATGACAAGCCATTTGTCACGCTGGCGCATGATCGAAAAATAATTGTAGTAATTGAAACCCAGCATGCGTACGCGCAGTTTCGCCGTCGCGATGTTTTTCTGAACATCGAGCATCAGCAGTTCCGTTTTGACCGGTTCGCCCAATTCGGCTGGCGATTTCCTGTTTGCCACACCCGCAAGATACTCCTCGATCGTCTTGTAGTAGGGCTGACCATTCACCTCCCCCGCTACGACCGCGCGCGGATCGAACACCGTTCTCAACTGCTCCACATCGCCTCGCCAGGTGGCGTCGAAATAGCGCTGGACGAGTTCGACGATTTCGTTGCTTTCGTTCATTGCGTCACACTCCTTTTTGATTCCCACCTCGGTCTGAGAATTCGAAGCGGGCTGTGCAATCGCTTGCGCAGCCCGCTTCGAAAAACCACGATCAAGAGCGATCAGGCAAGCGGCCCCTCGATCTCGTTGAGCCTTTCTTCGAGGACGTTGACGCTCGCATAGCCCGAATGCACAGCGTACGTCCGGCCTTGTTCTTCAAGCAGCAAGGTCGGGAATGACGCGACGCCAAGCGCTCGCGCGCGTGCGAAATCGCGCTGCGTCTCTTCTTTCGTTTCTGCTGCTGCCCATGCCTGGTAGAACGCGTCGGCGCTCACCTGAACGCCCACGGCATCCAGCGCCGTTGCGGCGATATCGCTCAACACGCGACCGTCGGTCGTATCCAGCCCTTGCACATAGAATCCGTTCTGGAGCGCGCGGAACATCGAGAGCAATGCGTCTCCACTCGCGAAGCGGCGTGCCGCCACAACGGCACGACATACCGGCTCGGTATCGTAGACGAACCCCTCGCGCGCCATGAACGCTTCGCGGTTGAACGGCAAGCCGCTCAGCGCTTCCACGCGCTGCCAGTGCTGCAGCCGGAAACGCTTGCCGGTTGCGTCGAGAACATCGGTCGCGCCAGCGCGAATACCGCCGGCCACGATTTCCAGTTTCAGATCCGGCACGCGCGCGACGAGCGCCGAAAGCTCCTTTCCAAAGCCATAGCACCACGAACACATCGGATCGCCAACATAGATCAGTTTCATTCTTGCTCGCTCAAATGAAGAGACAACGCAGGGCCCGCAGGACCCCATGCCCCGCATCGCTCCCAGCCATCAGAGTCACTATAGGGTTCCGGCCTGACTCGATAAACGCCGTAGCCAGAACTTCTTTTGTTACATGGCGGAAAGACGAAATGCGCCTCACGAGCAGACTGGCGCGGTCGTACTGGCCTAGAACATGTCCGAAGGCGTTTGATGACCTGCACGCGTGCCCCCGGACTCCTCTGCATCCCTCGACGGGATGAACGGCCCGGTGATCATGTCCGAATAGCTCATGCCAGGCCCGACCATCGGAAACACATCGGCATCCTGATCGATCATGACTTCGAGGAAAGCAGGACCGTCAAACGCCACGAAAGCCCTAAGTTTTTCCTCGACTTCGCCCAGGGCCTCGACGCGCTGCGCGAACTCGAACCCGTCGGCACGCGCGGCCATGACAAAGTCCTTTCGATGAAGCGACTTGTCGCTCACACACAGGCGCCCGTCGTAAAAGAGACGCTGCCACTGCCGGATCATCCCGTCACCGACATTGTTGAACAGCAGCACTTTGACCGGCACGCCATACGTGGTCGCGGTCTCCAGATCGCCGATATTCATGCGCATGCTGCCGTCGCCGTCGATGTCGATCACGAGGGCATCCGGGCGTCCCAACTGGGCGCCGATCGCAGCGGGCAAGCCAAAGCCCATCGTCCCCATGCTGCCCGAGGTGAGAAAGCTTCGCGGCTCGACGAAGTCGAAGAACTGCGCGGCCCACATCTGGTGCTGGCCCACGCCCGTAGTGACGATAGCCCGCCCGCCGGTAATCTCGCTCAACTTCTCAACAACGAATTGCGGCTGAATGAGCGGGCTCTTGCGGTCGTAGTTCATGCCGTAGCGCTGTTTGAGCTCCGCGATGTGGTCGAGCCACGCCAAAGGCGCCTGGACCTGCGCTTCGTGTTTCATCAGCGAAAGCAACGTGTCCTTCGCGTCGCCCACATGGGTCCAGTGCGCGCGCTTCACCTTGTTGATCTCCGCTTCGTCGATATCGATGTGCGCGACATAGCGCGCTCGCGGCGCAAAGGCGTGAGGGCGGCCGCCGGCGACGCGATCGTCGAATCGCGCGCCCACGGCAATCAGGAAGTCGCAATCTTCCACCGCGTAGTTCGCGCACGCCGCGCCGTGCATGCCCAGCATGCCGAGCCCCAGCTCGTGCTTCACGGATATCGAGCCGAGCCCCATCAACGTGTTCACGACGGGAATCCGGTAGCGCTCGGCGAACTGGCGCAAATCCGCCGTGGCGCCGGCCGTAATGATGCCCCCGCCTGCATAGAGCAGCGGGCGCTTGCTTTGCGCCAGCAGATCGAAGAATTCATGGCGCTTGCTCTCTTCGAGACGTGCTCCCTTCGCCACCTTGCGAAGCCGGTCGGAATAGCCGCGAAACGCCAACGTGCCGTGCCCCTGCCAGGCGCCGGTCCAGTTCTGGATGTCTTTGGGCACATCCACGACAACCGGGCCGGGACGACCGGTGCGCGCGACTTCGAACGCAGTGCGCAGCGTTTGTTCGAGCTTGTCCGGGTCGGTCACCAGAAACACTTGCTTGGCACACGCCGACATGATGTTGAACACCGGCGCTTCCTGGAACGCGTCGCTGCCGATCGCAGCACGCGGCACCTGCCCGCAGATGAGGACCACCGGGACCGAATCGCCATTGCAGTCGGCAATCGGCGTCACCGCATTGGTCGCGCCGGGACCCGACGTCACCATGAACACACCAACCTTTCCGCTCGCGCGCGCGTACCCCGCGGCCATGAAACCGGCGGTCTGTTCGTTGGCGGGTACGACGAGGTTGATCTGACGCTCGGGCTCGTCGGCATGCAGTTCGTTGAAACGAAACACCGCGTCGTAGGTCGGCAAGATCGCGCCGCCGCTATAGCCGAACACGGTATCGACACCCTGTTCGCTCAGTACGCGCAAGATGATGTCGGCGCCTGACATCGGTTCGCCGGGAAGCGGCGCTTTATGGGGGGCTTCTGAAGCTATTTTTGGGTTCTGGGTCATACCTGACTCGCACGGAAACGGGCGCTGATGCGATCAGCGGCCAAACATAACAGATCATTTCCCTTCCGACTCAAGAACAGCGTATGTCCCCTACCAGTTCGTGGACGACGGCTTCAGCGGGTTCTCCGCACGAAGCACAGTCCACCCGGCACTCTTTTGACGTGCGCCTGGAAATACCGTGAGAAAGGGCTCTGAAGATTCTGACAACGATTGAAGCGGTGTGCGTCGGCAATTAGGTGGTCTGTGGGCCAGGATGAGTCGCATCCGGGCCACGACGGCTGACCGTTGCCTACTCCTACCATTCGGCAATGCCCACGTCCAGCTCCTCGTCGTAGAACGCAACCAGAAACTCTTCGGGCATCAACCATGAGTCGACGCTCACGGTTTGCGCGCCAACATCGACATCGACCTTCGCGTCGGCGTCCACGGACTTCATCGCATGCACGATCGTCGGAAGATCGTCCGTACGGATTTCAGTTTTCATCGCGAACTTCATTTTTCACCTCTCTGTCTGGATAACCAGTCTGGATAACTATAGGATCAACGCCCAATGCCGCCAACCAGGCCAGCCTCAATTCACTCTTTACATCGCGTAACCAAAACCAGCGGCACGAGGCGATCATCCAACTTTGTCGAGTACGTCTACCTCTTCGGTGAATGCCATGACCGCTGCCCGCACGCCTGCGACACCCAGGCCATTCAATCGGAGCAGTTCAGAACGGTCGCCGTGCTGGACGAACTCGTCGGGAAGTCCGAGCCGTAGCATTCGTACAGCCCACCCTTCCGCCGCGATCCGTTCGGCGCATGCGGCACCCGCTCCGCCAATCACGGTGCCTTCTTCGAGTGTCACGATCACCTCGTGCTCGTTTGCAACCGTCAGCAACAAATCTTCATCGAGCGGCTTCACGAAGCGCATATCGACCACGGTCGCATCGATCTCCTTTGCGACTTCCATCGCGACCGAGAGCAAGGGCCCAAACGCCAGAAACGCCACCCGCGCGCCGCCCTGCTCGCCAGACACCCGGCAAATCACGCCTCTTCCGAGCGGCAGCGTCTCTTTTGTCTGCTCAATGACCTCAGACCCGGTTGTCGCCCGCGGGTATCGCACGGCGCACGGTCCAGGCCACGCAAGACCCGTGTTCAGCATGCGATAACATTCCTTTTCATCGGACGGGGTCATCACCACCATATTCGGGACGCAGCGCAGGGCCGCGATGTCGAACGCACCCAGATGCGTAGCACCATCGCCCCCGGCAATCCCCGCGCGATCCAACGCGAACAAAACCGGCAGATTCTGCAGGGCAACATCGTGAATCAGCTGGTCATACCCGCGCTGAAGAAACGTCGAGTAGATGGCGACAACGGGCCTCATTCCCTCAACGGCGAGGCCGGCCGCCAGCGTGACAGCGTGCTGTTCCGCGATACCCACGTCGATGTAGCGATCCGGATAACGACGCTCGAATTCGGTCAAACAGGACCCTTCGCTCATCGCGGGCGTGATGCCGAAGATTCGTTCATCCGTCGTCGCCGAGTCACACAGCCATTGGCCAAATACCTGGCTATAGGTCAGCTTGCCGCCTCTCGGACGCACGAGCCCTGTCTCAGGTTTGAACGGACTGGGCCCGTGATAAGCAACGGGCTCGCGTTCCGCCGGTCGATAACCCTTTCCTTTCTTCGTCACCACGTGGATGACGTGCGGGCGTATGCGTGTCTTCGCGTCCCGCAGCGCGGCGAGTAGTTTCGGAATATCGTGGCCATCGACGGGACCGACGTAATCCAGACCCAGTGTTTCGAATAGCGTGGATGGAGGGACATTCGCTTCGTCGCGCCAACGCGTAACCAGCGACTCGAGATGATCATTCAGTCCGCCTACTGCCGGTGAAATCGACATGCGGTTGTCATTCAGAATAATCGTCAGCGGCAGCGCCTCGCAGGACCCCGCGTGATTCAGCGCTTCATACGCCATACCCGCAGACAGTGCGCCGTCGCCGATGACCGCAACGACGCGGGCGTCTCGACCGCGCAGGCCCAAGGCCATGCCGACTGCCGCCGAAATGGACGTGCCGGCGTGCCCGACACCGAAAGCGTCGTAAGGCGACTCTTCACGCGCCGGGAAACCGGCCATCCCACCCACTTTCCGCACGCTTGCCATGCCCGCTTTTCTGCCGGTCAATATCTTGTGCGGATAGCATTGGTGTCCCACGTCCCACACCAGGCGATCGCGCGGCGTGTCGAATACATAGTGAAGCGCAACGGACAACTCCACCACACCGAGGTTCGATGCCAGGTGGCCGCCGGTACTCGACACACTTTCGATCACGAATTCTCGAACCTCGTCCACCAGGCGCTGAAGCTCACCCTCCTCCAGATCGCGCAAATTGCTCGGGAAATCGATCATGTCAAGTAAGTTCATGACGTTTCAATCCTTGATGTGTTGAATTCAACCGGCTTTCAGGTCATCCGTGGTCCAGCCGCCGCCCAGCGCGTGAATGAGGTCGACATTCGCATCCAGTTGCCGCGTGCGAAGCTCGATTACGCTGCGTTGCGCTTCAAGCTCGGAGGATTGCGCCTCGACCACGTCCAGGTAGCTCACCGCGCCGCGCTGATAGCGCGCGAGCGCCAGGTTGAGCGCGGTTTGGGCTGCACTGGCCGCGTCCTGCTGCTGATTCGTCGCGGTGCCCAGATCGTCGAGCAACGTGAGGTTGTCCTCCACCTGCCTGAACGACGCCAGCACCACGCTGCGATAGCGTGCGCCTGCCTCGGCCGTGGCCTCCTTCGCGGAATCCAGCTGCGCCCGGCGCTTGCCGCCGTCCAGCAGATACACCGCCAGCGACGGTCCGATCGCCCAATACGAACTGGAAAGGCTGAGCAGATTCCCAAGCACCGAGCTTTGCACGCCACCTTGCGCGCTGAGCGTGAGCGTCGGGAAGTACGCCGCGCGTGCCACGCCGATCTTTGAATTTGCCGCTGCGATCCGCCGCTCGGCCGCGGCGACGTCAGGCCGCCTTTGCAACAGCGTTGACGGCACCCCGACCGGAACGACGGGCAACGCGATGGAATCGGTACTCGGCGCGAGCTGAAACTCCGAAGGCGACGCGCCGACGAGCACCGCCACCGCGTGTTCCAGCAAAGCGCGCCTGGCCCTGACCTGAGTAAGTTCGGACTGGACCGATGACAACTGGTTGCTCGCGCGCGCGACGTCGAGACCCGACACGATGCCCGCGCCATGCCGGTTGCGGGTCAGGTCGAGCGCCTTCTGGTACGCCTCCTGGGTGCCCTCGATAAGCTGAATCTGCTGATCGAGGCCCCGCAGGTCGATATAGCTTCGGGCCAGCTCGATTTCCAGGCTCAACTGCGTCGACGCGAGATCCGCTTTCGACGCCTGCCCTTCGTCCTTGCTTGCGGCAACGGAATCGCGCACGCGTCCCCAAAGGTCCACTTCGTAGTCGACTTCGACACCCAGCGTGGCTGAATTGTAATCGGTCGGCCCAGTCGGGCTGCGCAACGGCCGCGTGTCGGACTCGCGCGCGCGCTGGACATTGCCGGCTGCGGAAACCTGCGGGTACATCTGCGACTTGACCTGCCTGATGTACGCCTGGGACTGCTCATAGTGAAACAGCGCCGCGCTCAGGTCGGGGTTATTCGCGATCAGCCGTTGTTCGAGGTCGTCGAGTTCGGGCTCCTGGTACAGCTTCCACCATCCCGCGCGCTCGAGCTGGTCAGCGGGGCTCGCCACGGTCCATGGCCCCTGGGTCTGGTACTGCGCCGCAACGGGAGTTTCGGGGACCTCGTATTGCGGCGCGAGCGAGCACGCAGCGAGCGCCATGGCGCTCACCAGCGTGGCCAGTTTCAGATACTTAGTCATGCTTGCCACCTTTGGCCGTGGGCGCGACCACCTGAACATGGTCGCCTTCGACGAGTCCATCTGGCGGCGCATCGACCACGCGGTCGCTTTGCGCCAGCCCCGAGCCGATATCGACCGCGTTTCCGAGGTCCTGCACGATCGAAACGGGTTTGAAGTGAACGGTGTCGCTATGATCGACGGTGGCGATCCGCAGCCCCCGGTTGTCGAATATCAGCGCACTGGCCGGCACCCGCAACGCGTCGGCGCGTGCCGGCAACGCAAAACGCAGATTCACGAAATCGCCCGGCAACAGCAAATGCCCGGGGTTATCGACCATCAACTGGACGAGCGACGTGCCCGATGCGGCGTTCACCGAGTCGGCCAGCCCCACGACCGTGGCAGTGAATGTCTTGCCGGGATACTCCGGCACGGTGAAGGTGCCGGTTCCACCCGGCTTGACCGCCGGCACGTATTCCTGCGGCACGCGCACGTACACACGCAGCTTGTCCACGCTCGATACGGAGAAGAGCTGCGGCCCCGTCCCGCCACCCGCATTGATCAACGCGCCAACGTCCGTGTTGCGCGCGGTGATCACGCCGTCGAACGGGGCGACGATCCGCGCGAAGCTCTTAGTCGCGACCAGCCGGTCCAGATTCGCCTGCGCTGCCGCTACGCGAGCCTGCTTCGCCACATAGTCCTGCGTGCGGTCATCGACCTCCTGGCGCGACACTGAATCGGAGTCCAAAAGACTTTGCCAGCGTGCGGCGGTCGTTTTCGCGAGCGCGGCATCGGCTTGCGCGCTTGTAAGGTCGGCCTTCGCCTGAATCAACTGCTGATCCAGTTCAGGCGTCTCGATCTCGGCGAGCGTTTGGCCTGCCTTCACCGGCGTGCCGATGTCGACGCTCCACGATTTCAGGTAACCGCTCACCCGTGCATAGATGGGCGCGCTTTCGAAGGCCTCCAGTCTGCCAGGCAGGTCCAGCGAGCCGCCCGGCGCCTCCGGGGCGGGCACGACGACATTCACGGACGGAACCGCTTGTGCCTCGGTCCAGTCTTTGAGTTGATGTTCATGCTTCATGCGAAGCGAGACGCCACCAACCATGATGAGGACGGCGAGTGCACCGCCGACAATGCCTGTAAAAGAAAGCTGACGTTGCGCGAGCGCGGCGCGCGTTGTGGGTTCAGAGGACATGGATCGAATCTCCGGTAATCTGCGCGGCCGTCGATGTGCGACCCCGACGCGAGTGGATCATGCAAAAAATAGCGGGCACGAGAAAAAGCGTCGCGGCAGTGGCGAACAGCAGCCCGCCAATCACCGCTCGGCCCAACGGCGCGTTTTGCTCTCCGCCCTCGCCAAGACTCAATGCCATCGGCGCCATGCCGATGATCATCGAGAGCGCCGTCATGAGGACCGGCCGAAACCGGGTCGCACCGGCTTCCAACGCCGCCTTGAACGCGTCGCCGTGCTCGGCCAGACGTTCGCGGCAGAAACTCACTACCAGAATGGAATTGGCCGTCGCCACGCCCATGCACATGATTGCGCCGGTCAGTGCGGGCACCGAAAGCGTGGTGTCCGTCGCAAACAACATCCAGACGATGCCGGCCAACGCGCCAGGCAAGGCGGCCACGATCACGAGCGGATCGGACCACGACTGGAAATTGACGACGATGAGCAGGTAAATCAGCGCGACAGCGCCCAAAATCCCGAACGACAATCCGCCGAAAGCGTTGTTCATCGTCTGCGCCTGGCCAAGCAGAACGACCTTCGCACCCTTGGGCGCGTCCTTGGCATTGGCCGAAACGATGTGGCGGATGTCGGCGGCGACGGCACCCAGATCGCGGCCCTGGGTCGTGGCGAACACCTCGACCATCGGCTGCACGTTGTAGTTGCTCACCACTTCGTTGCTCGCCGTGCGGTGAATGCTCGCCACCCCGCCAAGGATTTGCCCATCGTTCGCCTCGGCCCCGCCGCTCACGGGCAGATTCACCAGAGATGAGAGCGAATCCACGCTGTATTGCGGCGTCTGGAGCACGATCGAATACTCCACGCCGTTGGCCGCATTGAGCCAGTAGGTCGGGTCGATCTGGCTCGATCCCGCCATGTGCACCACCAGGCTATTGGTCACATCGCGTTCGGTCAGGCCCTGAAGCGATGCGCGGTCGCGATCGACGTCGATATTGAATTGCGGGTTGGCCTGCGATTGCTCGATGCGCGCATCGACAACGCCAGGCACGTGCCGGATCTGACGCAGCAGCGAGTTTGCGTAGGCAAAATCGGCCGGCAGATTGTTGCCGCGAATCTGCAAGTCAATCGGTGCGGGCGAGCCGAAGTTCAGGATCTGGCTCACGATGTCCGCAGGCGGGAACGAGAACGTCACGCCAGGGAACGCGCGCGGCAGCGATTCGCGCAACTTGCGCACGTAGGCGGCCGTGGGCCCATGGCCTTCTTTCAGCGAGATCTGAATGTCGCCGTCCTGCGGGCCGATCGTGCCCGTGTTGTTGTAGGCCGTATTGATGGAGCTGGTGGAGAGTCCAATGTTGTCCACCACAGTGCCCAGTTCGGACGGCGGAATCGTCGTGCGAACCTGAGCTTCCACTTCGGCGAAAATCTCGGCGGTTCTCTCCACACGCGTACCCACCGGCGCGCGCACGTGCAGCAGGATCTGGCCCGCGTCGACGTCCGGGAAGAAGTTGCGCCCAAGCAGCGGCATCAACGCGAACGACACCACGACGAATGCAAAGAAGCCAATCACGAACGTGCGGCGACGTTCCAGCACCCGTTCGAGCATCGCAGCGTAGTTCGAGCGCACGCGCTCGAAGCGCTGCTCGAAACCACGGTGGAAGCGCGCCCACACACCGGAAGACTCGCGATGTCCCTGTTCATGCGCCTGCGACTTCAGCAGGTATTTCGCCATCGTCGGCACGAGCGTACGCGACAGAATGAACGATGAAATCATGGCGAAGATCACCGACTCGGCCATCGGCACGAACAGGAACCTCGCCACGCCATTCAGGAAGAACATCGGCACGAATACGATGCAGATGCAAAGCAGCGAGACGAGCGCCGGGGTCACGATTTGTGCCGCGCCATCGAGAATCGCGCTTTCGACCTCCTTGCCTTGCTCCAGGTGCCAGTTGATGTTCTCGATGGTCACTGTCGCGTCGTCCACGAGAATGCCCACCGCCAACGCGAGCCCGCCGAGCGTCATGATATTGAGCGTTTCGCCGAGCACCGAGAGCACGGCAATCGACCCGAGAATCGCGAGCGGAATCGAGGTCGCAATGATGACCGTCGAGCGCCAGCTACCCAGGAACAGCAGGATCATCACGCTCGTGAGCAAGGCGGCAATCAAGCCCTCACGCGCCACGCCCTTGATCGCAGACCGAACGAAGATCGACTGGTCGCCAATCGCATCGATTTGAAGCGCGTCGGGCAAGGAGCCCTTCGCATCGGCAACCTTCTGACGAATGCCGCCGATAATCGACAATGTGGATGCCGAACCGTTCTTGAACACGGTGAGCAGCACCGAACGCTTGCCCTCCACGTGAACGATATTCGGCTGCGGCGGGCTGCCGTCGGTCACGTCGGCGACGTCGTGCATGTGCACAACCGTGCCGTTGGCGGACTTGATGGGCAGATTCGCAATGGCCGCGATCGTCGCCGGCGCATCGTTCAACTGCAGCGTGTACTCGTAGTTGCCGATCTTTTCGGTGCCGACCGGCGTCACGAGGTTCTGCGCCGTCAGCGCATTGAGCACATCCTCAGCGGACAAGGAGCGCGCTTCGAGTTCGGACGGCTTGATGTTGATCTGAACCTGCCGGTCCTTGCCGCCAAACGGAAACGGGATCGCCGCACCGTTCACCGTCGCGAGAATCGGCCGCAGCTGGTTCTTGCCGAGGTCCGCCAGATTCTGTTCCGAGAGGCCCTTGCCCGAAAGCGCGAGCTGGATAATCGGAACGGTCGAAGCGTTGTAATTGATGATGAACGGCGGCGTTGCCGCAGGCGGCAACTGCTTCAAAATCTCCTGCGAAATGGCCGTCACCTGCGCATTCGCCGTACCGATATTGGTGCCCGGCTGAAAGAAGATTTTGACGATACCGTAGCCGGTAAGCGAGGTGCCCTCGATGTGTTGAACGCCGTTCACGGTGGTCGTCAACACCCGCTCGTACGGAGCCATCACGCGACCTTCCATCTGGTCGGGCGAAAGCCCCGTGTACTGCCACACCACGCTAATCACCGGGATATTGATCGGAGGAAAAATATCCGTAGGGGTACGAAACGCCGACAGAACGCCAACGATCAGGATAAACACGGCCAGAACGACGAATGTATAAGGCCGTTTCAGCGCAACGCGCACGATGCCAATCATAATAATTCCAGTATTCGAAGCTGGCATCGACCTGAGCGCGGCGGATTCCAGCAAGCAGATTCGCGATGCCCTGAATCAATCTGCGTTTGATGGGACCTGGCCCGCGGACTCGCGAGGCGCACCGATCCAGTGGATGGCGGAAGCAACGATCCCGAGCACGACACCAAAGACGACGATGCCCGACCAGCCGAAGCGGCTCATGAGCCAGCCGCTGACCGTCGCACCGAAGGCGCCGCCGAAAAAGGTGGCCGTCATATAGAGGCTGTTGATTCGGCCCTGCGCTTTCGGATCGACCGAAAAAGCGCGAGTCTGGTTAGAAACGAGACCGGACTGCACGCCGATGTCGAGCACGATCACGCCCACGATCAGCAGCGTGAGCGACGTGGCCGCGCCGGAAAGAAGCAGGTAGGCAAGCGTTGCAATGCCGATACTCGCGCCGATGACCTTGCGAAATCCCACCCGGTCGGTGGCATTACCACCCAACGATGCGGCGAACGCGCCAGCTGCGCCGATGATGCCGAAGCCGCCCGCCCAGGCGCTGCCGAGGTGCCACGGCCCGCTTTTGAGCAGCGCCGCGAGATTGACCCAGAAGGCGTTGAAACAGGCCCAAAGCAACGCCTGGATAATCATCGATTCACGAATCGGACGATTGTCGCGAACGAGCGGCCACAACGAAGCGAGCAGACGCCCATACGAAAGATTCGTGGACGGCACGCCCTTCGGCAGAAGCGTCGCGGCGGCGATAAAGACCGGCACCATGAACGCGGCTTCCGCGCCGTAGACCGCACGCCAACCCCACGCCGCGCCGATCACACCGGCGATCGTGCGGCCGACCAGGATGCCGACCATGATGCCGCTCACGACGGTGCCGACGTTACGCCCCCGCTCGCTCGGCAACGACATGACGGCGGCAAAGGGCACGAGCTGCTGTGGCACGCAGCTCACGATACCAAGCGCAAACGAAGCCGCGATCAGTGCCCAGATGCCGGGCGCAACCGCCGCCGTCGCCGCAAAAACGAGTGCGAGGGCGATCTGGGTGAGCACGAGCTTGCGCCGGTCGAAGCGGTCGCCAAGCGGCAACAGCAACGCGAGGCCGGTCGAGAAGCCGAGCAGCGCCGCCGCCGCGACGAGATCGACCGTTGTGATGTTGACCTGCAGACCCGCAGCGATCAGCGGCAGGATCGGCTGCGTGCAATAGATGTTGGTGATCACTGCTCCCGCGACAATCGCCATCATGACGATCTTGCCGCGCGAAGCGACGGCGGGCGTAGCTGCACGTTCTGGGGTGCTGGGTAAGCCGCTCAAGACAACCTCCTTATTCGTTGAATTTCTCCGGTCTTCGCAGCGAATTGCCGCGATCCAGATTGAGGTCGAACGTTACGCGCTTGCATTTACGAAGAGAATCCCTCACGATCAAGATTCATCCTTCCACTATTTGATAGGGTCCATGAATCGCCTCGAAGCCATGGCCATCCTCGTTTCGGTCGCCGACGCCGGCAGTCTCTCGGCTGCCGCTCGGCGCCTCGACATGCCGCTCGCCACGGTCAGCCGCAAGGTTGGGGAACTCGAGTCGCACCTGAAGACGCGTCTCTTTCACCGCACGACACGAAAGCTTTCATTGACGGAAGCCGGCAGCGCATACGTCGCCGCGTGCCGGCGCATTCTCGAAGACATCGGCGAAGCCGAGCGCGCCGCAACGGGGGAATACGCCGCGCCCAAAGGCGAGCTCGTGGTCACCGCGCCCGTTGCGTTTGGCCGCTTGCACGTGGTGCCGGTGGTGGCGGAATTCCTCGCGCACTATCCGGAGATCGACATCAATCTCCTGCTGACGGATCGCGTAGTTCATCTGATGGATGAACACGCGGACGTCGCGGTCCGTATTGGCGAGTTGCCCGATAGCACCTTGATCGCGACCCGAGTGGGCATGGTGCGACGGGTCATTTGCGCCAGCCCCGCCTATCTCGCGAAGCATGGCGTGCCTGCTGAGCCCGCGGACCTCGCCGGCCATCAATGCATTACCTTCGAGGCGCTCGCGTCGCTGCGCGCCTGGGCTTTCGGCTCCGGCAAGTCGGAGCAGTCCGTGCCCGTTCATTCGCGGCTTGCCGTGAATACGGCGGACGCCGCTATCGAAGCCGCGATCCTCGGCGTGGGGCTGATACGCGTGCTGTCCTACCAGGTTGCGCACGCCGTACGCGCCGACGAACTTCGCGTCGTGCTCGACGCTTTTGAAGCGGCGCCGCTGCCCGTCAATCTCGTGCATGCGGGGCAAGGGCCCCTGCCGTTGAAGCTGCGCGCTTTCCTCGATTTCGCGTCGCCGCGCCTGCGCGAGCGCACGTCGGGCGAACTCGCGAACGCTGTGACCGCGTGAGCACCTGAGCCACCCGCGTAAAGGCGCTCCGCGCTCGCACCGGGAGCGAATCCGTTAACATCGGGAATCTCTCTTCCAATAATCGAGAAGACCATGGACCGTCTCGAAGGGATGTCCATCCTGGTCGCAGTCGTCGATGCAGGCAGTTTGTCAGCCGCGGCCCGGCAGCTCGGCCAGCCGCTGGCGACAGTCAGCCGCAAAGTCGGCGATCTCGAAGCGCACCTGAAGACCCGCCTGCTCCATCGCACCACGCGGCACCTCTCGCTCACCGAGGCCGGCGAGTCCTATGTCGCTTCGTGCCGGCGCATTCTCGAGGACATCGGCGAAATCGAGCGCGCCGTGACCGGCGAGTATGCGGCCCCGAAAGGCTCTCTCGTGGCCACGGCACCCGTGGTCTTTGGGCGGCTGCACGTCGTCCCTGTCATGGCGGCATTTCTCGCGCACTATCCGGAAATCGACGCCCGCCTCGTGCTGACCGATCGCAACGTCAATTTTCTCGAAGACCACGTGGACGTTGCGGTGCGTATCGGCCAATTGCCGGACAGCAGCCTCGTTGCGATACGCCTGGGTGAAACGCGCCCCGTGGTGTGCGCGAGCCCCGCGTATCTTGCCGAGCGTGGCACGCCGCATGACCCGGCCGATCTCGCCAATCATGCGTGCATCGGTTTCGAGGGAATCAATGCGTCGCGCGCGTGGACGTTTGGCGGCGGAAAATCGGAACAGAACGTGCCCATCCACGCGCGGCTCGTGACCAACACGGCGGAATCGGCCATCGACGCCGCGACGCTCGGGACCGGTTTGACTCGGGTTCTGTCTTATCAGGTCGCGAGCGCCGTGCAGGAAGGCCGGTTGCAGTTGGTTCTGGAAACGTTCGAGCTGGCGCCCATGCCGATCCATCTCGTCCATGCCGGCCAAACGCCGCTGCCGCTCAAGCTGCGCGCGTTTCTCGACTTCATGTCACCGCGCCTCAAGGAGCGCATGTCCGCCGTTTGAGTTCCCCGCGTTATTGACCGCGAGTATCAACTGTTGTTCATCGCAGGTGGTTTTTATCAGCGTCGTTCGTGGGTAACCTTGGCTCCCGATAGGGGAAACGCAAGGCGAAACGCAATGGATATGTCAGCAATCACCGCTGGAAAGATCAGGTCGCTCAGTCGATGGGCCGCGAAGCCTTCAAGCCGATTGCCTTTGGCGGCTACCTCTATCTGCATCCGAGGCCCGACTATCCGTTCCGCGCCATCAAGGGCGGATTCGCCATCGGCAGCCGCTCGCTCGAGGATTTTCTCGAGCAGGCACGCGAAGCGGGCGTGAGCCACGTCGCGCTGAATCCGAAAGTCACGCCGCGCCCGTACGCCGACGTACTGGGGGAGTTGCACAGCGAAGTGCTGCCACACTTTATCCCGGAGGTTTTTCATGCAACACGCGAATCTACATGAAGCGCTGAATGCGCACTGGCAGGCGTCGGCGGCTGGCGATCTCGAAGCCGAACACGACATCTACGCCGACGACGCCATCTGCGACTATCCACAATCGGGTGAACGCATTCTCGGGCGCAGGAATTTGCAGGCGCTTCGCGGACATCATCCCGACAAGCCTTCCGGTTTCGAAGTCAGGCGAATGCAGGGCGAAGGCAATCTCTGGGTGACCGAATACACCATCGCTTACCAGGGGCGATCTGCTTTCACCGTTAGCATCATGGAATTCCGTGACGGCAAGGTCGTACACGAGACCCAATATTTTTCGGATTCCTTTGAAGCGCCCGGTTGGCGCAGCCAATGGGTTCAGAAGATTACGCCCAGTTAACGTCCGCTTCGAAAGATCCACTACGCGAGCTGGGAAGCGAGTGATAGCCGGCCATGCCCGCGCCGGCTATCTTCGAGCGCGCGGCGTACTCACGCCGCGCCTGGCTTATTTCGACGCGGGCATGGCGAATTCCGCGCCCTTGTCGATGCTGTCGGGCCAGCGCTGCGTCACGCTCTTGTAGCGCGTGTAGAAGCGCACGGCTTCCTCGCCGTATGCGTGATGATCGCCGAACAGCGAGCGCTTCCAGCCCCCGAACGAATGCCACGCCGACGGCACCGGACTCGGCACGTTAATGCCCACCATGCCGATTTGAATTTGCCGGGTAAACGTGCGTGCCGCGGCCCCATCGGCCGTGAACAGGGTGACGCAATTCCCTAGTTCGTGCGCGTTGACAAGTTCAATTGCGCTGGCGAGATCCGGCACGCGCACCACCGAAAGCACCGGCCCGAAAATCTCTTCCCGATAGATTTTCATATCCGGCTGCACGTCGTCGAAGAGCGAGCCGCCGAGGAAGAAACCCTCTTCGTGCCCCGCCACGGTCTGGCCACGCCCGTCCACCACGAGCTTCGCGCCAGCGGCGACACCCGCATCGATATAACCCAGCACCTTGGTGCGATGCGCGGCGCTGATGAGCGGCCCCATGTCCAGATCGGGCTCCATGCCCGCACCGAGGCGCAGCGCGCGCACGCGCGGCGCGAGACGCTCGATCAGTTCGTCGCCGATGCTCCCTACCGCCACCGCGACCGACGTCGCCATGCACCGCTCGCCCGCCGAGCCGTATGCCGAATTGATCAGCGCATCGACGGCTTGATCGAGATTCGCGTCGGGCATGACGACGAGATGATTCTTGGCACTCCCCAACGCCTGCACGCGCTTGCCGCGTTTGGCGCCCTCTGCGTAGATATATTCGGCCACCGGCGTGGAGGCGACGACGGACATCGCGGCCACGTCGGGATGCTGAATCAGCGCATCGACGGTGCCCTTGTCGCCATTCACCACGTTGAAGACACCTTTGGGAAAACCCGCCTCGATGAAGAGTTCAGCGAGCCGGATCGACGACGACGGCGTGCGCTCCGAAGGCTTGAGGATGAATGTGTTGCCGGTCGCGGCCGCCATGACGAACATCCAGCACGGCACCACCACGGGGAAATTGAACGGTGTGACGCCGGCAATCACGCCCACGGGCTGACGCAAATTCCAGCTGTCTACACCGCTGCTGCTTTGATCGGTGAAATCGGTCTTGAGCAGGTTCGGGATGCCGCACGCGAATTCGACGATTTCGATACCGCGCATCACCTCGCCCCGGGCGTCCGAAAAGAGCTTGCCGTGGTCGCGTGTAATGAGTTCGGCGACTTCGTCCAGGTGCGCCTCGAGCAACTCCTTGAACTTGAACATCAAGCGCGCGCGCTTGAGCGGCGGGGTTTCGCGCCAGGCCGCAAACGCGGTTTTTGCGGCCGCGACGGCGGTGGCAACCTCAGTGGTATTCGCAACCGGCACGCGCGCCGTCACGCGGCCCTGCGCGGGATCGTATACGTCGTTGAATCGCCCGCTCACGCCAGCGATGTTTTGACCGTCGATGAAATGACTCAGTTGGCGCACCGCGCCCTGGTTTGCTTCGCTCATACGTCTTTCCTTTAGGGGGTCCGGGCGCTGCGCGCGGATCGAATAGCATCCGCATTGCAGCGCGCATCAAGTCAAGTGGCCGGGCATCTCCATGACTCCCCGCCAGGATCGGCAGTCATTGATCGCCGACGACAACAAGTCTACGTTTTACGGCTCTCGGCCGATGGGCTAGCTGCGACGGTTTGGGGACATTCCCGGCTCGTTTCCGGCCATCGCGACAAAGCGGAAATTCCCGCTATCTGAAGGGTCGAATGGCTTGGCGACGTGGCGCTAAACACGCGCAGGCAGCGAGGCCTGACCTTGTGCGGGAAGCGTGAAATGGAAGCTCGCGCCAACGGGAGCGTTCGGCGTCACCCATAAGCGCCCTCCGTGGCTTTGCACGATCGAGCGGCAGATGGGCAGCCCCATGCCGAGGCCGGCGGGCTTGGTCGTGAAAAAAGCCTCGAATACGCCCTCGAGATTGCCGCCGGCGAGTCCGGGCCCGGAATCCTGCACGGTAATGCAAAGTTCGTTTTCGTCGGTCTTGCCGGTTCGGATCAGTAGCGTCCGCTCGCCGGCTTTCACTTCGCTCATCGCTTCGAGGGCGTTGATCATGAGATTGAGCATGACCTGCTGCAATTGCACCCGGTCGCCCTGAACGCGTGGCAACCCCTCCGCGAGCTGCACCGTGAGTTCAACCCCGGACTTGCTGGCTTCGCCGCGCATGAGCGCGATCAGCTCCCCAATCATGTCGTTGACATCGAGCCCATCTGTGCGCAGCGGCTCTTTCTTGAAGTAGGCGCGGGTCCTGTCGACAATGCCGTTGGCGCGGTCGCTGTCCGCGACGATCCGGGTGAGCGCGAGACGCGCTTCGTCGAAATTCGGCGGGCGCGCCGCGAGCCAGCGCAAGGCCGCACTCGCGTACGCCGCTATGGCGGTGATCGGCTGCTTCACTTCATGCGCGATCGACGCCGACAGCTGCCCCATCGTCGCCACGCGATTCGAATGCGCCAGCACCATCTGGAGTTCGCGGTAGCGTCGTTCGCTGTCGCGCACTTCCTGTTGCGCACGCTTCTGGTCGGTCAGATCGAGTATGAACGCGACGCCCTGCCCCTCGCGATCGCCAAACGCCGCTGCGCCAACCATGACGGACACCCGGCTGCCGTCCTTGCGAAAAAATTCCTTCTCGAAGGGTTTGGCGCTTCCCGCGGCCTTCAATTCGGCCCTCACACGTTCGTCGCGTTCATGCCATTCCGGCGGAGTCAGATCGGGCCAGCGAATCTGCCCGGATCGGAGATCGGCTGCGGTGTAACCCACAATGCGCAGAAATGCATCGTTGGCGTCGATAACATTCCCTTCGAAGTCCCATATGTGAATGCCGATGATATTGGAGTCAACCAGGCGCCGGACCTTTGCTTCACGTTCCTGAAGATCGGCATATAGGCGCGTATTTTCCAGAGAAATGGCGGCCTGCGACGCGAGCAAATCGAGCAGCGCGGAGCGGCGTGCGGTGAAGACATGTGAAGTCTCGGTATTCTCCAGATACAGCAGCCCACTGAGTTTTCCCTGTCTGACAAGCGGCAGGCAGAATACGGACCGCGTGGCTCCGCTCGCCAGATACTCGTCTTCGGGCAAGAGACTGGATGTCACGGCATCGTCAATGATGACGCGCTTGCCCGTGTGCATGACGTACCGCAGCAGCGCGGCGGGGGTGGCCGAGCCGGTATCCGGCAAACGCCTCACCTCGATCCCGCTGCCGTTGATACGCGCTTCCGCCTCGATGCGGTGCCCGTCTGGCTGCTCGGGCACGATCAGCAGACCACGGTTGGCGCCTGCGGTTTCCAGCGCGATCGTCATCAGGCGCTCGATCAGGTTCTTCAGTTCGATCTCGCTGGAGAGCGCGTGGGAAGCCTTGAGCAGCATTGCCGCATCGAACTGGCGCCAATCGAAGCTGAGCGTCGACGCCAGCGTGTTCCCTTCCAGATCGGTCAGGCGCGGGAATTCGCAGTAAAGCTGCATGATCTTGCTTTGCGCGCCCCAGGCGTCGAAGCACCGGCGCGCATTGCGCAAATGGCCTTCGGCGCTCGTCGCGAGGCCCATGCGCAAATAGAAACGGCCAGCCAGTTCGCTGGCAATGCCTTCGTGATGCGCAAAGCCATTCTCGCGAGCGGAGTGAATGGCCTCCTCGTAGAGGCGCATGGCGTCGAGATCGCGCCCCTCCAGACGCGCGAGTTCCGCGCTGAGCAACGCATAGCGGTTCTGATAGTTCTCCGGACAATGTCCCGCCCACGTTTCAAACTTCTTGAGCGTCTCGGCAAGCATGCGTTCGTAGATTTTCTGCTGCCCGGCGGAGGACTCGGGATACAGCGCCGTCAAGGTGAGCATATGAAAAAAGTGAAAAGTCGGTTCGATCGCCAGCGCCATCACCGAACTCAGCACTGCCTGCGCCCGCTGCGCGGCCTCCAGAGCGTCGACGTAGCGGCCATCGAGAAACGCGAGAATGACTTTGATGATTCGATAGACGCCAATGGCACAACCGAAATTCGACTTGACGATCGCCTCGAAACAGGCGGTTTCGTCGAACGTCTCGTCATTCAGGTCGAACGGTTTCGCCGTCCTGCCCCGCAGACTGATGACGCATTGCCGCTCAACCCGAATCAATTCGTAGACCGCGTCGTTGTGACTCTGCCGCATGAGCGCCGCGTACTTTTCGGCTATCGCCTGCACGTCTTCGAGCGCGGCCCCGCTCTCCAGCGTCTGCCAAACGGCATTGAACGCCACGTTGCCCGCAAAAACGAAATCACCCACTTCCATGCACTCGGCTGTCGCCCGTTCCAGCACCGGAAGATTCGCAGCGATGTGGCGGCGCCAGAAATTGACGTGTGCGCCATACAGATGAAGCAGCTTTCCATTCAGGTGCCGATTGCCGAACCTCTCGCTGAGCTTGAGTGACATCTCCGAAACCTGAACCGCTGTGGGAATATCGCCGATCAGCGAGACCAGCATGAGCGCGTAATTGCCGAACGCAAAACTCGAGTTATCAGTATTGCCGTGCTGCAACGAGAGATTGACCGCCTTGAGGGTGATGAGCGGATAAAACGCGGGCCGCGCGGCAAAAGCGCAGTTCATCGCCTGAAGGAGAAGATTGACGATCGCGTGGATCGCAGGGTCCGTCGCCACCGGCGCCTCAACGAGTTCGCCGATAGAACGGCCAGCCTGATTGACGCGAACGTCCTGCAAAGCGGTATGGAAGGCTGCCTGAATATCCTCATCGGTCTCGGGAAAGTGGATATCGAAGCCGCGAAGCGCAACGAGCGCGACCGCGAAGCTTTCGTCATATCTTCCGGCAAGCTGATACAACTCGATGCGCAAGCTGTTGACCTTTGCGCAATCGAGACTGGAGCGCGCCCTGGCGAGCATCATGTCCGCCAGGGCGTCCGCTTTTGCAAAATCGCCCACCAGAAATTCGCACTCCGAAAGCGCGAGATAGAGTTCGAACGTGCTCTCGTATCGCAGCGTCCACGCATCGGGCGACAGCAACGCAACGCCTTGCGCCAGATAGCCGCGCGCGGCCACGTATGCCGTCGAACTCATGGCCCGCCTGCCCGCGATGAGGTTCAAGGTAACGGCCCGCTCACGCTCCGTTTCATCTGCGATCAGCGCCGCGCCGCGATTGAGATGGTTCACGATGTCGAAGATCGCAGCTTCGAGTGCGTCTGGCGGCGTGCGCGACACCAGCGCCCGCCCGATCCGCAGGTGCGCGGCAGCACGCTCGTTGGCGGGAATCAGCGCGTACGCTGCCTCTTGCACGCGATCGTGCGCGAATTCGTAGACATTGGCCTCGCGATAGACCAGGCCTGTTCGCACGGCTTCCCACAGGTCCGCGTGCATCTTCTCTTCGGAGCCGCCCTGAACCCAGGTGAGCGCGGCGACTTCGGCAACGTTGCCAAGGCACGCCAACTGGCCTAGTGCGTCACGCACCGCGGACGGCAACCGGCTCAACTTTGCCGCCATCAAATCGGCGACGTTCTCGGTGTAGCCCTTCGCGCGAATGCGCGGCAGCTCCCAGCCCCACTTCGCGGCATGTGGGTCGAATGTGAGCAGGTCTTCATCGGCGAGCGCGGTTAGAAACTGGATCGTGAAGAACGGATTGCCGCCGCTTTTCTCATGCGCCAGTTGCGCCAGCGGTGCGGCGCTCGCGCGGTCACAGTGAAGCGCATCCACCACGAGTTGCGTCACGCTGTCCCTTGTCAGCGGCGCAAGCTCGATTTGCTGCACTTTGCCCTCGGCGCGGGCAATCGACTCGAGCGTGCGCGCAAACGGGTGCGAAGCGTCGACCTCATTGTCGCGATAGGCGCCCACCAGCAGAACGTGCTGCACGTCCGGATGCGTGGCGAGATGCGCGAGCAGATCGAGCGTCGCCGTATCCACCCATTGCAGATCGTCGATAAACAATGCGAGTGGATGCTCCGGCCGCGCAAATACACCGAGAAAGCGTCGAAACACGATCTGGAAGCGATTTTGTGCGTCTTGAGGCGGCAGCGTCGGTGCGGCGGGCTGCTCGCCGATAATGAGCGCAAGCTCAGGGATCAGATTCACAATGAGTTGCCCGTTGGGCCCGAGTGCTTCCCTCAGCGCGCGCCGCCACGGCTCGACCTCGGTTTCGCGCTTGCTCAGCAGATTGCGCACGAGTGTCTGGAAGGCTTGCGCGAATGGCGCGTACGGAATGCCGCGCCGGTACTGGTCGAACTTGCCGGAAGCGAAGAGACCGCGCGGCGGGACCAACACCCTGTGCAACTCGTTCACGACCGACGACTTGCCGATGCCCGGATAGCCCGAGATCAGCACCAGCTCGACCGACCCACTCCCCACCATACGGTCGAACGCGGCAGTCAGTGCTTCGATTTGAGCTTCGCGCCCGTACAGCTTCTCGGGAATCAGCAATTGGCCGGACGCGTCGTGCTCCCCCAACGGGAATGGGTCGATGCGATGGCGCGCTTCCCATGCCGTGAGACATGAGCGAAGATCGGCCTCCACGCCCGCCGCAGTCTGATACCGGTCCTCGGCGGCCTTCGCGAGCAGCTTCAGCACGATGCCCTCGAGCACCTGGGGAATCGCGTCGCGGCGGGCCCGTGGTGGCGTGGGCTTGCGCGCGATATGGCAATGAATCCACTCCATCGCGTCCGACGCCTTGAACGGCAGCGACCCGGTGAGCATCTCGTACAGCGTGACGCCGAACGAATAGAGATCGCTGCGCGTGTCGATCGAACGATTCATGCGGCCCGTCTGCTCAGGCGCCATATACGCGAAGCTTCCGGCAACGATCTCGGGCGGCGCGGGCGGCTGATGTTCGTGCGGCAGTTGCGAAGCGATGCCGAAGCCGGTGAGCCGCACGTTGCCGCTGCTGTCGACGAGCACATTCGCTGGCTTGATGTCTTTGTGAACGAGGCCGCATCGATGCACGTGGCCGACCACCTTCGCCAGATTGACCGCAATGCGCAACAGCCGTGCGAGTTCGAACGGGCCAGCGAGCGAGCGATCGAGTGGTTCTCCGCCGTCGTCGTCGAGCACGAGCATGGGCGGCTCTCTGTGCCCGTAGAACGCAAGAGGCCGCGCCGCCCAGCGGGAATCGAGCAGCGCGGCGAGTCCGTATTCGCGCTCGAGCCGCTTCACGCCCACCGAGTTCGCCCGCGTGGCGACTAGCGCGAGCACCGAGACGGGATGGCTGCGTTTGCGCGCGCGATACAGTGAAAAATCGCCGTCGTCGCGCAGCGGCTCAAGCTCATATCCAGCGAGATCCACGACGGACACTCCTGTCATGATGCGATTCTCATCCGGAAATGATTGTGCACGCGCGCCTGTCTTCGCGCCATTGCCAGCGCCGCAAAGTCATCGATTGTCCTGAACAATGATGACGTGCGAGACAAGCGTGCATGCGTGCTACGGATTACCCCCCATATGTCGACTCCCATCCCCCTCCAAGCGCTTTACAAAGCGTAATGAGATTCGTGGCCGCCGAGGCTCTGCTTTGCTCGAGATTGCTTTGCGCTTCGAGCAACTGCTTCTGCACGTTCAAGACGTCGAGATAATCGAGCGCCCCGGCCTTGTACCGCTCCCGCGCCACCGAGAGCGCGCGCTGGTTCATCGTCACGGCCTGGGCCAGCCGGTCGCGGCGGCGCTGCTCCGCGTCGTAGGTGACCAGCGCGTCGTCCACCTCCTGCCACGCGCGCAGCACCGTCTCCTTGTAGGCAATCGCGGCTTCCTGTTGTTGCGCCTCACGCAGCTGGAGCGTCCCTTTCAGGCGACCGCCTTCGAATATGGGAAAGGTAATGGAGGGGCCAGCGACAAACTGCCCGGACGCCCAACTGGCCAGACTCGAGAGTTGAAGACTCTGAAAGCCCGCGCTGCCATTGAGCATGATGCGCGGATAAAAATCGGCCTTCGCCACGCCGATCGATGCCGTCGCCGCGTGCAACTCGGCTTCCGCCTTGCGGATATCCGGCCGGCGCTGCACGAGTTCGGAAGGAAAGCCGATCGGGACCTGCGCGGGCAGCACGGGCACCTCCTGCGTCGCAGCCAGTGTCTGCCGCAGCGCGCCTGGCTCCTCGCCGAGCAGCAGGCCGATTGCATTGATCGTCGTTTCGGAGTGCGATTCGAGCGTGGGAATCAGGCTTTCGATATTCTCCACCTGCGCAGAAGCGTTCGAGACATCGAGATCCGTGGTGACGCCTTCACGCGCGCGCACCTGCGTGAGCTTCAGCGCGTCGTTGGCGATGTCCAGATTTTGATGCGCGATTTGCAGGAGTTCCTGCGTGCCGCGCAGGTCGATATAGTCTCGCGCAAGCTCAGCGCGTGCGCTCAGCAAGACCGCGTTCCGGTCCTCATACGAGGCTTCGGAAAGCGCCGTCGCCGCTTCCACGCTGCGTCGCACGCGGCCCCAGATATCGACCTCCCATGAAGCGTCGAAGCCGACCTGATACAGGTTGTAGGCGGGCGAACCCTTGGAGCCCGGCATCGCCGACACGCCGAGGGGCGCGCTGCCGGAGGCAGACTGCGGCTGACTTTGCGACGGCGTCACGCCAAGCAGCGAGAGAATGCCGTTTTCACTGCCGCGTTCGCGGTAATACGACGCGGCGCTGTCGAGCGTCGGATATTCGGCTGCGCCCGCCACGCGGCGCTCGGCCCTGCTTTGCAGCAAGCGCGCGGAGGCGGCCGCCACGTCCAGGTTCGCGTCGGCGAGTTGCTTTTCCAGGCCGTTCAATACCGGATCGTTGAAAAGCGTCCACCATTCGGGACCAAACTGCCCTTCCACGGCTTTGCTCGGCGCCTGCGCTATCTGCGTGCGGTTGAAGACCTCCGGCGTCTGCGACTTCGGAGGTTCGAAGTTGGGACCGAGCGTGCAACCGCCTATTGCCACGCAGGCGAGAACCGTGAGGGGAATCGCGCGGATAGTACATTTGCTCGTGTTCATTTTCTTTCCGCTCCCTCGGCCGTCGCGTCTGTGCCCCGGCCAACGGCCACTTCCGCTTCCACCGAGAGCCCAACGCTCAACTGCGCTGCAGCAGGCTGCCCGCGATCGATCGTGATTTTGACTGGCACGCGCTGCACCACCTTCGTAAAGTTGCCCGTTGCGTTGTCGGGCGCGATCGGCGCGAAGCTCACGCCGGTCGCCGGCGCCAGGCTGTCGATGCGGCCACGAATCACCACGCCGGGAAGGCTGTCGACCGTCACGCGCACGCTTTCGCCGGGCCGCATATGCGTGATCTGGCTCTCCTGGAAGTTGGCGACGACATACGCATCCGAAAGCGGAACGATGGCCAGCACGGGGGCGCCGGGCGTCACGAATGCGCCGACCCGCGCCGACCGGCGTCCCACCTTGCCATCGACTGGCGCGCGGATCTCCGTATAGGAGAGGTTGAGCTTCGCCTGTTCAAGCACCGCTTCGGCGTGTTGAAGTGCACCGGCGGCCTTGTCTCGCTCGGTGCGCAGGACGTCCAGATTCTGCTGGGTGGCCGTCAGCACCGCCTGATCGTGCGACTGCTGCGCGAGCTGCTCGGCGAGCGTGCTCGAAGCCTGTTGTTGCTCCTGCGCGGTCCCCGCACCCGCCGTGGAAAGGTTCTGGTAGCGCGAAGCGTTGGCCCGCGCGAAGCCGATCGCCGCCTCGTCGGAGCGCAGCGTGGCGCGCGCCTGATCGACGAGCGAGGGCTGGCGCGCGATCTCCGCCTCGAAGTTCGCGACCGACGCCTTCGCCCCCACCACCTCCGCCTCGGCGCTCATCAAAGCGGCGCGAAAGTCGCGGTCGTCGATTCGCACCAGCAGCTGACCCGCCTTCACGTCCTCGTTGTCATTCACCAATACGTCCGTGATCTGCCCCGCGACTCGCGGCGCGACGAGCGTGAAATCCGCGGTGACGTAGGCGTCGTTCGTGGATTCCGAACTGGAGTGAGACAAAAGCTTCGTGCCGGCCCACACAGCGACGACGATGACGACGATGACTGCTGCAATACGAAGCCATTTCAACCTGGACGGTGTGGGGGTGGGTTTGGTCGATGACATGAAAAACGTACCTCATTTCGAAGCGGGCGGCGTAGTGCTCCATGGCGGATAGATACGCACCGGCAGCACAGGAACAAGAAGAAGCAGAGCGAGCGCAATGCACGCCATCACCCGATAGAGATCGGCGGAAGTCAGAACGACGGCCTGCTCGTGAATACGGTGCGCGAGTTGCCCCAGCGCGTAGGGTATGTCGAGGCCAGGGCTTGCCACCAGTGCGCGGTTTCCCAGTTGGTCGACGAGCATGCTCGAATGGAAATGTTCGCGCGCGGTGCCCACGCCCTCTATGAGACCCGTCGCGATTGCGGCAGCGAACGTCTTGACCGTATTGAACATTGCCGAAGCGAACGGGCCCTCTGTTGGCGGCAAACCCGTTGTGACGCCCATGAGAATCGACATGATCACCATCGGCTGGGCGATGATCTGCAGCGCCTGCAGCGCGTAGAAGTTGTCGCGAATCCACTCGGACGTCATGAAGCTCCCGAGTGCGCATGTCGCGAACATCAGCGACAGACCTATCGCGATCACCCAGCGATGATCGGCGCGCCGCGTATTCAATAAAGCGGCCGTCAAAGGCAGCGTAATCAGCAGCGGAATGGCAAGCAACAGCGAGAGCGGCGCCGTCTGCAGCGGCCTGTACGTGTGAATTTGGGCGAGAAATTGGCCGGGTATGGCCGCGACGCCCACCAGCAGGATCACAGTGCCGAGCAAGGTCGAGAGTCCATGCGTGAAATTTCTGCGCTTCAGTAACTGGAGCTTGAAGAAAGGCACGGGCTGAAACCACTCGTTGACGAGGAAGACCACGAGCAGCAGGCCGCCTGCGCCGAACATGACGCAGATAAACTCCGATTCGAACCAGTCGAGCCGGTCGCCTTGCAAAAGCCCGGTCACGAGCATGGCAAACGCTGGGAAGCCTGTCATCAACCCGATCCAGTTGAACGAACGAAAGCGCTCGAGCTTGACCGGATCGGCGGGAAGCCCCTGCTGAATCGCGATACAGCACAGCACGCCGAGCGGAATGATTTGCCAGAACGCCATGCGCCAACTCACGAACTCCGTCCACAACGCCGCGAGCGGTGTGCCGAGCGCCGGCCCGAAGGTCGCCGTCAGCGCATAGCCGGCGAGCCCATACAGCTTGAATTTGGGCGGCAGATAGCGCAGCGCCACGATGATCAGCATGGGGGGCAGACATCCGCCCGCGACTCCCTGGCAGATACGCAAGACGTAGAGCGTCGCCAGGTTCGGCGCAAACGGGCAAAGCAGCCCGAAGAACATCGTGGCGAGCACGGCGCCGATCGTGAAGCGCTTCAGCGTAAAGGTGATGCCGAACCAGGGCGCAAATACCATCGTCGCGACGTTGGCGGCTTCGAAGAGCGAGGTCAGCCACGTCCCGTCGTCATGCCCGATCAGAAACGCGCCCTGGATATCGGCCATCGCTGCCGCGGTAACCTGTTCGTTGAGGATAGCCAGCAACGAAGCGAACAACATGCCGAGCAGGCCCACGACAATGCGCCCCGTAAACGCCATTTGCGCGGGGGCAGGCTGCGTCGGCGCCACGGCTTCGCGTACGGGGCCTGGCTCCTGCGCCTGCGGGGCCGTTGCCGCTTCCGGTCCAGTCGTCAAAGGGTTAGCAGTTGTCATGAGGATCGGCAACTTCTCTGGTTTCGTTAGCTGTGCTGTTTGATGTAGCTATTTCACTGCGAGGCAATTCAGCTTCCTGCGTCCGCACGCGATGCGATGACCACACCGTCGGTGCGCCGCGCATTGTTGCTGTTCACTGAGTGCTTTATTGTCAGAGATGAACCCAATTTCTTAAAGTCTCGCCTGGTCTGATTTTGGGCCATCTAGTACGAGAATTTTGCCAGGCCCTCCGGTCATGATCCGGCAGCGCGTGTGCGCTGCGGCAACGCAAACCTGACTGATTACGCATGGGTCATTTCTGCACGCTTTTGAGCCAATCCAGGTTGCGAGGCGCTACCAGGCGGCACACGATGCTTAGAATCGCGACGTATGCATCCAGGCCGCGGGTTAATCGCGGTAGACACGATTAACGAAGGTTTGAAAACGAACCAGCAACGGTAGGCGCCGAAAGGCTTTTACTTTTGTTATCCGTTTGCAAGAGACTCAGATTGGGAAGTCAAGATGGACAGATTACGCGAGATGGAGGTTTTTGTAGCCATCATCGAACGCGGCAGCTTCAGCGCCGCATCCGAAAAATTCGGCTTGTCGCGAGCGGCGGTTTCGCGGGCGGTCAACTCGCTCGAAACGCGCCTGGGCGCCCAGCTCCTCGCGCGCACGACACGCTCGGTCCGGCCCACGGACGCGGGCGTCGCTTACCTCGACGCCTGCCGCAAGCTGCTGGATGGCATCACCGACGTGGAGTCGCATATCGCCGCGGATCCCGCGAACCCCGTGGGCACGCTCACGATCACGGCGCCGGTCCAGCTCGGCCAGCGCTTCATCGCTCCGCTAGTCAACGCCTACACCCTGCGCTATCCCGACGTCAGCGTGAACGCGGTTTACCTCGATCGTCCCACGCGCCTGCTCGAAGAAGGCGTGGATATCGCCATACGTATTGGTCATCTCGAAGATTCGTCGACGTTCGCGGTGCGGTTGGGATCCGTGCGGCGTCAGACCTTTGCGTCTCCCGCTTATCTCGCCGAGCGTGGAGAACCCGTGCATCCGCGAGACCTGGTCAGCCACCGCTGCGTTTCCTTTACCGGCGTTTCCCAACCGCTCGAGTGGATGTTTTACGACAATAATTCAAGAATCCCCGTAAAGCTTCAGCCGCGATTGATTGTCAATCTGGCACCCGCCGCCATTTCGGCGGCGGAAGACGGCGTCGGTATCACCCAGTTGTTGTCTTATCAGGCCGCGAGTGAAGTCTCTTCTGGAAATCTGGTGCCCATTTTGCGGGCATACGAGCCCGAATCGACGCCGGTCAACCTGCTTCATGTCGAACGGCGCGGAACGAGCGGAAAGATTCGGTCCTTCGTGGAGTTCGTTACCGAAACGTTGCGAAACAATCCACACCTTCAATGTGAAAGCGGCGTGACAAGCGAAGGCGAATGTGCGCGGCGTCAAGGCAATCGCGAACTCGAAACGCATTCCGAAGCGCGTGCGCAATATCTACAGCCACTGATTCATTAAATCGACAACTCAGCCGCAATACGAAGTTCGCGGTAGGCACTCACGAGCGCGTCGAGGCTGAATGCGCGATTCAAGCCGCTTGGGTTCGGCAGAACCCATGCGCGCGCGCCGCCGAAGTTGCTGGATTGCAGACCCCACTGGATATCTCGCGTGCCGGACATTTCGGCAAGCGCCATCTTGCCAAGAAAGGCGATAAACCGTGGCGCGTAGTGTTGAACCTTCAGTTCGAATTGCGCCGCGGCAGCTTGAATCTCCGCTCTCGACAATTCGTCCGCGCGCGCCGTCGCACGCGAGACCGCCGTAGTCAGACCAAAGCCAACCTGCAGCAATTCACGGTCGTTCTCGGGGCGAAACTCCCCCGGCGTAAAGCCAGCGCGATGGAGAACTCGCCAAAACCGGTTCCCTCGGCCATCGAAGTGGCGCCCCGTGGCCACCGCACGCATGCCCGGATTGATCCCGCAAAACAATACCGACAAACCTGGCTCGATGATATCGGGAAGGAATGGCGCGGAACGGGCGTTCGCCAACTCCACCAGCGAATCGTCGCTATGCACTCGCCTCCCCCCGGAATCGCTGGCGATATTGTTTTGGCGTGACATTCAGGCGCCGCGAGAACGTCGTGCGCATATGCGTGGCGCTATGAAAGCCGCATTTGAATGCGACCGTCTTGAGCGGCGAATCCGTGTCCTCCAGGAGCTTCCTCGCCGTGTCGACGCGAACCTGCTCGACGAATACGGAGGGCGTGACCTTTGCATTTTTGGCGAATATGCGCGACAAGGTGCGCCGGCTCACGGCAGCCGCGCTCGCTAGCGCCTCGATCGAAAGCGTATCGGTGATATGTTCGCTCACGTAGCGATATACCTTGCTGAGTATCGGGTCCTCGTCCTTGCCGGCGCCGATATACGGGCTGTACTGAGACTGACCGCCTTCGCGCTGGATATACACCACCAGTCGCTTCGCAACCCGCACCGCTAGTTCGTGTCCCCAGTCTTCCGCAACCAGCGCCAGGCACAGATCGATGCCCGCGGTCACGCCCGCCGACGTGAATAGCCGCCCGTCACGAACGAAAATCCGGTCTGGCTGCACATTGGCGTGCGGGAATTCATTGGACAGGCGGCCGGCATCCGACCAGTGGGTCGTCACTTCCTTGCCGTCGAGCAGCCCCGCATGCGCCAGCACGAATGCGCCGTTGCACACCGAACCAAAGCGGCTTGCACTGCGCGCCTGATTTTGGAGCCACGCCAGAAACTCGTTCGACGGATGAACGTCGGGCAACTGCGGCCCACCGGCTACGAGGAGCAGGTCCCATTGAACGTCGCGGTCGGCATAGCCAAGCGAGACCGCCAATTGCATGCCGTTCGAGCAGGTCACGGCGCCCGCCTCACGCCCTACGAGCGTCACCTCGTAGCGCTGATGTTCGGAAAGAAACGTGTTCGCCTCGGCAAACACGTCGAGTGGGCCTGCAACATCTAGCGCCTGCACACCATCGAATACAACAATGGCGACTTTCATGCCGTGACCTTCAGTGATGGTAGCTATGTTTGCGTCGTACTGCGGGCCGGCGCGAGATCGACACGCCGTGTCCCGACAAGGACCGTCCGGGAGCTTAACGCATCGTGGATAGCTGATGCCGTCTGTCCCCGGAAAAAGTATTTTGCTTCGGTGTAACAAATCCTCGGCCAAATCCCAAGCGTCGTTAGTTCTCGGCAAATTGGGAGGCGTGGCCCAAAACGTCCACTAATTGGCAGGCGGCGGCACCATGCGCGCGTATCTCTCGCTGCCTCGCTTAACTAGACTGTGTTGACGATTGCGGCTGGGGAAACAACCCGGGCGTACCGGGTAATTTCCCGCTCAGGACGGCGATTGTGACGCGCGCCTGTCCCAGGTTGAACCGTGGGCGGACCGGAAGGCGTTATCGCCGTCACTCCACGTGTTGCGCTCGATATTGGACCGCACACCGACCAAGGGCAGATTCATCATGTTGAAGGAACGTCAGACCTCTTTCCTGTTCGGGGGCAATGCCCCTTACGTCGAAGAGCAATATGAAACTTACCTGGCTGACCCGGATGCCGTCACCAGTGAATGGCGGGCGTGGTTCGATGCACTGCGCGAAACGCCCGCTATCGATGGCAGCGATCGCGACGACGAGCCGCACGCCCCCGTCATTTCCAGCTTTGTCGCGCTTGCGAAGCGGTCGCCGCGCGCGATCGCCCAGGCCGATACCGCGCTCGCCAGTGACTCCGGCCTTGGCCTCGCACGCAAGCAGGTCGCGGTACAGTCGCTCATCGCCGCGTTCCGGACGATCGGCACGCGCACGGCCGATCTCGATCCGCTGATGTGGACGCCGCCACGCGCCTACGCCGAGTTGACCCCCGCCTACTATGGCCTGACGGCCACGGACATGTCGACGACATTCAGCACCGCCGACACGTTCCTGTTCGACGACGACGCCACGCTGCAAGAGCTCGTCACGGCGCTGGAGCGAACCTACACGGGCACGCTCGGCGCCGAGTTCATGCATCTTACCGACGCAGAGCAGCGGCGCTGGTGGCAGATGCAGCTCGAATCCACGCGAGCCAGGCCGTCGCTGCAGGCCGCGGAAAAACGCCGGCTCCTGGAACGCTTGAGCGCAGCAGAAGGTCTCGAGAAGTACCTTCACGCGCGCTACGTCGGGCAAAAGCGCTTCTCGCTCGAAGGCGCCGAATCGTTGATTCCGATGCTCGACGAAGTCGTCCGCTACGGTGCTTCGAAAAAGTTGCGCACGGTGGTGATGGGGATGGCGCACCGCGGACGCCTGAATGTTCTGGTGAATATCGTCGGCAAGCCGTTGCGCGCGCTGTTCGACGAGTTCGATGGAAAGGATCCCGAAAGACTTCCCGCAGGCGACGTGAAATATCACAAGGGCTTTGCGAGTTCGGTCGATACCCCTGAGGGGCCGGTTGAAGTGATGCTCGCGTTCAACCCGTCGCATCTGGAAATCGTGAACCCGGTTATGCAAGGCATGGCGCGCGCCAAGGGCGAGATCCTGGGCAGCGCCGACGGCGTCGAGGTTCTGCCGGTCGAGATTCACGGCGACGCGGCGATGTCCGGCCAGGGTGTCGTGATGGAAACCTTGAGCCTCTCCTATACGCGCGGACACGGCACGGGCGGCACCCTTCACATCGTCGTCAACAATCAGATCGGCTTCACGACTTCCGATCCGCGCGACACGCGTTCGTCGTTCTACACCACGGACATCGCGAAGATGATCGAGGCGCCCATTCTGCATGTGAATGGCGACGACCCCGAGGCCGTCGCGATGGCGGTGCGCCTCGCCCTCGACTATCGCACCGCGTTCAAGCGGAGCGTGGTCATCGATCTCGTGTGCTTTCGCAAATACGGGCACCAGGAACAGGACACGCCAGGCATCACGCAGCCGCTCATGTATCGCGCGATCGCGAGTCATCCTGGCGTGAGAACACGCTACGCGCAGAAGCTGATTCAACAAGGCGTGTTGACAGCCGAAGAAGCCGAGGGCTACGTCAGCGCGCGGCGTGAGCTTCTCAAGCGTGCGAATGAAACCGACAGCTCCGATGCTTCCTCTTCACGCGAGGAAGCGGTGAGCCCGGTTTCCTCCCCCGCCCCTTCGACTGAAACGCTGCGCAGTCTCGCGCATCAGATTTCGACCGTTCCTGAAGGCCTTGCGCTTCATCCGCTCGTCAAGAAGATGATGACCGGGCGGCAGGAAATGGCCGCGGGAAACCGGCCGCTCGATTGGGGCATGGGCGAGCATCTGGCATTCGCTTCACTGCTTGGCGCTGGGGTCAGCATTCGACTGAGCGGGCAGGATAGCGCGCGCGGGACGTTCAATCATCGTCACGCCGTGTTGCACGATCAAACGCGGATGAACCGGCCGGATGGCGTTTATATTCCGCTCGATCATATCGGTGATGCAAGTGGCAATGCACAGGGCCACTTTAGCGTGACGAACTCCATCCTCTCCGAAGCGGCTGTGCTCGCTTTCGAGTACGGCTATACGACGGTGAACCGCGATGCGCTGGTGATCTGGGAAGCGCAATTCGGCGACTTCGCAAACGGCGCGCAGGTGGTGATCGACCAGTTCATCGCAGCGGCCGCCGCCAAATGGGGGCAACGCAGCGGCCTGACGCTCTTCCTGCCTCACGGGCAGGAAGGCGCGGGACCCGAGCACGCATCGGCGAGGCTCGAACGCTATCTCCAGCTGAGCGCGCAGGACAACATGCGCGTCGCCCAGCCGACCACGCCCGCGCAGCTATTCCATTTGCTGCGCAAGCAGGCGCTCGCGAGCGATCGCCGCCCGCTCGTCGTCATGACGCCCAAGTCGCTGTTGCGGCACCCGGAAGCGGTCAGCACGTTCGAAGAGTTGAGCGAGGGTGAATTCCGCGACGTTCTCCCGGATACACAGGTCGAGGCGTCGCGGGCTTCCAGCGTCGAACGCGTCATCGTGGCCACGGGCAAGGTGTATTTCGAGTTGCTCGAGCATCGCCGCGCGAACGCGACCGACACGCCGATCATTCGCGTCGAACAGCTTTATCCGTTTCCCGCAAAACAGTTGGCCGCCGAACTCGCGCGCTATCCCAACCTGAAGACCGTCGTCTGGTGCCAGGAGGAGTCGCGCAACCAGGGCGCATGGAGTTTCGTCGAGCCGCAGTTACGCGAGCTTCTGCCTTCGGGTGCGAAGCTGGTCTACGCCGGTCCTGACGCCGGTGCATCGACAGCGCCGGGCTACCATTCGGCGCACGTGGCCGCGCAATCTGCGCTGGTCGAGCAGGCGTTCACGGGGTGACGGCGCATGCGGGTCGCAATGATGCTCTATGCGGGGTTTCAACTGCTCGAGGTGAGCGGCCCGATGGATGTGTTTCATGCAGCAAATCGCCTGTACGGCGGCGCGTTTTATGAACCGCACCTCGTCGGGACCTCGTGTGGGCCCGTGCTGTCTTCCAACGGCATCGCGGTGGGCACGACAGAATGCCTGTTCGAAACGAGCGCGCCGTTCGACGTGGTCGTGGTACCCGGGTCTCCAGTGGTCAGTTCGGCGCGTGAGCATCGCGAACTCGTAACGTGGCTCAGCGACGCGGGGCCCAGCACGCGAAGGCTAGCCTGCATTTCCAATGGCGCGTTTCTGCTGGCGCGCGCCGGCGTTGCCGACCGTCGCTGGCTGACCACGCATTGGCACGACGCTCACCGCCTCGCAGCCGAATATCCACGGGTGCATGTCATGTCCAGTCCCGGCTGCCTGAGGGATGGCAACCTCTATTCATCGGGCGGCGCATGCGCCGGTATTCATCTGGCGCTGTCGATCGTGCGGGAAGACCTTGGAGAAAGTGCGGTGGGAACGATTGCCAGAATGTTGTTGAGGCAGCCGCATTGAAGCGCTGCGAGCGCGCGCAAGGAACGCCATGATAGACGCGAATCTGATTCATAAGGCACTCGCCAATCCACTCCGGCGCGACATCCTGGCGTGGCTGAAGGTCCCGGTGGATGCCTTTCCAGAGGGCCATGTCGATTTGGGTCGCGGCGTGCCCGCACACGCCATCCAGGCACGCAGCGGGCTCTCGCAGTCGACCGTTTCGGCACACCTTGCCGTACTGGTCGAAGCGGGACTGCTCGTTTCGACGCGAGTCGGGCAATGGATGTTTCTTTCACGTAATGAAGAAGTGATACGGACATTTGCCGAACAGATTTCCCTACATTTATAGGAGGAACTGGCGTAGCGCGAAGTTGCGTGCGAGGCAGATCTTTCCGTGGAAAACACGCAATGGACAAGCTGGACATGATGCGGATATTTGTCCGCATAGCGGAAGAAGGAAGCTTTACCGGCGCGGCCTCGCGCCTGAACATTCAAACAGCCAATGCGTCGCGGGCGGTCACACAACTCGAATCGCAATTGCGCACGCGTTTGCTTCATCGGAGTACCCGGCGGCTCTCCCTAACCGAGGCGGGCCAGCGCTATCTCGAGCGATGCGAGCGGATACTTGCGTATGTCGACGAGGCCGAGGCCGAGGCGGCCAATGCGCAGGTCGATCCCTCCGGGCGGCTGCGCGTTCATGCGTCGCCGAGCTTCGGCCAGGCCTATGTGGTCCCGGCGCTCGTGCGTTATCGCGAGCGTTATCCCGCGGTGTCGATCGAGTTGACGTTGTCGCAGCATGCGCCCGATATCATCGAGGCAGGCTACGACGTGATGCTTCAATTGAGTACGACTGAGTTACCGGACTCGCGGCTCGTGTCGCATCGGCTAGGCGATGTCCATAACGTGTTGTGTGCCGCACCCGCCTATCTGGATGCACACGGCGTGCCGCACACGGCGCACGACCTTGAAGGTCACACGTGCCTGCAGTTTGTTACGTCGTTTTTTCCGCGCGATCGCTGGCATCTGAACGGCCCCAACGGCCGGGAGACAGTGGCGTTCCCGAAGGCGCCCGTCGAAATCAATCTTCCTGATGCACTCAGTGTCGCCCTTCGCGAAGGCGTGGGCATCGGCGCGCTGCCGATGTCCACGGCGTTAGCCATGCTCGATAGTGGCGCGCTGGTTCGTGTATTGCCGGCATATCGTCTGCAGAAGCTTACCGCCTATGCGGTGCACGCCTCGCGAAAGTACCTTGACGCCAAGATCAAGACGTTCATGGATCACCTGCGCGAGGCGGTGCCCAAAGCGCTCGCCGCGGATGCGCAAGCGCTGTGCCGGGCCACTAGACTACCCTAGCCCGCGTTTCCCTTGTGATCGCGCGCGGCTACACGTTGCGCCGCGGGTTGTGACGCACTCGCAGACGCAGCCATTTCGTTTTGCTTGATGATCTTTTCGATCTCGCCGTCGGCTTGCGCATCGTACTGCGCGAAGACGTCGGTGCGATAGCGCGTGTTTTTCGCCGCGCCGAGCTGCGAGCCGGAATCGTCGCGCGTATCGGTATCCACCGTCATCGAGAGGCCGATGCGCAACGGACGCGCCGCGAGTTCGCGTGGATCGAGCTCGATGCGCACCGGCAGGCGCTGTACGATCTTGATCCAGTTGCCCGTGGCGTTCTGCGCCGGCAGCGTCGCGAATGCGCTGCCCGTACCCGCCGAGAAGCCTTCGATTCGACCGTGATACTTCACGCTCGAGCCATAGACATCCGAAGTGAGCGTCACCGGCTGGCCGATGCGCATGTGCTTGAGCTGCACTTCCTTGAAGTTCGCGTCCACCCACACACCGTCGAGCGGCACGATCGCCATGAGCGGCGTGCCAGGCGACACGCGCTGGCCGACCTGCACCTGGCGCTGCGCCACATAACCCGTCACCGGCGCGGGCAAGGTATCGCGGGCATACGCGAGCCACGCAGCGCGCACCTTCGAGGCGGCCGCCAGCACATCCGGATGCTGTTCGACCGACGTGCGATCGGTCAGCGCGTGATTCGCCGCCCCTTGCTGGCGTGCTGCGTCGAGCGCGGCCTGTGCGGCCTGCACGGCGTCGCGCGCGTGGGCGATGTCCTCGGCGGAAACGGCCCCCGAGTCCGCCACCGCCACGCGGCGGCGCAGATCGTCGTTGGCGCGAGCCAGGTCCGATTCGCGCTGCGCCACGTTCGCGGCATAGAAGTCGTTGTTGACATAGAGCCCGCTCACGCGGCGCACGGTTTGCCCGAGCAACGCTTCGGCATCGGCCAGCGCGATTCTTGCGTCGGCAGGATCGAGCGTCACGACAGGGTCGCCCTCCTTCACGATCTGCGTGTCGTCGGCGTTGACGGCGACCACCGTGCCCGTAACCTGCGGCGTGAGCTGCACGAGATTGCCGCTCACATAGGCGTCGTCGGTCGATTCGTGAAAGCGGCCTTCCGTGCAGTAGTACGCGCCATAGGCCGCGCCCGCAATCAGCGTAACGGCGCCAAGCAACACGATCAGGCGCTTGCGGCGGCCCGGAGGCGTGGCCTGCTTGTTGTCTTGGGCCGGGGCCGCTTGCGCGCCGCCTTTCTTCTCGTCGAGTTGATCCACCGCCTCGCGGTCGGTCGTGATCGTTTCGCTCATTTCAGTTCTCCTGACTGGTTTGCAAACATGCCGTTCAACGAGCCGCGGCAATGACGGAATTGGCTTGATGGGTGGGTTGGGCGGCAACGTCCGCCCGGTGGCCGGTATCGGCTGAGGTGTCGACATAGCCGCCACCCAGATCCGAAGCCAGCGCGATCTGCTCGTCGCGGCGATCCATCTTCAGGTTGGCGATGGCTTCGTCGGCGTTCAGTGCCGTGACGTCGGCGTTGAGCACCGTGAGCTGATTGGTCAGGCCGCCCTTGTATTGCGTGATCGCGAGCTGGTCGGCGTCGCGTGCCGCCTGCTGCGCGGTTTGCGCATCGACGAGCTGCGCATCGCTCGAGTGAATCTGCGCAAGCTGCGTGGCTACGCCGCTCAGCGCACCAATGAGCGTCTGATCGTAAGCGGCCACCGCGTAATCGAACTCGGCGTAGCGGCCCTTCAACTGCGCGCGCAGCTCGCCCCCATCGAAGATCGGCAGATGGATCGCGGGGCCCGCCGAGGCCGTGCGGCTCGCGGCGGTCAGGAAGCGGCCGAAACCGAACGCGTCGAGACCGATCGCGGCGCTCAGGTTGATGTCCGGATAGAACTCGGCCTTGGCTTCCTTCACCTCATGCGTGATCGCGTCCACGCGCCAGCGCGCCGCGACGATATCTGGGCGCCGGCTCACGAGGTCGGCGGGCAGGTTGTCCGGCAAACGCACCTCGTCGCCCACGCCGAGCGTTGGCCGCGTGATCGCAAGTCCGCGGTCGGGGCCTTTGCCCATCAGCGCCGCCAACTGGTAGCGCGTGGTCAGAATGCTGCCGTCGAGCGCGCTCACCCGTGAGCGGCTTGTCGCCAGGTTCGCCTGCGCGGTCTTGCGTTCCACTTGCGTGTCGAGGCCCGTGGCAATGCGAGCCGCCGTGATGCGGTCGATCTGCTCGCGGCGCGTGACTTCGTCCTGCGCGATGTCGCGCAACGCGTAGAGCCGCGCCAGCTCGTTGTAGGTGCGTGCGATCGAGGTATCCAGCGTGAGCTTGACCACTTCCTCGTCCGCCTCGCTCGCGGCCGTCTCCGAAACGGCCGCGCGCAGCGCCTCGCGGTTCTTGCCCCACAGGTCCAGATCGTAGGAAGCGGTGAGCAGGCCCTTGTTTTCTGTCTGCCACGAGCCCGCATACGGCGGCGGAATCAGCGCCGTGCTGCTGTACTGCTGGCGTGTGAGCGTGTAGCTGGCGTCCACGCGCGGCAGCGTGCCCGCCTTCGCGGTTTCACTATAGGCCTGCGCCTGGGCCACTCGCGCCTTGGCCTGCTCGACGGTCGGGCTGCCCTGCAGCGCTTCGGCAATCAGCGCCTTCAACTGCGCGTCGCCGAACTGGTCGACCCAATCGGCAGATGGCCAGTGCCCCTGCTCTTGCGGCAGACTCTGGGCCGTCTCGAACTGTTGCGGCTGGGCCATCTTTGCGTCGCTGTGGATGCCCGCATAGTTTGCGCATGCCGCCAGCGTAGCCATTGCGATCGCCGATACACCCAGCTTCAGCGTACGGGCACCGATGCTTGATTCAGAAGTCTGCGATTTCATTTTCTGACTTATCAGATTAATGGTTGAAAAAAAGCGCGGCGCCGAGGCCGCACCGTTCAGTCGTCTGTGAACTTGCGAAGCAGGCGGTTCAGTTCGGCAAACTCAGCCTTGGTGAATTTGCGCAGACGTGCGTTCAACACATGCGGCGCGACTTCCGGAATCTGCGCCGCCGTTCCCAGTCCTTTTTCCGTCAGGTTCAGATTGACCACGCGACGGTCGTCTGCGTCGCGGGAACGCTCCAGCAGACCCTTCGTTTCCAGCTTGTCCAGCATCCGCGTCATGAGGCCCGTATCGATCCCGAGCAGCTTCGACAGTTCGAATGGCGTGGTCGCCACACCCTGCTTCAGCGAAAGCAGAATGCCCATTTGCTGGCCCGTGATGTCGAGGTCCTTGAGCGCCGCGTCCATCTCCGCGACGACCAGATTGCGCGCCTTGACGATCCTGAAACCGACACTTTCCGTGAGCATGAAATTTCTCGTCGTGTAGTGGTCCATCGCGACATCCTCCGTGTTGAACATCACAATATCTGCATTATCAGATATTGTCAAGTGAACACGCGAGACCAATTTGCCCGCTGAACCGGGTTCAACTGCGGTAATCAGTGTCCGCCAGCGCCTGCCGCGCCCGCGCCGCCGCCCTTGACCGGCCTCGTCACCCAGATCAGCGGGATGATGACGATGAAGATCACCGCCGATATCCAGAAGATGTCGTTCAACCCCAGCATGGTGGCTTGCGCGTTGAGCGAGCTTTCGTAGAAGGCCGTGGCCTTGGGAAGGCCGCCTCCAAGCGTCGCCTGCAGGTGCGCAATCGCGCCGGTGAAAGCGGGATTCTCCACGCTCGTTTGCTCGGCGAGCCGTGCGTGGTGGAGGATTGTGCGGTCGTTCCAGCCGTTGCTCATGAGCGACGTGCCCACCGCACCGGCGAAAATGCGCGCGAAGTTGGACAGACCCGCGGCCGCCGGAATCTCGTCGGGCCGCAGACCCGAGAGGATGATGCCGGTGAGCGGCGTGAAGAACAGCGCCGTTGGAATGCCTTGCAGCAGCGTCGGCAAAATCAGCGTCCACGCATCCACGCCGGTCGTATAGTTCGCGCGCATGAAGAACACGGCAGCGAAGCCAACGAAGGCCAGGGTGGCGAGCACCCGCAGATCGGAGCGCGGCATGATCTTGCCCATCACGGGGGCCAGAATGACGGCGAAAATCCCCAGCGGCGCGGTGACGAGCCCTGCATCCACCGCGCGGTAGCCCAAAAAGCCCTGAATCCACTGCGGCAGGATGACGAGGTTTGCAAAGAAGATCGCATAGGCGACCGAAATTGCGATCGTGCCGCCGAGAAAGTTGCGTTTGGCGAACAGCCGTAAGTTGACGATAGGCTTTTCCTCGGTCAACTCCCAGATGAGGAAGAACACGAAGCTGACCGCCGCGACAATGGTGAGCGCCCAGATGACCGGCGAGCTGAACCAGTCGAGATCCTTGCCCTTGTCGAGCATGATCTGCAGCGGCGCGACCCAGGCGATGAGCGAAATCAGCCCGACCTTGTCGATGGGCAGTTTGCGTGCCGGCGTCTCGCGGTCGCGGTAGATCGCCCATATCGCGCCGGCGGCAAAGAGGCCGACCGGTACGTTGATGTAGAAGATCCATGACCAGCTGTAGCTGTCGGTGATCCACCCGCCGAGCGCCGGGCCCGCGATCGGCCCGACGGTGGCGGTCATCGCCCACAGCGCCAGCGCATTCGAACTCTTTTCCTTGGGGAACGAAGCGAGCAGCAACGCTTGCGACAACGGCACGAGCGGCCCCGCCACGGCGCCCTGAACGATACGGGCGATGAGCAGCGTCAGCAGGTTCGGGGCCAGACCGCACGCTGCCGACGAGAGCACAAACAGCAGGATCGCCCAGACGAACAGCTTGACCTGGCCCACGCGCTGCGTCAGCCACCCGGTCAACGGAATGGACACCGCATTGGCCGCGGCAAAGAGCGTGATGACCCACGTGCCTTCGTCGATCGACACGCCGAGGTTGCCGGAGAGCGTGGGAATCGCGACGTTTGCAATCGACGAATCCAGCACGTTCATAAAGGTGGCGAGCGCCACGGCGAAGGTGCCAAGTGCGAACTTCGCGCCCGTCAGCTGGGGCAGCCCGCCTGGGTTGGTCGATGGATTCATGTTAGGTTCTCTCGTCTGGATGCGAATGTCCCGTCAAGCACGGGCCGTTATCTGACATGTCTGATAATTGGGCAAAAAAATGGCGCATTAGCCATGGAGCAGCCTGGAAAGCAGCGTGGTCAAGGCGTCGAAGTCGGACTTCGAGAGGTGCGAGAGCCGCTCGCGCCAGGCGCCAGGCGCGACGTCTGTGTTTCGGGCCGCGACCAAGCATCCCTCCCGCGTCAACGAAACGTCCACGAGGCGCCGGTCCGTGCCATTGCGCGCGCGCTCCACGAGCCCGCTGGCTTCGAGCTTGTCCAGCACGCGGGTCATCCGGGCGGGGTGAACGCCAAGCAGCTTCGCCAGTGCCGCCGGCGTTTTCGCGCTCCCGCCGGACAGCGTCAGCAGAATGCCGCGCTCCTGCAGGTTCAGCCCGGCGTCCTTGAGCCCTGCCCTGAGTTCAGTGGCCATCAGGTGATGCGCCTGACCCAGCACGAACACCAGTTTCTGCGTCCGCTCGAAATCTTCGCTGACGGGATCGTTCATCGATTGCCCTCCTAGATATCTGATGCGGACTATATCTGACATTGCAGATTTATGCAAACTGGTTTCCGAGCTTGTGCGAGACGAGCGAGCGCATCGATCCGGCCCGCAACCGCCCACTGCGCGCGATACGATACACCGTGTAAAAAGTGATGTGAACGGCAAGCGATTATCGATCGTCGTTCTTCGAAGCTATATTGTTCCGGCGGAAGTCCGGATCGACGCACTCTTTTATCAGGAGAATCGAAGCATGACTGACAAACCGCTTACTCTGGGCATCGATCACGTCGGGCTGACCGTGCGCGATCTAAACCTCACCCGTGACTTCTTCGTGAATTGTCTGGGCTGGAAACAGGTTGGCGAAAGACCCAGTTATCCAGCTGCGTTCGTTTCGGACGGGCACGTCATGTTGACCCTCTGGCAAGTGACCGACCCGAGCCGCCTCGTCGAGTTCGACCGGAAAGTCCACGTGGGCCTGCATCATCTTGCCTTGCGCGTAGGCAGCGAAGAAGCGCTCAACGATATCTACTCGCGCGTGTCCGCCTGGCCGGGCGTGAAAATTGAATTTGCACCAGAAGACCTCGGCCCGGGGCCGAAACGCCACACCATGCTCTACGAACCGGGCGGGATCAGGCTCGAATTCGACCACGATCCGCGCACACAGGCCTCCTGAGCATCGCAGTCAACCGCGCGTAAGCACCCGCGCGGTCAGGTCTATTCTATTTAATCAGTTATCCAAAGTTATATAAGCGTCATCTGCATAACCTTGCGCCGCGCATCATCGCACCCGACTTGCTCCCATTTGTTCCTGTGACTCACAACTGTTTGTCCGCGTCCTGTATTCAAACCGGGGGCGTGGATGCGTAAATTGATCGTCATCGGAGCAGCAAGCCCGATCAGAAAGATAGTCCAACTTACTTCGAGGTTCATATGAGTCAATCCCCCAAAGTCGTCGTGGTCACTGGTGCATCGCAAGGCATCGGCGCCGAAACGGCCAAGGCGTTCCGCGCGCTCGGTCACAACGTGGTCGCGACGTCGCGGAACATCAAACAGACTGACGATAGCAATCTCGTCGCAGTGGCCGGCGATATTGCCGACCCGGCCACGGCTCGCCGTGTCATCGAAACGGCCGTTTCGCGCTTTGGCCGCGTCGATACGCTCATCAACAACGCGGGCATTTTCGTGGCGAAGCCGTTCACGCAATACACCGCGGAAGACTACGCCACGATCACGGGCATCAATCTCGCCGGTTTCTTCCATATCACACAGCTCGCTATTGCGGAGATGGAAAAGCACGAGAGCGGCCACATCGTCAGTATCACGACGACGCTCGTCGATCACGCGATCGACGGCGTACCGTCGGTGCTGGCCTCGCTGACCAAGGGCGGTCTGGCCGCCGCAACGCGCTCGCTGGCTATCGAGTATGCCAAGCGCGGCATTCGCGCAAACGCGGTGTCCCCCGGCATCATCAAGTCGCCGATGCACGCGGTCGAAACCCACGCGGCGCTTGGCGCGCTGCATCCGATGGGTCATATGGGCGAGATGAGCGACATCGTGAACGCCATCCTCTATCTCGACTCGGCCGCCTTCGTGACAGGCGAAATCCTCCACGTCGACGGCGGCCAGGTCGCCGGCCACTGAAGCTGCACTGAACCGATGCGGAGTGCCGGTCGCCGGCGCTCCGTCCAACGATCACCGTCAAGGAAAGCGAAATGCCGATCGTCACAATTCAGGTTACACGCGAGGGCACACGGCCCGGCACGGATTCCGTCACGTCGGAAGAAAAGGCCCAACTCATCAAGGGCGTGAGCCAGCTCATGCTCGACGTGCTGAACAAACCGCTGGAGGCGACGTTCGTCGTCATCGAAGAGGTGCCAACGGAAAACTGGGGATGGGGCGGCCTGCCTACCGACGTCTATCGACGACAAAAGGGACTCATCAAGTAAACGCGCGGCCCGCTCGAGAGCGGGCTTCGCGCACAAATGCACCGGTCGCATCGTGGCGCTATCAATCTTCATCTGAGGCCTCGCATGAATACGGACGACGGACTTCGAACGCGATCGCGCAATAGCCGCGCAAATGCGGGCGCGATGGCAGGCGGCAAACACGCCTCGCGCCCGGACCCATGGGAGCAGACCCTCCTGCTACTCGACAGGCTTTGCGCGAAGGAACCCCGCGCAGAGGCCCTGAGCCCCGCTGAACTCACTGCCGGCCCGCACAGTAGCGACGGAAGGTGCCGTAAAAGCCGGGAAAAGCGCGATGTGTCGATCGACGCACCGTGCGCAGCCGTTGTCACGCTCCTCGAACACCTCTCCCCCAGAACGGTTGCGCTGCGCTGGTGCTCTGCCTCATGCCACTACGGCTATCAAATCTGGGTCTGCGCAAAGGCACGCCGGGCCGGCGTGTGCGCAGTGAGCGGCAAAGCGATCAGTCGCGGCGATATCATCTACCGGCCTTATACCCGCACGCCTGTCCTTCCCGTCAACGTGAACGCCATGATTCATCTTGCTGCTTTGGCCTGATGGAAGCAGTTCGGTAGTCTGATTCGGCACGCCAGGGGCTTGGGCCGGAATGCTCTGCAATCGGAAGTTGTGAAAACGTATTCAAGGAGAGCGTCATGAAGATTCTTATGGTTTTGACTTCGCACGACGAACTGGGCAATACGGGACGCAAGACCGGGTTCTGGCTCGAGGAACTCGCCGCGCCGTACTACGTGTTCAAGGACGCCGGCGTGCAGGTTGTGCTGGCGTCGCCCAAGGGCGGCAAACCACCGCTAGACCCCAAGAGCAACGAGCCGGACTTTCAGACTGACCTGACACGTCGCTTCGAAGCCGATCCGGCTGCGTTGTCGGACCTGGGCAACACTGCGAAGCTCAAGGATGTCGCCCATGACGAATTCGACGCGGTGTTCTACCCCGGTGGCCACGGTCCGATGTGGGATCTCGCCGAAGACCGTGATTCCATTAGCCTGATCGAGCGCACGATCGCAGCGGGGAAACCCGTTGATCTCGTATGCCACGCGCCCGGGGTTCTGCGACACGTTAAAGGCCCCGATGGCAAGCCGCTCGTCAATGGCAAGTCGGTCACGGGCTTTACGAATAGCGAAGAGGAAGCGGTCGGTCTGACCAAGGTGGTGCCGTTCCTCGTTGAAGACGAGCTCAAGGCGAAGGGTGGCAACTATTCGAAGGGCCCCGACTGGCAGCCGTATGTGCTCGAAGACGGGCTGCTGCTCACCGGGCAGAATCCCGCTTCGTCGGGGCCGGCCGCCAAGGCGTTACTGGCGAAATTGGGTAGCGGCCGCTGATCCCACCCCTCAAGCCGGCATCTCGCCGAACGCAATCCGCCCCGCGGGCAAAAACGTGAGCGAGATGACGGCGCCTCCCTTGACTTCCGGAAAGTGGCGGCTGCCCGGCGCGGGCGCCGTCCATCCGCCATCGCACCAGCCGTTCGGACCGGCGAGCGCAGCACCCGCATTCAGCGGCACGACGAGATTGATCTCGCCGTACGGGTGAAAATGGAAGTCGGCGCGAAAGCTGCCCTCCGGGTTGTGCTGGGTGTTATCCGTGCTGTCCAGCAGCACCGCCGTGGCGCTGAAGAAGAACGTCTGAGCACTGGGCGCGACCACAAGCGAGCGGCGGTAACGCGGGCCGGCAACCTCCATGTCGGCCGCCCAGCCGTCCTTTACGCCAAGCGTAATCAGCCGCGCCAAGTCCCTGTACAACGCGCTTTCAACGCCGTATTTCGCATTCAACCATTGCTCGGCCTCGACGCCCGCGGTCATGTCCTTGACCTCTTGCAGAAAGGGGAGGAGACGGGCGATCAGCTCGTCTTTGCTACTGGCGTATTGAGTCTGCGGCATAGTTGACATGGCACTTGTGAGCGTCGGAAACACAACGTTCCCCATGAGTGAGGAGCGAGCACGGGGCAATGGCCGCGTGCAAGCATTCTTCCTCACTGCGCCCACTCTATCCATCATCAATCGGCCAGATTTCCTATCGCATCGTCCATATTTTTGATGGCAACGGGTCACGTCATCGCGAGAGCGTTGCAACACCGGATCGCGAAACACCCGGTACACCACGAATGCCATCCACAACGCCAGCACGCCGAAACTCCACCACCGCAGATATATGCCCCACCCCCAAATGAGTGTGCCAAACGCCGAAAGCGTAAGCCCGCGCCTGGCCGCCAGGACCTCGCTCAACGCGCGATGAGGCTTGAAGCCGGTGTCTTCGTTTGCGTGGGCGAGCACAAGATTCGTCACGGTGTGTTCGAGATAGCGGCGCGACGCCAGCAAAAGACCCGTGATTGTAATGACCGATCCAGACCGCTCGAACAGGTCCCAATGTGCGGAAGCCTGCGCAAGGTAGGCGCATACGATCGCAGGAGAAACCGCCAGCACGACCATGGCGATGCTGCGAAAAATATAGCCCCACGGCGTCCGCAAGGTTTCCTCGCACAGGCAATCCACTGCGCAGCTATAGGGCTTTTTACTCACGATACGCTCTCTCCAGCCGGTTCGCGGGTCTCGATCGCCAACTCGCCATTGGCGATTTTTCGCTCTTCCGCAAGGGGCAATATGAGCGCGTCACGGTCACTCTTCGGCACGCGACCCGGCAAGCGATGCACGTCGTGCGTCACGAAACCCTGCTCGCGGCTTGGCACGTCGAACCACGCGCGATGCGAAAACGAATCGCGAATATCTTCGAGGCCGCTTTCCCAATGCTCCCGCATCGTGTCGATGCTGAATTCGTAATCCTTATAGTGTCCTTCATAGGGCTTGTTCTTGTAGATGAGGTGCACCACATTGATCGCGCTGCCGTCGGCCGCCTCTTCAGCGAGACGAAAGAGCGCATCGGTCCTGCGCAGATCGGCGGGAATGTGCGCGAGCAACTCCTTGATGAAGCGGGCGTGCTTCTGACGATCCGCCAGCATGCTGGTCACCGCGCGCGTGCGGCTCGAATACTGGATGTCTTTGGCGCGCGCGGAAATGTCGAAGAAGTCTCCAGGCGCATTGCCGCGCGCGCTCCAGAGATCGACCTGAAACACCAGCGCGTCCTTATGGTCCGCGTCGCGCAGCACCTCCGTCAACGGCGTGTTCGACACGAGCCCGCCGTCCCAGTAATACTCGCCGTCGATCTCGACCGCCGGAAACCCCGGCGGCAACGCCCCCGAAGCCATGAAATGCTCGGGCTTCAGGCGCATTTTCGTGTTGTCGAAGTACACCAGGTTGCCGGTCCGCACGTTCACCGCCCCTACCGAAACACGGACGTCGCCGTCGTTGATCCGGTCGAAGTCGGCGAACTCCAGCAGCGTCTCCTTCAACGCGGCCGTATCGTAGTAGCTGACCACATTGGGGTTTTGCTTACCGAACCCTGCTACCGGCAACGGCACGCGCGGCGAGAAAAATCCCGGCTGGCCCTCGGTCAAGGCGCGCCCGGCCGCCCATACACTCGCCCACTTGCGCGAGAAGTCGGGCATGCCGAACAGGGGCGGCATCCAGGCGCCCAGGCCACCGACCCAGTCGCGCGGATGGCAAATTCTGCCCCAGAAGCCGCGCAAGGCTGCCACGCGGTTTTCCGGCGCATTGCCTGCGATGATGGCGGTGTTGAGGGCGCCGATCGAAATGCCGGAGATCGTGTCCGGATGCACTCCCATCTCGGCCAGGCCTTCGTACACGCCGGCCTGGTACGAGCCGAGCGCGCCACCGCCCTGAAGCACCAGAGCGACTTCGTCGTAGTGCGGCAGGACGAACGCATCCGGCTGCCGGCTGGATTGACTTGTGCTGCTGCGCATTTCGCGCCTCCCTATTGCATGGCCCGGCCGTGGCTGACGATCAGCAACTGCCCGGTGAGTACCCATATCGCGCGCTGCACCGTCACGAGCGCGACATCGTTGTGCAAAGACATGTTGCTTTCCTCTGCGTGGATCCACGCAACGTCATTCGTTGGCCGCGAGCTTCAGGGCTTCGGTTTGAGCCAGATAGTCGAACGCAACCTCGCCGATATCCAGCGTGAGATTGGCAATCACGTGCCGCGCGCTTACCACCCGCTTCACCGGCAATTCGGCCACGGGCGCCAACGCATGCGGATGAAATTCGAGCGCAGCCGGCCCCGTCCACGCCCCGAGCACGCTCACGTCGCGCAAGTAGAAACGCACGAGCTCACATACGCGCGCCGAGCCGTCAACGTGCGGGATCACCTTCAGCAAATAATTCGGCGTTTCTGCAAGCTTCCGGCGCTCGGCCTCGATATCGAGCGGTAAGTGCTTGTAGCCCATCGTGCCGGTTGCGACCCGTTGTGTGCCGTAGTCGAGCGTGCCGAGCAGTGTGTCGTTGCCATCGATGCTCAAGGTCGGTCTCGCCAGCTTCTTCGGAAAGCCCCAGATTTCCCGGCCACCGGCGATCGGGCCTTCGTCGTCGAGGTACATCGAATGCGTGTAGTTGCCAAGGCGCCCTTCCTGGTCGCGCACCGTGATGACCTGACCGGTTTCCGTGTAGTCACCGAAGCCCGACGAATCCGGCATACGAATAAATTCGTAGTGCACAAGATTGTTCTCTGCTCGCAACGGCTCCGGCACGATGGCTCGCAGCGCATCGAAATCGGTCTCGTAGGTAATGATGAAATATTCCCGGTTGATAAAACGGTACGGCGGCCGGGGATAGGCGGGGTTGTGGACAGGCATCGCAAAGGCGTCTTTGCGAATCGAAGCCAGATTCAGGCGGGTCATGACGTTCTCTCTTTGAGATTGAGTTGCACTGCAGCAGATGCTACTCACTCACGAATCACGAGAGAATCCGTCGATATCAGGAATCTATCTTCCAGTTATCGGGAAGATATTGAGGTGCGCGTCGCGCACGTGGCGCTCAAACCTTGGTTCGTGATGCCGAGCGATACCGGCCGGGACTCTGACCAAACACCCTTAGCGCGGCGCCGATTCTGGGGTCTGAAAGAGCGCCCTTGATCACGCCGCCAAATCGGACGTGTCGATACGCGGGAAATCGCAGCGCCCAAGGACCCGCAGCTTCAAAGCGCGCCGAAAGCACGCTTTTGAACTTCCATTGCGGCGTAACGCTCAGCTCTCGCACTCCGTAATCGCGCTGTAAACGAGCGTGCGCAACTGCCGGCGAATCGGGTACGCGGTCGAAGGCAGGAGCTGGGTGAGAAACAGCACGATCATGTCCTCGCGAGGATCGACCCAGAAGAAGGTGCTGGCCGCGCCGCCCCAGAAGAAGTCGCCCGCGCTGCCCGGAATCAGCGTGGATGCGGGCGCAATCGTCGTGGCGAAGCCGAGCCCGAAGCCAACGCCTTCGTAAGTCGCTTCGGTGAACATCGAGCGCGAGAGGCGCGGCAAGTCGACACCGCCCGGCAAATGGTTGGCGGTCATCAGCTCGATGGTCTTCGGCCCCAGCAGCCGCACGCCGTCCAGCGCGCCGCCCTGCAACAGCATGCGCGAGAACCGCATGTAGTCGGCCGCCGTGGAAACGAGGCCGCCGCCGCCCGAAACAAACGAGGGCGGCTCGCGATAGGGACTCGTGTAAGGATCGTCCTGCAACTCCGGACCTTTTTCGGAAACGACCTTCGAACCGAGCGCGCCGATGGCGTAACAGGCGCAGAAGCGGGACACCTTCTCCTGCGGCACGTAAAAGGCCGTGTCGACCATGCCGAGCGGGTCGAAGATCCGCGTTTTCAGAAAGTCCTCGAAGGCCATGCCGCTGACCTCGCCGACGAGATAGCCGAGCACGTCCGTGGAAACCGAATAGTTCCAGGCATCACCCGGCGAAAATTCCAGCGGCAGCGTGGCCAGCTTCTCGATCATTTCATCGAGCGTACCCGCGGTCGCAAGCTCGCCCACCTTCAGCTTGCGATAGCCCGCATCGACATTGGTGTTCTGCTGGAAGCCGTAGGTCAGGCCGGAGGTATGGCGCAACAAGTCGACCACGCGCATCGGGCGCGCGCTCGCGCGCGTCTGGAAGCTCTCCATGAAACCGCCCGCGTACACGCCAAGCTTTTCCCACGACGGGATGTACTTGCTGACGGGGTCGTCGAGCGCGATCTTGCACTCCTCGACCAGCATCATGATTGCCACCGACGTAACAGGTTTGGTCATCGAGTAGATGCGGAAGATCGAGTCCTCGGCCATCGGCGTCTGCCGTTCGCGGTCCGCGAGACCGAGCACCGAGTTCAGCGCGAATTCGCCATGCCGCCACACCTGGGTGACGGCGCCGGCAAGCGTGCCGGTCGCGACGTAGTTCTCTTCGAGAAAACGTTCGATCCGCGCGAGCCGCTCACACGACATGCCCTGCTTTTCCAGACCTTCCCTACCCATGACGCCTCCGTTGATGGATTGACCGAGCGTATTCGGAACCGATGGATTGCACGCAATGCGCGCCACAGTATCGGTCATTCGGCGCGCATGCGCGTTCGAATTTCGTTTCTTTAGCGCCTCGACACGCAATATGTGTGGGGTACACTACCGGGCTACAAAATACAGAATTACAGCGGGGGTGGCTGCCATGGGCGAGACAGAAACACATTCCTGGCCCGGGAAAGCGTTGTTTCGCGCATTTCCGAAGGACCCTGAAAAGGAGCAGGCCGTACTGCGCATCACGCTCGGTTCCGTTGTCCTTCTCGCCTACCTCGTTGCCTGCTCGATCTATCGCTCGACCCACGTCTACGCGACGCTTCTGGCGGTCACCGCTTATGTGGCGTTCGGCGTTATCACGTACGCGGCGGTAACCGTCGCGCCAACGCACTCGCTCGTGCGCCTCACGCTCTTCACGTTCGCCGATCAGGCGATCGTCACCGCCGCGCTGGCCGTGGGCGGAACGGCCGCGCTGCCGCTCCTGTGGGTAGCCTTCTGGTTTCTGGTCGGCGCGGGCTGCCGTTATGGCCAGCGCATGCTGGGCCTTTCGTGTGTCGTGGCGCTCGTCGGCATCATGGGCCTGATGCATTGGCAGCCGTGGTGGCGCGCCAACATCACGGCCGCGCTCGGCATTGCGCTGAGCATCGTGGCGACGTCCGTCTATCTGGCGGTGCTCGTCTACCGGCTGGAACGCCAGGCGTCGACCGATCCGCTCACCGGGCTCTACAACCGCGTGCGGCTCGAGCAGGCCATTGGGCGCACGCTCTTTACGCGCGTCGGCGAAGTCGGTCGCACCGCCATGCTGCTCGTCGATCTCGACGGCTTCAAGGAAGTGAACGACTCCTTCGGGCACGCGGTGGGAGACGAACTGCTGCGCAGCTTCGCCGACGCACTGGTGCGCCGCATGCGGCGCGGCGACACGCTCGCGCGCCTGGGCGGCGACGAATTCGTGGTGCTCGCGCGTCACGTCTACGACAAGAACGACGCGCTTACCGTCGCCAACAGCATCCACGCGATTCTCGCCAACATGCGCACCGTGGGCGGCTATCCGGTGACCGTGTCGTGCAGCATTGGCGTATGCCTGCTCACAGAAGGCACCGGCAGCCGCTCGCTCGATGCGCGAACCTTGATGCGCGCCGTAGACAGCGCCATGTATCGGGCCAAGTCGCGCGGCATGGGGAAGACAGAGTTCGTCGATACCGTCGGCGTCGCGCCCAGTGCAGTCTGACCCTACTCGCTCCCGCCACGTTCGGGAAATAGCCGGCTTGCGCCAGCCCATACCTGGATTGTTCTGCCCGCGGAAACAGAGAATTCGTTTATTAGGTATTTACCCTAGTCCCCGACCCTCCTACACTCACTTCACCGCTGCTTACAAGCCTGTAGGCAGCTAAGAAGAAAGTAAATCTGGAGGTTACTGTCATGAAATCGCTCGTCCAAGCTGTCGTTATCGCTGCCGCCCTTGCCGCTCCGGTTGCCGCGTTCGCCCAGTCGAACCAGCCCGTGACCCGCGCGCAAGTCCGTGCAGACATGGTTCAGGTCGAAAAGGCCGGCTTCAACCCGGCACGTTCGAATCCCAATGAATATCCGGCGAACATTCAGGCTGCCGAAGCTCGCGTCGCTGCGCAAAACAGCGCAGTGGGCGGCGTGAACAACGGTTCGTCGCAAGCAGGGCAGGCCGCGCAGTAAGCTGCCAGGCTGAATAGCCGCGCTTTGTAGCTGTTGCCTTCTGGCCCGTCATCGCAGTGTCTTGCGATGGCGGGCTAGTTGCATTTCTGGCGTTCGCAACGCCTCGCGTTACGCCTGAATGCGCAACACGACCTCTCCCTCGCCTGCCGGCAACTGCACCTGCACGCCCAATTCTCCGGCTTGCGACTTCAACCCGCCGGCGTCGCGCAGTTCGGGCCATTGCCGCAGCGTCAGCGGTAACGATTCCTTCACGCCCTCGTATCGCACGTTCAGCGTATCGCCGCGCCGGGTCACGCTCACGTGTGTCACGCGTGCGCCGCGCTCGTCGCGCAGCGTCGCGGCCGCGCTCGCGCCGTCGGCCAGTTCGAACAGATGCAGCTCGCTGCGCAACGCATAGTCGTAATCCGGGCGCTGGTCCTCGGTCCCGATCGCAAGCAGCGTATTCGGCCGCACGTAAATTGGCAGGCTCAGAAACCCGTGCCGCTCGCGCACCCACCTGCCGCCCTCGACCTGCCTGCCCGTGAACAGATGCGTCCAGCGCCCCGCTGGCAGCCAGAAGTCCACGTCGCCCGCCGGAAATCGCCAGATCGCGGCCCGGCGCCCTGCCCGTTTCGTGCAGCTTGCGGTACGCGCCGATCGCCATGCAGTCGCTCTGGAACATGAGCGCCTCGGGCGGCACGCCCAGGTTGAGCAGCGCCTCGGTCGCGAGATAGCCGCCGCGCTCGGAGAGTTCGTTGCGCTGCACGAACCCCTCGGGCGCGGGCAGCCCGTGCTTCTTCATCGCCTTCTTCCATGCCTGCAGGTAGATATGCGCCTGCATCGCGTCGCCGCCGGGAACGGCGAGCGCAATGCGGCGATGCCCTTGCGCGACGAGCCGCTCGACGCCCTCCGTGACGGCCGCCTCGAAGTCCAGATCGACCCATGCATGCTTGCCGCCCGACTCGCTGCGGCCCAGCGCCACGAACGGGAAATGGCGGCTCGCGACGTAATCGAGCCGCTCGTCGTGCCGCCGCGTGCCCGCGAGAATCACGCCGTCCACATGACGGCGATCGACAATGCGCCGCAGCCGCGCGAACTCGTCGTCCCACGACTCGCTCGAGTACATGACGAGGTCCATGCCGTGCCGTGACAGGACCGACTGGAGACCGTCCGCCAGCTTCATGAAAATGCCGAGCGTGTAGGTCTCTTCTTCGCGCCGCACCGGCAGCATCAGCCCGACGATGTCGAGCCGCCCCCGGCGCGGGCTCGTGGCCGACTTGCTTGGCGCGTAGCCATGCTCGAGCGCGGCGGCGCGCACGCGCTCGTGCGTTTCGGCGCTCACCTCGTCGCTGTCGTTCAAGGCGCGCCCACGGTCGAAACGGACAGCTTCAGTACTTTGGCGAGTTCCCGAATACCCATGCGCTTTGTCCGGACTCGCGGAGCCCGCACGGTGCGAAACATCATAACCGTATGTGAGCGAACGGCCGCTGTCGAGGTTTCGTCGAATCGATGGAATCGCAGAAGCAAAAAAGCCAGCGGACGATTTTCACATCCGCTGGCTGTGTGCCAAGGCCTGAAGCTTTGCCGCTACTGCGTCGAGAACACCGATATCCCGCCATTCGGGAATGCCGCCGATCCGGGCTGGTACGGCACGAAGACCTCCCCGAGGCTGCTGTCGATGCCAACCGAGTGCGCGCCCGTACCGACTGCCACGGTATAAATGAGCTTGCGCGTCGCGCCGTCGATCACACCCATGGCCGGCGTAAAGCCCGAAGACGCCGCGGTGCCGCTCGTGACGTAGTGGCGCGCAGGCAGGAAGTAGCGGTTCGACGCGGGATCATAAGCCACCTGGTCCACGCCGCCGAACGGCACGGACGCGAGTTGCGTGCCCGTATTGCGATCGAGGATCAGCGTAATGAGCGGATCGCCCGCAGAAGGATCGCAACCAATCAGCACGTCGCTGTTGGGACCGAGCGCAATGCCCGCAGGGCCGCATTTGCCAAGCGGAAACGACTTGCTCACCGCAGGCGCGCCCGACGTGACCGAACTGGCGGTGATCACGTCGAGTTCGCCGTCGGGGTTGGCGGCGGTTCCGTCGTTGTTGATGAGAAAGTTCTTCGAGGCCGGATCGTACACGCAGGCTTCCAGGCCTGAAGAGCCGTTGAATACCAGTTTGTTCACGACGGCCTGCGTCGTGGTCGAAATGAAGGTCACGTAGGGCGGCGTGTCGCCGGGGCTCGCAAACATGACGAGATGGTCGTCGGGATCGTAGCAACCTTCATCGACGCGCGAGCCTGACGTGCTGATGGGGATCGTCTTGACCGTTTGCATCGCGGACGTATCGACGATCTTCACGCTATCGACGTCCCCTACGTACAGCGTATTCGTTCCCGTCACGCCCACGATGCCGTCAGGTCCGGACGCATCGGTGCTCGCGCCCGCGCCGGTGAAGTTGCCCGGAATCTGCGCGAGCAGCGCTTTCGTTTTGGTATCGACGATATCGACGGACTTGTTGTTGCGATCGGCCAGATAGTACCTGCCCGCTTCCACATAGCCGATATCGAAACTGAATGCCGGGCTCGTCGTATTGGGCACGGTAATGTTCGAGAGCAGTTTGGGCGCGGACGGTGTGGCCGCGGCCGACGCCGGGTTGGAACTCGATGGGTCTGAGCCTCCGCAACCGGCAACGGCCACCGTCGCCACGAGTAGAAAGGCCAATAACGGTTTATTCATCAGTCAGCTCCTTTGAGCAGCAGAACAGGTCGGTCAACACGCGAATGCCTCACGGAATCTGCGGGAGCGCCTCGATGAATCGTCATCGCACTGCGGCTCACGTCATCCATGTCCTTGAAGCGGCCCAACGGCAGGCTTCGATATGGACGTAAGGATGCGCAAGGAGCGGTAATAATGCACAGCAAAGAAATTGATAGATTCCATTTACAAACGCCTATGAATGTATGGATGTAGAAACTTATCTACGAATAAAACCATCGCGCTCAGTAAGTTTCGATTCACACCTTTATTTTTAGAATGAAACTCAGAATTGATCAGATCGGGGAAATCATTTCGGCGTGCTGCGCCGCGCCATTTCCTGCACTGCAATGCCGCGAGGGCCTTGGAGCGCAAGCTTCAGCTTGTCGTTGAGGTTTTGATGCGCGGGCACATCGCTATGCGGGGGTTTGACGCGGCGTGGGTTGAGCCGCGAGAACGGCACGTGCATGTAAGGTTCGGTTGTGAAGTCGAAAGCGATATTGGCGCTCATTCGAATATCAAGCCGCCAGAAATGAAATAGAGGCCAGGGAAAAGCCTGACCTCTGTTTGATTCACCAGGAATATAAGCGCGCGGGAATCAGAAGCAAATCACCGCTTTGGCCATTCGGGCGCTCAAAGCGGCACATCCTCGATCAACCGCGCTTTCAACGCACGGATGCGCTGATCGACGAAATAGCCGCCGCCTTCCGTATAACGAAGGTAAAGGCGTCCGCACAACGTGCATGTCCACACGCCGCAACGGTTATACGGAAAGTACCGGGGCGCGATCGGCGCATTCTCCGACCAGTAGCCCGCCTCTCCCGGCAGATATTCGGCGAAGGTCGGTTCGGCTTCATCCTCGCGAACGAGCGTGCCGATCTGTTCCAGTTGCCGCTCGTCGAGCGAAAGCGGCTGCGATTGCCAGCCATCGAGCGGCGTTTTCGTGCAGGTGCAAGGCGGCGGGTCGGTTTGCTCCGCGTGTTCGGCGAGTTCGCGCAGCGCGGCAGCGTCAAGGTATCGGGTCATGGAACAAGAGTGGATCTGCGATTGAGCGAGGGAGCACAGGCTCCAGCGCGCATCTTAACGCCTGACGCCGCGTGAGTTCATCATGCGCCGCTTCTCATGCGCTCGATGTGCGGCATCACCCATGCGCGGTCGAAGCGCCCTTCGGCTATGGCCTGCAATGCGGCTGCCTCCTTTTCGCCCTGCCTGCGCGCGCCCGCAATGACAGTCTCCACATCAACGGGCGCGATGGCGAGCAAGCCGTCCTCGTCGCCCACGATAATATCGCCGGGATTGACGACCATCCTCCCGATGGTCACGGGCACGTTGATTTCGCCCGGCCCGTTCTTGTAGGGTCCGCGGTGCGTCACGCCGCGCGCATACACAGGAAAGTCACGCTGGCGAATTGCGCCGACGTCGCGGATCGCGCCGTCGATCACGAGCCCCTGCACGCCGAGGCTTTCCGCATAGCTCGACATGATGTCGCCCATCAGTGCCTGGGTCACCTCGCCCGCGCCATCGATCACGAGCACGTCGCCCGGCCGGCAGAAGTCGAAGGCGCGATGGATGGCGAGATTGTCGCCGGGACGCGTGCGCACCGTCACAGCCGTGCCCGCCATCGGCTTGGGCAGATGAAACGGCTGCAGGCCGAGAATGCCGCTCGAACGCGCCATGTTGTCGCTCAGGAGCGACACTTGCAGTTCGCGCAACGCGGCGAGCGTCGCTGCGCTGGCCTGCGGGGCAGACTCGTATTCACGCCAGCCAATCTGGTTCATTTCGTGATCCCTTCCAATGCGGTTTGTCGTTCGATCTGCGCGGAAAGGCGGCTGTACACTGCACGCGCATTGCCTTCGTAAATGCGTTGTCGATCGGCGTCGCTGAGCCATTCGATCGCGTCGATATAGCGGCGCGTGTCGTCGTAGTAGTGCCCGCTTTCCGGGTCGATGCCCTGCACCGCGCCGATCGTCTCCGAGGCGAACAGAATGTTCTCCACCGGAATCACCTTGGCGAGCAGGTCGGAGCCTGGCTGGTGGTAAACGCAGGTATCGAAGAACACGTTCTTGAGCAGGTAGTCCTTCAGAAGCGGCCGCTTCATGTCCTGGGCCAGACCGCGATAGCGTCCCCAGTGATACGGAACCGCGCCGCCGCCATGCGGAATGATGAAGCGCAGCGTCGGGAAGTCGGCGAAAAGGTCACCCTGCAGCAGTTGCATGAATACTGAGGTGTCGCCGTTGAGGTAGTGCGCGCCCGTCGCATGAAAGTTAGGATTGCATGACGACGAAACGTGGATCATCGCAGGCACATCGAGTTCCACCATGGCCTCGTAAAGCGGATACCACGAGCGGTCCGTGACCGGCGGCCCCGACCAGTGGCCGCCCGAGGGGTCCGGGTTGAGGTTGCAGCCCACGAAGCCTAGTTCCTCCACGCAGCGGCGCAACTCGGGAATGCAGTTTTCCGGCGTCACGCCCGGCGCCTGAGGCAATTGGCAAACGCCCACGAAATGCTGCGGGAAAAGCGAGCACACGCGATGCACGAGATCGTTGCATTCGCTGGACCAAAGCGCATTCGCCGCTTCGCCCGCCTCGTGGTGGCCCATGCCCGCGGCGCGCGGGGAAAAAATTGTCAGGTCCGTGCCGCGCTCGCGCTGAATGCGGCGCTGGCCATTTTCGATGCTTTCGCGAATCTCGTCGTCGGTAATCGACGGGCGCGGCGGAACCGGCGTGCCGTCCTTGAGCGCGGCGATCTGCTTGGCGCGCCAGGCTTCGTGCTGGGGCGGCGAGGTCGTGTAGTGACCGTGGCAATCAATGATCATGTAGCAATTCCATCAGGTGTACGGACAATAAAAATCAGCTTTCCGTCGCTTCGTCGCGGCCAACGAGCGCCGGGTTCGAGGTGCCGCTCTCGGCGGGCTTCACGCGCATGACGATGGCGATGAGCGTGGCGACCACGAGGAAAGCGGCGATAGTGAGCAGCGCGAGCTTGAAGTTGCCGGTGGCGTGGCGCACGAGACCGATGCTCCACGGCCCCACCACGCCGCCGAACTGTGCGATCGTATTGATGAGCGCGATCGTCGCCGCGCCCGCTGCGCCGGTTCTGAACGACGCGGCAAGACTCCAGAACAGCGGGTTGCCCGCATAGATGAAGAGGCCGGTCACGCAAAGCAGCGCATACGCAAGCAGCGGATTCGGCGCATACGCGCTGCCCGCAATCGCCAGTGCGCTCATACCGTAGACGAATGCGAGGTGGTATTTGCGGTCGCCGGTGCGGTCCGAGCTGCGGCTCACGAGGTACGTGCCCAGCACGCCAAAGAGCGGCGGTGCAGCGGAGAGGAAGCCCACTTCGATATTGTTAAGGTGGCCCAGGCTCTTCACGATCTGAGGTAGCCACAGGAAGAGCCCATAAATGCCGACCAGCGCGCAGCCGAACAGACATGCGAGACTCCATACGCGAATGTCGCTTGCCACCTTCAGCAGCGGAAAATGCCGATGGCCGCCCAGCGCCTCGCGCTCCGTGGCGAGCGTGGCTTCGAGCCATTGCTTCTCTTCCGCGCAAAGCCAGTCGGCGTCGGCGGGGCGCTCGGTCATGATGCGCAGCGTGACGAGGCCGAGCAGCATGGCGGGCACGCCTTCGAGAATGAACATCCACTGCCAGCCGTGCATGCCGAGCACGCCGTTCGCGTAAGTCATGAGCGTGGTCGAGAGCGGGCCGCCCAGCACGGCCGAGAACGACCCCGCGATGATGTACCCGCCCACGGCGCGGGCGCGGTAGCGCTCCGGAAACCAGTAGGTCAGATACACGGCGATACCCGGCAGAAAGCCCGCTTCCATCACGCCCAGCAAAAAGCGCAGCACGTAGAAGCTCGACGCGTTGAACACGAAGGCGGTTGCCACCGCAACGGCACCCCACGTGAGCAGAATGCGCGCGATCCAGCGGCGCGCGCCCACGCGGTGCAACAACAGATTGCTAGGCACTTCCAGCAGCATGTAGCCGACAAAGAAAATGCTGCCCGCGAACCCGAACACGGCAGGGTCGAAGCCCATGTCCGAGTTCATGTCGAGTGCGGCGAAACCGATATTGATACGGTCCAGATAATTGAAAAACATCATGCAGAAAAGAAGCGGCACAAGCCGCTTGTAAACCTTTCGCATGGTTGCTGCTTCGTCGAAGTGACTCATGCTGTCTCCGCCTCATGGCGACAGGCGGTGCCGTCGCTGCATCGTTATCGGCCCGCAGCGACGACCGCTGCCGGCGGCACCCACGAGACGGGGCGCCTGAGTTTCGATAATAAGAAGCGGGGCGCGTCGAGTCCAAGACGCGATACTTATGCTTCTATAAGCGTGCGCTTATAGTGTGCTGGCAAGCGGCGGCGGCAGGCATTCGAGAAACGCGCGCAGATGCGGCGAGGCGTCGTCGCTGCGGAACGTCGCGGCCAGCACGGTGCGCTGCGCAGCGCCGGGGCCGTCGAGGTGGCGCGCCACGACATCGGCGCGGCCATGCCGCGCCACCGACTCGCCCACCACGGTCACGCCGAGTCCCGCCGCCACGAGCGCAATGGCGGTCTGGATCTCGTAGGCCTGGTGCGCGACGAAGGGCGTCACGCCCGCGTCGCGATAGAGCGCCTGCACCGTGCGCTTGAACTGCGCGTTCTGATGCTTCGGGTAGAGGATCAGCGGCGTATCGGCGAGTTCGTCGATGCGTACCTTCTTTCGTTCGGCGAGCGGGTGATCCGACGCCATCAACACCACGAGCCGCTCGCGCAGCAGCGGCAAGGTCGTGTAACCGGGCACGGCGAGCGGCTGCCGCCCAATGCCGATATGGATGCGCATGTCGCGCAACGCGTCGGCCTGCTCGTCGGTCAGCATCTCGAACAGCTTGAGCTCGACCTGCGGATACGCCTGATGAAACGCCTTGAGCGCGGGCGGCAGGACGCTGTACATCGACGAGCGCGTAAAGCCAATGCTGAGCCAGCCACGCCGGCCAACACCGATCTCCAGCGCGCCGTGCGTCACCTCGGCGAGCGAACCGAGAATCTGCCGCGCTTCGGTGGCCAGGTACTGGCCCGCTTCCGTCAGGCGCAGCGGGCGGCGCGTGCGATCGATCAGTTGCGTGCCCACACGGTCCTCCAAAGCACGTATCTGCTGGCTCAAGGCCGGCTGCGCGATGTGCAGACGCTCCGCGGCGCGGCTGAAGTTCAGTTCCTCGGCGAGTGTCACGAAACACTGCAGGCCCCGAAGCTCATTCATCTCATCATCTCCGTATCGATTTGCCCTGCATCGTAATACAGCGAACAACCCACGGACCAGGCACGCCGTATGCTCGCGACCAGACCGCGCATGCTGTTCGCCGCGCTCATTCACGTGCAGTTCATGCGCGAACAGGAACCCATGTGGGAGCCGTTCGGTCCCGCGATGACTGTGGATGCGAGCGCATCGCTCGATGCCACCGGCCGCCGCGGCGCTCGCCAACGCGATTGCCGACGCGACCGGTGTGGAAATCCGCGACTTGCCGCTGCTCGGGCTGAAGTCGCGGAATGCGCTCAAGGCTTAGCGAAACCGCCGCTTGTTTCGCTAGTGCTTTTTGGGCGGCAGAGGCTGGTCGAGACCAGGCTCGACCGGTGTGGGCACCGCGTCGCCTAGCGGCCTGGAAATATCGTTGTGCGGCGCTCGATCTGACTCATCTGGGCCCTCGCCCGCCTCCTCCGTTGGCAAATCGCGCGTCTTTGGCGGCAACGGCTGGTCGAGACCCGGCTCGGCAGGAGCGGGCACAGCATCCCCAAATGGCTTGGGCAGATCCGTGCCGCGCGGGTCCGGTGCGTCTTCGGGCTGTTCGGACTGGTCGGACTGGTTGCTCATCGTATCGACCTCCCTTTGCGATGGATATCGCATGGTCCAACCAGATCACGCAGGGAACGTGCCAGCGGAGCATGCGCCAACTTCAGTAGAATGAGGGACACTCCGCGCCGAATCCGGCTGCCGACGAAGAATCACGCCCGGAATATCCAGGAACACGCCTGATGCCGCACGCCCTCGATCGCCGCACCGCCGTCGCATTCCTTGTGGCCGCAACGTTCTTCATGGAGAACCTCGACGCCACGGTCATCACCACCTCGCTGCCCATCATCGCGCGCGACTTTCACACCGCGCCCGCGTATCTCTCGATCGGCGTCTCCGCCTACCTCGTCGCGCTGACGATGTTCATCCCTGTGAGCGGCTGGTTCGCCGAGCGCTTCGGCGCGCGGCGCGTGTTCGCCACGGCCATCACGGTGTTCAGCGTGGCCTCGCTGCTATGCGCGATGAGCACGGGCCTGTTCGCCTTCACCGCCGCACGCGTGCTGCAGGGGTTAGGCGGCGCGATGATGGTGCCGGTGGGCCGGCTCGTCGTGCTGCGCGACACGCCGAAGCACGAGATCGTGCGCGCCATTGCGATCCTGACCTGGCCCGCGCTGGTCGCGCCGATTCTCGGGCCGCCGCTCGGCGGCTGGATCAGCACGCACTGGAGCTGGCACTGGATCTTCCTGCTCAACTTGCCGCTCGGCGTGGCCGCGCTCGTGGCCGCCCTGCTGCTCCTGCGCGACGAGCACACGCAACCCCGGCGCTTCGATACCTTCGGCTTCGTGCTGAGCGGCCTCGGCTTCGCGTCCGTCATGAGCGGCATCGAGATGGCGAGCCGCTCCGACGTCACCGCGCTCGTGTCGATCGGCACATGCGTGGGGGGCGTCGCGCTATTGGCGGCGGCCGTCGTGCATTTGCGGCGCGTGCCGCATCCGCTGTTCGATCTCGCGCCCGTGAAGATCAACACGTTTCGGGTGACCGTGTTCGGCGGCTCGTTGTTTCGCACGGCCATCGGCACCGCGCCGTTTCTGTTGCCGCTCATGTTCCAGGTAGCGTTTGGGTGGAGCGCCGTGGCGTCGGGCGCGCTGCTGCTGTGGCTGTTCGCCGGCAATCTGTGCATGAAGCCGGGCACCACGTGGGTCATGAACCGCTTCGGCTTTCGCACCGTGCTGATCGGCAACGGCACGCTGGTCGCGCTCGGCTTCGCGGGCTTCACGCTGCTCGGCGCGGATACACCGCGCGTCGTCGTGGCCGCGTTGCTGTTTTTCAGCGGCCTCGTGCGCTCGATGCAGTTCACCGCGCTCAACACCATCGGTTTCGCCGACGTGCCTCAGCCGCAGATGCGCGATGCGACGACACTCTTCTCCGTGCTGCAGCAGATGAACGCCGGCATGGGGATCGCCGTGGGCGCGCTGACGCTTTCGGTTGCCGAAGCGCTGCGCGGCACCGGGACAGCGGGCGCGGCCGACTTCCATCTCGCGTTCTGGTTCATCACGGCGCTCGCGGCGTTAGGCGTGGTCGACAGCGTGCTGCTGCCGCGCAGCGCGGGCGCGCATATTCTTGCGCGGCGCTAGCGCGCCTCCGAACGCCGACTCTGTTCTTCGTCCAAAACGATGCTTACCGTTGCGCTTCTCGTCTTCCCAGGCGTCCAGGCACTCGACGTGTTCGGGCCCACCGACGTTTTCTCGGAGGCCAATCGCCTGCTGCCGCCCGAGGCGCAATACCAGCTCGAGCTGATCGCAACGGAACGCGACACCGTGCGCTGCTCCAGCGGTGTACGGATCGGCGCGGACCGGTACTTCGACGAAGCAGTCGGCCAATACGATTTGCTGCTCGTTGCGGGCGGCCCGTCGCTCGTGGAGCAGCCGCTTGCCGATGCGGCGCACGCATGGCTGCGCGAAGCCAGCGCGCGCGCCCGACGCTTCGGTTCCATCTGCAACGGCGCGCTTACGCTGGGGCGCGCGGGCTTGCTCGACGCGCGTACCGTGACGACGCACTGGAACGACGCGGCCGCGCTCGCCACGATGTGCCCGACCGCGAACGTCGAATTCGACCGTATCTTCATTCAGGACGGCAATCTCTACACCTCGGCGGGCGTGACAGCGGGAATCGATCTTTCGCTGTACCTGCTGGCTCAGGATCACGGCCCGGAAATCGCGCTGAACGTGGCGAGACGACTGGTGGTGTTCGTGCAGCGCGCGGGCGGCCAGTCGCAGTTCAGCCCGTATCTCACGCCCTACGCGGAGGAATCGTCGCCCATTGCCCAGGTGCAGCAGTACGTGCTCGGACATCTGAATGAAGATTTGGGCGTGGAAGTGCTCGCCTCCATTGCGCAGATGAGCAAGCGAAACTTCGCGAGAATCTTCTTGCGCGATACGAACGTGACGCCCGCCGAATTCGTTGAGAGCGCGCGCATCGACGCGGCGCGCGTGATGCTGGAGAACAGCACCGCGCCGTTGAAAACGGTGGCCTTTCGATGCGGCATGCGTGACGCCGACCATTTGCGCGTGGCATTCAAGCGCAAGCTGGGCACCACGCCGTAGCAATATCGCGCACACTTCGGCGCCGTCACTGCCAGGACCAAACGCACCGTGAAAGCGGATTCGTAGCAGCGTCGTTGCGCCTACGCCCCCGCGCGCACCTCGCGCCGGACCGCCTGCGGCGGCACGCCAAAGCCGCGCACGAACGCCTCGCGCATGTGCCGCCGGTCGCGAAAGCCGGTCTCGCGTGCGATGACATCGAGCGGATGCGTGCTCTGCTCGATCATGAGCCGCGCCGCCTCCAGGCGCAGGCCCTCCACGGCGCGCGCGGGCGACTGCCCCGTTTCCGCCGTGAACACGCGGCTGAACTGGCGCGGGCTCAGGTGCACGGCCTCTGCGAGTTGTTCCACTGTGAGCGCGCTGCCCAGATTGCGGCGCGCGTAGTCGAGTGCGTTCTGGATGCGGTCCGATTTCGGAGCGAGCGCGAGCATTTCGGAATGCTGCGACTGGCCGCCCGAACGACGCTGATGCATGACGAGCTTGTGCGCGACGGAGCGCGCCGCCTCCGCGCCGAGGTCGCGTTCGACCATGGCAAGCGCGAGATCGAGCCCCGCCGTCATGCCCGCCGAAGTCCAGACCGGCCCGTCGACGATATAGATGCGGTCGTCTTCCACGCGAATGTCGGGAAAGCGTTGTTGCAAATCGCGCGCGTAGTACCAGTGCATGGTGGCGCGGCGGCCGTCGAGCAGGCCCGCCTCGGCCAGCACGAAACCGCCCGTGCAGATGCCCGCCACCCGGCGCGCGCGGCCGCTCGCGCGGCGCAGGAACGCCAGCACCGCGGGCGCTGCGCTTACGGCAAGCGGGTCGTTCACGCCCACCACGACCCAGGTGTCCACCCGGCTGCGCGCGGGCGCAGGCGTGCGCTGCGTGTCCACGTTCATGCCGAGCGACGAACGTACCGCGCCACCCTCCATCGAATAGTTTTCGATCGCGTAGAACGGCGAACCCGCCACCATATTCGCGTATTCGAAAACGCTTTGGGTCGCGAGCGTCATCACCTGGAATCCGTCGCTCAGCAGGTAGCCGATGCGGTGCATGTCCTACTCCCGTCGCTGCATGTCCCAAAACACGACCTTATACGTCATTTGCGCCACAGTCAATCGCGGCCAGGCGGGGCCTCGCCCCTGCAACCTACACCTCCCGCTTGCTGCGCCCGTATAGCAGCAGCATCGCCGCGATCACCACGCCGTAGATGATCTGGCGTCCCGCCTCCGGCATCTGCGCGACCGAGAGAATGGACTGCAGCAGCGTGATGAGGATCGCGCCGGCGACGGTGCCGAGGTACGAGCCGCGGCCGCCCAGAATGGACGTGCCGCCAAGCACCACCGCCGCGATCGCGGGCAGCAGGTAAGCGTCGCCCATCGACTGCGCCGCCTTCGACGCATAGCCCGCGAGCAGCACGCCGCCGAACGCGGCGAAGGCGCTGCACACGGCGAACGCGGCCACGGTCACGAGCCGCGTATCGATGCCGGAAAGATACGCCGCGCGCTCGGTGTTGCCGATCGCGTACAGCGTGCGGCCGAAGGTCGTACGCGAGAGCAGGAAGATCGTCGCGGCCCCGATCATCACCCACAGCGCAACAGCATTCGGCACGCCCGGCACGAGCCAGCCCGCGGCGAGCCATCGCATGACGTGCGGCGCGGAATCCTGCGGCGACGATCCGCCCGTATAGACGATCATGATGCCCTGCGCGACCGCATTGGTCGCGAGCGTCGCGATCATCGAAGGAATACGCAGGAGTGCGACGAGAATACCGTTTACGATGCCGATCAGCATGCCGCAGCCAATGCCGACCGGAATCGCGAGAATCTCCCCGAGTTCGCCATGCCCCGCCACGGCACATGCCATCATCGCGCCCACCGTGATCGTCCACGGCAATGAGAGGTCGATGTGGCCGAGCAGTATCACCATCATCAACCCGGTGGCGATGATGCCGAGAAACGCGCCGACCTTCAGCTGCAGCAGGATGTACTCCGGCGACGTGAAGTTGCGCGAATACATCCCGCCGACGAGCAGCAGCGCAATGATGCACGCGAACGCGATCACGATCGGCTTGTCGATCCTGCGCGTGAGCCTCGACACGAAGGTGGTCCGGGTGCTTGCAGAAACGCCGCTCATTGGAACCACTCCAGACGGTTGCGCACACTGAACAGCCCGCACGCGCCAATCGCGACAGCAAGCAGGAGAATCACGCCCTGGAATAGCGGCTGCCACAGCGCGTCGACGTTGAATACGAACAGCAGGTCGCCGATAGAGCGGAATGCGAACGCACCGAAGATCGCGCCGATCGCACTGCCCTTGCCGCCGAGCAGCGACACACCGCCGATCACCACGGCGGCAATCGAAAAGAGCGTGTACGAGTTCGCGCTGCCGAGGCTCGCTTCGCCGGTGTCGGTGAAGAAGGTCAGAAAAAGGCCGCCCATTGCGGCGAGCAGACCCGCCAGCGTATAGCTCGCGAACTTGGCGCGGCGGATCGGCATGCCGGAGAGAAAGGCCGCGGGTTCGGACGAGCCGGTCGCATACGCCGCGCGGCCCACAGCCGAGTGTTTGAAAGGAATCCAGACGATCGCCACGGCGGCGATCAGAATCAGCAGACTCGCGGGCACGACGCCCGCGACCTTGCCGGTCAGGGCATCGGCGAGATCCTCGTTGATCGTTCCGCCGGGCACGGGGCGCAGCAGCAGCGCCAGCCCGTAAAACACGGCGCCTGTCGCGATCGTCGTCACGATCGGCTGCAGACGGCCGAAAATGATGATCAAGCCGTTGAGCGCGCCGCACAACGCACCCGCCGCGAGCACGCCGACGATGCCGAGCGCGCTGTGCAGCGCGTCGCCCGTGACGATCCAGGAGCCGATGCAATTCGTCAGCACGAGCATCATGCCGATAGAGAGGTCGATGCCGGCCGTGAGCACGACGAGCGCCTGCCCCATCGACACCAGCGCGAGCAGCACCGCCTTGTTCGCCGCGGTCTGAAACACGTTCGCCGATAAACTCGACGGATAGTTGAAGAGGTAAATCCCGAACATCAGCACGAACAGGCCGAACGCGAACGCCGTCCCGCGATTTTCTGCATACCAGTAACGCAGCCCGCTCATGGCGCGACTCCCGTGGAAGGCGAAACCTGCGCAACCTGTCCGATTTGTCCAACCGGCAGGTCCAGTGCGCTGGCGATCAGGTTCTGTTCGGTGATCGCCGGCCCGACCAGTTCCTTCTTGATCCTGCCTTCGTACAGCACGAGCACGCGGTCGCAGCAGCCGATCAGCTCGTCATAGTCGGTCGAATAGAAAAGGATCGCGGCGCCTTCGTCGGCCAGGCGCCTGAGCAACTGATAAAGCTCCTGTTTGGTGCCGACGTCGATACCGCGCGTCGGGTCACTGAGGAGCAGGATTCTGGGCTTTCGGATCAGCCACTTCGCGATGACCACCTTCTGCTGGTTGCCGCCCGACAGCGAGCCCACGGGCGCGTCGACGCCGTGCGCCTTGATCGCGAGCAGTTCCATCATTCGGTCAACGAAGGACTGCTGGCGATTGCGATCGATCACGCCTGCGGTAGACATGCGATCGAGCGCGGCAAACGAGAGGTTCTCGCGCACCGACATCGGCAGCATCAGGCCTTCGGTCTTGCGGTCCTCCGGTATCAGCGCCATGCCGATTCCTCTCGCGCGCGCGGTAACCGGGCTGCCGATCGACACCGCCTTGCCGTCGATCTCGATCTTGCCCGTAGAGCCGCGCAGCACGCCGAACAGCGCGAGCAGCAGTTCGCGCTGCCCTTGCCCGTCGAGACCGCCCAGCCCGAGAATTTCACCGGGCTTCAGCGAAAAGCTGATGCCCCGCAGCGTGTCACTCCACGCGAGATCATGGCAGGCGAGAACCGGTTGGCGCCCGGCCTTTTCCGCGGGTTTGTCGGGGAATACATGCTGATACTTCCGGCCGATCATCATTTCGATGACCTCATTATCCGAGCGCGTGCCCGCCTCGAAGCTCATCACATGACGGCCATTGCGATACACCGTGCATTCGTCCGCGAGCGCCTTCACCTCGTGCATGCGGTGCGAAATGAAGAGCAGCGCGAGCCCCTCTTCGCGCAGGCGCTTGAGCACCTCGATCACGCGCGCCACGTCGGCGGCGGTCAGCGCCGACGTGGCCTCGTCGAGGATCAGGATGCGCGGTTCGTGCGCGAGCCCCTTGGCCAGCTCGACCATCTGCTGGCGCGACAGCGGCAGGTCGCGCACTTTCGCGAGCGGATTGATGTCGGCTGCACCCGCGCGGGCGAGCGCCTCCTCGGCCTGGCGGCGCTGGGCCCGGCGGTCGATCATGCCGAAACGGCGCGGCGGGTTCGAAGCGAAGATGTTGTCGGCCACGCTCAGGTCGGGGATCAGCGACAACTCCTGATACACGCAGACGATGCCGACCGCGTTCGCCCCGGCGGGCGAGGCGAACGAGACCTCACGGCCATCGAGGTGCATCACACCCTCGTCCGGCTGCACCACGCCGGACATCACCTTCAGCAGCGTCGACTTGCCCGCGCCGTTCTCGCCGAGGATCGCGTGAATGCGGCCCTTTCGCACCGCGAGTTCCGCGTGATCCAGCGCGACGGCGCCGCCGTAGCTCTTCGACACGCCAGACATCTGAAAGAACGGCTGCTCTCCACCCTGCTGCATGCTTCGCCTCCCGTCACGTCACGCGGCAATCACGCGGTCACTGGTTGCCCTGGCTCTGCTTCATGATTGCCTGAGCGGAGAAGTTGATGCCGCAAGTGGGAAACGAGTTGCCCACGAAGAAGTTGTCCGACTCGTTCGGGAAATAGTTGACGCCCGCCTTCAGCATCGAATCGTCGGTGACGTCCAGCGGCAGCTTGATCGCCACGGGAATGGTCTGTCCATCGAGCGCCGCGAGCGCCGTCTTGATCGCCACGGCCACCTGCGCGGGACCGGTGCCCGCCGACGTGCACTTCAGGCCCTGGGCGCCGTACTGCGCGCAGAACTTGCGAAAGCCGTTCTCCGTCTCGCCGCCGAACGGCACGAACGGATGTTTCGCATCGATCATCGCGCGCACCACCCCCGTGTCGCCGCCCTGCGCCGAAATGCCGTCGAAATGGCCCTGCACGGCGATGGCGTCGGCGGTGGCCTTCTGCGCGACCGCGTCATCCCACTTGCCGTAGACCTGCACGACGTTCCACTTCTTGCCGGTCTCGTCGAGGGTCTTCGTGAAGCCATTGTGCCGATCGGTGTCGACCGAGGTGCCGGCCACGCCGCGGACTTCCAGCACCTTGCCGCCGTTGGGCACATGAGTCGCGAGCCACTTGGCCCACAGCACGCCAAGCCCGTACTGGTCGACGTCCACGTTGATCGCGTCTTCGCTGTCGAGCGTATTGTCGAACGCGACCAGCACGACGCCGGCTTTCTTCGCGCGGCGGATCGCGGGTCCGAATGAGGCGGGATTCTGCGCGTCCACGATGATCGCGTCGTAGCCGGCGTCGATGAAGTTGTTGACGGCCGAGATCTGCGCGGGCACGTCCTCGCCCGTCGAGACGACCTTGAACTCCTTGAGCTTGGCGGCGACGGCCGGTTCCGCCGTATAGGCCTTGGCCGTCTTGATCATCTGGATACGCCAGGTGTTGGCGATATAGCCGTTCACGAGCGCGACGCGGTACGGCCCGCTCTTCTTCGGGTACTTGATGAATTTGGTGTCGGTCTTCCAGGGCACCATGCATGTGGGGTCGCTGGACGGGCCGGAAACGATCGATGCCTGCGCGAAAGCCGCGCCTGCGCACAGCGCCATTGCCGCGGTCGCCGCCGCTCGAAGCACCTGGATTCCTGAAAGCATGTTGTCTCCTTATTGTCGGATAGAACTTACTGATAGCCGGCGCACCGGGCTCGTCGGGAATGGCCGACACCGTGTGCGTGACGCAGGGAATCTTGCTGGATGTGCTGCAGCGGGACTGGAACGGACGCGCCGAACCAGCGGAATGACCTCTTCAAAGGCGTCCCCTCGAAGCAAAACGACGGGCATGCGTGAACGCCTCCCCGTCTGACAGTACTGGCATACCAATCTGCGCGCGATAGTGGTTTACCACTGGACCCGGCGCAGGGCCCGATTTGGCGTATATCGGGCGGAAACCCGCGCCACCTCTATGCTTGGCGGCGCGGCAACTGGTGTACCATTCTGGCGAACTTCAGCCGCCGCCCGGCGGCTTCGACGCTTTCGAGAATCCTGGATGGCCGATCTTTCGCACACGCCAACCGGTCGCGCCGCCGATGCGGACCCGGCCGACCGCTCCTACGTCGGCCTCGCGAAACAGATCTACGACCTGATCGCGGCAGGCGACTTCGGGCCTCGCGCCCGCCTGCCTTCCGAGCGTACGCTGGCCGACCGCTTTGGCGTCAGCCGCACACAAGTGAGAGAGGCGATCATCGCGCTCGAAGTGCAGGGCGTGGTCGAGGTGCGCGTGGGGTCGGGCATCTATGTGGCCGGCGCGCAGGAGGCGCGCTCCATCGCGTTCGAACTGCCGCGCGGGCCGGGCCCGATCGAGACGCTGCGCGCGCGGGAAGTGATCGAAAGCGGGATCGCGGCGCTCGCCGCGACCGAACGCAAGGATTCGGACCTCGACCGCCTCTTCGCCGCGTTGCGCGCGATGCGCGAAAACATGGACGACAAGGCGGCAAACGAGGCCGCAGACCGCGAGTTCCATCTGGCCATTGCGGGCGCGACCGGAAACGAAATGCTGCTGCACGTGGTGAGCGCGATGTGGGACAGCTCACGCGCCGACCCGTTGTGGAAAAAAATCGAGGAGCACTTCCATACGCCCGCGTTGCGCGCGGCTTCGCAGGAAGACCATCAGCGCATTTTTTCGGCCATCATGGCGCGCGACGCGGCCGCTGCGCGTGCGGCGATGCAGGCGCATCTCGCACGCGTGATCGGCGAGTTCACGCAAGCCTGGCGTTAGCCCCCTATGCAGCCGCAGGCAGCGCGCTTTCCTCGTGCGCAGCCTCCAAGGGTGTGACCGGAGGCGCCACCGGCGGCGTGTCCGCCGTCTCGCTCACGCGGAACGTCGCCACGGCTTCGGCCATCTGGCTCGCCTGCTGCTCGAGCGACCCGGCGGCCGCCGCCGCCTCTTCCACGAGCGCCGCATTCTGCTGCGTGACCTGATCCATCTGGCTTACCGCGGTCTCGACCTGCTCGATGCCGGCGCTCTGCTCCACGGTAGCCGAGGCGATCTCCTTCATGAGGCCCGACACCTTGTCCACCGAAGCGACGATCTCGGCCATCGTCGCGCCCGCCTCGCCTACGAGCGAGCGGCCGTTGCGCACGTCGTGCACCGAGGCGTCGATCAGCGACTTGATCTCACGCGCCGCGGAGGCGCTGCGCTGCGCGAGCATGCGCACCTCGCCCGCGACGACGGCGAAGCCGCGCCCCTGCTCGCCCGCGCGTGCGGCCTCGACCGAAGCGTTGAGCGCGAGAATATTAGTCTGAAACGCAATGCCGTCGATGATGCCCGTGATGTCCGCGATCTTGCCCGAGCTGCGGCTGATCTCCTCCATCGTTTCGATCACCTGCTCGACCACGCGTCCGCCGCGCTGCGCGACATCCGCCGCCCCCGTGGCGAGCGCGCTCGCGGCATTCGCATGCTGCGCGTTCTGACGCACGCTCGACGTGAGCTGCTCCATGCTCGACGCCGTCTGTTCGAGCGACGCAGACTGCTGTTCCGTGCGGCTCGACAGATCGAGATTGCCCGCCGCGATTTCGCGTGCACCCGTGTTGATCGCATCGCAGCTCGATCGCACGCTGCGCACCGTGTGGCTCAGGCCGCCCTGCATGCGCCGCATCGCGCCGAGCAACTGGCCGATTTCGTTGCGGCCGCCACGTTCTATATGGACCGAAAGATCGTTCGCGGCGATCTGGTTCAGCACTTCCACCGCCTCTTTGAGTGGCGCAGTAACGAGGCGGCGCAGCGCCATATGGGTCGCAACGACGAGCGCCAGCGCACCCAGCAATCCCACCGCCACCATCGCCATCACCCAATTGTGCTCGCGCTCGGACTGGTCGAGCGTCGCGCGCGTGGCGGCATCGGCGTTCGCGCGCAGTGCGGCCACGCTCGCCGAAAACTGCGTATTCGCATTGGCGACATCCCCGGCAGCAAGCGTCGCATAGGTTGCCGTGTCGCCGGATTCGAGCGCCGTGGCCGCACGCCGCAGCGACTGTGCGAGCGCGCTCCACGCGCCGAGCAAGGCGTCGCGCTGCTGGGCCGCATCGACGTCGAACGGTGCGCTCGCGCGCAGCGCGGTGCTGTGCTTCGCGGCCTGATCGAAGAGATCGCGTGCGTCCTGCTGCGCCCGCTGTTGCGCTTCGGCGCGTGCCCCTGCATCGCTGGTTTCTTTCGCAGCCTGGTACGCGCGCGCCAGTGCCGTTTGCGCAAGTGCCGCGTCCTCGCGTAAGGCGAGCGCGAGCGCGTCCTGGCCCGCGACTTCGTGGATGAAACGCGCCGAGTCGTCGGCGCGGCCGATCATCAGGACACCTACCGCCGCACCCACCACCAGCATCGCTGCGAACGTGCAGAGCACGAGCAGCAGCCCTTTTCGAATCGTCAGATTACGCATTACCTTATTCCCGCTTCAGGGTCTCGACGTGGTTGGGACGGCATCGCTGCCCAGCCGGGCCAGCAGCATATTCGCCTGTTCGATCAATGTGGCGCGGTATTCGCCGGGCAACAGCACGTCGTCGGCCACGGCCATCGCTTCGCCGAGCTGCGCGCGAAACGCGAGGATCGTGCGTTCGATCTGCGCCGTGGACAGTTGCGGCAGCACCGCCTCGACGAACTTCGTCATCACCACCACACTCGCGCCGAAGCGCGAGATGGCCTTGCCATGCGCGCTCACAAGCGCGGTCATCGAGTTCAACAGCATCTCGTCACTGGTGCTCACGGGATTCTCCAGATACTTCGGCTAAAGGGGAAAAGAAAAGGCGGTCTTCAGCCAGCCACGCACGCCTCGAGCGCGCGCGGCATCAACTCGGCCGGCGCGGGACGCGCAAGCAGGAAACCTTGTGCGCGGTCGCAGCCGATCTCGCGCAGGAACTCGAGTTGCCGCGGCGTCTCGACGCCCTCGGCCACCACCGTGACACCGAGTGAACGCGCCATCGCAACGATCGCGCGCACGATCGAGCGATCGCGGGCGGCGCTTTTCTTCACACGCGGCGACATCCCGGGCCCTGGCTCGGCCATGTCCGCGAGGAACGACCGGTCCACCTTGAGCGTGTCGACCGGTAAGGACTGCAGGTACTTGAACGACGAATACCCCGTGCCGAAGTCGTCGATCGCGAGGCTGATGCCGCGCGCGGCGAGTTCTTGCAGTAACGCTTCGATGCCGCCCCGGCCCGACATCATCGCCATGCTCTCCACGAGTTCGAGTTGCAGCCGCGTGGCTGGCAGGCCTGTTTCGCTGAGTATCGTCGTGAGCTGATGCAGAAAGCCGTCGTGAAGACATTGCCGCGCCGAAAGATTCACGCTGATGCGGCCGAAGTCGAAGCCCTCGTCCAGCCACTCGCGCGCCTGCCGGCAGGCCTCGCGCATCACCCACGCGCCGAGCGGCACGATCAATGAGGATTCCTCGGCAATCGGTATGAACTGGTCGGGCGGCACGAGGCCGCGGCGCGGGTGCTGCCAGCGCACGAGCGCCTCGATATTGACGAGCGATCCACTCGCCACATCGAATTCGGGCTGATAGTGCAGCACGAGTTCGTCAGCCTCCAGCGCATGGTGCAGCTCGCTTTCGAGCACGATGCGCTCCATTGCCGACGACGTCATCGGCGCGGCGAAGAAGCGGAAGTTGTTCTTGCCCGCGTCCTTGGCCTCGTACATCGCGCGGTCGGCCTGCATGAGCAGTTGCCGCGGATCGCGCGCGTCGTCCGGATACATGCTGATGCCGATGCTCGGCGTGACGAACAGCAGTTGCTCGCCTATATGCATCGCGGCGCCCACGCGCCCGAGCAGCCCCTGGGCGATCTGCCCGACGTGGCGAATGTCTTCGATATCTTCGATCAGCAGCGTGAATTCGTCCCCGCCAAGGCGCGCCACCGTATCGGTCTCGCGCACCGCTTCGCGCAGGCGCGTCGCGATCACGGTGAGCGCCTCGTCGCCAACGCCGTGGCCCATCGTGTCGTTGATGAGCTTGAAGCGGTCGAGGTCGAGGAACAACACCGCGACGCGCTTGCCCGAGCGGCGTGCGCGCGCGAGCGACAGCGTGAGGCGCTCGGTGAAGAGCGTGCGATTGGGCAGGCCCGTCAAGGCGTCGTGCGTCGCGAGGTAGCTCAGGCGCTCCTCGGTCTCGCGGCGCTGCGTGATGTCCGCGAAGATCGCGGCGTAATGCGTGCAGCGGCCGCTCGGGTCGCAGATGCTGGAAATCGTCAGGTATTCCAGGTAAAGCGCGCCGTCCTTGCGGCGGTTCCAGATTTCGCCCTTCCAGTGGCCGTTTTGCTGCAGACTGCGCCAGAGCGCGCTGTAGAACGCCGGGCCCTGGCGGCCCGAGTTGAGCAGGCTCGCGTTGCGCCCTAGCGCCTCGTGCTCCGTATAGCCCGTGAGCCGCGTAAAGGCGGGATTCACGCGTTCGATGGTGCCGTCGAGGTCGGTGATCATCACGCCATCGAGCGTCGACTCCACCACCTGGTCGGCAAGGCGCAGGTTCGCGCGCGAGGCGAGCAGCGCGTCGTCGCGCTCGCGCAGCGCCATCTGCAACTCGCGCACGAAGCCGTCTTCGATGTCGTGCAGGATATGCGAGAGGTCGAGCAGGCCCGCGAGACTCCCGTCTTCGCCGATCACGCCAACGTGGCGCATGCGGTGCTCGACGAGATACTGACGCGCGGCGTAGAGGCTTTGCGAATGCGCGAGCGAGCGCAGCGGCCGGCTCGCGCGCGCGCCGACCATGCCGTCAAGCGTGCCTGTGGCAGCGAGGCGCACCACGTCGCGCTCGGTCACAATGCCAAAGTCGCCTTCGGGATAGCTCACGACGAGTGCACTCAGACGCCGCGCACGCATGCGCTGCATGGCATCGTGCAGGGACATGCGCGCGTCGACCACGAGCGGCATCGCCGCGTTGACCGAGCCGACCGTCTTCAGCCGCAGAAAGCACTCGAGCCCCTGGTTCATGACCAGGTCGGTTTGCGTGACGATGCCGAGCGAGCGGCCCGACTCATCCACCACGAGACAATGGCGGATGCCCTCGCGCTTGAAGCGCAGGGCGGCGTCGCGCAGACGCGTGCTTGCAGGCAGCGCGCGCACCGGATGGCTCATTGCGTGGCGGATGGGCAGCGCAAGCGCGGCGGCGTCTTCGTCCAGCGCGAGCGCGTCGTGCTCGGTCCAGATGCCGACGGGCCGCCCCATTTCGGTGATCACGATGGCGCTATAGCGCCGCTCGCTCATCATGCGCGCCGCTTCGCGAATCGGCACGTCGGGCCCGCAGGCAAGCGGCGGCCCTGAAAGTAGCTGCCCGATTTCCAGGTCCAGCGTGTGGTGTTGCATGTTGCGCCCCGAACCGCACTGCGATGTCTTTGTGAGATAGCGGGAAACTAACAGTGGGCAGGGGGCCGTCAATTGACGGAAATCAAGGTTTTGACCGCCCGAGACGACGCAAACGTTTGCGCTCCGACTAACCGGAATAACAGGGCGGCATCAACTGTCGCACGCCTGCGACAAACTTGATGCGCATAAACTTTTATACGTGGAATCGCACAATCTAGTTTTCTGGACGAATAATCCATTAAACTGGACGCCATGGATATCCACACCAATATCGCCCGCCGCCTGCGCGAACTGCGCGACGCCAAAAGCTGGTCACTCGAAGCGCTGGCCGAGCGCAGTTCGGTAAGCCGCTCGAACATCTCACTCATCGAACGCGGGGAAAGCAGCCCCACGGCCGTCGTGCTCGACAAGCTCGCCACGGCGCTTGGCGTTTCGCTTGCGTCGCTCTTCGAGGCGCCGGGCGACGATGCGCGGCAGGCCCCTTCCCCGCACGCCGCGGCCCCCGATCAAGCGGTTTGGACCGACCCCGAGTCGGGCTACGTGCGACGCAATCTCTCGCCGCCCGCATGGTCGCCCATCCAGCTCGTGGAAGTGCACTTTCCGCCTGGCCAGCGCGTGGCCTACGACACGAGCCTGCGCGACGCGGAAATTTACCAACAGGTTTGGGTGATGGAAGGCACGATGGAGATGACGGTCGGCGAGCGCCTGTGGCGGCTCGAAACCGGCGACTGCCTCGCGATGCGCCTGGACTGCCCTATCGTCTATCGCAATCCCACCAACAAACCGGCGCGCTATGTCGTCGCGCTCTGCAGGACCACTAACTGACCGGGTTCACATTCACATGAGCGAATCAATCAACGTACGCCGCCTCGCGGCTGAACAGGCGCAAGCCTGCGCGCCCGCGCTTGCGGACGTGCTCATCGACTGCGTGGAGGGCGGTGCCTCGGTGAGCTTCATGCTGCCGATTGCGCGCGAGACGGCGCTCGCGTTCTGGCGCGGGGTGGCGCAAGAGGTGGCGCGAGGTGAACGCATTCTGCTCGCGGCCGAAGACGCGCAGCAGCGCATTGTGGGCACGGCGCAGCTCGTGACGGCGCAACCGGAAAACCAGGCGCATCGCGCCGATGTCGCCAAGGTGCTGGTGCATCGCGCCGCACGCGGGCGAGGTGTGGGGCTGAGCCTCATGCTCGCAATCGACGAGGCGGCAAGGCAAGCCGGAAAATCGGTGCTCGTGCTCGACACCGTGACGGGCGGCGCGGCCGAACGGCTCTATGCGCGCGCGGGATGGGAGCGTGTGGGCGCCGTGCCGAATTACGCGCTGATGCCGGACGGCGCACTTTGTGGCTCCACGTTCTATCACAAGCAACTGGTGAGCTACTAGTCCATTGCGTCATTGAAAAAGCACCTTATTTGGTATTCAATGAAACACATGGAAAAGATGAACTTAACCACGCTTGAGCGCAAACAATTGCTGTCGGCGGCTCGTAGTCAAACGGTGCGCGCAGCAGACACGCGGCGTGCCCGGTTGATCCTGATGCTTGACGACGGAGAGACACGTGAGGCGATCATGCAGCGGCTGCGCTGTGACTCCCGCTTCATTAGCCGTTGGTCGAGCCGGTTTCTGG
>NZ_JAMBPR010000041.1 GCF_024206475.1 Paraburkholderia sp. CNPSo 3274
GTATTCGCCTTGCCGCCGCGCAATTTGCGTGGTGCGCCGGCGCGCGCGCGCGCCGGCGCACCACGCAAATTGCGCGGCGGCAAGGCGAATACGGGGGGCGAAACGAGCGAAAGCATGGCGGGCGGCGTGTATGAAATAGAGCTTATGAAAGTTAAACGAAAGGTTGTGTCATGCTAGCACGACCTCAGAGATCTGGCGCGAAGCGGTCGCCGCACGTCGATATGGTACACAATCGGCCGTCCTGGCTTCATAAAGCATCCTGAAAGCCTCCGTAACGTCCGGCGTTGTTGCATAATGCGGTTCGCCCGTTCCGGGCGTCCTTCGTACTCCGTCCTTTTTCGCGTTCTTGCGCATCTGCACCATGCCGTCGAGCTTCACCCGTCCCGCTGCTTTCCCGCCGGGGCGCCCGCGGTCCGGCCTTTCACGTGCCGCGGCGAAATGACGATGCCTCCCCGTTTGCCTTCCCGCGTGAGTACTCAAACTTTTTTCGCAGGGGCCCAGCAGGCCGCGGCCGCGCTATGGCGTTTCGTGCGCGCCGTGCGTCTGCCGCAATCGCGCGCCGGGCGCGTCGCGCTCTCGCTCGCCGTCGTCTACTTCGTCTGGGGCTCGACGTATCTCGGCGTGAAGGTGGCGCTCGATTCGTTCCCGCCGCTCCTGCTCTCCGGCTTGCGCAATCTGCTTGCCGGGATCGGCCTGTTCGTCTTCGCGATGCGCCGGCGGCCCGTCATGCCTACGCTGCTCGAAGTGCGCAACGCCGGCGTGGTGGGCACGCTGCTCGTGGGCCTGTCGAGCGGCATGCTCGCCTACGGCATGCGTACCGTGGGCACCGGCACGGCGGCCGTGATGGTCGCCACAGTGCCGCTCTTCGCGACAGTGATCTCGGCGATCACCGGGCGGCGCGTGGCGAAGGCCGAATGGGCCGCGGTCGCGCTCGGCCTCGTCGGCATCGGCATCCTGAGCCATGGCGGCGCCGCGTCCGGCTCGGCGGGCGGCAGTCTCGCGATTCTGTGCGGCGCGCTCTTCTGGGCAATCGGCGCGCATCTGGCGGGGAAGCTCACGTTACCTACCGATCTCTTCATTGCGACGGCGCTGCAGATCGGCCTCGGCGGCGCCATTTCGACGGCGGTCGCGTGGATCAGCGGCGAACGCATGGGCGAGCTGCATTTCCTGCCGCTCGTGGCGTTCCTCTACCTGCTTTTCATCGGGACGATGGCGGCCTATGTCGCGTATGGCTATCTGATCCGCCATACCAGCCCGCTCGTCGCGAGCAGCTGCATGTACGTGAATCCCGTTGTTGCCGTCGCGCTCGGCGCGCTTCTGCTCGGCGAGCCGGTCACGAGCGGCACCATTGTCGCGACCGTGCTGATTCTCGGCAGCGTGGGTTTGTCGTTCCTGTTCGACGACCGCCACCGTACTTCCTGAGTTCATCCGGACTCAGCGCCGCGCCTCGCGTCATCGCGCGGCGTTGCGCGCGCGGCCGCTGCGCATGTGAGGTGCGCAGCGGCCGCGACTTCATCGTTCCTTTACCGTCGGCCAGATACTACTTTGCCTTTTCCGCGGAGTTCGTGAGGGCGTGGCCGCCTGCGGAAACGTCCTCGCCGGCACCCGCCATCGTGTTGCAGGCCGAGAGCGCTGCCAACGAAGCGGTAACAAGAAAGAGGGCAATCAGGCGTTTCATGAGGAAGTCCTCCACGGTGTCAAAGGAGACCACTCTCCAGCATGTCGCGTGCCCGGTCGTTTATGCCGCAATGTGCCTGCGTGGGTGCACGCTCCGGGTCCGCTGCTTGCGCTAGCACTGATGCAGGCGCGACATAGCGCAGCACATCCGCCCAAAAGGAGGACTACGGCATGCTTCACTACGCCATCGTGTTTTTCATTATCGCGATCATTGCCGCCGTGTTCGGCTTCACGGGAATCGCTGCGGGTGCGGCCGAAATCGCCAAGATACTGTTCTACATCTTCCTCGTGGTCTTCGTGGTCACGCTGCTGCTAGGCGTGATGCACGGATGACGCGCGCGTTGTAAAACCCAACCCACTCATGCATGCCATGTTCGAAGGAGAGTCAGATGTCGAAGACACACGCTTCGTTTGAGTTCGATCTCAAGCGCGTGCGCGATGAGGCGCGCCGAAATCTCGACCAGGGGTCGGTCACGCCGGACTACCCCGCGAATCGCCAGACCGTGCTCAAACTGCTCAACGATTCGCTCGCCACGGAACTCGTTTGCGTGCTGCGTTACAAGCGGCACTATTTCATGGCGAAGGGGATCGAGTCCGAGTCGGTGGCGGCCGAGTTTCTCCAGCACGCGACCGAGGAGCAGCAGCACGCCGACATGCTCGCGGCCCGCATCGTGCAACTCGGCGGCGAGCCCGACTTTTCGCCGGCGACGCTGCTCGAGCGCTCGCACTCGGAATACAAGGAAGGGGCCGACCTGAAGGACATGATCCGCGAGAATCTGATCGCGGAGCGCATCGCAATCGAGAGCTATCGCGCGGTCATCAATTACCTCGGTCACGATGACACCACCACGCGGCGCATCTTCGAGCAAATCCTCGCGACAGAGGAAGAGCATGCCGACGATATGACCGACTTGCTGTATGCGCGTAAATAGCGCTTCCCGCTAGCCCTCAGGAAGGAGTCCGTGCGCCCGCGCCCATGCGCGGGCGCGTTGCATGGTGAATCCAGCCAGCGAGCGCCGTGAATGCGAGGCCCGCCATGCACACGCCGATCCAGCCGAATGCATGCCAGGCGATCACGCCTACGGCAGAACCGGTCGCGCCGCCAAGGAAGTAGCAGACCATGAACACCGTATTCACGCGGCTGCGCGCCTCGGGGCGCAGCGCGTAGATGCGCGACTGGTTCGAGATCTGCGCGGCCTGTACGCCCACGTCGAGCACGATCACGCCGATCACGAGGCCGATCAGGCGCGTGCCGGAAAACGCGAAGATGACGAACGCGAGCGCCATCAATGCGATCGACATCGTGATGACCGCGCGCGGCCCGCGCTTGTCGGCGGAGCGGCCCGCCATCGGCGCAGCCAGCGCGCCCGCCGCGCCGACGATGCCGAACAGGCCCGCCGCCTGCGGCCCGAGATGGAACGGCTCGCCCGCGAGCAGCAGCGTGAGCACGGGCCAGAAGAGGCTGAACGCGGCGAAGAGGCACGCGCCGATCGCCGACGCTTCACGCAGTCCGGGCAGCTCCAGCACGAGATGCCACATCGAGCCCAGCAGCTTGCCGTAGCCTAGCTTCGAGGTCGGCTGACTCTTCGGCAGCTTCTTCACGATCACGAGCGCGAGCACGAGCAGCGCGACGATCGACGCCCCGAACACCGCGCGCCAGCCGAAGTACTGTCCGACGAAACCGGCCGCCGTACGCGCGAGCAGGATACCGAGCAAGAGGCCGCTCATGACTGTACCCACCGCGTGGCCGCGCGCCTCGGGCGGCGCGAGCTCCGCGGAAAACGGCACGGCCTGTTGCGCAATGGTGGCGAGGATGCCGATCGCGAGGCTCGCGCCGACCAGCACGGCAAGCGATGGCGCAGTGGCCGCGACGAGCAGCGCGACGCACAAGCCGGCGGTTTGCAACAGGATGATGCGGCGGCGGTCGTAGCGGTCGCCGAGCGGCGCGAGCAGCAGCATGCCGGCTGCGTAGCCGAGCTGGGTGCCTGCGGGCACGGCGCCGATCCACGCGGCGCCAGCCGGGAAGCTCTTGCGGAAATCGTCGAGCAGCGGCTGGTTGAAATAGATGTTCGCGACCGTGACGCCCGCGATGGTCGCGAGCAGGAGCAACAGGCCGCGCAGCGACTGGTTTTCGCCAGCGGTTGCGGAATCAGGTGTGGACATGTGCGGATGCGGGCGGCGCGCAGTGATACGGAAGGCAGGCTTCGAGCGTGCCGATCATACCGGAGCGCGCGCAATCGCGCTGGCGGCGCGGGAATGCGCCGCCAGTGGCGCATTCAGGCGATGAGCTCGCCCGAGGGCTCGTAGAACGGATACGGGCCGTCGAATGTCTCCACGTAGCCATGATGCGTGACGATCCCGCCGTGCGGATCGTAGCGATGCAGCGCGAAGGCGGGCGGCTCCAGCGTGAAGGTGGAGGGCGCATCGGGCGCGAGGTCGAGCGTCACCTGGTGGGCCGGCGCGGGCACGGCCGAGGCGATCGTGCCGCCGAAGCGCACGAACATGGGCCGGTGCACGTGACCGCACAGCACGCGCTCGACGTTGGGATGCTGCGCTACGAGCGCTTCGAGCGCCTGCGCGGCACTGTCGTCGAGCCGAATCGCATCCATGTGGCCGATGCCGCAGTCGAACGGCGGGTGATGGAGCGCGACGATCACGGGCTTGCCGGGCGCCGCGTCGAGCTGCTGCGCGAGCCACGCGAGGCGCGCTTCGCAGAGCGTGCCCGCGCTGTGCCCCGGCTGCATGGAGTCGAGCGCGATCACGCGCAGCGCGCCGAGGTCCACGGCGTACTGGATGAACTCGCCGCCTTCGCGCAGTTCAGGCCGTTCGGCAAACACCTCGCGCAGCGGCTCGCGCGCGTCGTGGTTGCCGATCAAGAGCCAGTAAGGAATTTCGAGCGTATCGAGCAGCGTTTTCAGGTGCCGGTATTCCTCGATCGAGCCGTGGTCGACAAGGTCGCCGGTCATGAGCACCGCGTCGGGACGCGGCGTGAGCGCGTTCAGCCGCGCGATGGTGCGTGCGAGGCTTGCGGCCGTATCGACGCGGCGATAGGCGAGTGCGCCAGGTGGCTTGATATGTAGGTCGCTGATCTGGGCGAGCAGCATGGTAGTCCTCATTTTGTAAGAATTACGCCAGCGCGATGAGCGCTTCAGGGGCGATCGAAATGCCGACTGGCGTGCCGCGTGCCAGCTCGACGCGGCCCGCCACGTCGACGAGCAGGGCATCGGGCGCCGCGCCGCCGATCGTGAGACGCGTGCGCTCGCCGAGAAAGGTCGCCTGCTCGATCACGCCGCGTAGTTGCGCGCCGACAGGGTCGGCGAGCGTGGCGTCTTCGGGGCGGAAATACAGTTCGGCGGTTCCGGTGGTCTGGGACGCGCCGGCCGGTACGGCGCCGCCGCTCGTGCGCAGCATGCCGCCTTGCCATTCTCCGGCGATCCGGTTGAGCGTGCCGACGAACTGCGCGACCGCTCGGCTCGCCGGCTGGAAGTAGATCTCGCGCGGCGTGCCGATCTGCTCGATGCGGCCCGCGCTCATCACGACGATGCGGTCGCCCAGCTCCATCGCCTCAGCCTGATCGTGCGTGACGTAGACCGTCGTCACGCCCAGCTCGCGCAAGAGCACGTTCATCTCGCTGCGCAAGGTGTCGCGCAGGCGCGCATCGAGCGCGGTAAGCGGTTCGTCCAGCAGCAATACACGCGGGCGCGGCGCGAGCGCGCGTGCGAGCGCCACGCGCTGGCGCTGGCCGCCCGAAAGCTGGTTGATGGGCTTGGCCGCGTGCGCTTCGAGACTCATCATCGCGAGCAGTTCGTCTACGCGTGCGCGCGCGTCGGCGGCGGGAACGCGCTGGATCTTCAGGCCATAGCCGATGTTGCCGCGCACGTCGAGGTTCGGAAAGAGGGCGTAGTTCTGGAACACCATGCCGACCTTGCGCTGCTCGATGGGCAGCGCGGTCACGTCTTCGTCGCCAAAAGCCACGTGGCCGCCGGCGTCGGGCGTTTCCAGACCCGCGATCATGCGCAGCGTGGTGGTCTTGCCGCAGCCCGAAGGGCCGAGCAGCACGAGCGTTTCGCCCGCACCGATCGCGAGATCGAGCGGTTCGAGCACGCGCGTGCCGCGAAACGTCTTTGCGCAGCGCGTGAGCGTAATCGGGATCGGTTCGAGCTTCATTCGGCATCCTTGATGTTCTTTTGCTGGCCTGCGAGGCGCTGCTTGCCAGATGGCTTTCCTGAGGAGCCAGGCACGTCCACGCCGAGCCATTGCATCGCCACGAGCAGCGGCATCGTCATGAGGAAGAAGAGGATCGTGTAGGCGCTGCCCACTTCGATGCGCAGCGACGCGTAGGTGTCCGCGAGGCCGACTGGCAGCGTTTTGGTGTCGGGCGTGTGCAACATCCACGTGAGGTTGAATTCGCCGATCGAAAGCGTGAGCACCGCGAGCGCGCCCGCCACGATGCCGGGCCGCGCATTGGGCACCACGATGGTCCTGAAGCGCTGCCAGAAGCTCGCGCCGAGGCTCGCCGCGCCTTCTTCGAGCGTGCGCAGATCCGCCGACGCGCACACGGCCGCCACGGGCCGCACCATGAACGGCAGCGTGAACACCACGTGGCCGACCACGATGAACGCCGCGCTCATGCGAAACGCGCTGAAGCCGCCGTACACCACGAGCAGGGCGAGCGCCGAAGCGAGGCCGGGCAGGGCCACGGGCAGCACGAGCAATTCCTCGATCAAACGCGAAAGGCGCGTGCGGCTGCGCGCGAGCGCATAGCCTGCGGGCACGCCGGTCACGAGCGTGATGACGAGGGTGGCGGCCGCCACTTCGAGCGAGAGGAAGACGCTCCCGTGATACTGCGTCCAGACCTGGTCGAGCCAGCGCAGCGTGAGGCCGCTGGCCACGCCGCGAAAATAATTGACGGTGAGCCCCGCGAGGATCGACATCGCCACGGGCACGACGAGAAACGCGCAGGTGGCGAGCGTGACGAGCCATTGCGCGCACGCAATCCATGCGCGCGCCGAGGGCAGCGCGAAGCGCCGCCGCGCGGCGGGCGGCTGGTCGGGCGCTTCGTGCATGTCTTGCGCCGCGGAAGCGGCGCAATTGACGGCCGAAATCATTCTGGAGTCCTCGAAAACCATAGCGTGCTCATGCCGTGGCCGCGACGGCCGCGCCCGTCACGCTGCGCGCGAGCGTGAGCACCGCCCACGTAACGAGACCGAGCACGATCGAGAGGCCCGCCGCCGTCACCATGTTCGCGTTGAGCGTGAACTCGGTATAGATCGTCATCGGCAGGACGTCGATGTCGGTGGCGAGCGTGAACGCCGTGCCGAACGCACCCATCGCGGTCGCGAAGCAGATCGCCCCTGCGGCAACGAGGCCGGGCGCGAGCGCGGGCAGGATCACGTCGCAGAGCACGCGCCACGATGACGCGCCAAGCGATCGCGCGGCCTCTTCGAGCGAGCCGTCGAGTTGGCTTGCACAGGCCATCACGGTCACGATCACGCGCGGGATCGAGAAGTACAGATAGCCCGCGAAGAGTCCCGCCATCGAGTACGCGAACACCCAGCGCTCGCCGGTGAGCCGTAGCGAAAGCGCGCCGATGAGGCCCTGGCGGCCGGCGAGCATGATGACCATGAAGCCGACCACCACGCCTGGAAATGCCAGCGGAAACGTGAGCAACGCGACGAGCGCGCGGCGCCCCGCGAACGTGCGCCGTGCGAGCAGAAGGCCGCAGATCGTCGAGATCACGAGTGTTGCCGCCGTCACGGCGGCCGAGAGCGCGATGGTCGCGCCAAGGCTCCTCATGTAACGGCCATTCGTTAGCAGTGCGCGATACGTCTCGACGAAGTGCCCGTCGGCGCTCACCTGCACGAGCGCGATCATCGGCAGCAGCCAGAACGCGAGGAACACCGCGAGGGCGGGCGCGATGAGCGCCACACGCCAGCGCAGCGGAAAAGTGAGGTCATGCATGGAAGTGACCGACTTGGGTATCAGTGCATGATCTGCAGATAGCGCTCGCCAAACGCCTGCTGCTGCGCCGCCATCTTTGCGAAGTCCACGGGTTTTGCGCGTGCGTAATCGCTCGCGGGCAGGAACTTCGAAGCCGCTTCCGGCGAGAGCGCGCTCGCGCGCACCGGGCGCAGGTAGGCGTTGGCCCAGAGCTTCTGGCCTTCGTCGGAGAGTACGAAGTCGAGCACCTTCTTGCCGTTCGCTTCGTGCGGGCCGTTCTTCACGAGGCTCATCACGTAGGGCACCGAAATCGTGCCTTCCTTTGGGATCACGAACTCGACGTTCGCGCGGTCCTTGTACTTGGCGCGGTAGGCGTCGAAGTCGTAGTCGAGCAGGATGGGAATCTCACCCGAAAGCACGCGCGCGTAGGCGGTCTGCTTCGGCACGATCGGCTGGTTGGCCTTGAGCTTGCTGAACCATTCGAAGGCGGGCTGGAAGTTGTCGAGCGTGCCGCCCAACGCGAGATTCACGGCCACCGCGCCCGCATAACCCACGAAGGCGCTCGACGGATCGAGGTAGCCGACCATGCCCTTGTACTCGGGCTTGAGGAGATCGGCCCACGAACGCGGCACCGGCTTGCCTTCGAGCGCATCCTTGTTGACGAAGAAGCCGAGCGTGCCCGAATGGATGGCGAACCAGTAGCCTTGCGGGTCCTTGAGGTCGGCGGGAATGTCGTTCCAGTGCGCGGGCTTGTACGGCGTGATCACGCCCTTGTCCTTCGCCTGGAACGCCGAAGACACACCGAGGTAGACAACGTCGGCGACTGGGCTCTTCTGCTCGGCCATCAGTTGTGCGATGGATTGGCCGGAGTTCTTGTTGTCGAACGGCACGCGAATGCCGGTCTCTTTCCGGATCGCCTGAATCTGGCTCGCCCAGTCGGCCCATTCGGGCGGGCAGTTGTAGCAGATTGCGGTTTGATCGGCCTGCGCCGTAAGCGGCGCGGCAAGACCGGCTACGAGGGCGGCGGCGCCCGCGGCGAGCGGCAGCGCACGGGACAAGCGGGTTAAGCGCCGCACGGGCGCGGCTAGCGCGCGTAGGGCGGCGCGCACGGGTACAAGCGAAAGCGGGCCGGCAAAGGCGAGTCGGCTGGTCACGGCAGGTCTCCAGGTCGGTTGCGAGAGCGTTCTGGTGGATGAGGGCCGTGTGCGTGCACGGCCCGGATTGTTTGGCTTGTTGGGTTTGTTTTTCAGACGCGCCACTGACTCACGAACGCGCGCCGCCAAGTTCGAGGTTGCGATCGATCGCGCTCCCACGCGCGCCGAGCGGCGCGTGCGCGATCGCCGCGATGGTGCCGCCCGCGCGCAAGGTGTGCGGCAGCGTATTGGCGAGCAACCCCGCGTGCTGGCCGCCGATGCGGGCCATCAGGCATTGCCACGCCTCGCGGCCGATGTCGCGGTTCGGCGTGCCGATACTTGCAAGCGGCGGCGCGAGCAGTTCGCTCATCGCGAGGCCATCGAAGCCGAGAATCGACATGTCCTGCGGCACGCGCAGGCGGGCGCGGCGCAGCCCGCGCATCACGACCATGGCCAGCAGGTCGTTACTGCAGAAGAGGGCCGAGGGACGCGCGGGCCCGCTCGTCAGATGCGCGAGCACCGAAGGCGCGAGGTCTTGCGCGTTGAAATCGATTTCGAGGGCCGGCGCGGGCGTGAGGCCAGCCTGCTGCATCGCGAAGGCATAGCCGGCATGGCGCTGGCGCGCGCGGTCGGAGGCGGCCAGCGTGCCGGCCAGCATGAGAATGCGGCGATGGCCATGCGCGATGAGCATGCGCACGCCGTCGCAGGCGGCCTGGTGGTTGTCCACCGACACCGAAGGGCGGCGCTTCGTGTCGTTGTGCATCAGCACGTAGAGCGGACCGTCCGCGTCGAGTTCGTCGAGCAGGGGGTGGGTGTCGGCGTCGGCGACGGTCAGGATCAGGCCCTCGACACGTTGCGCGCGCAACGTCTCGATCGCATGACGCTCGCGATCGGCGTCGTACTGCGTGGTCATCAGCATGAGGCGAAAGCCCTGCGCGGCGGCGAGCTCGTCGATGCCCTGCAGGCACTCCGCGAACACCGGATTGGCGAGCGTCGGCAGCACCACGCCGATGAGACGCGTGCGTTCGCCGCGCAACTGGCGGCCAAGCGGGTTCGGGCGGAACTTCAGCGCGTCGATCGCTTCGCGCACCCGCGCGAGCGTGATGGGGTTGACGGTGTGAGGCGCATTGATCGCGCGCGACACCGTGGCGATCGAGAATCCGGCGTGTGCGGCGACATCCTTGATGGTTGGCGTCATGCGAGCGGCCCCGGCGTCGTTTGTAAACGTTTTCGATGGGGCCGATTATGAAAAACGCGTATGACCGGCAGATGACGGATGCGGTACCCCGTCGCGCCTTTGGGACGCGCGCCGCGCAATGGTAGAATCGCGTCCGCCCTGCCGGGGTGATGAAATTGGTAAACATAGCGGACTTAAGAAACGATTGAGTGCCCGACCGGAAACGGTCGGTGCAGAACCCCTCAAATTCGGCGAACCCCCTGGGCCTTGAAGCGCGTTGCGCGCGAGGCGCCGAGGCAACGCCGAGCCAAGCCGGCTGCCGCGCAAAGCGGCGGTCAGGAAGGTGTAGAGACTAGACGGGGGGCGCCTAAGGCTAAGCGCGGCGTGAGACACGCGGCGCTTGGCGACGGCGAAGGCATAGTCCAGCGCACGAACGCGCGTCCATGCTGGGACGCGCGGCGTCGAAAGACGTGGTGTGACGAAAATCCGCCGCCTAACGGCTTGCCGGTTCGAGTCCGGTCCCCGGCACCAGATGTAGTTCCAGTGAATTCCGCTGGATTCCGAGAACCCGCGATTGCTCAACGCTTCGCGGGTTTTTTATTTGCACGGCTAAATCCGTGCGGGCGCACGAAGGGACCTGGTTACGGCGAAGGGAAAAGCGGGAGAGGGCGGCAAAAAGCTCAGGGCAGCCGCGCAGAATGGCGGCGCGAGGATCAGTCGGGCACTGCGCAGCAACAAGGTGCTTGCGCACTCAACGATTACCGATCTTCCCGGTCAGAGGATTGATCAGCCTTGCGAATCCAAACAAGGCCGCGATGCCAAAGGGGCAGGCGATGAAGAATGCGGTCAACATGACTCGGCCCTAAACGTAACAAAATGTATCGTCAGTTTAGCGCGGTCATGCGGTTTGGGTATCAGGGTGAACGACAACAAACTATTGCGCTATCTTAAGCAATCTGGGCTACAACAGCGCGGTAACGCGCTGCAACGCCCGGTTGGCGCGGATGAGCGAGAAGACTGTGCGGAACGCGTCAGATGCAGTCGAATATTACCTCTACTGTCTGGGACGTCACGCCGCGCAGGCCTTCGCTGTGGATCTCGACCGTGTGCAACTGCTTCTTCTGTTTTTCGCAGTAGTCTTCGGCTTCGCTGAGCCCGGCTGCGCGCACGTGGTTCCACGAAACCAGATCCCAGCGCGCGCGGCTCGTGACGGTGAGATGGCCATCCTGTCTCGAATTGACGGCAGTCACCGATGTGCACGCCGCCAGCATGCTAACTCCAAACAACAGGACGTAACCTTTCATAGATTCTCCGTGGTCCGCGAGCATTCTCGCCGCCAACCCGGGGCATTGGCAACCCAAAGCGATGCGCTTCGGCGGGTTAGGGTTGCTTGATGCAGTGGAACGCCTGCGCGCAGACGATCGCGTCGTCGAGCGGGAGCGACTGAGCCGTCCCAGAGCGGATATCGACTTCGAGTAGCGCGGCGGCAAGCTTCGCCCGCATGGCGGCCACCGGCGAGCCGGTTTCCAGCGCGCCGGGCGTGAATTTACCTGTGCCAGCGCCCGGGGCCAAGGCCGAGTGTGTCGCGCGGCCACGCGTTGACTTCGGGCGGGTAATCGGGGCGGCCGCGGAAATAGTGGTCCGCGACGGCGGGCGTGTAACCCTGCTCAGCCGAATGGTGTACGGCGTTGAACAGGTTGGTCATGAGCGCGCTCCGGCGGTGGGTCCGCGAGCGAGCATGGCACCACGCGGCGCGCAGGGCGCTCAGTCGTGGGCGATCAGGTCGCCGACTTGACCCTGGCCCGAAACGAGACAGGAAGAGAGGAAGTTTTCGCTCTGGCTGCTCGCGCCGCGTTCGCCGAATCCGCGCACGAGTGCTTCCGCTTTGACGAGTGCGGAGCCCTGGGCACAGGTAAGTGAGCCAGCCTCGTGAGCCTGCACACGTGTCATGGCACGATTTGCGAGGAGGAGTGCGAGGACGATGACAACACCAACATTGAATGCTTGTCTCATGATTTCGTCTCCTTGTGCATTGAGACTATCTCAGTCGTTCGGCGTCCGAATCCAGGAGTTTCCCGGCGATGCACTGCAGCACATGTGGCGCGCAATAACCCGCTTTCATGCGGTCTGCGTAATGCTTCGGCATCCTTCGCTTGCGCCTCGCGCGCCGCTGCGCCTTGAGCAGCGCGGGACGGTAAAAAAGCGCTCGTACGCAGGGCGGGGCGCTGCATCGCAACAATGCCGCGACGCGTCAGAGTCGACGTCTGCTAACAAATGTAGTCCTGTTGCGCGGCGGACAGGACGTGGCACATCGACACGGTGTGTTTTTGCACAACGCGCCGCGGCAAAACAGCCATGCGGCACCGTTTTTCCACCCGCTGGAAACGTGGAAATGCAATGCGCCGCGTCGCCGTGACGCCGACCCCGGTGGTCAACGTGTCTTGAAATGCGGCGGGGCTTCCTGCAAGATCGACGCCCGATCCCCTTTTTCCTGTGCGAGGTGAACCCATGCAGTTGATCGGCATGATGGACTCCCCCTTTGTGCGTCGCGTCGCGATTTCGCTCCATGTGCTTGGGCTGGAGTTCGAGCATCGCAGCATTTCGGTATTTCGGCAGTACGACGAGTTTGCTCAGATCAATCCCGTCGTGAAGGCGCCCACCCTCATCGACGAGGACGGCACCCAGTTGATCGATTCGACGCTGATCCTCGACTACCTGGACCGCAAAGTGCCCGCCGCGCGGCGGCTCATGCCGGAGGAGACGCAGGAGCGGACCTTCGCGCTGCGCGTGAACGGTTTCGCGCTGGCGGCCACGGAAAAAACGGTGCAGCAGGTCTATGAGCGCCAATTGCGCCCCGCCGAGCGCCAGCACGAGCCGTGGTTCGAGCGCGTGAATGCCCAGATGCACGCGGCCTGGGCCGTGCTCGACCAGCTCGTTGCGGGTCGCGACGGCTGGCTGTGCGCGGGCCGCATCACGCAAGCCGACATCACCGCAGCCGTTGCATGGCGTTTCAACCAGTACATGCTGCCTGGCTGCGCCGATCCCGCCCGATATCCGGCAATTGCCGCGCTTTCCGCGCGCGCTGAGACGCTGCCGGAATTCGTTGCCACGCCTCTCGACTAAAGCGCGTTCGCACGGTCGGGAATCGCGCAAAGCACCGTGTGGCGCGGCCGCGCGCGATGCCCGGGCGGCATGACAGGCTCGCCGCCGCACCTCCTGTCTCCGCACTCCCTCCGATTGTTTGCGATTTTCGACAAGTGACTTCGCGGACGGCCCATTTATCCACGCACGCTGCATTCCTAGAATGACAACCATTGAATGACCTTGCGTCAGGAGGACCCGGGGCATGCAGCGGGAGCGGTCATGAAATCCTTTATCGAACGACAGTTGTATCAGCCAGCGTTGGTCCTGCCGATGGTGGACTTGATGCAGCTGATGGTGTCGCTCGACTTCAACATGGGGCAAGTCGGGCTGATGGTGGCTACGCGCGGCGCGCGCGCCGCATTCCAGCGCTCGCGCGAACTCTGGAACGCGGGCCATGGCGAATGTGCGCCCACCGATTGTGTGCACTGATTGTGTACTGACTTCGCGCACCGAGTTTGCCTGACCTTAACAATTGACTCTCCAATCACCTGTTCACCGAACGCCTGACGCAAGTGCGCCCTGCGTTCGCCGGTCCCCCTGACGCGCAGCGGCTTCGCCCGTTTGCTGTTGTGACGTCACCCTGTGAGCCGCCTCGACGTGCGAGGCGGCTCTTTTTTTGCTCATTCGTTCCCATTCGCAATTTACGCCGATGCGTACCCGATTCGCGGAATCACGCTGCGGGCGATGGCCAATTGTCGCGCGTAAGATGGCGCGATCGGCCGCCGTTCGACTCGGCGGCGATCCGCGCGGCGAATCGGCTGAACTCGCGGCCCAACTCGCGGCTCAACTCGCGTCAACGGCAAAGGAGAGCGGCATGGCACAACGTTTCGATGCGATCGTGATCGGCACTGGGCAGAGCGGCCCGCCTCTCGCGGTGCGGCTTGGGAAGAGCGGCCGCAAGACTGCGGTGATCGAGCGCGCGTCGTTCGGCGGGACCTGCGTGAACGTGGGCTGCACGCCGACCAAGGCGTATGTCGCCTGCGCGCGTGCCGCGCACGTTGCGCGCCATGCGGCGGATTTCGGCGTGCAAATCGGCAAGGGCGCGCAGCCGGGCGACGTGCGCGTCGATCTCGCGTTCGTGAAGGCGCGCAAGGAGCGCATCATCGGGGCGTCGCGCGATGGCGTCGAGCAGTGGTTGCGCCATGCGCCGAACGTCACCGTGTTCAGGGGGCACGCGCGCTTCACGGGCGAGCACGCGGTGCGCGTGGCTGCCCACGACGGCACGCAGGTCGATCTCGAAGCGCCCGAGGTCTTCATCAACACGGGTACGCGCGCGCTGATTCCTGCCATTCCCGGCGTCGAAACGATCCGCTACGAAACCAACTCGACGCTGCTTGCGCTGGATGAACTGCCCGAACATCTGGCGATTTGCGGCGGCAGCTACGTGGCGCTCGAATTCGCGCAGATGTTCCGCCGCTTCGGCAGCCGCGTGACGGTGCTCGTGCGCGGGCAGCGCGTGCTCGCGCGCGAGGACGAGGATTATTCGCGCGCGGTCCAGGACGTGCTCGCACGCGAAGGCGTCGATTTTCGCTTCGGCGCGGAGCCGCGCAGCGTCGCGCCGCTGGATGGCCGGGCGGGCGTGCGCATCGCGCTCGACAGCGGTCCGCTCGACGTTTCGCATCTGCTTTTCGCGACCGGCCGCCTGCCGAACACGGACGATCTGGGGCTGGACGCCGCGGGCATCGAGCGCGACGCCCACGGGCTCATCGCCGTGGACGGCCAGTTGCGCACGCGCGTGCAGGGCATCTGGGCGCTCGGCGACGTGAATGGCCGCGGCGCGTTCACGCACACTTCGTACGACGACTTTCAGATCGTCGCGGCGAACCTGCTGGACGGCAAAGCGCGCAGCGCCGACACACGCATTCTCGCGTACGCGGTGTTCGTCGACCCGCCGCTGGCGCGCGTCGGCATGAGCGAGCGCGAAGTGCGCGCGCTTGGCAAACCCGCGCTCATCGCAACGATGCCGATGTCGCGCGTGGGCCGCGCGCGCGAACGCGGCGAAACGGACGGCTTCATGAAGGCGCTGGTGGACCCGCAGACGCAACGTATTCTCGGCGCGACGATATTCGGCATCGAGGGCGACGAGGCGATCCACACGTTCATCGACACGATGACAGCCGACGCGCCCTACACGACGCTGCAATACGCAATGCACATCCACCCGACCGTGAGCGAGCTGGTGCCGACCTTGCTCGACGGCCTGAAACCTCTTGAATGAGCGCTTTTGCATGAACGAACCGAACACGGCCGCATTCGGCAATCTCTTCGCAGGCATCCATCACGACGCCAACGACGAGCGCTTCGATACGCTCGTTTCGCGCGCTGGGGTGCGGATCGAGCGTATCGTCTCCACCGGCCAGGCGAGCCCGCCGGGTTTCTGGTACGACGACGCGCGCGAGGAATGGGTGGCGCTTCTTGCCGGTGCGGCGACCCTGGAATTCGAGGACACGGCACAGCCGCCGCGACGCCTGCTGCCCGGCGACTACGTGCATTTCCCGGCGCACTGCCGTCATCGCGTGTCGTGGACCGATCCGACTGTGCCGAGCGTGTGGCTCGTGGTGTATGTCGGCGCAGCACCAGGGGAGGGCGACGGCGAGGCATGAGCGCGGAGATAATCGGCGGTATTCAATCGAAACGCAACGACATGTCCGCGAAACGTCCGCTGCATCCGCTACGTATTGCACTGGTTTCCGACACGCACAATCTGCTGCGTCCGGAGCTGCTCGCCTTCGTCGAGGGCGCGGACGCCATCGTGCATGCGGGCGATATCTGCGATCAGCGCGTGCTCGACACGCTCGCGGCCATCGCGCCGCTCACCGCCGTGCGCGGCAACAACGATCATGGCGCGTGGGCCGAGACGTTGCCGGTGCAGACTACCGTCACGCTGGCTGGGGTCCAGCTTGCGGTGGTCCACGAACTGCCCGACCTGCAGGGCGATCCCGCTGGCGAAGGCATTGCTGTGGTCGTGAGCGGGCATTCGCACAAGCCCGTGCTCGAAACGCGCCAGGGCGTGCTGTACGTGAACCCTGGCAGCGCGGGGCCGCGCCGCTTCAAGTTACCGATCTCGGTGGCGATGCTCACGATCGGAAGCAACGCCGCATTGGACGTCGAGCACGTCAACCTCGTCGAATAGCCCTCAGCGCGCGCAAGAAAAAGGCCAGCGCGAAGCTGGCCTTTTTGCGTGTCAGTGGTGCCGTATCAGGCGCGCACTGCGTTGGCGACGGCGTATTCCTCGTCGAGTTCGCGCGCGAGACGCACACCGCGCAGTACCGCGTGCGCTTCCGCCTTGGTGCTCACGCTCGGCGCCGAGCCCGGCAGCGGGCGGCGTGCCGTTTCATGCAGCGCCAGCACCGAGACGATGCCGATCACCGCCGCGCCCATCAGGTAGTACGCGGGCATCATGAGGTTCTGCGTGTGCTCGACGAGCCATGCCGCCACGAGCGGCGTGGTACCGCCGAACAGCGACACCGACACGTTGAAGCCGATGGCGAGCGCGCCATAGCGGATCGCGGTCGGGAACAGCGCCGGCAGCGCCGAGGGCATCACGCCCGTGAAGCACGAGAGCAGCGCGCCGAGAATCAGGAGGCCGAAAAACACCGGCACGAGCGCGCCCGTCTGGATCAGCGTAAGCGACGGGATCGACAGCAGGATCAGGCCCACGCAGCCCGCGAGCATCACCGGCTTGCGGCCCACGGCGTCGGAGAGGCGGCCGAACGCGAGCGTCATCGGCATCATGAGCACCATCACGATCAGCACGAGGAAGAGGCCGTGTGTCTCGTTGAAGTGCAGCGTCGCAGAGAGGTAGCTCGGCAGGTACGACAGCGCCATGTAGTCGGTCACGTTGAAGATCAGCACGAGACCCACGCACAGCAGGAAAGGGCGCAGATGCTGCGTGAGGAGCGAGTTCAGGGTGAGCTTCGGGCGCGTGTGCTCTTCGGCTTCGCGCAGTTCCGCTTCGCGCTTGAACGCGGGCGTTTCTTCGAGCTTCGTGCGGATATAGAGCCCCACGAGGCCGAGCGGACCCGCGATCATGAACGGCACGCGCCAACCCCAGTCGAGCAGTTGCTGGTGCGAGAGCATGGCGGTCAGCACGGCAACCGTGCCCGCGCCGAACACATAGCCGATCAGCGTGCCGAATTCGAGGAAGCTGCCCATGAAGCCGCGGCGCTTGTCGGTGGCGAATTCGGCGATGAAGGTGGCCGCGCCGCCGTATTCGCCGCCGGTCGAGAAGCCCTGAACCAGGCGCGCGACGAGCAGCAGTGCGGGTGCGGCAATGCCGATCGACTTGTACGAGGGAATCAGGCCGATGGCGAAGGTGCCGCAGGCCATCATGATCATCGTCATCGCGAGCACGCGCTGGCGGCCGATGCGGTCGCCGAGCGGCCCAAACACCATGCCGCCGATCGGGCGCACGACGAACGCGGCTGCGAACGTGCCGAACGTGGCGATGAGCTGCGCCGAAGGGCTGCTCGACGGGAAGAACACCTGGCCGAGCGTGACGGCGATGTAGCTGTACACGCCGAAGTCGAACCATTCCATGGCGTTGCCGAGCGCCATGGCACCGACGGCGCGTTTGAGGAGGCTTTTATCGACGATCGTGATGTCGTCGAGGGTAAGGTCGGTCTGGGCCGACGAGCCGGAGGTGGAAGCGGTCAAGGTCTGCATCTCCAATGACTGCGACGAACCCTCGAGGGTCCGCCACGGTTGCCGGAGAGTACCGTTTCGCGATAGCGGCGACATTTCGCGCGCGGCACGTCACGTCAGAGACGAGAGCGGGCCGATGGTGCATCGCACAAGGCGAGCGGCGCACGAAAGCAATGCTGAAGTGTCGCGAAACGACACTCGGACGAATTGTGTTTAACGTTGCGCCTGCGTGGCCGTGGAAGGGGGGCAGGACGCATGAGGACGCTGGACCGGCACGAGGTGCCTGAGTGAAGCGCCGCTGAAACGAAAAAGAAGCCCGCGTGGCGGAACGTTCCTTTTGTCATATGCGCATTCGGGATAATGGCGTTTTGGGGCGCCGTGCCAAATGCAATTGATGGCTAATGCCTGTTGAACGAGGCCACATGGTAGCACGATAACGGAAGATCGCGCAAACCTCGGCATCTGCGGGGATTCGGGGCGCGGGCTGGAAGGCCCATGTGGCGGGGGATTGCGCCGTTTTGATGGAACCGTTTCCGCGGCCTGGAAAGCGCATGAAGCGCATAAAAAAACCGCGCCGGGGGCGCGGTTTTTGCGGAGCATTATGCTGCGTTTGTGGGGCTCGGGGACAAATCCCGGCGCGCAACGGAAGGCCTTAGCCTTCGGTCGGCGGCACGTAGCCCGAAGCCTGGTCGGCGCCTTCGCCGAAGAAGAACTTCTCGGTCTGCTTCATCAGGTACTGGCGCGCGCGCGGATCGGCCATGTTCAGCCGGTTTTCGTTGATCAGCATGGTCTGCTGCTTGAGCCACTGCTGCCATGCCTCTTTCGAGACGTTTTCGTAGATGCGCTTGCCGAGCTCGCCCGGCAGCGGAGGAAAGTCGAGGCCTTCGGCTTCCTTGCCGAGCTTCGCGCATTGGATCATACGGGCCATGCTGTGCTTCTCCTGTAGTCGTATGTGTGGGTGGCAGCGCGCTCAGAGCTGTTTCATCAGCACGAGCGATTTGCGCTGCCAGTTATAGAGGCGGCGGCGGTCTTCGGGCAGGTCGTCCACTGTAACCTTGACGAAGCCGCGCTTCAGGAACCAGTGTTCGGTGCGCGTGGTGAGCACGAAAATGCGCGTGAGGCCGCGCGCCCGCGCGCGCTGCTCGATGCGGCGCAAGAGGCGTTCGCCGTCGCCGGAGCCCTGTGCTTCGGGCGAGACCGTGAGGCACGCCATTTCGCCGATACGCTCCTGCGAATACGCGTAAAGCGCCGCGCAGCCGAACAGCACGCCATCGTGCTCGATCACCGAGAAGTGGTCGATGTCGCGCTCGATCTGGTGACGCCCGCGCCGCACGAGCGTGCCGTCGGTTTCGAGCGGCTCGATCAGCGTGAGAATGCCGCCGACGTCGTCAGGCGTGGCTTCGCGCAGGCTTTCCAGATTCTCATACGAGATCATGGTGCCCACGCCGTCATGCAGGAACAGTTCGAGCAGCAAGCCGCCGTCGAGCGCGTAGGGAATGATGTGCGCGCGGCCCACGCCGCCGCGGCAGGCGCGAATGGAGTGCTTCAGATAGAAGCCCGCATCGCCGAGGACGGTGCCGCCTTCTTGCAGCTTGTAGGCGTCGTCGAGTGACATTTCGCGGATCAGCTCGCCTTCCTCGTCGATCAGGCCTTGCGTTTCCGTGAGGAAAACGATCTTGTCGGCGCGCAGCGCGATGGCCGCCGCCGAGGCGACGTCCTCCATCGACAGATTGAACGCCTCGCCCGTGGGCGAAAAACCGAGCGGCGAGAGCAGCACGAGCTTGCGGCTCGCGAGCGAGTGGCGGATCGAATCGGCGTCGATCTTGCGCACGACGCCCGTATGCTGGAAGTCCACGCCGTCGAGAATGCCGACCGGCCGCGCTGTCACGAAGTTGCCCGACACGACGCTGATGTGCGCATGCGCCATCGGCGTGTTCGGCAGACCCTGGCTGATCGCGGCCTCGATATCGAGACGCACTTCGCCGGCGGCTTCCTTCGCGGATTCGAGCGCGCGGGCATTGGTGATGCGCATGCCATGCGAGAACTCGGATTCGACGCCGTGCAGGCTCATCTGCTCCTCGACCTGAGGGCGCGAACCGTGCACGAGCACGATCTGGATGCCCATGGCCTGCAAGAGCGCGATGTCGGCGACGAGCGCGTTGAGCAGGTTCTGGTGCACGACCTCGCCGCCGAATCCGACGACGAAAGTCTTGCCCTGGAACGCGTGGATGTAGGGCGCGACCGATCGCATCCAGTCGACGAACTGCGCGTGCTGCGCAATGAGCTGCGAGGCGGAATCCGCAGCGGCCGTGGATGCCGGCGTGCTGCCGGTGGCGGGGACGAGGTCGGTTTGGGAATTCATGCCCGGGATTATAATGCGCCCCCATGTCGAATGTACCCAAAAGACCTGCCTCCGCGCAGGGCAGCAACACCCCGGCCGGGAAGGAATCGGCGCCGGACGGCGCGAAAGCGAAAAGCGCGTCGCAGAAGTACGGCGACGGGCAAAAGCTCGCGTCGACGGACAAGCTTGGCGCGCTGGTGGGCGGCGGCGCGCTGGGCGGCGCGCGCGTACAGGACAAGCGTGCGGCTGAGCCCGCGCCGGCGCAGTCCGTCGAACCGAAAGACGCGCAAGGCGGGCATGGCGAGACACGCGAGCCTGAGCAAGCGCGCGAACCGCGAAGGGCTTCTGAGCCAGCGGCGGCCCAACCGGCGCGCGGCGAGACAAGTCGCTCGGCGCAACGTGGACAACGTGCGCAGCAGGGTGAAGCGCACGGGTCGCGCGATCAGACGCGCAAGCCAGACCCGCAGCGTGACGCGCGCGCGCAGACGCAACGCGCAACGCGCGATGCTTCGGCTAACGCGTCGCAGAAGCCGCCGCGCAACGCCCCGCGCCATCCGTCGCCACAGCAAAAACCGGCGCAACATCAACCGCGACGTACGCCGCGGCCGGATGCTGCGCGCGAACGGGATGAATCCGCGGAGCCCCGCGCCGCGCGCGCTGGCAGCGAAACGGCCGAAACGAACGAACGCAACCCGCGCAGCGAACGTCCGCCGCGTGCGCCGCGAACGAACGTCGAGCCGAACAAGGTTCCGCCCATCGCGTTCCCCGAAGCACTGCCGGTCTCCGGCCGCCGCGAAGAAATCGCGCGTGCGATTGCCCAGAATCAGGTCGTGATCGTGAGCGGCGAAACGGGATCGGGCAAGACCACGCAGTTGCCGAAGATCGCGCTCGCACTGGGCCGCGGCCTCGGCGCGGGCGGCACGGGTTTGATCGGCCATACGCAGCCGCGCCGGATCGCGGCTTCGGCCACGGCGCGGCGCATCGCCGATGAACTCAATACGCCGTTCGGCGAAGTGGTCGGCTACAAGGTGCGCTTCACCGACAATCTCTCGCCGGGCGCCTCGGTCAAGCTCATGACCGACGGCATTTTGCTCGCGGAGACGCAAACCGATCCGCTGCTCAAGGCCTACGACACGATCATCATCGACGAGGCGCACGAGCGCAGCCTCAACATCGACTTCCTGCTCGGTTATCTGAAGGAGATTCTGCCGCGCCGGCCCGACCTCAAGCTGATCGTGACTTCGGCGACCATCGACGCCGATCGCTTCGCGCGCCACTTCGGCAGCGAGGAAAAGCCCGCACCGGTGATCGAGGTGAGCGGGCGGTTGTATCCCGTCGAGGTGCGCTATCGGCCGGTGCAGGAGGACAGCCCGGCGGTCAAGAATGCGCAGGGCACGACGGGCCGCGAAAAAGGCGCAAAGTCGCAACGCGACACGGATCGCGACTTGATGGAGGCCATCGTCGATGCCGTCGACGAACTCTGCCGCGAAGGCTCGGGCGACGTGCTCGTGTTCCTGCCCGGCGAGCGCGAGATTCGCGACGCCGCGGAAGCGCTGCGCAAGCATCATCCGCCGCACACGGAAATCCTGCCGCTTTTCGCGCGGCTTTCCGCGCAGGAGCAGGAACGCGTATTCAAGCCGTCGAACGCGCGCCGCATCGTGCTCGCGACCAATGTGGCCGAAACGTCGCTCACGGTGCCCGGCATCCGCTACGTGGTCGATACGGGCCTCGCGCGCGTAAAGCGTTATTCGTACCGCAACAAGGTCGAGCAGTTGCAGATCGAGTCGATTTCGCAGGCGGCGGCGAACCAGCGCGCGGGCCGTTGCGGGCGTGTCGCGGACGGCATCTGCATCCGGCTTTACGAGGAATCAGATTTCATCGCGCGGCCGCGCTTCTCCGATCCGGAAATCCTGCGCTCGTCGCTCGCCGCCGTGATCCTGCGCATGAAGTCGCTGCATCTGACGGCGATCGAGACGTTCCCGTTTATCGAGCCGCCGCCGGGCCGCGCGATCGCCGACGGCTATCAGTTGCTCAACGAACTCGGCGCCGTGGACGACGACAACGCGCTCACGCCGCTCGGCCGCGAACTCGCGCGCCTGCCGCTCGATCCGCGCGTGGGTCGGATGATTCTCGGCGCACGCGACGAGCAGGCGCTGCGCGAAGTGCTCATCATCGCGAGCGCGCTATCGGTGCAGGATCCGCGCGATCGGCCAATCGAGGCGCAGGAGCAGGCGGACCAGGCGCATCGCCGTTTTGCCGACGAGCGCTCCGAATTCCTGCAGTGGCTCAAGATCTGGGCCTGGTTCGAAGAGGCCGTCGCGCACAAGAAGTCCAACCGGCAGTTGCTGGATTCGTGCCGCGCGAATTTCCTGTCGCACTTGCGTTTGCGCGAATGGCGCGACGTGCATTCACAATTGCTGACGGTGGTCCGCGAGCATGGCTGGCGCATCAACGAAGCCGACGCGACCTACGAGCAGATCCATCACGCGCTACTCACGGGCCTGCTCGGCAATATCGGCCTGAAGGCCGACGACGAGCCGCATTACCTCGGTGCGCGCGGCATCAAGTTCCATCTGTGGCCGGGCTCGGCGCTCGTGAAGAAAGCGGGGCGCTGGGTCGTGGCCGCGGAGCTTGTCGAAACGAGCCGTCTCTACGCGCGCTGCATCGCCAAGATCGAGCCCGAGTGGCTGGAGAAGGTCGGCGCGCATTTGCTGAAGACGTCGCTCTCCGAACCGCATTGGGAAAAACGCGCGGCGCAGGTGAGCGCGTTCGAGCGTGGGGTGCTGTATGGCCTGCCGGTGTATCAACGCCGGCGCGTGGCATTCGGCAAGCAGGACCCGGCGCGTGCGCGCGAGCTCTTTATTCGCGGCGCGCTCGTGGAAGGCGAGTTCGACACGAAGCTCGCGTTCTTCGCGCATAACCGCAAGCTGCTGGCCGATATCGAGCAGCTGGAACACAAATCGCGCCGCCAGGACGTGCTTGTCGACGATGAGCTGATCTACGGCTTCTACGATCAGGCGATTCCTGAAGGCATTTACTCGGGCGCGTCGTTCGAGCGCTGGTATCGCGACGAGGTGAGAAAGGGCGGGCAGCCCGAGGACAAGCTGCGTCTGCTGTACCTCTCTCGCGACGGCCTGATGCGCCACGAAGCAGCGGGCGTGACGACCGACCTGTTCCCGAAGCGCATGACGATGTCGGGCGTGGCGATGGCGCTCGCATATCACTTCGAACCGGGCTCGCCGCGCGACGGTGTGACGCTCGCGGTGCCGCTCTACGCGCTCAACCAGGTCGATGCGCGCCGCTGCGAATGGCTCGTGCCGGGCATGGTCAAGGAGAAGGCGCAACTGCTCTTGAAGTCGCTGCCGCAGAAGCTGCGCCGCCACTGCGTGCCGCTGCCCGAGTACGCGGCCGGCTTTGCGGAGCGCACGGGCGGCGAGCGTTTCGGCGCGGGCGGGCTGCTGGAAGCGTTGATCGCCGACGTGCGCGAGCAAAAGCAGATCGCCCTGAAGTCCGCCGACTTCAAGCTGGAGACGCTGCCCGCACACCTCTTTATGAACTTCAAGGTGATCGACGAGCACGGTCGCCAGCTCGCGATGGGCCGCAACCTTGCGCAACTGCGCGCCGAACTCGGTGCGCAGGCGCAGCAGCAATTCCAGAAGCTTGCGAGCGCGACGGCGCTCGCCGCGCTGGAAACGCATGCGCAGGGCGGTGAGGTACCTCAGAACGCTCAGGTTGAGCGCGTCGCAGACATCAACGCGCCGCAAAAGAGCAGTGCGCCGCGCACGCCCGCGCCGGGCGACGCAACGCCTGCCACGGCGCTCTACGAAAACCTCTCGACGTGGAATTTCGGCAAGCTGCCCGAGCTGCTGGAAATCCGTCGCGGCGGACAGACGCTGTTCGGCTATCCGGCGCTCGTCGATCGCGGCACGCATTGCGACGTCGAAGTGTTCGATTCGCCGGAGGAGGCTGCGCGCATCCATCGCGCGGGGCTGCGCCGGCTCTTCGCGCTGCAGCTGCGCGAGCCGATCCGCTACCTGGAGAAGAACCTGCCGGGTCTGCGCGAGATGGCGATGCAGTTCATGGCGCGCGCCACGCAGGAGGAACTGCGCGACCAGCTGGTCGAACTCGCGCTCGACCGCGCCTGCCTGCAAGACCCGCTGCCCGACGACGACGCGAGCTTCCACGCGCGCAAGGACCAAGGCCGCGGACGTCTCTCGCTGCTCGCGCAGGAAATCGCGCGTCTGGTGGGGCAGATTCTCGCGGAATACGCGTCTCTGGCGAAGAAGCTCGTGCAGGCCAAGGCCTTCGGCGCGCCGGCAGCGGACATGCAGGCGCAGGTCGACTCGCTCATCAGCAAGCGCTTCATTCTGGAGACGCCCTATGCGCAGCTCGTGCATTTCCCGCGCTATCTGAAGGGCGTCGCGCTGCGCATCGACAAGCTGCGCGCCGACCCCGCGCGCGACGCGCGCCAGGCCGCCGAATTCCAGCCGCTCGCGCAGCAGTATCAGCGCGCACTCTCGCAGCGCGGCGGCGTGTTCGACCCGCGTCTCCTGGAGTTCCGCTGGCTGCTCGAAGAGCTGCGCATCTCGCTCTTCGCGCAGGAATTGCGCACGCCGATGCCGGTCTCGGTCAAGCGCCTCTACAAGGTGTGGGAGTCGATGCAGCGATAAGTCGCAGCTTCCGCATTACGGGCCATAACACCTGTTCGAAAAAGGGGCGCTTAATTGCGCCCCTCTCATATTTCAAGGGCCCTACGTCAACCTTGCGTGCCGGTAGACGTTCTACAATCACGAATCTGCCCGGGAACGATTCTTCATGTACAACAACACACTTAGCCGCGTCGCCGTCAAGGCCGCAACGTTTGCGCTCGCTTGCGCAGCGACAGTTGCCACATTCGGCTCCACGGCCGCTTACGCGGACAACATCATCGTCCTGAATTCGGGCGAAGCCACGCTGAGCCTCATCGACGACAAGACGCACGAAGTCGTCGGCACCGTGCCCACGGGCAAGGAACCGCATCACCTCTTTCCCACGCCGGACAACACCTCGCTGATCGTCGCGAACTCGGTATCGAACAACCTCCTGTTCGTCGATCCGAAAACCGGCAAGCCGCAGCGCTGGGTCGAAAACGTCGAAGACCCGTACCAGCTCGGCTTCTCGCCCGACCGCAAGTGGTTCGTCACCACGGGCCTGCGCCTCGACCGCCTCGACATCTACAACTACGCGGGCGGCAGCAACATCACGCTCGCCAAACGCCTGCCGCTCTCGGCCATGCCGAGCCATCTGGCGTTCACCAACGACAGCCGCACCGTGTTCGTTTCGCTGCAGGTTTCTGGCGAAATCGCTGCGGTCGATCTGCCGACGCAGAAGGTGCTCTGGAAGATGAAGGTCGGTGCCGCGCCGGCAGGCCTGTGGCTCACGCCTGGCGACAAGTACCTGCTCGTCGGCATGACGGGCGCCGACTACGTTGCGGTGGTGGACTGGCGCAACCAGAAGATCGTCAAGACGATCCAGGTCGGCAAGGCCGCGCACAACTTCCGCTCGCTCGTGGACGGCCGCCACGTGCTGGTGTCGAGCCGCGTGGCGAACGTCATCAGCATCATCGACGAGGACACGCTCGAAAAGACCGGCGAGATCAGCGGCCTGATGCCCGGTCCCGACGACATGGAACTGACCGCCGACAAGCGCTACCTGTGGGTGACGTTCCGTTTCGCGAAGCACATCGGCCTCATCGACATGCAGACCAGGAAGCTCATCAAGACCATCGCCGTGGGCCGCTCGCCGCATGGCATCTACTTCTACGATCGCGCGCCCGTCACGGCGCCGAACGGAGCCTAAAGAACCATAAGATCGGAGAGGGCGCGTGGACATGGTGGCGTCTGTGCTGGCGGTGATTGCGCATGCGGGGCAGGCCATGGTCTCGGGTGCGGACGACCTCGTGTCGTGGCTCCAGACGCTCCTCTACGTCAACGCGATACAGCCGATGCTCTTCCACGTCGGCATGATGGACGTGGACGAAGACGCCTATGACGCGCTGTACTGGGTGATCGTGGGCCTGCTCGAAGTGGGCCTGATGTACGCGCTGCTGCGCCCGCTCGAAGCGCTCGTGCCCGCGGAGAAGTGGCGCGACCGCAAGGGTGTGGGCGTCGATGCGCTCTACACGTGGGTCACGCGCCTCGGCATTCTGAACCTGCTGTTCTTCTTCACGATGCAGCCTTTCTTCGACCGTGCGCAGAGCGCGCTGCGGCTCATGGGCGTGAAGACGGTGGACCTCGACAATCTCTGGCCGGGCGTAACCACGCAGCCGCTCGTGGCGTTCGCACTTTACCTCGTGGTGCTCGACTTCTTCAGTTACTGGTATCACCGGCTTTCGCATCGCTACGGCATCTGGTGGGAGCTGCACGCCGTGCATCACAGCCAGCGCAAGATGTCGCTCTGGTGCGATGACCGCAACCACCTCCTCGACGTGATCGGACAATCGTGCATGTTCGCCGCCGTGGCGCTCTTCATCGGCGTGCCGCCCATGCAATTCGTGGTGCTCGTCGCGCTCACGAATTTCGCGCAGAGCGTGCAGCACGCCAATATTCGCGTACATTTCGGCTGGCTCGGCGAGCGGCTCCTGGTGAGCCCGCGCTTTCACCGCCGTCATCACGCCATCGGCTATGGCCACGAGGGCACCCATTATGGATGCAACTTCGGCGTGCTGTTCCCCTGGTGGGACATGATGTTCGGCAGCGCGTCGTTCAATCGCGAGATCGAGCCCACGGGCATTCGCGACCAGCTCGAAGGCGCGCGCTATGGCGAGGGATTCTGGGCGCAGCAGGGTTATGCGTTCACCCGCATCGCGCGGCGCCTGCGTTCGCGCGCCCGCGCCGCCACTGCCGTGCAGTCCGAGGCGCGCGACGACGCCACCGTGACCTGAGCGCCGGCGCGGCGTCCTTGCCCTTCCTCTCACCCGTCTTACCCGCCGTGCGCGCGGTGGTTTATGCTGTTGGCTTGGTCGCACCGATTTCGCCGACACTGTGTTCTCTACCTGTCCTTTTCGCCGTATTCCGCTCGCATGAATGACCTGTTGCGCTCGTTCGGACGCGCGCTCGCGAGCGTGTTCCATCCCGCCATGCTGCTTCTCACCTTCGTGCCATTTCTCGTGGCGGCGGCGGTATGGGGCGCCGTGCTCTTTGTGTTCTGGCAGCCGCTGCTCGACCTCATGCGGGGCGCGCTCGCGAACTGGTCGTCGACGACCTACCTCTATCATCTATTCGACGCGCTCGGCTTCGGCTGGCTGCGAGCGACAATCGCGCCGTTTCTGGTCATCATCCTGACGATTCCGCTCATCGTGATCACGGTGCTGCTGCTGATCGTCGCGATCGCGATGCCGCGCGTGATCCGCCATCTTTCGAAGCGCCAGTACGGCATGATCGAGATGCGGCGCGGCGGCAGTTGGTACGGCAGCCTGCTCTATTCGCTCGTCACGACCATCGTCTGCCTGATCGTGATGATCGTGACGCTGCCGCTGTGGCTCATTCCGCCGTTCTTCGCGCTCATTCCGCCGCTGTTGTGGGGCTGGCTCACGTATCGTGTGATGACCTACGATGCGCTCGCGCTGCACGCAAGCGTCGAGGAGCGCCGCGCGCTGGTGCGTAGTCACCGCCTGCCGCTGCTCGTGATCGGCGTGGTGAGCGGACTGCTCGGCTCGCTGCCCACGGCGATCTGGGCCGTGTCCGCGTGGCTGCTGCTGTTCTTCCCGGTGCTGGCGGCGGTGACCATCTGGATCTATGCGTTCATTCTGGTGTTCACGGCGCTCTGGTTCGGGCACTACTGCCTGCGCGCGCTTCAGCGCATGCGCGCGCACGAAGTGCAGCAGGCGTCCGGCGACGTGACGATCGTGCACTGACGCTCCATCCTCAAGACAATCCAACGAGGCGACACATGGCATTTGGCGTCATCATCATCGGCGACGAGATTCTCTCGGGGCGCCGCTCCGACAAGCATCTGCCGAAGGTCATCGAACTGCTCGGCGCGCGCGGCCTATCGCTCGAGTGGGCCCAGTACGTGGGCGACGACCCCGAGCGCATCACCGAGACGCTGCGGCGCTCGTTCGCTTCGGGCGACATCGTGTTCTCGACGGGCGGCATCGGCGCGACGCCGGACGACCACACGCGCCAGTGCGCAGCTGCGGCGCTGGGCGTGCCGCTCGCGTTGCACCCTGACGCCGAGGCGGCTATCCGTGAGCGTATCCGCGACATGCACACGGGTGCCGATCCCGTGAACTACCAGTCGCCCGAGAATCTGCACCGCTTCCAGATGGGCACGTTCCCCCAGGGCTGCGAGATCATCCCGAACGGCTACAACAAGATTCCGGGTTTTTCGATTCGCGATCATTACTTCGTGCCCGGTTTCCCCGTGATGGCCTGGCCGATGATCGAGTGGGTGCTCGACACGAAGTACGCACACCTGCATCACCAGACGCCGCACGCCGAGAAGTCGCTGCTCGTGTTCGAGCTGCCGGAGTCGACGCTCACGCCGCTCATGGAGCGCATTGAGCGCGATTTTTCGGGCGTGCGGGTGTTCAGCCTGCCGAGCGTGGGCGATACGGAGCGCGGCGGTATTTATGCGCGCCGACACATCGATCTGGGCGTGAAGGGCGAGCCCGAGGCCGTGGCGGCCGCCTTCGTGAAGCTGCGCGAAGGCGTGCACGAGCTGGGCGGCGATGTGGTCGAGCCGGCGGCGCCGGGCGAGGGCTCGCCCGATCGCGAGCGCCGCAGCGGGCCGCGCGCCGGCTTTTGAATCAGCGTGTGAAGGTGCGCCGCGTACGGCGGCAGGGCAGGCGGCGCATCATCGGCGTGTCACACGGGGCGCTCAGAGTGGCCCGTTGGGTTGGAGTGGAGCGGTCTTAGGCGCCGATCCACGGCAGGCCTCGGAAGCACCAGCCGGTGACGGTCTTGCGGTGCCCCTGGCCGTCCTTGTCGCCTTCGAAACCTTCGAGCAGGTCATAGGCCTTCGTGAAACCGGCCTTTGTGGCCTCGATGGCGGCGAGCTTGGAGCGCGCTGCGCTGCGGCACAGGAACAGCACGGGCGCGTCGGCTTCCACGGCGCTCTTGAGCTGGGTGAGGAACTCGGCGTTGGGCACGCCGCCCGGATAGCGGGTCCATTCGACGTGCGAGTATTGGCCGTCGCCCACGACGGGACGGCCGACCCAGTCGAGTTCAGCGCGCGTGCGCACGTCGACGAGGCGCGCACGCGGATCGAGCTGCAGAAGCTCGAATGCCTCTGCGGGCGATACCGCGCCCGCGTAGGGCAGCTGGTTCTCGACGCGGCGCTGCTCGGCCTGGGCGTACAACTGTTCGAGCGTACTCATGACAACGGATCTCCTGTTTCGCGTTGGACCAAAAAACCATTCTAGCGCGTGGGGACCGAGCGGGTAGGACCGTCCCGACAAGGTGAAACCGCACGGACGCGATGCGCTGGGCGCAACAAAGGGCGCGATGCATTGAAATGGTGCGCGAGAGAGGTTTTGCACCATAATGAAGAGAGACTCGCGCGCCAAATTCGGGATTGCACGAATTTGGTGCCGATGAGCCGCCACGTTGGTGGCTCCACAAAAGCGCGGCGCACGATTTTTGACTCCAAGTGCGTGTCGCGAAAGGGTTTTGCGCCACGTTGGCGCATGCATGGCATGGAAGCTGCTTTATATGTCTCGATCGATTCGCAGCCGGCCAGCCGAGGTCAGCAGGACAGACCTGGGAAGGAGGCGGCCGGCGGGGATCAACAAGATTGGGACGGCGGCAGCGTTCGCCGAAATCGTTAATCAGGAGAATAGGTTATGAGTAAATCCGTGGCCGACGTCATGCAACTCGTCAAGGACGAAGACGTCAAGTTTGTCGACTTCCGCTTCACGGACACGCGCGGCAAGGAGCAGCACGTTTCGGTTCCGCTGTCGGCATTCGACGAAGACAAGTTCGAGTCGGGTCATGCGTTTGACGGTTCGTCGATCGCCGGCTGGAAGGGCATCGAAGCCTCGGACATGCTGCTCGTGCCGGACCCGAACACGGCCTTCGTCGACCCGTTCTACGAAGAATCGACGCTCGTGCTGACCTGCGACGTGGTCGAGCCGGCCGACGGCAAGGGCTACGAGCGCGACCCGCGTTCGCTCGCCAAGCGCGCTGAAGCGTACCTGAAGAGCACGGGCCTGGGCGACACCGCCTTCTTCGGTCCGGAGCCGGAATTCTTCATTTTCGACTCGGTCCAGTGGAGCGCTGACCAGTCGGGCTGCTTCGTCAAGATCGGCTCGGAAGAAGCACCGTGGTCATCGGGCAAGGAATTCGAAGGCGGCAACACCGGTCACCGTCCGGGCACGAAGGGCGGCTACTTCCCGGTCGCGCCGGTCGACTCGTTCCAGGACATCCGCTCGGAAATGTGTCTGCTGCTCGAGCAGATCGGCATTCCGGTCGAAGTGCACCACCACGAAGTGGCGGGCCAGGGCCAGAACGAAATCGGCACGAAGTTCTCGACCCTGGTTCAGCGCGCGGACTGGACGCAGCAACTGAAGTACATCGTCCACAACGTGGCGCACACGTATGGCAAGACGGCAACGTTTATGCCGAAGCCGGTCGTTGGCGACAACGGTTCGGGCATGCACGTTCACCAGTCGATCTGGAAGGACGGCCAGAACCTGTTCGCGGGTAACGGCTACGCAGGTCTGTCGGAATTCGCGCTGTTCTACATCGGCGGCATCATCAAGCACGCTCGCGCGCTGAACGCCATCACGAACCCGGGTACGAACTCGTACAAGCGTCTCGTGCCGCACTTCGAAGCGCCGGTCAAGCTCGCTTACTCGGCACGCAACCGTTCGGCATCGATCCGTATTCCGCACGTGTCGAACCCGAAGGGCCGCCGTATCGAAACGCGCTTCCCGGATCCGCTCGCTAACCCGTACCTGTGCTTCTCGGCACTGATGATGGCGGGTCTGGACGGCGTGCAGAACAAGATCCACCCGGGCGAAGCCGCCGACAAGAACCTGTACGACCTGCCGCCGGAAGAGGATGCAAAGATCCCGACCGTTTGCGCCGGCCTCGACCAGGCTCTCGACGCGCTCGACAAGGATCGCGAGTTCCTGACGCGCGGTGGTGTGTTCACCGACGGCATGATCGACGCGTACCTCGCGCTGAAGGAAAGCGAACTGCAACGCGTGCGTATGACCACGCACCCGGTCGAGTTCGAACTGTACTACTCGCTGTAATTGGCGATGGCGCTTCGCTGCACGCTACACAGCGAAGCGCCGGTTCAGTTTCTTCGACTCGCAGGACGCGTGGGCGTTGGGTCTCCCAGGGACGGCGGTGCCGTCCCTTTTTCGTTGGGCCGCTTTGTCGCTTGTCGACGAGGCGTATTGACCCGCTTGTTGACCAGCGTAGTGACCAGAATTAACGACCAGGACCGTTGCTGGTGCGCCGTGTGGCGGCCGGCCTGAAACATGGTGCTCAAGAATCTGATCAAGGCAAGAAAGGGCCACGCCGAACCGCTCTCCGACGACGCGCCGCTCGTCGAGTCGGGCCTGTTGCCCGGCTTCGAGGCGTTGCCCACTGTCGTGCTCGTGCTCGACAAGCGCACACTGCGTGTCGCCTTCGCGAATCCTTCTGCGGAGGCGATGCTCGATCTCTCGCGCCGTCAGCTCGCGCAGATGGCGTGGTCCGATCTCTTCTCGAATGCGGACGAGCTGCTTTCGACGATTGCGTCGATCGCCGAGCATCGCTTTCACGCGACGCGGCTCGACGCTTCGCTGGAACGCCCCGGACGCGAACCGCTGAACGTACATGTGGTCGTGGGTTTTCTCGAAAGCGCGCCCGATTACGTGCTGCTCGAACTCTTCGAGAACGAGCGGCACCTGCGCAGCGACCGAGAGGAGCGCATTCACGACCTCACGGCGGTGAACAAGCATCTGATCCGCAATCTCGCGCACGAGATCAAGAACCCGCTCGGCGGTATTCGCGGCGCGGCGCAGTTGCTCGAATTCGAACTCGGCGCGCTGGAGCGCGACGAACTGCGCGAGTACACGCAGGTGATCATCAAGGAGTCGGACCGCCTGCAGACGCTCGTCGACCGGCTGCTGGAGCCGCACCGGCATCCGCATATCGTCGGCGACGTGAATATTCACGAAGTGTGCGAGCGCGTGCGCGCCGTGATCCTCGCGGAATTCCCGCGCGGCCTCACCATCGAGCGCGACTACGACGTGAGCGTGCCCGACCTGCGCGGCGACAAGGAGCAATTGATCCAGGCACTGCTGAACATCGTGCGCAACGCGGCGCAGGCGCTGCGCGAACGCATTTCGCAGGGCGACGCGCGCATTGAATTGCGCACGCGCATTGCGCGCAAGGTCACGATTTCCAAACGATTATGCAAGCTGGCATTGGACTTGCATATCACTGACAACGGACCCGGCATTCCCGAGGATATTCGCGACCGCATCTTCTATCCGCTCGTCTCCGGGCGCGAGGATGGCAGCGGTCTCGGCCTCACGCTCGCGCAGACGTTCGTCCAGCAGCACGACGGACTGATCGAAGTGGATAGCCGGCCGGGCCACACCGAGTTTCAGATATTGCTGCCGCTTGATAGTTGAATCGATAGCTAAACCTGAATTTAGATTTACCGATACCGCACGCCACCAGGACTTCTGACCGATCTTATGAAGCCGATCTGGATAGTAGACGACGACCAATCGATACGCTGGGTGCTCGAAAAGGCCCTTGCCCGCGAGAACTTCGCCACCCGCAGCTTTTCGAACGTGCGCGAAGCCGCGAGCGCGCTCGATCACGACAGCCCGCAGGTGCTCGTCTCCGACATCCGCATGCCGGGCGGCTCGGGCCTCGAGCTGCTGCAAACCGTGCGTGAGCGCGTGCCGGGGTTGCCCGTCATCATCATGACGGCGTTCTCCGACCTTGACAGCGCGGTCGCCGCGTTTCAGGGCGGCGCGTTCGAGTATCTCGCCAAGCCGTTCGATGTCGACAAGGCCGTCGAGCTGATTCGCCGCGCCGTGGACGAAAGCATGCGTGGCGAGCAGCAGTGGGACGAGCGTCCCGCCGAAGCGCCCGAGATGCTCGGTCAGGCGTCGGCCATGCAGGACATGTTCCGCGCCATCGGGCGGCTTTCGCATTCGGCGGCGACCGTGCTCATCACCGGCGAGTCTGGCACCGGAAAGGAGCTTGTCGCGCGCGCTTTGCACCGACATAGCCCACGCGCGAACGGGCCGTTCATCGCGCTGAACACTGCGGCGATCCCGAAGGATCTTCTGGAATCCGAACTGTTCGGCCACGAACGCGGCGCGTTTACCGGCGCGCAGGCCATGCGCCAGGGCCGCTTCGAGCAGGCCGAGAACGGCACGCTGTTCCTCGACGAAATCGGCGACATGCCGTTCGACCTGCAAACGCGTCTCTTGCGTGTGCTCTCTGATGGGCAGTTCTACCGCGTGGGCGGGCACAACCCGCTGCGTGCGAACGTGCGCGTGATCGCCGCGACGCACCAGAACCTCGAAACGCGCGTGCGCCAGGGGCTGTTCCGCGAGGACTTGTATCACCGGCTCAACGTGATTCGCCTGCGTTTGCCTGCGCTGCGCGAGCGCAGCGAGGACATTCCGCTGCTCGCGCGCCACTTCCTCCAGAAAAGCGCGCGCGAGCTGGGCGTGGAGCCCAAGCGCGTGTCGGACGAGGCGCTTGCGTGGATGTCGTCGCTGCCGTTTCCGGGCAATGTGCGCCAGCTCGAGAATCTCGCGAACTGGCTCACCGTGATGGCGCCCGCGCAGACGATCGAGATCAAGGATCTGCCACCTGACCTCGTGCCTGCGCACGGCTCGGCGGGAGCGGCGGTGCATCTCGCTGAGGCTTCGGCCGCTTCCGAAGCGGGCGCGGGGACCAATGGCGCAGGCGGCATATCGCCGGTTGCGGGTGCCGTGGCGGGCGCGGGCTTGCTCGGCGGCGTCTCGGGCGGCGTGGTGTTCGGGACGCCGGCGTTCGGCGCGTCCAACGGCACCGCTGCCGCTGTCTCGCCGCTGAGCGTGTGGGAGAGCGGTCTGCGCACGGAAGTCGCGCGTCTCTTGCGCGAAAACAGCGCCGACGTCATGGACGAACTCTCGCGCCGCTTCGAAGCCGCCGTGATCCGCGAGGCGCTCGACTTCACGCGCGGGCGCAAGGTCGAGGCGGCCGAGCGTCTTGGCATCGGCCGCAACACCATCACGCGCAAGATCCAGGAACTCAATCTGGAATGAGTGTGTATTAGCATGTGGCATCGGGCCGGCCTCGCGCAACGCGAGCCGGCCCGGCGCGCAGTGCACCGGCGCGCACACAGGGCATAATCGACGCTGTTTTCCTGTCGACGACCGATCATGCCTGTGACTTCTCCCTGGCCCACCGAGGCCGATCCGTTCCTTTCGCTCGAATCGCTCGACGACCCCGCCGTCATGGCCTGGGTCGAATCGCAGAACACGCGCACGCGCGCCGCGTGGCAGGGGGGTGCGCGTTTCGAGGCGCTCGAAAAGCGCCTCGCACAGGCCTATTTGCCGCGCGAGCGGCCCGTGATTCCGAGCCGCTGGCAGGAGTGGGCCTACGACCTCTGGGAGGACGAGGACAATCCCAAGGGCCTGTGGCGCCGCGCGCTCTGGGCCGACTGGCGCGCCCACAAGCCGCAGTGGCAAACGCTCATCGACTTCGACGCGCTCGGCGCGAAAGAGGGCATGCCATGGGTGTGCGCGGGCATCGACATCCTCTATCCGGACGGCGACCGCGCGCTGATCCAGCTTTCCGATGGCGGCTCCGACGCGGTCATCGTGCGCGAATTCGACATTGTGAAGCGCGCGTTCGTCGACGATGGTTTCGCCATTGTGAAGGAAGGCAAGCACATCATTTCGTGGATCGATCGCGATACCGTGTACCTGGGATGGGACGCGGGCGGCAAGAGTGGCAAGAAGATGCTCACGCGCTCCGGCTATCCGCGCGAGGTGCGCCGCTGGACGCGCGGCACCGCGCTCGCCGACGCGCCCGTGGTGTTCAGCGGCGAATTCGACGACATCAGCGTGGAGGGCGACTACGATCCGGTCGAGAAGCGCCACGGCCTGGTGCGCAGCGTCGACTTCTTCGATTCATACACCTATCGTCTCGATGAGCGCGGCGACTGGCAGGTGTATGACCTGCCTACGCATGTCTCGGTGGGCGCGTGGCATGGCTGGCTGCTGCTCGAGCCGCGGCTCGACTGGGCCGTTTCGGGCGTAACGTACAAGGGCGGTGCGTTGCTCGTGATCCGCGAAGATGCTTTCCTCACGGGTGATCGCGCGTTCACGACGCTCTTCACGCCCACGCCCGTTACGTCGGCGTGCGACTGGACCAATACGCAAAACGTCTTGATCGTCTCCTGGCTCGACGATGTGGAGAGCCGCACGATGCTCTGGCTGCCGCAGCAGGAAGATGGCGCGTGGCGCTGGGAGTCGCGGGTGTTTCCCACGCGTGCGAGTTCACAGGTGGATGTCTCGCCCATCGAAGACACGCTCAACGACGAGGTATTCGTCGACGTCGACGATTACCTTCTGCCGCCCGAATACTGGCTCGCCGATCTCGCGCAAACCGATCTCCAGCAGTGGGAATTGCTCGACCGCTGGCCCACGCAGTTCGATTCCGGCCCGCTCACGGTCATCCGCTCGCACGCGCGCTCGGCGGATGGTACGAGCGTACCGTTCACCGTGATCGGCCCGAAGGCCGTACTCGAAGGCGAGTCACGCAAGGCGTCGCCGTGCCTGCTCACGGGCTATGGCGGCTTCGCAATCGCGCTCACGCCGCAATATCTCGTGGGCTCGGGCATCGGCTGGCTGGAGCAGGGCGGCGTGGTGGCGATCGCGCACATTCGCGGCGGCGGCGAGTACGGCACCGCCTGGCACGTCGAGGCGCAGCGCGAGCATCGTCAGCGCTCGTTCGATGACTTCATCGCGGTGGCCGAACAGTTGATCGCCGATGGCTATACGAGCGCCGTGCAGCTGGGCATCAAGGGTGGCAGCAACGGCGGGCTGCTCGTGGGCGCGTGCATGGTGCAGCGTCCCGAGCTGTTTGGCGCCGTGGTGTGCGAGGTGCCGTTGCTCGACATGCAGCGCTACCCGGTGCTGCATGCGGGTGCGTCATGGATAGACGAATATGGCGATCCTGAGGATGCCGAAGAATCGCGCGCGCTTGCCGCCTATTCGCCTTACCACCATGTGAAGCCAGGTGTTGTGTATCCGCCGTCGCTGTTCACGACTTCGACGAGCGACGACCGCGTGCATCCCTCGCACGCGCGCAAGATGGTCGCGCGCATGGAGCAGCAGGGGCACGCGAATGTCTGGTATCTGGAGAACACGGAAGGCGGTCACGGCCCCGGCAGCGATTCGCTCGAGCGCGCGGAGTATGACGCGCTCGTTTATCGCTTTCTGTGGACCACGCTCGCGGGGAACTGGTAAGGCGCGCGTTCAGCCCGCAATATCGAGCGTGGCGATCACCGGCGTGTGATCGGACGGCTGTTCCCACTTGCGTGGGACCTTGTCCACTTCGCACGCGGTGAGGTGCCCGGCAAGCGCGGGCGCGAGCAGGATATGGTCGATGCGCAAGCCCGCGTTGCGGCGAAACGCGAACATGCGATAGTCCCACCACGTGAAGAGTTTTTCGGGCTGCTCGAACTGGCGGAACGCATCGACGAAACCGAGTTCAATCAGGCGGCGAAACTGCGCGCGCTCCTCGGGCGAGACGAGGTTCTGGCCTTCCCAGGCCTTCGGATCGTGCACGTCGCGGTCTTCGGGCGCGATGTTGTAGTCGCCGAGCAGCGCGAGCTTCGGGTAGCGCTGCATCTCCTGCGCGAGCCAGTCATGCATGGCGTCGAGCCATTGCAGCTTGTACGCGAACTTCTCGGTGCCGGGCGCCTGGCCGTTCGGGAAATACGCGCTCACCACACGCACGTCACCGATGGTCGTGGCGATCACGCGCTGCTGCGGATCTTCGAAGCCCGGAATGTTGCGCACGACCGTGGCTTCGTCGACGAAGAGGCCTTCGCGCACGAGGATGCCCACGCCGTTATAGGTCTTCTGGCCGGCGAACCAGCTGCGATAGCCGTGTGCCTCGAGATCGGCGCGCGGGAACTTGTCGTCGGTGAGCTTGAGCTCCTGGAGGCAGAGCACGTCGGTCTTGCTCTCGTTGAGCCAGTCGATGACGTGCTGCAGACGGACCTTGAGGGAGTTGACGTTCCACGTTGCGATTTTCATGTGAGGCTCGATAGGGTGACGGTGTGCTTTTGGTGCACTTCGGCGCCATTATCGCCTGCTTCGCAACGCGGGCAACAGTTGCCTCACCATTGCTCCAGCCACGGCCGCAGATCGAGTTCGTGCGTCCAGGCATCGCGCGGCTGCTGGTGCAGTGTCCAGTAGGCGTCGGCAATGTGCTCGGGGTTCAGAATGCCGTCGCGTTCCTTGAGCTTGTAGCGCTCGGGAAAATTCTCGCGGATGAACTCGGTGTCGATCGCGCCATCGACGATGATCTGCCCGACGTGAATGCCCTGCGGCCCGAGTTCGCGCGCCATCGACTGGGCGAGTGCGCGCAGCGCCTGCTTCGCGCCCGCGAACGCCGCGAAGCCCTCGCGCCCGCGCAGGCTCGCGGTCGCACCCGTGAAAAAGATCGAACCGCGCTCGCGCGGCAGCATGACCTTTGCGGCTTCGCGGCCCATCAGAAACCCGGCGAAGCAGGCCATTTCCCAGACCTTGTGATAGACCCGCGCCGTGGTTTCGGTAATGCCGAAGCGCACGTTCGCGCCGATATTGAAGATCGCCACCTCGATGGGCGCGATGCGCTTTTCGATGTCGGAGAAGAGCGCGATCATGTCCTCTTCCTTGCGCGCGTCCGAGCCGAAGGCGTGTGCTTCGCCGCCCTCGGCTTCGATCTGCGCGACGAGCGGCGCGAGCTTGTCGGCATTGCGGCGTGTCACGCATGCAATGTAGCCCTCGCGTGCGAAGCGGCGCGCGATGGCGCCTCCGGTGGCGTCGCCTGCGCCGATTACCAGTACGGCCTTCTTTTGCGTCATGGTGCTTGTCTCGCTGTCGATAATTGCGGCCCGGTTTCAGGTATCTTAGGATGTCGGCGCGCCCGGGCAAAGGTGCGCGAATTCACATAGGGGAGACACGATGGGTGACATCAAGGTGCAGTTTCTGTTCGACTTCGGCAGTCCTAACGCTTACCTGTGCCACAAGGTGATCGGCGGCATCGAAGCGCGCCGGCAGGTGCGTTTCGAGTATGTGCCGATCCTGCTTGGCGGCCTGTTCAAGCTGAGCGGCAATCGCTCGCCGGGCGAGGCGTTCGCGAGCATCGAGAACAAGCGCAAATTCATGATGCTGGAGATGCGGCGCTTCATCGAGCGGCATGGGCTGACGGCTTATCGGCCCAATCCGCACTTCCCGGTGAACACGTTGCAGATCATGCGCGGCGCGATTGCGGCGCAGCGCAACGGCACGTTCGCGCGCTACGTGGACCGCATGTTCGCGCACATGTGGGAAGAGGGCCTCAAGATGGACGACGCTGCGGTGATCCGCGCTGCGCTGGAGGCGGACGGCCTCGACGCCACGGCGTTCGAAACGGCGATTCAGGACGCCGATGTGAAAGCCGCGCTGCTTGCGAACACGCAGTCGGCGTTCGAGCGCGGCGCGTTCGGTTCGCCGACGTTCTTCGTCGGCGAGGAAATGTACTTCGGCAAGGATCAGTTGCGCGATGTCGAAGAGGAAATCGCGCGCGTGAAGTCGCGCGCATAAGTCGCGGCGGTTCATGACGAGGCGAGGCGGACGCGGCATGATCGCTCCCGCCTCGCGCCGCGCATCAAAGCGCGGCTTGTTCCACCGTTTGTTCCTCGGCTTGCGGCGCAGCGACCACGCCCAGACGCACGCGCGCCGCCACGTATTCGCGCTTCAAACGCGCGATGAGTTCAGCTGCCGGCACGACGCTCTTCACCGCGCCAATGCCCTGGCCCGAGCCCCAGATGTCCTTCCACGGCTTCACGCGCGTCGAGCCGAAATTCATTGCCGACGGATCCGACAGCGGCAGCGCCTCTGGATCGAGGCCGCTCGCCACGATGCTCTGGCGCAGATAGTTGCCGTGCACGCCCGTGAAGAGATTCGAGTACACGATATCGCCGGCGCCGCCTTCGACGATCATTTGCTTGTACGCGTCGACGGCGTTCGCTTCATGCGTGGCGATGAACGCCGAGCCGATATAGGCGAGATCGGCGCCCGCCGCCTGCGCCGCGAGAATCGCGTTGCCATTGCCGATCGCGCCCGAAAGCAGCAGGGGGCCGTCGAACCATTCGCGAATCTCGTGGATGAGGGCGAACGGCGAGAGCGTACCCGCATGGCCGCCGGCACCGGCGGCAACGGCGATCAGGCCGTCCGCGCCTTTCTCGATGGCCTTCTTCGCGAAGGTGTTGTTGATGACGTCGTGCAGCACGATGCCGCCCCATGCGTGGATCGCGTGGTTGACTTCTTCGCGTGCGCCGAGCGACGTGATGACGATCGGTACCTTGTACTGGGCGCACACGCCAAGGTCGTGCTCGAGGCGGTCGTTCGACTTGTGCACGATCTGGTTGACAGCGAAGGGCGCCGCCGGGGCGTCCGGATGCTTCGCGTTGTACTCGGCGAGTTCGGTGGTAATGCGGTCGAGCCATTCACCCAGCACGTGCTCTGGCCGCGCATTGAGCGCGGGGAACGAGCCGACGACGCCCGCCTTGCACTGGGCGATCACGAGATCGGGATTCGAAATGATGAAGAGGGGCGAGCCGACGACCGGAATCGACAGGCCGCGGCGCAGCACGGCGGGCAGGGACATCCATATCTCCTTGACTGGGGCGGCGGCCGGGTGCGGCTGCCGTCGCGTGATTCGATGCGCCGGCGTGCAAGCCGGCTGGCAAGCTCAAACATAGCAAAGTCGTCGAAACTATGCAACCAGTTGCATAGTGGGAAAATTCGGTCCGCAACAGATCCGGCATTGGGTGGGGCGTAGTTTAGAATCGCCGCATGTCGACGCCGCATGCCATCCTCATCGCCTTGCTGGAAAAGCCTTCGTCGGGCTACGACCTCGCGCGCCGCTTCGATCGCGCGATCGGCTACTTCTGGCACGCCACGCATCAGCAGATCTATCGCGAGTTGGGCCGCATGGTCGAGGCGGGGTGGGTGTCGGTCATCGAGGACGAGACGGCCGCCGCGTCGCGCAAGAAGGTGTATTGCGTGTTGCCGGTAGGGCGAGATGAGGTGGCGCGCTGGGTGCGCGAGACAGCGCTCGACCTCGACTCGCGCAACGTGTTTCTGCTCAAGCTGCGGGCCGATGCCGTGATCGGGCCGCTTGGCCTCGCTGAGGAACTCGCGCGGCTCATCGAAGAAAATCGCGCGCGGCTCGCGACATATCGGGAGATCGAGGAGCGCGATTTTGGCGCGGCTTTGCTCACGCGCGGGCAGCAGTTGCAGTACGCGATCCTCAAGGCGGGCATTCATACGCAAGAGATGTGGCTGGTCTGGGCGGAAGAGGTGCGGCCGCTGGTGGAACCCGCGCGGGCGCGGTGAAATTTTCCAGGTTATCCGAAGTAATTTTCGTGTCGCGATTGCCTGCGCGACGGTGTTCGAACGCGTGATGTTTCAATCGTTTGAAAAAGACACTTGACGGAGCGGCCTCCGCACCTTATACTTCTTTTCTCTGACGGACGCGGGGTGGAGCAGTCTGGCAGCTCGTCGGGCTCATAACCCGAAGGTCGTAGGTTCAAATCCTACCCCCGCAACCAAACGTCTTAAGTAGTAGGCCTTGTGCCAAACAATTAACCCGCTTTTAGCGGGTTTTTTGTTTTCTGCCTCTCGAAGTTACAGCGGAAGCTACAGCGAACGCATCGCTAAGCGCCTGCCTAGCTTCCAATCGCCCAATCCACCGCGGCCTGCGCGTGCAGCGCGGTGGTGTCGAACACCGGCAGTGCCGAATCGTTCTGTCCGATTAGCAGCGTGATTTCCGTGCAGCCGAGAATGACCGCCTGCGCGCCGCGTGCCGCGAGGTCTTCGATCACGCGCTGATACACGCGCCGCGACTCTACATCCACGTTGCCGTGACACAGTTCGTCGTAGATGATCCGGTGCACGTCCGCGCGATCGTATTCGTTCGGCACGATCGCTTCGATGCCGTGTGCCTCGCGCAATCGCCCGACATAGAAGTCCTGTTCCATTGTGTAGCGCGTGCCGAGCAGGGCCGCTCGCGTGAAGCCCGCGGCGCGCAAGGCCTGGCCGGTCGGGTCCGCGATATGCAGGAAGGGGATCGAGATCGTCGCCTCGATCGCCGCGCGCACCCGGTGCATCGTGTTCGTCGCGAGCAGCACGATATCGGCGCCCCCGCGTTCGAGTTGTTGCGCGGCCTCGGCCATCTGCACGCCTAGCGCGTCCCAGTCGCCCGCGCGCTGGAGCGCTTCGACCTGCGCGAAGTCCACGGTCACCATCAGGCTGCGCGCGTTGTGATGGCCGCCCAGACGCGCCTTCGCGTGGCGGTTCAGCAGCCGGTAATACTCGGCCGACGATTCCCAGCTCATCCCCCCAATTACGCCGATCGTTTTCATCGATTCGTTCCTCACTCTCGTGGACTGTTCAGTCCGCACGAGTATAGGCCCGCGCAGCCAGCCGTCCAGAGACGGTCTGGCCGATCCGAAGCGGACGGGAGCAGATAAAGGGCGCGGACACTTTTCTTGAAAATAGCACTGTGTTTTTGTACAGTATCGAGACCGTGAACGCGCCTTCTCCTGACCCCGCGCCGCCGGCTGCGCCCGACCCGGGGCGCTCCGCCGCGGCACTTGCCGCCGCCGCTCGCAAGATCATCCATTGCGATTGCGACTGCTTCTATGCGTCGGTCGAAATGCGTGACGACCCCTCATTGCGCGGCCGTCCGCTCGCGGTGGGCGGACGGCCCGACCAGCGCGGCGTGATTGCCACCTGCAACTACGAGGCGCGGCGCTTCGGCATTCATTCGGCGATGTCGTCGGCGCTCGCCATGCGCAAGTGTCCTGATCTGCTGATCCTGCCCACGGCGATGGAGAAGTACCGCACCGCTTCGCGCGAGATCATGGCGATCTACCGCGACTACACGCCCGACGTCGAACCGCTCTCGCTCGACGAAGCCTATCTCGATGTCACGCGCGCCCCGCGCTGCAAGGGCAGCGCCACGCTGATCGCCGAGGAAATTCGCGCTCGCGTGCGCGAAACCGTGGGCGTGACGGTTTCGGCCGGCGTGGCGCCGAACAAGTTCATCGCCAAGATCGCCTCGGACTGGAACAAGCCTGATGGCCTCTTCGTCGTGCGTCCGCTTGAAGTCGATGCCTTCGTTGCTGCGCTGCCCGTGCGCAAGATTCACGGCGTAGGCAAGGTCACGGCCGCGAAGCTCGAAAATCTCGGGCTCACCACCTGCGCGCAACTGCGCAGGTGGTCGCTGTTCGATCTGCATCGGCATTTCGGCGTGTTCGGCAAGCGGCTCTACGAACTCGCGCGCGGCATGGACGACCGGCCAGTGCGCGCCGATCAGGAGCGCAAGTCGGTGAGCGTCGAGACGACCTACATGAACGATCTGCTCACGCTCGAAGCGTGCAGCGAGGAGCTGAAGCGTCTTGCGGTGCAGCTCGACGCGCGCATCGAACGCGTGGGTTGCGCGCACGCGGTGCGCAAGCTCTTCGTGAAGATCCGCTTCGCCAACTTCCAGCGTACGACGGTCGAGTGCGTGGCCGACGCCACCGATGTGCGCACCCTCCTCCTGATGCTCGAAAAAGGGCTCACGCGGCGCAAGCTGGCGGTGCGTCTGCTCGGCGTGGGCGTGCGGCTCGAAGAGGAGAATCCGGCGTTGCGCGGGCAGTTCGCGCTCTTCGACGACGATCCAGCGGAAGACGATGGTCCGCTCGCGCTCGCGTGACGCCTTCGCGTGGATGCGGGCCACGCTGCTGGCGGCGCGATTCTGGCGCCGATAGAATCGACGCGAGTCGAAACGAAAGTGCCACGCCGCCACGCCAGAACAAGGAGCCGCAGATGGACCTGATCATTCGCCGCGCGATGCTCGCGCATGCGCATCCCGCTGGGTACCCCACGGTGGATATCGGTATCGAGGCGGGGCGCATTACCGCGGTGGAGCCGCATCTCACAACGGCGGCGCGCGAGGAGATCGATGCCGCGGGTGCGCTCGTGAGCGCGCCGTTCGTCGATGCGCATTTCCACATGGACGCCACGCTCTCGTATGGCCTGCCGCGCGTGAACGCGTCGGGCACGCTGCTGGAGGGCATCGCGCTGTGGGGCGAGCTCAAGCCGCATCTCACGCAGGAGGCGCTCGTCGAACGCGCGCTTCAGTACTGCGACTGGGCCGTCGCGCGCGGGCTCCTCGCGATCCGCTCTCATGTCGATGTGTGCGACGCACGGCTGCTCGCGGTCGAAGCGCTGCTCGAAGTGAAGCGCCGTGTCGCGCCATATCTCGATCTCCAGCTCGTGGCGTTTCCGCAGGATGGCGTATTGCGTAGCCCCGGTGCATTCGACAATCTCAAGCGCGCGATCGCGATGGGCGTGGAGGTGGTGGGCGGCATTCCCCACTTCGAGCGCACGATGGCGGAGGGCGCCGAATCGGTGCGGCTGCTTTGCGAGTTCGCCGCCGAAAAGGGCCTGCGCGTGGACATGCATTGCGACGAATCCGACGACCCGCTCTCGCGCCACATCGAAACGCTCGCGGCGCAAACGCATCGGCTGGGCATGCATGGGCGCGTGGCCGGGTCGCATCTCACGTCGATGCATTCGATGGACAACTACTACGTGAGCAAGCTGATACCGCTCATGCGCGAGTCGGGTGTCGCGGCGATTGCGAATCCGCTCATCAATATCACGCTGCAAGGGCGCTCCGATACCTACCCGAAGCGCCGCGGCATGACGCGCGTGCCCGAGTTGATGGCGGCAGGCGTGACGGTGGCGTTCGGCCACGACTGCGTGATGGACCCGTGGTACAGCTTCGGCTCGGGCGACATGCTCGAAGTCGCGCACATGGGTCTGCATGTCGCGCAAATGACGGGCACCGACGCCTCGCGCGCCTGCTTCGACGCGGTGACCGTGAACGCCGCGACGATACTCGGCCTCGAAGGCTACGGCGTGGCGCCCGGTTGCGCGGCGAACCTCGTGGTGCTCGACGCGCGCGATCCCATCGAGGCGATCCGCCTGCGCGCGGCGCGGCTCGCGGTAGTGAGCCGGGGCAGGGTGGTGAGCCGGCAACCCGCGCAGCGCGCGGCGCTTGCGCTCGAAGGGCGGCCGGAAAGCGTCGATTTCAGGCTGCATCGATAACACGCGAGGCAATAAAAAACCGCGCATGGGTTGCACACCCATGCGCGGTTTTCGTTCGGATCGCTTACGAACGAGTCACGTGGTCACTGCTGTGCCGGCGGCTGTTCCATGCCGTTGTGGCGCAGCAGCGCGTCGATGTTCGGCTCGCGGCCGCGGAAGGCCTTGAACGACTCCATCGCCGGGCGGCTGCCGCCCACTTCCAGAATCTCCTTGCGGTAGCGCGTGCCGGTCGCTTCGTCGAGCACGCTCGACTTCGCGGCTTGCGCGGCTTCCTCGAAGGCTGCATAGGCATCGGCGGAAAGCACTTCGGCCCACTTGTAGCTGTAGTAGCCGGCCGCGTAGCCGCCCGCGAAGATGTGGCTGAACGTGTTCGGCCAACGCGAGAACGGCGCCTGCGGAATGACGTGGTAGCGCTCGTTGATTTCGCGCGCCAGGTCGTTCGCACTCTTGCCCTTCGAAGCCTCGAAGTCCACGTGCAGCGCCATGTCGAACATCGAAAATACGATCTGGCGCAGCGTGCCGAGACCGCTCTGGAAGTTCTTCGCGGCGAGCATCTTGTCGAAGAGTTCGCGCGGCAGCGGCCTGGCGGTCTCGACATGCGAGCTCATTTCGCGCACCACGTCCCATTCCCAGCAGAAGTTTTCCATGAACTGCGAGGGCAGTTCGACGGCATCCCACTCCACGCCGTTGATGCCCGACACGCCCAGTTCGTCCACACGCGTGAGCATGTGGTGCAGGCCGTGGCCGAACTCGTGGAAGAGCGTAATGACTTCGTCGTGCGTGAAGCACGCGGGGCGGCCGCCCACCGGCGCCGAGAAGTTGCACGTGAGATACGCGACGGGCGTTTGCACGTCATTGCCTTCGAGCTTGCGGCGCGAGCGGGCGTCGTCCATCCATGCGCCGCCGCGTTTGCCTTCACGTGCATAGAGGTCGAGATAGAACTGCGCGACGAGCGTGCCGTCCGCGTTTTCCACGCGGAAGAAACGCACATCGGGATTCCACACCGGCGCGCTGTCCGGGCGGATGCGCACGCCAAACAGCGTTTCCGTGACCTTGAACAGGCCCTGCAGCACGAAGTCTTCCGGGAAGTACTGCTTCACTTCGTTTTCCGAGAACGAATAGCGCTTCTGGCGCAGACGCTCGGCGGCGTACGCCATGTCCCACGGCTCGATCTGCGTGAGGCCCAGTTCGCTCGCGGCGAATTCGCGCAGCTCTTCCCAGTCCTTTTCGGCGTGCGGGCGCGCGCGTGTGGCGAGGTCTTCGAGGAAGCTCATTACCTGAGCCGGCGTTTCCGCCATCTTCGGCGTGAGCGAGACTTCGGCGAAGTTGTTGTAGCCGAGCATCTTCGCTTCTTCGGCGCGCAGCTTCAGTTGCTCCTCGATGATCGCTGTGTTGTCCCATTCGGCCTTGCCGCTGCCGTAGACGGGGCCAAGCTCGGATGCGCGCGTGACGTAGGCGCGGTACATCGTCTCGCGCAGCGCGCGGTTTTCCGAATACTGCAGCACCGGGAAGTACGAGGGGAAGTGCAGCGTGAACTTCCAGCCTTCCTTGTTCTCGCGCTCGGCAGCTTCGCGGGCGGCGGCGATCACGTCCTCGGGCAGGCCCGCGAGATCGGCTTCACTCGTGGCGTAGAACGCATAGCCATTGGTCGCGTCGAGCACATGGTCGGAGAAGGCTTTGGCAAGCGCGGCCTGGCGTTCCTGCAGTTCGGCGAAGCGCGGCTTCTGGTCTTCGGGCAATTCCGCCCCGGAGAGGCGGAAGTCGCGCAGCGAGTTGTCGAGGATCTTCTTGCGCTCGCCCGAGAGCAGCTCGAACGAGTTGTGATTCGTGATGGCCTTGTACTTCTTGAAGAGCTCGAGATTCTGGCCGACGCTCGACCAGAATTCGGTCACGCGCGGCAGGTTCTCGCCGTGGGCGGCGCGCAATTCCGGCGTGTCGGCGACGGCGTTCAGGTGGCCGACCACGCCCCAGGCGCGCGAAAGCGGCTCGCTGGCGCGCTCGACCGGCTCGACCACGTCGCTCCATTGCGCGGGCGTCATGGGTTGCGCGGCGCGCTCGACTGCGGCCTTCGCGTTCGCGAGCAGGACGTCGAGCGCGGGCGTCACATGCTCGGGGCGGATTTCGCCAAAGCGCGGCAGTCCGGTGAAGTCGAGGAGCGGATTGTCGGAGGGGGTAGTAGCCATGATGCTTCCTGTTCCTGTCTGTCGCGGGTTAGGGGACCGGGGCGCGGCATGCGCGCGAACCCGATAGCCAGAGTATTGGGGCGCCAAGCGCGCTTTCCAACCGGGTTATCCGAGCAAATTAACAGATGTCGGGGGGCGGTGGCGCAATCGCGGCTGCCGTCGTTCAAGCGGGCGGCGCCGCAAAAAGAAAGCGGCCCGTGATGGGCCGCTTCGGGAACGTCATGGCGTGACGCGTCGTCGCCTGTTGCTTACTCGCCTGCCGCGCGCTCCGCCGCTTCGATCGTGTTCACGAGGAGCATCGTGATGGTCATCGGGCCGACGCCGCCCGGCACCGGCGTGATGAAGCCGGCCACGTCCTTCAGGCCCGCGAAATCGACGTCACCGCAGAGCTTGCCGTGATCGTCGCGGTTCATGCCGACGTCGATCACGGTAGCGCCGGGCTTCACCATGTCGGCGGTCAGCACGTTGCGCTTGCCCACTGCGGCGACGACGATATCGGCGTCGCGCGTGTGCTTCGCGAGGTCGCGCGTTTTGCTGTGGCAGACCGTGACCGTCACACCCTTTTCGAGCAGCAGGAGCGCCATCGGCTTGCCGACGATGTTCGAGCGGCCGATCACCACGGCGTTCGCGCCTTCGAGCGGGATCTTGTATTCCTCGAACATCTTCATCACGCCATAGGGCGTGCAGGGGCGAAAGAGCGGCTGGCCCGTCATGAGCGCGCCCGCGTTGGCGACGTGAAAGCCGTCCACGTCCTTCTCGGGCGCGATGGCCTCGATCACCTTGTGGCTGTCGATGTGCTTCGGCAGCGGCAACTGCACGAGAATGCCGTTGATCTTCGGATCGCGGTTCAACTCGTCGATGCGCTTGAGCAGGTCGGCTTCGGAAAGCGATGCGGCATAGCGGTCGTACGACGAGTAGAGGCCGTTGTCTTCGCAGGCCTTGATCTTGTTGCGCACGTAGACTTCGCTCGCCGGATTGTCGCCGACCAGCACGACGGCGAGGCCCGGCTGATGACCGCGGGCGGTGAGGGCGGCGGCGCGCGTGGCGACTTGCGCGCGCAGTTTCTTGGAGAGGGCGTTGCCGTCGATGATAGTGGCAGTCATGGTCGGTCGGGGTCGAGAGTGGGCAATGCGGGCTCGAGTGCGCTCGTGCGGGCGCGAGCGCTGGCGCGCGTGGGGCGGGCGCCATTCGAAGGGCGACATTATACCCGCGCGGCGGGCATGCTCCGGCCTGAACGGACGATGGGCGAGGGAAGAGAGTCGCGGCGAGACGCCGCCGGCAGCATTCGCGCGCCGTGGCGCGCGAATGCTGCCGGAGAAAGACGCGCTTACTGCTGCGCCTGTTGCGGCTTGTTGGAGAGCGCGAGACGCAGCAGGTCGGCGACCGTGTTGACGTTGAGCTTCTCCATGATGTTGGCGCGGTGCGCCTCCACCGTCTTGATGCTGATCCCGAGGTCGTCGGCGATCTGCTTGTTCAGGCGGCCCGCGATGATGCGCTCGAGCACCTGGTGCTCGCGCGCCGTGAGCTTGCCCAGACGTTCGGCGGCGGCGCGCTGTTGCTGCACGCTGCTGCTTTCGTTGCGCGCCTTGTCGAGCATGCGTTCCACCAGCTTGCGCAGCTCGGCTTCGTCGAAGGGCTTCTCGATGAAGTCCATCGCTCCCTTCTTCATGGTCGAGACGGCCATCGGCACGTCGCCGTGGCCCGTCACGAAGATGATCGGCAGCGAGGCGTTTTCCGCGATCAGGCGTTCCTGCAGTTCGAGGCCGCTCATGCCCTGCATGCGCACGTCGAGAATCATGCAGGCGATCTGGCCAGCCTGTTGGGCCGGCTGGTATGCCTCGAGGAACTCCTCCGCGCTATTGAAACACTGGACGCGGTAGCCGTTCGCTTCGAGGAGCCAACGCAGGGAGTCTCGTACGGCCTCGTCGTCATCGACAACAAAGACGGTTTCCTGGGTGGTGACTGGGCTGTTCATGACTCTCCCGTAACGGTTTGTGGAGTCGGTTCGTCGGTGTTCCGCGAGGGGGTATCCGATTCGCCGATGGGCAGACTGCAATGGAACGTTGCGCCGCTGATGTGGCCGTCGGATTCGACGTTGTTGACCACCCAGAGACGCCCGCGGTGCGATTCGATAATGGAGCGGCAGATGTTCAGGCCCATGCCCATGCCGTCCGACTTGGTGCTGTAGAACGGCTCGAAGAGGCGCTCGGCCGTGGCTTCGTCGACGCCGGGGCCCTGATCGACCACGCTGATGCATACGTTGCCGCCTTCACGCTTCACGGTCACACGGATGACCGGGTCGATCGCATTCGGGCGCGCTTCGGCCATGGCTTCCGCCGCGTTCTTCAGCAGATTGACGAGCACCTGTTCGATCAGCACCGGATCGACGTAGATGACGGGCATGCGCGAGCGCATGTCGGTCACGATGCGGATGCGGCGCTTGCGCGCCTCGATCTCGGCGAGGCCCACCGCGTCGGCGACGATGTCGGCCACGCGTGTGGCCTGGCGCTTGGGCTCGGAGCGCTTCACGAACTCGCGGATGCGCTTGATGATCATGCCCGCGCGCACGGCTTGCTGCGCCGTTTTCTCGAGCACGGGCAGCAGGTTGTCGGGCGCGGCGCGGCCCGACTTCACGAGCGCGACGGTGCCAGAGGCGTAGTTGTTGATCGCCGCGAGCGGCTGGTTCAGCTCGTGCGCGAGCGACGAGGCCATTTCGCCCATCGTCATCAGGCGGCTCGTGAACTGGAGCTTCTCGTCCTGCTGGCGGGCCAGTTCCTGCGCCTGCTTGCGCGTGGTGATGTCGGTCGCGATCTGCATCTGCGCGAGGTGGCCGTCCACCCACTGGATGTACTGGCGGCGCACTTCGAACCACTTCTGAATGCTCTCGACGTAGACCTCCTGCGCGTCCGCCGTGCTCTCGGTGAGCGCGGTGGCGGGCAGGCCGGCGAAGGCGTCGACCATGTCGATCGAATCGGAAGACGCGCTCGCCGAATCGAAGCCGCCGCCGCCCGCGAGTTCCAGATGGCCGTCCGGGCGGATGCCGAACAGGTGGCGGTAGTAGCGGTTCGCAAACAACAGTTCGGCTTCGTCGGCGGCGAGCACCGAGACGGCGGCATCGAGGCTTTCGAGCACGGTGGTGAAGCGCTCGTGCGCGGCGGCGAGTTCTTCGCGTGCGCGCTTGGGCTCCGTGATGTCGGTCATCGACGACATCCAGCCAGTCTGCCGGCCCGAGCTGTCGATCAGCGGTGAGACATAGAGCCGCGCGTGGAACTGCGAGCCGTCCTTGCGGCGCACGCGCAGTTCGAACCCCGAGGAGGGCGCCTTGCCGCGCAGCGTCATGTCGAGCTGGCGCTGCATTTCGGGGTAGGCGTCGCGCGGCCAGTAGGGGAACGGTGCGTTCTTGCCCACGAGGTCGCTTTCGTCCCAGCCGGTCATGCGGCAGAACGCCGGGTTCACGTGCGTGATGCGACCGTGCATGTCGAGCACGCGCATGCCGATCAGCACCGAGTTTTCCATCGCGCGGCGGAAGAACGCCTCGGCGTAGAGCGCCTGCTGCGCCTCGAAGCGCTGGCGCGTGTGCTTCCAGAGGCTCCAGAGGCTCCACAGCACGAAGCACGACAGCCCCGCGACCAGCCACACGAGCGTGTTGTTCGTGAAGTTGGTCATCTGCGGATACGAGTACACGCGTACCGAAACGCCCTGGCCAGGCGGGTCGAGCGGCAGGTCGTAATAGACGTCGCGCGGCAGGCGCGGACGCGTCGAGGTGGTGGCGAGCTCGCGGTTGTTCGCGTCGAGAATCGAAATCTTGTACTTGGCCGACAGTTCGGGCGGGATGTCGTGCTTCAGGATGCCTTCGACCGAGAACACGGCCGCGATCGAACCAAGAAATTCCCGATCGCGGTATACCGGCGTTTGCAGCGTGATGTAGCCGTTACCGACGTCGTCGTAAATAAGCGGCGAATACACCTGGCGGCGCGTGGCGCGCGCCTCGGCGAAAGCGGCCTTCACGGCCTCGTCCATTTGCGCGTCGTTGGGCTTCGCAAGGCGCTGGCCGAAAACCGGCATCGCCGTGTTGGGCCAGCGTGGCTCCTCCAGGCTCGTGTACCAGTTGAGATAGAGGATCTCCGGATGGCCCTGCATGATGTCCGTGGTGGACGTCTGGAAATACTGCGGATCGCTGTGGCCCGCGGCGAGGTCGCGGGCAAGCGCCTGTAGCTGCTCCTGCGCGCCTGTCATCGAAAGCCGGATTTGCTGCTGGGCCCACGCCACGTTGCGGTAGAGCGTGTCTTCCTGCTGCTGTTGCTCGCGCCGGTTCAGGCTCCACAAGATCAGGCTCATGACGATCAGAAACACGACGATCGACAGGAGCGGCGTCAGCAAATAGGAATTCGACCACCAGGGTCCGTGGTGCCAGCGAGATGGCGACGACTCGCCGGGCGTTCCGGGCGGCCGCGCCGAGCGTGCGAAAAGCCGTTCGGTCAACATGGCAAGGATTGTAGCGCAGCGTAAGACACGGAAATGCCGCGAAAAAAGCCGTAAATCGCCGATAAACGGGTGCAAACTGGCCGTTATCGGCTCAAGGGCGCGAACGATTATGCGTGCGCTGCAACAATTTTTCGCATTATAAAATCGCATCTCGCAATTCGAAAATTTTGTTGCGCGATGGTCGGGGGGGTCTTTACAATCGCCCCGAAGCTGCTGCGGTTGGCCCGGTCACGTCTTAAGCGTCGCCGCCCGCATGATCCGATCAACAGCGTTCCCCTACATCCAGGAGACGAGCATGTCCGCTGTACCCGACGAAGTCCTCAAGTACGTTGCCGCCGACAAGGACGAGGATCCCCAGGAAACCGCCGAATGGCTCGAAGCGCTGGACGGCGTCATTTCGACTGTCGGTCCTGATCGCGCCCACTACCTGATCGAAAAGCAGATCGAATTCGCCCGCGTGCACGGCGAGCATCTGCCGTTCTCGGCGAACACGCCGTACATCAACACGATCCCTGTCGCCAACCAGGCCAGGAACCCGGGCGACCAGGACATCGAACACCGCATCCGCTCGTACACGCGCTGGAACGCCATGGCCATGGTGCTGCGCGCGGGCAAGCATACGAACGTCGGCGGCCACATTGCTTCGTTCGCGTCGGCGGCCACGCTCTACGACGTCGGCTACAACCACTTCTGGCATGCGCCCTCCGCCGAGCATGGCGGCGACCTCGTGTTCGTGCAGGGCCACTCGTCGCCGGGCGTCTACTCGCGCGCGTTCCTGCTCGGCCGCCTGACCGAAAAGCAGCTCGACAACTTCCGCCAGGAAGTGGGCGGCGAGGGCATCTCGTCGTACCCGCACCCGTGGCTCATGCCGGACTTCTGGCAGTTCCCGACCGTCTCGATGGGTCTCGGCCCGATCATGGCGATCTACCAGGCGCGCTTCATGAAGTACCTGCAGGCGCGCGGCATCGCCAAGACCGACGGCCGCAAGGTCTGGGCCTTCCTCGGCGACGGCGAAACGGACGAGCCGGAATCGCTCGGCGCGATCGGCATGGCCGGGCGCGAGCGTCTGGACAACCTCGTGTTCGTCATCAACTGCAACCTGCAGCGCCTCGACGGCCCGGTGCGCGGTAACGGCAAGATCATCCAGGAACTCGAGAGCGAGTTCCGCGGCGCCGGCTGGAACGTCGTCAAGGTCATCTGGGGCAGCCGCTGGGACGCGCTCTTCGCACGCGACAAGTCGGGCGCGCTGATGCGCCGCATGATGGAAGTGGTCGACGGCGAGTACCAGACGTACAAGTCGGAGTCGGGCGCGTTCGTGCGCGAGCACTTCTTCAATACGCCTGAACTGAAGGCGCTGGTCGCCGACTGGTCCGACGACGACATCTGGAACCTGAACCGCGGCGGCCATGACCCGCACAAGATCTACGCGGCATTCCACGAAGCTTCCAACTCGAAGGGCCAGCCGACCGTCATCCTCGCGAAGACGATCAAGGGCTATGGCATGGGCGAAGCCGGCCAGGCCATGAACATCACCCACCAGCAGAAGAAGATGCAGGTGGATCAACTCAAGAAGTTCCGCGACCAGTTCCGCCTGCCGATCACGGACGAGCAGATCGTCGACGTGCCGTATCTCACGTTCGAGGAAGGCTCAAAGGAACTCGAGTACATGCGCCAGAAGCGCATGGACCTCGGCGGTTACCTCCCGGCTCGCCGCCAGAAGGCCGAGTCGCTGCCGGTGCCGGCGCTCGAGGCATTCGAGCCGCTGCTCAAGGGCACGGGCGAAGGCCGCGAGATCTCCACGACGATGGCGTTCGTGCGGATCCTGAACATCCTGTTGAAGGACAAGGCGCTCGGCAAGCGCGTCGTGCCGATCGTGCCGGACGAGTCGCGTACCTTCGGTATGGAAGGCCTGTTCCGCCAGATCGGTATCTGGAATCAGCAAGGCCAGAAATACGTGCCGGAAGATTCCGACCAGCTGATGTTCTACAAGGAATCGGAAACCGGTCAGATCCTGCAGGAAGGCATCAACGAAGCCGGCGGCATGTCGGACTGGATCGCAGCTGCGACGTCGTACTCGACGCACGGCGAGATCATGATCCCGTTCTACATCTTCTACTCGATGTTCGGTTTCCAGCGTATCGGCGACCTGGCCTGGGCCGCAGGCGACATGCGTTCGCGCGGCTTCCTGCTGGGCGGCACGGCGGGCCGCACGACGCTCAACGGCGAAGGTCTGCAGCACGAAGACGGCCACTCGCTCCTGTGGGCGGCTTCGGTGCCGAACTGCGTGAGCTACGACCCGACGTTCGGCTATGAACTCGCGGTCATCATGCAGGACGGTCTGCGCCGCATGGTGCAGGACCAGGAAGACGTGTTCTATTACGTCACGGTGATGAACGAGAACTACGAGCACCCGGCGATTCCGCAGGGCGAGAGCGTGGCGGCCGACATCATCAAGGGCATGTACGCGTTCCGCAAGGGCGACGCGAACGCCAAGGCGCCGCGCGTTCAGCTCATGGGCGCGGGCACGATCTTCAACGAAGTGATCGCCGCCGCCGACCTGCTGAAGAACGACTGGGGCGTCGAAGCCGACCTCTGGAGCGTGCCGAGCTTCACCGAACTCGCGCGCGAAGGTCACGAAGTCGAGCGCTGGAACCTGATGCACCCAAGCGAGCCGCGCCGCGAATCGCACGTCGAGAAGCTGCTCAAGGACACGCAAGGTCCGGTCATCGCTTCGACCGACTACGTGCGTGCGCTCGTCGACCAGATCCGCGGTCTGGTGCCGCGCAAGTTCGTGGTGCTCGGCACCGACGGCTTCGGTCGTTCGGACACGCGTGAGAAGCTGCGTCACTTCTTCGAAGTCGATCGTTACTGGACCACGGTTGCGGCGCTCAATGCGCTCGCGGACGAAGGCAAGATCGAGCGCAAGGTGGTTGGCGAGGCGATCGCCAAGTACAACCTCGATCCGTCCAAACCCAACCCGATGACCGTCTAACCCATCACCCCTGTGCATGGCATGTGCGCCTCCCCGAAGCGGGGAGGCGTGTCGTATGCGGCCCCGGAGACACTAACAATGAGTCAAGCGATCGAAGTCAAGGTGCCGGACATCGGCGATTACAAGGACATTCCTGTGATCGAGGTGCTGGTGAAGGCGGGCGATACCGTCGAAAAAGAGCAGTCCCTCGTCACGCTCGAGTCGGACAAGGCGACCATGGATGTGCCGAGCCCGGCGTCGGGCACGGTCAAGGAAGTGAAGGTCAAGGTCGGCGACAACGTCTCGGAAGGCTCGCTCGTGCTGGTGCTGGACGGCGCCGGCGCAGCCGCTGCGCCCGCCGCTCCCGCGCCCGCCGCGAAGGCAGAGAAGGCCGCTCCTGCCGCTGCGCCCGCGCAACCGGCTGCGCCGGCCCCCGCTGCCGCGCCCGCCGCGAGCGGCGGCGTGCAGTCGGTCAAGGTCCCCGACATCGGCGACTACAAGGACGTACCGGTCATCGAGATCGGCGTGAAGGTCGGCGACCGCGTCGAGAAGGAGCAGTCGCTCGTCACGCTCGAGTCGGACAAGGCAACCATGGACGTGCCGAGCCCCGTGGCCGGCGTCGTCAAGGCAATCCTGGTCAAGGTCGGCGATAACGTGTCGGAAGGCACCGAGATCGTCGTCGTCGAAGCGGAAGGCGCCGCGGCTCCCGCCGCCGCACCGGCTGCGAAGCACGTCGAAGAGCCGTCGGACGCACCCCAGCATGAGCCGGCCAGGCCCGCGGCCGCCGCGCCGTCGGCACTCGCGCAGGCGCCGATCATTCCGGCAGGCGAAGGCGGCACGCGCCGTCCGAGCCACGCCTCGCCGTCCGTGCGCAAGTTCGCGCGCGAACTCGGCGTGGACGTTGGGCGCGTTGCAGGTACGGGTCCGAAGGGCCGCATCACCCAGGACGACGTCACCGCGTTCGTGAAGGGCGTGATGACGGGCGCGCTCGCAGCGCCGGCCGGCGCCGCAGCCGCACCGGCTGCGGGCGGCGCGGGCCTGAATCTGCTGCCCTGGCCGAAGGTCGATTTCACGAAGTTCGGCCCGATCGATACGCAGCCGCTTTCGCGCATCAAGAAGATTTCCGGCGCGAACCTGCACCGCAACTGGGTCATGATCCCGCACGTCACGAATAACGACGAAGCGGATATCACCGACCTCGAAGCGCTGCGCGTGCAGCTGAACAAGGAAAACGAGAAGGCGGGCGTGAAGTTCACGATGCTCGCGTTCGTCATCAAGGCCTGCGTCGCGGCGCTCAAGAAGTTCCCGGCGTTCAATGCGAGCCTCGACGGGGACAATCTCGTCTTCAAGCAGTACTACCACATCGGTTTTGCCGCCGACACGCCGAACGGCCTCGTCGTCCCGGTGATCCGCGACGCGGACAAGAAGGGTCTCGTCGACATCGCCAGGGAAATGGCCGAGCTCTCGAAGCTCGCGCGCGACGGCAAGCTCAAGCCGGACCAGATGCAAGGCGGCTGCTTCTCGATCTCGTCGCTCGGCGGCATCGGCGGCACGCATTTCACGCCGATCATCAACGCACCGGAAGTGGCGATCCTCGGCCTGTCGAAGAGCGCGATGAAGCCGGTGTGGGATGGCAAGCAGTTCGTGCCGCGCCTCACGCTGCCGCTGTCGCTCTCGTACGATCACCGCGTGATCGACGGTGCGGCTGCCGCGCGCTTCAACGCGTACCTCACTTCGATCCTCGGCGATTTCCGCCGCGTGATTCTGTAAAACCGATTTGACCGGCTTGCGCCGCCGCGCCGCACGTCCATGACGTGTGCGCAGCGGCAGACGCGGCCGGTCATCCTTTAGGGGTAGGGGACACCATGAGTCTCGTCGAAGTGAAAGTGCCGGATATCGGCGACTTCAAGGACATCGACGTCATCGAAGTCAACATCAAGGCGGGCGACGTCATCGAGAAGGAGCAGACGCTGCTCGCGCTCGAGTCGGACAAGGCCACGATGGAAGTGCCCAGCGACGTCGCGGGCACCGTCAAGGAAGTGAAGATCAAGGCTGGCGACAAGGCTTCGCAGGGCACGGTGATCGCACTGGTCGAAGCGTCGGAAGCTGTGGCCGCGCCGGCTCCGAAGGCTGAAGCACCCAAGGCGGAAGCGCCCAGGACAGCCGAAGCACCGAAGGCCGCAGCGCCTGCACCGCAAGCCGGCAGCTTCAGCGGCAGCGCCGATGTCGAATGCGACATGCTCGTGCTCGGCGCAGGCCCCGGCGGCTACTCGGCGGCGTTCCGCTCCGCCGACCTCGGCATGAAGACCGTGCTGGTCGAGCGTTATGCGACGCTTGGCGGCGTGTGCCTGAATGTGGGCTGCATTCCGTCGAAGGCCCTGCTGCACACGGCGCTCGTGATCGACGAAGCCGAAGCGCTCGGCTCGCACGGCATCACGTTCGGCAAGCCGCAGATCGATCTCGACCGCCTGCGCGACTTCAAGTCGGGTGTCGTCAAGAAGCTCACGGGCGGTCTCGCCGGCATGGCGAAGGCGCGCAAGGTCGAAGTCGTGACGGGCGTGGGCACGTTCCTCGATCCGAACCATATGGAAGTGGCCGGCGAGAACGGCAAGAAGATCGTCAAGTTCAAGCAGGCGATCATCGCTTCGGGTTCGCAGGCCGTGAAGCTGCCGTTCATGCCGGAAGATCCGCGCGTGGTCGATTCGACCGGCGCACTGGAACTGCGCCAGATTCCGCAGAAGATGCTCGTGATCGGCGGCGGCATCATCGGTCTGGAAATGGCCACCGTCTACGCGACGCTCGGCGCGCAGATCGACGTCGTGGAAATGCTCGACGGCCTGATGGCCGGCGCGGACCGCGATCTCGTGAAGGTCTGGGAGAAGTACAACGCGAAGCGCTTCGCGAACGTCATGCTCAAGACCAAAACCACGAAGGCCGAGGCGAAGGACGACGGCATCTACGTGTCGTTCGAGGGCGAGAAGGCGCCGGCCGAGTCGCAGCGCTACGACCTCGTGCTGGTCGCCGTGGGCCGCTCGCCCAACGGCAAGAATATCGGCGCGGACAAGGCTGGCGTGGGGGTGACGGATCGCGGCTTCATCGAAGTCGACAAGCAGATGCGTACCAATGTGCCGCACATCTTCGCGATTGGCGACGTGGTTGGCCAGCCGATGCTCGCGCACAAGGCCGTGCATGAAGGCCACGTGGCGGCCGAAGCGGCGCACGGCGAGAAGGCGTACTTCGACGCGCTGCAGATTCCTTCGGTGGCCTACACCGATCCGGAAGTGGCGTGGGCCGGCAAAACCGAAGACCAGTGCAAGGCCGAAGGCATCAGGTACGGCAAGGCGGTGTTCCCGTGGGCCGCTTCGGGCCGCGCGATCGCCAACGGCCGCGATGAAGGCTTTACGAAGCTGATCTTCGACGAAGAGACGCATCGCGTGATCGGCGGCGGTATCGTCGGCCTGAATGCGGGCGACCTCATCAGCGAAGTCTGCCTCGCGGTGGAAATGGGCGCGGATGCGACCGACATCGGCAAGACGATCCACCCGCACCCGACGCTGGGCGAGTCGATCGGCATGGCTGCCGAACTGTACGAAGGCGTCTGTACCGACCTGCCGCCGCAGAAGAAGAAGTAAATTCGTGCCGCGCCGCTCGTTGCGGCGCGCATGAAGAAACGGCGCACTCCGTGAGGGGTGCGCCGTTTGCTTTTGGGTTCTGCGGTAGGTGCTGCGAGAGGCGCCGGAGCGTAAAAAAAGATTCCCGGTTGGTGACCGGGCAAGTGACATGCCGGGCGGCATGCCAGAGCGTTCAGGTCCGGCGCCCGGTGCGCCGCTGCTTCAGCGCACGCACCGGTTCAATCTACAACGTTTAGACAGGCTTCTTGACCGAAGCGGCAGCCGAGCGCGACGCCTGGGCGGCAGCCTTGCTCGCAGCAGCGGTGGCGGCGTTGAAGTTGCTTTCCGCCATTTCCACGGCTTGCTTCGTAGCCTTGTGGACCGTTTCGTAGGTCGTGTTCGCGGCGTTGATGGCCGACTTGATCACGGCGACTGCGGTTTCCGAGCCAGCCGGCGCATTCTTCGCGACGTTGTCGACGAGCGATTGAACCTTGCGGTTCTGCTCTTCGTAATGAGCTTCGGCAACCTTCGCGAACTCAGCCTGGGTGGCCGAGGTGATTTCATACACATGGCGGCCATACGACAGCAGCTTTTCGGTCAGCGGCTGCGCATAGCTCGTTTGCAGGGCCAGAAATTCCTGCGCGTCCTTCACCGACAGTGCGCGCTGGGCGTGTTCCTGCGATTCCGCCAGATTCGAGCGGACGGCCTGAAGGTTCAATTCGACGAGCTTTTCCACGCCTTCGAATGCCTTGTTCGTGAGGCCAAACAGGGTTTCAAAGTTGGCTTTCTGGGCAGCGGCGAATTGCTCAGGGGTCAGCAGACTCATGTTTACGCTCCTGGATGTCGGCGGCCTTCGTGGGTCGCCTGAAGTAAGTGGCACGGCGCTGGTGCTCTGTCGCTCGCTTTGTGCGTCGCAACATTGACTCGATTTTAGGACGCCCTAGAAGAAAGTCAAGGCTTTTTGGTGCGTCGCACAATGTCGATAATTTATTATTAAACAATCACTTATGTCCCACGCATGGCGCAACCGCGACGACCGCGACAACCGCGCCAATGCCCTGTTGTGCGGGGCTCGCGGCGAGTTGAAAGGGGCGGCGACCCGGGCGGGGCAAGCGCGCAAACGCGGCTTCTGGCAAGATGCGGCATAGATCGCATGAACGCGTCTATGGGATTTAACCTGGGCGCGTCCACCGAATTCCTACATGGAACGTTAGTGATCTATTGCGGTCGAACGCGCGTCGCGCGGCACGGCGGCACTGGTGGTCAGACAAATCTCACCCGTATTTTCCTCAGTTCAAGTTTCCTGCGACGAACGCCGTTAACGCAGCAAGCGCATTTTGCGTGTGCCGCAAACGTTGTCAGCAAGCGGCGTCGCGGCGAGAGGAGCGGCTTGGCAATTGTCTGACTCCATCGAATGCGGGAAGTGCATTGGCCAGCTCAATCGGAGGTCATACTTCGGTTTAATGAGCGCCGATAAGTGCTTCAATTTGCGAATTTTTCGTGGTTTTACTACACTTGGCGAACGATCCCGCCGCTCCATCAAGAACACCAATGAAATCCGACAAGCTCCTGTCGTTCTCACTGATGCCGTCGTCGGTTATCAGCACCGCGTTGTCGGTTGCTGTTTCCGTCGCGATCAGTGCGACGCTCCTGGCGCCTGAGGGCGCCTTTGCTGCGTCGCAAGACGCTGCGCCGGCCAAAACGGCCAAGGCGAAAAAAGCCACCAGGAAGGTTGCGCAGGCCGAGCCGGAAACGGCAAAGGCCACCAAGAAGGCGGGCGTAGCCCGTACCGTCGCCGCAAAGGACGACGATGCGCGTCCGGTGGCCAAAAAACGCCGCGTCAGTTATACGATGAACGGCCGCCATCATTCGGCGATGCGCCGTGTCGCGTTCGAACCGCGCCAGCCGACCGTTGGTCAGGCGTTCGGTCTGCACGAGACGCCCGACTCGCTGATGCTGCGCTCGGGCGTCGCCTACGTGGTCGACCAGAACACGCTCGAGCCACTGTTCGACAAGAACTCGCACGCCGTGGTGCCGATCGCCTCGATCTCGAAGCTCATGACCGCGATGGTCGTGCTCGACTCGAAGGAGTCGCTCGCGGAGCAAATCGAAGTCACGGACGAAGACCGCGACTACGAGAAGAACACGGGCTCGCGTCTTTCGGTGGGCTCGGTGCTCTCGCGCGAGGACATGCTGCACATCGCGCTGATGGCGTCGGAAAACCGCGCGGCGGCGGCGCTCTCGCGCTATTACCCGGGCGGCCGGCCGGCGTTCATCGCGGCGATGAACGCGAAGGCGAAGCAACTCGGCATGACCGATACGCACTTCGAGAATTCCACGGGGCTCACGAGCCACAACGTCTCGACCGCGCGTGACCTCGTGAAGATGGTGAACGCGGCGTACCAGTACCCGATGATTCGCCAGTTCTCGACCGACCGCAGCTACGACGTGTTCACGGGCAAGCGCAATCTCGCCTACAACAGCACGAATGCGCTGGTCCGCAATGCGTCATGGGACATCGGCCTGCAAAAGACGGGCTTCATCAACGAAGCGGGTGAGTGCCTCGTCATGCAGACGACGATTCACAATCGTCCGGTGATCATGGTATTGCTCGATTCGAGCGGCAAGTACTCGCGCTTCGCGGATGCAACGCGCGTGCGCACGTGGCTCGACAATGGCGGCGCCGACCAGCAGCCGCGCATTACGAGCGCCGATGCAGGCGGCGCGGGTACCTGATCTCCGCCTTTTCGGATTTACCCGGCAAACGCCCCGCAACTGCGGGGCGTTTTGTTTTCAGGCGCGTGCCGTTCGTGCTGTGACGATCGGTGTGACGCAGGCGGCGAGCAAAAAAAAGCGGAGGGCACGCCTCCGCTCTTCCTGATTCTGCTTCGCCCTGACTTCAGGCGGGCTGCACGTTGCCTTCAGCGGGCTCCGAGTGATAGCCCAGCGACTCCGAAATCGTGAGCGCCGTCTTGCTCAACTGGCCGAGCCAAGAATCCTGCAGGCGGTCCGCGGGCGCCGAGAGCGAAAGGCCCGCCACCAGCTTGCCGGTGTCGTCGTAGATGCCGGCGGCGATGCAGCGTACGCCCAGTTCGAGCTCTTCGTTGTCACGTGCGCAGAATTGCTGGCGTACGTGAGCGAGTTCGCGCTCGAGGCGTCCGAGGTCGGTAATGCTGTTGCGCGTGTGGCCTGAAAGGCCGGTGCGCGTGGCGTAGGCGCGCACGCGGTTCGCTTCGTCGGCGGCGAGAAAGAGCTTGCCGACCGAAGTAAGGTGCAGCGGAGCCCGGCCGCCAATGGCGCGCACCACCTGCATGCCCGAGCGCTCCGAATAGGCGCGTTCGATATAGACGATTTCGTCGCCCTGGCGCACGGAGAGGTTGACGGTCTGGCCCGTGAGACGATGCAGTTCGCGCATTGGCGTGAGTGCCGCGTCACGCACCGAAAGCCGCGCTTTCACGAGGTTGCCGAGTTCGAGCAACCGCATGCCAAGCCGGTAGGTGCCGGGATCGGAGCGGTCGACGAGACGGCAACTCACCATATCGTTCAGGATGCGGTGCGCGGTCGAAGGATGCAGTTCGGTGCGCAGCGCAAGCTCCTTCAGGCTGACAGGGTCGCTGTGCGCGGCCAGCGCATCCAGCAGGCGCATCATGCGCTCGATAACCTGAATCGAGGTCTTCGGATCTGGATGGGTGTCGCTCATGAGTTCAGATTCGGTTGACACTTGAGGCGAAAAATCCATTGTATCTCGTATTGTGAAAAAAGTAAGCGCCAGGACGGAGACTCGCGCTGCGCTGCGGCATCGCGCGCAACCGGTGAGGGTGAAGCAGACCGGCGTTGGTCACGGCGGCGAAACAGCGGATAATCGGGGACGGTTTTAACGAGGAGTCCCCATGCGAGTCGGTTTGTTCGTCACGTGCCTCATCGACACGATGCGTCCGGAAATTGGCTTTTCGACGCTCAAATTGCTCGAAGAGGCGGGCTATGAAGTCGTCGTGCCGCCTGCGCAAACCTGCTGCGGCCAGCCGGCCTACAACTCCGGCGAGCGCGCCATCGCACGTGATCTCGCGGAAAAGACGCTGCGCGAATTCGAGCAGTTCGACTATCTCGTCGTCCCTTCGGGTTCTTGCGGTGGCATGATCCGCGTGCACTATGGCGATCTGTTTCGCGACGATCCGGAATTGATGGCGCGCTACGGCAAGTTGCGCGAGCGCGTCTACGAACTCACGGATTTCCTCGTGAACGTCGCCAAGGTCACGCTGCCGCAAGGGGAGTTCAGCGGGCCGGTGACTTATCACGACTCGTGTTCGGGCCTACGTGAGCTTGGGGTCAAGGCGCAGCCGCGCGCGTTGCTCGCCCAGCTCGGCGTCGAAGTGCGCGAGATGAAGGACTGCGAGCATTGCTGCGGCTTCGGCGGCACCTTTGCGGTGAAGTACGGGGACATCTCGACGGCCATTGCGGATGAAAAATGCGCGAATGTCCAGGCGAGCGGCACGGGCGCGGTGGTGCTCGGCGACCTCGGCTGCATGTTGAATATCGAAGGGCGTTTGCGCCGCACCGGCGACACCACCACGCGCGTGCTGCACATTGCGCAAGTGCTGGCCGGCGACGTGTGATGCGCCGCCGGCTGCCGTCGCACGGCTCGCGCGGAACGTGCGAATAGCGCTAGACCTCGACCCCAGACCTCGCCGAACACCGCTCAACATCGCCCTCACGCCATGCAAGTCCAATCGATGCAGTTCAAGGCGCGCGCCGGTCAGAAGCTGGCCGATCAGCGTCTGCAGCACAACCTCAAGAAGCTTTCGACCAAGTTCGTCTCGGCGCGCGCCGAGGCGATCACCGCGATCGATTTCTCCGCCACGCGCGCGGCGCTCAAGGCGCGCCGCAACCGCGCGCTCGAAAATCTCGACGTCTGGCTCGAGCAGTTCGAGACCGAGGCGACGCGGCGTGGTGTGACCGTGCTCTACGCGGAAACGGCGCAAGACGCGGCGAAGCTGGTCGCGGACATCGCGCGGCGCCACGACGTGCACAAGGTCATCAAGACCAAGTCGATGGTCTCGGAGGAGATGCGGCTCAATACGGTGCTCGCGGAAATGGGCGTGCAGTCCATCGAGACCGATCTGGGCGAGTACATCCTGCAGATCAACGACAACGAGCCGCCGAGCCACATCATTGCGCCCGTCGTCCACAAAGACAAAGACGAGATCGCCGATCTCTTCGCGCGGACGCACCACAAGCCGCGGTTGACCGAAATCCCCGACATGACCCGCGAGGCGCGCGAAGTCCTGCGCCCGCACTTTCTGTCGGCGGACATGGGCGTGACGGGCGGCAACTTCCTCGTCGCGGAAACGGGCTCGGTCGTGCTGGTGACCAACGAGGGGAACGAGGGCATGTGCACCGTGATGCCGCGCGTGCATGTGGCGGTGACGGGCATCGAGAAGGTGCTGCCTACGCTCGAAGACCTCGCCACCGCCATGCGTCTGTTGCCGCGTTCGGCAACGGGGCAGGCCACGTCGAACTACTTCTCGGTTCTCACGGGCCCGCGCGGACCCGAGGACCAGGACGGCCCCGAGCACATGTACGTCGTGCTCGTGGACGGCGGCCGCACTGGCCTGATCGGCGGCGAATTCCAGGAGATGCTGCGCTGCATCCGTTGCGGGGCGTGCATGAACCACTGCCCGGTCTATCAGAAGGTGGGCGGTCACGCGTACGGCTGGGTCTACCCGGGGCCAATGGGCTCCGTGCTCACGCCAAGCTACGTCGGTATCGAAAAGACGCTCGATCTTCCGCAGGCCGCTACGCTCTGCGGCGAGTGCAATAGCGTCTGCCCGGTGGGCATTCCGCTTTCGGACTTGCTGCGCAAACTGCGCGAGAAGCAGACGGAGCGGCATCTGCGCCCGTTGCGCGAGCGCGCGGCGCTCGCAGCGTGGGGCTGGCTCGCGCTTCACCCAACGGCCTACGCGCTGCTCACCAAACTCGGCGTGCGGATACTCGAGCGCATGGGCGGGCAGACCCGGCTCATTCGCAGGCTGCCATTCGCGCGCGGCTGGACCAACGGGCGCGATATGCCCGCGCCAGTCGGTCGCACGTTTCGCGAGTTGTACGCGGCGCGGCACACGCATCTGGACACGACAAAGCGCTCTGAACCGGCCTGACGTGCGCGCATCCGTCAAGTCCAGGTCGCCGACTATTTAAGCTGGCGCAACAGTGTATTCGTCCGGACCGGGTTTTTCCTGATTGCGACTCTCTATATCATCTCGACTGGCGATAGTGCGTCCGCACCTGTCGCTTCACAGTCGATAGAGAGTCACATCATGAGAAAGAAAATAACGGTGTACTGGCCGCTGGCGTTGATCCTGCCGCTCGCGGTGATCGCATGGGTCCATGCATGGAAGACCGCCGAGCAGCAAATGCCGCTCGCCGCCGATCAGGTCACGGCAGAACTCGCGCGCGCCGTGTCGTATGGCCTCGTGGGCAGCGAAGGCAAGACGCCGGTGAAGGCGATGAACGGCATCGCGACGCTGCCGCGGTCGAACGCGATCTGATGATCGCGCTGGCGCCAACGCGCCGCGCAGCACGCGCCTCGTGCGCTTTGTATAATTTGAGATTCGCCGCCGCGCGCTGAACGCGTTCCGCTACTCCAGCCCCCACGAATGAAAAAGGTTTCCGTCTGCTTCGTTTGTCTTGGCAATATCTGCCGCTCGCCCACGGCCGAGGCCGTGATGCTGCGCCTCGTGGATGAAGCGGGGCTGGCGGGGCGCGTCGAGGTCGATTCGGCGGGGACGGGTGACTGGCACATCGGCGAGGCGCCCGACGAGCGCGCTCAGCGCGCGGGCGGTCTGCGCGGCTACGCGCTCGCGCCGTTGCGCGCCCGGCAGATCGCCGCCGAAGATTTTCGCCGTTTCGACCTGATCGTGGCGATGGACTACGCCAATGTCACCGCGCTTCACGGCGTCTGCCCGGCGAGCGAGCGCGACAAGATCCGCCTGCTGATGGAATTCGCGCCGCTGGCCGAAGCGCGGGTAGTGGTCGACCCCTATTTCGGCGGCGATGCGGGCTTCGAAATGGTGCTCGATCAATGCGAGGCCGCCTGTGCGGGTCTGCTCGCCGCATTGCGTCCGCAACTGGCGGATTGAAATGAGCGGCGCGACTCTGCCGGATGCAGAAATCGCGTCATTTTTGCGATTCGCTGCGCGCCTAATAACCCAATTGGCGACGTTGATACTTGACTAAACTAGTCATGTATTTATACTTGACGAAAATTGTCGAGAATTGCGGTTCCCATACATCATGAGACTCACCACCAAAGGCCGTTTCGCCGTCACGGCGATGATTGACCTGGCACTGCGCCAGGAGCAGGGCCCGGTGACGCTTGCGGGTATCAGCCAGCGGCAACACATCTCGCTGTCGTACCTCGAACAGCTGTTCGGCAAGCTGCGCCGTCATGAAATCGTCGAGTCGGTCCGTGGGCCGGGCGGCGGGTACAACCTCGCGCGCCGCGCGGAGGACGTCACGGTCGCGGACATCATTATTGCCGTGGACGAGCCGCTCGACGCCACCCAGTGCGGCGGCAAAGGCGCCTGCGAGGGCACCAAGCAGCACGACGGTCACTGCATGACGCACGAACTCTGGTCGACGCTGAACCAGAAAATGGTCGAGTACCTCGATTCCGTATCGCTCAAGGATCTGGTGGACAAGCAGCGCGCCCGCGAAGGCGCCGCGCCCGCCGTCCTGCGCGACCGCCGCGCCGAGGCGCCGGCGGTGGAGCCGGTCAGGGCGGTGCCGCTGGGTCCGAACTCGATCTTCAACATGGCGGGTTCGTAAGTCCTTCGAGCGCCGACAGAACGCCGCAGTTTGCAAAACAGACAGTACAGCGCAGCACACAAGATTCCCCGGAGCGATAGATGAATAACGACATTCCCCACCTGCCCATTTACATGGACTACAGCGCGACGACCCCCGTCGACCCGCGCGTGGTGGACAAGATGATTCCGTATCTGCGCGAGCAGTTCGGCAATCCGGCGTCGCGCAGCCACGCCTATGGCTGGGATGCGGAGCGCGCGGTCGAAGAAGCGCGCGAGCAGGTCGCCGCGCTCGTCAACGCCGACCCGCGCGAAATCATCTGGACCTCCGGCGCGACCGAATCGGACAACCTCGCGATCAAGGGCGCCGCGCACTTCTACAAGAGTAAGGGCAAGCACCTCATCACGGTGAAGACCGAGCACAAGGCCGTGCTCGACACCTGCCGCGAGCTCGAGCGCGAAGGCTACGAAGTCACGTATCTGGACGTCAAGGACGATGGTCTGATCGACCTCGAAGCGTTCAAGGCCGCGCTGCGCCCCGACACAATCCTCGTTTCCGTCATGCACGTGAACAACGAGATCGGCGTGATCCAGGACATCGCGACGATCGGCGAAATCTGCCGCGAGAAGGGCATCATTTTCCACGTCGACGCTGCGCAGTCCACGGGCAAGGCGCCCATCGACCTGCAAAAGCTCAAGGTCGACCTGATGTCGTTCTCGGCGCACAAGACCTACGGCCCGAAGGGCATTGGCGCGCTGTACGTGCGCCGCAAGCCGCGCGTGCGCATCGAAGCGCAGATGCACGGTGGCGGCCACGAGCGCGGCATGCGCTCGGGCACGCTGGCCACGCACCAGATCGTCGGCATGGGCGAAGCGTTCCGCATCGCGCGTGAAGAGATGGCCACGGAAAACGAGCGCGTGCGCATGCTGCGCGACAAGCTCCTGCGCGGCCTGAAGGAAATCGAAGAGACCTACGTGAACGGCGACATGGAACAGCGTGTCCCGCACAACCTGAACATCAGCTTCAACTTCGTCGAAGGCGAGTCGCTGATCATGGCGGTGAAGGACGTGGCGGTGTCGTCGGGTTCGGCGTGCACCTCTGCATCGCTCGAGCCGTCGTACGTGCTGCGCGCGCTCGGCCGCAACGACGAGCTGGCGCATAGCTCGATCCGCTTCACGGTGGGCCGTTTCACGACGGAACAGGACGTGGACTACGTGATCAACCTGCTGAAGACGAAGATCGCCAAGCTGCGCGAGCTTTCGCCGCTGTGGGAAATGCACCAGGACGGCATTGACCTGTCGACCATCCAGTGGGCAGCGCACTAAAGCCGCGCAGTCATCAGCGAATAACGAACCGGCCGCAGCGCAATGAGCAGTCAACTGCGTGCAGCGCGGCCAACGAATTGAAGGAGTGTGATCATGGCATATAGCGACAAGGTTCTGGACCACTACGAAAACCCGCGTAACGTTGGCTCGTTCTCGAAGGACGACGACGCAGTGGGCACCGGCATGGTCGGCGCGCCGGCGTGCGGCGACGTGATGAAGCTGCAGATTCGCGTGGGCGCGGACGGCGTGATCGAAGACGCGAAGTTCAAGACCTACGGCTGCGGCTCGGCGATCGCTTCGAGTTCGCTCGTGACCGAGTGGGTGAAGGGCAAGACGCTCGACCAGGCGCTCGACATCAAGAACACGCAGATCGCCGAAGAACTGGCGCTGCCGCCGGTGAAGATCCACTGCTCGATTCTCGCGGAAGACGCGATCAAGGCAGCGGTAGCGGACTATCGCCAGCGTCACACGACCGAAGCGAAGGCCGACGCGGCGTAAAGCGCAGCAGCGGATGCAGGACGGCGCCGGACCCACAGGTGCGGCGCTTTGGGACTAACGATTCTGGATGCAGCAGGGTTGCGTCGCGACGCAAGGGACGGCGAAAGCCCAACCGGCGGCGCGAGGCGCGGCGAAGATGCTATGGCAATTACGTTGACTGAAAAAGCGGCACAGCACGTGCAAAAGTACCTGAGCCGTCGCGGCAAGGGCGTGGGCCTGCGTCTTGGCGTGCGCACGACGGGCTGCTCGGGGCTCGCGTACAAGCTCGAGTACGTTGACGAACTCGCGGCTGAGGACAACGTCTTCGAGAGCCACGGCGTGAAGGTCATCGTCGACCCGAAGAGTCTGGCCTATATCGACGGCACGCAGCTCGACTTCGTGCGCGAAGGCCTGAACGAAGGCTTCCGGTTCAACAACCCGAATGTGAAGGACGAGTGCGGCTGCGGCGAGTCCTTCCGCGTTTGAGCCCGCGTAGAGCGGTGAAAAGGCGGCCTGTGCCGCCTTTTTGATTTTGACGGCCGCGGCTGTTAGTCCCTCTCAGCCCCTCATAGCCCCACAAGAACGTTCCAGCCGATGAGCACGCCTTCCACGCCTTCCCGGTCGCTCTCCGACAGCCACTTCGTGCTGTTCGGCCTGCCCGAGCAGTTCGCGATCGACGCGAACGCGCTCGACCATGCCTGGCGCACGGTGCAGGCGCAGGTGCATCCCGATCGCTTCGCCGCGGCGGGCGAGGCGCAAAAGCGCATCGCCATGCAATGGGCCACGCGCACGAACGAGGCGTATCAGACGCTGCGCGATCCGCTCAAGCGCGCGAAGTATCTGCTGCATCTGCGCGGCATCGACGTTGGCGCGGAGAACAACACCGCGATGGAGCCCGCGTTCCTCATGCAGCAGATGGAGTGGCGCGAGGCGATCGAAGACGCGGTCGGCGCGAAGAACATCGATGCGCTCGATGCGCTCGCGGGCGAGCTGCGCGACGACGAACGCGTGCGCTTCACGAAGCTCGCGGCGCTGCTCGACAGCGGCTCGAACCAGCCCGCGGCCGAGGCGGTGCGCCAGCTCATGTTCATCGAGCGCGTGGCGGGCGAGATCGACTCGCAGATCGAGCGGCTCGAAGGCTGAAACTGAGCGCTGAAACGGATATCGGGCGCTCGCGCCCATCAGGTTAAAAAGCAGATTACACAGATGGCCTTACTGCAAATCTCCGAACCCGGCATGGCGCCGGCGCCGCATCAGCGGCGACTCGCCGTCGGCATCGACCTCGGCACGACGAACTCGCTGGTCGCTGCGGTGCGCAGCGGCGTGCCCGACGTGCTGCCCGACGAAGACGGGCACATGCTGCTGCCCTCGGTCGTGCGTTATCTCGCGAATGGCGGCCGCCGTATCGGCCGCATGGCGAAGGCGCAAGCCGCCACCGACCCGCGTAACACGATCGTCTCGGTCAAGCGCTTCATGGGCCGCGGCAAGTCCGAGGTCGAAGGCGCGGCCAACGCACCGTACGACTTCGTCGACGCGCCGGGCATGGTGCAAATCCAGACCGTGGACGGCGTGAAGAGCCCCGTCGAAGTCTCGGCGGAAATTCTCGCGACGCTGCGCCAGCGCGCCGAAGACACGCTCGGCGACGAGCTCGTCGGCGCCGTCATCACGGTGCCGGCCTACTTCGACGAAGCGCAGCGCCAGGCGACCAAGGACGCGGCGCGTCTCGCGGGCCTGAACGTGCTGCGTCTGCTCAACGAGCCGACCGCGGCGGCGATCGCGTATGGGCTCGATAACGGCGCCGAAGGCCTCTACGCGGTCTACGATCTCGGCGGCGGCACCTTCGACCTGTCGATTCTCAAGCTCACGAAGGGCGTGTTCGAAGTGCTGGCGGCCGGCGGCGATTCGGCGCTCGGCGGCGACGATTTCGACCACGCGCTTTTTGCCTGGGCGCTGGATCAGTCCGGCATCGAGCGCGCGACGCTCGCGCCCGAAGACGTGCGCCTGTTGCTCGACCGCGTGCGCGATGCGAAGGAAGCGCTCTCGTCCGCGCCCGAGGCGCGCATCGAGGCGACCCTGTCGAGCGGCAAGGAGATCGCACTGACGATCGACGAGCCGCGCTTCGAAGCCCTCACGCAAGCGCTCGTGCAGCGCACGCTCACGCCGACGAAGAAGGCGCTGCGCGACGCGAAGGTGGCCGCGAAGGACGTGAAGGGCGTGGTGCTGGTTGGCGGCGCGACGCGCATGCCTGTGATCCGCCGCGCCGTGGAGCAACACTTCGGCCAGGCGCCGCTCACGAATCTGGACCCGGATCGGGTCGTCGCGCTCGGCGCTGCGATCCAGGCCGACCTGCTCGCAGGCAACCGCGGCGGCGAGGACGACTGGCTGCTGCTCGACGTCATACCGCTCTCGCTCGGCGTGGAGACGATGGGGGGCCTCGTCGAGAAGATCATCCCGCGCAATTCGACCATTCCGGTCGCGCGCGCGCAGGACTTCACGACCTTCAAGGACGGCCAGACGGCCATGGCGATTCACGTGGTGCAGGGCGAACGCGAACTCGTCGCCGACTGCCGCTCGCTCGCGCGTTTCGAGCTGCGCGGCATTCCGCCGATGGTGGCGGGCGCAGCGCGCATTCGCGTGACTTACCAGGTGGATGCGGACGGTCTCTTGTCCGTGTTCGCGCGCGAGCAGCTTTCGGGCGTGGAGGCCTCGGTGGTGGTGAAGCCGTCATACGGTCTCGCCGACGACGACGTGGCCCGCATGCTCGAAGACAGCTTCAAGACCGCCGAAGTCGACATGCATGCCCGCGCGCTGCGCGAGGCGCAGGTCGAGGCGCAACGCATCATCGAAGCGACGAATGCCGCTTTGGGCGCCGATGGCGAACTGCTCGACGAAGCCGAGCGCGTGCAAGTCGACGCGTTGATCTCCGCGCTCGCGCAAGTCGCACAGGGCGAGGACGCCGGCGCGATCGAAGCCGCCACGAAGGCGCTTTCCGAAGGCACCGACGAGTTTGCCGCGCGCCGTATGGACAAGGGCATCAAGCGCGCGCTGGCGGGCAAGAAGCTCGACGAGATCGGCTAAAGGCGCGGCTAAAACCTCAACAGCTTAAAGGCGAACGCGTCGTTAGCAAACGGCGCTCGCGTGCGTGCTTTCCCGATGTGGCAGAGCGCGCACCAACAGTAGAATGGGCACATGCCGCCGTCGGAGGCGGGGCATGCGCCCGATATGAAAGTTATTGGATACGGAAATCACAATGCCTCAAATCGTGGTGCTGCCCCATGTCGAACTGTGCCCTGAAGGCGCGGTCATCGACGCCAAGCCGGGTGAGAGCGTGTGCGACGCGCTGCTCGAACACGGCATCGAAATCGAGCACGCATGTGAAAAGTCGTGCGCCTGCACGACCTGTCACGTGATCGTGCGCGAGGGTTTCGATGCGCTCGTGCCTTCCGAGGAAGACGAAGACGATCTCCTCGACAAGGCGTGGGGCCTCGAGCCGACGTCGCGGCTGTCGTGTCAGGCCATCGTGCCCGAGAACGACGACCTGGTGGTCGAGATTCCGCGTTACTCGATCAACCACGCGAAGGAAAACCACTGAGCCATTGAACATCAGGAGGAGCGCGCAGCCATGAAATGGACCGATACGCAGGACATCGCGATGGCCTTGACGGACACCCATCCAGAAGTGGATCCGCAGTATGTGCGCTTCACTGATCTGCACCGCTGGATCACCCAGCTCGACGGTTTCGACGACGACCCCGAGCGCTCGAACGAAAAGATTCTCGAAGCGATCCAGGCCGCGTGGATCGAAGACGCGGACTACTGATTCCCGGCACGCCCCGGGAAGCAGACGAGAAAAAGGCGATTTGCCAATACGGCAAATCGCCTTTTTTATTGCGCTGCCAGCTTCGGCGCAATCAACCCGCGACCAGCGTGCCGTTCTCTACACGTACGCGCTCGCCTTGCTGGAACGGCGGCGCATCGTGATACGTGAAGTAGCGCGTCTTGCCGTTCTCCATGCGCACACGCACCGAATAACTCGTCGTGCTGCGCAGGTGTTTTTCGACCGAGTTGCCCGCGAAGCCGCCACCCAGTGCGCCAAGCAGCGTCATGGCCGTGCGGCCGTTACCCGAGCCGAACTGGTTGCCGACCACGCCACCCGCCACCGCGCCGCCTACTGCGCCGATACCGGTGCCGTGGCCTTCATGCTTGACCTCGGAAATCGCGACGACCGTGCCGCACGTCGAACACGCGGGCTGGGCGGGCGGCGCTTCCTGCGCGTATTGCTGCTGCGAAGGCTGCGAAGGCTGCGGCGACTGGGCAGGCTGTTGACCATACTGCTGCGCCGGGGCGACGGGCACGGCCGCTTGCTCTTGAGCCTGTGGCGGCGCCGGTTGCGGCTCGGCGGGCGCATCCTGGCCGTTCTGCGCATACTGCGAGGCCTGCACCGGCTTTGTCGAGTCGACCGCCGGCGGCTGTGAAGCCGTCATGGCCGTCTGGCCCGTCTGAACCTGGGCACTTTGTTCGGTGGTGCTGGAAGCTTTCGGGAAAACGCCGGTGATGGCCGCAGTGGCCGCAAGGCTCGCGACGATGACGGCTGCCGCCGCGGTTGCGATCAGCGGATGGAGGCGGCGTTTCGGTGTGGTCGGATCGGTTGTGTTCATGACAGGCTCCGTCTTTGGCAGAGTTGGCTCTCTTGTGAGGCCCAGTTTGAGCCAATCCAATTCTGTGGGCGTTTCAATTTGTAACCCCGCGCAGTGAGTGCGGGCAGACGCTAAGGGCGCGGCCGTCGCGCAGCGTTGCACAGCGCGGTTTTCCACACGGACGCAACTGACGTACCCGTCCCGGCCGTTGCGCTCGCCGCCAGATTTTACCGATGGTTACAAACGTGTGCGCCGAGATGCCACAAAGAAACGGGGCGCATACGGTATGAACCGCATGCGCCCCGTCATGTCAGGCAATGTTCCGCTCAGTCTTCGCGGCGCAGATGCGGGAAGAGGATCACGTCGCGGATGCTTGCGCTGTCCGTGAGTAGCATGATCAGACGGTCGATGCCGATGCCGCAGCCGCCCGTCGGAGGCATGCCGTATTCGAGCGCGCGGATGTAGTCGGCGTCGTAGAACATCGCTTCTTCGTCGCCGGCGTCCTTTTGTTCGACCTGCTTCTTGAAGCGCGCGGCCTGGTCTTCCGGATCGTTCAGTTCCGAGAAGCCGTTGGCGATCTCGCGGCCCGTGATGAACAGCTCGAAGCGCTCGGTGATGCCCGGCAGCGTGTCCGAGGCGCGCGCGAGCGGCGAGACTTCGACGGGGTAGTCGATGATGTAGGTCGGCTCCCACAGCTGCGACTCGGCCGTCTCTTCGAAGAGCGCCAGTTGGAGCGAGCCCACCCCCGCGTTCAGGAACGCCGGCTGGTTTGCGTCCACGCCGAACTTCTTGAGTTCAGCGCGCAGGAAGGCGGCTTCGGCGAGCTGCTCGTTCGTGTATTGCGGCGCGTACTTCTGGATCGCCTGCACGATCGTCAAGCGATGGAACGGCTTCGAGAGGTCGAGTTCGCGGCCCTGATACGTCAGCACGGCGGTGCCGCTCGCGTCGATGGCGGCCTGGCGGATCAGCTGCTCGGTGAAGTCCATGAGCCACGTGTAGTCGGTGTACGCGGCGTAGAACTCCATCATCGTAAATTCCGGATTGTGACGCGGCGAAACGCCTTCGTTACGGAAATTCCGGTTGATCTCGAACACGCGTTCGAAGCCGCCCACGACCAGGCGCTTGAGATACAGCTCGGGCGCGATGCGCATGAACATCTGCATGTCGAGCGCATTGTGGTGCGTGACGAACGGCTTCGCAGCCGCGCCGCCCGGGATCGGGTGCAGCATCGGCGTTTCGACTTCCATGAAGCCCGAGTCGGCCATGAAGCGGCGCACCGAGGAGATCGCCTTCGTGCGCGCGACGAAGGTATCGCGCGCTTCGGGCGTGACGATCAGGTCGACGTAGCGCTGGCGGTAGCGCATTTCCTGGTCCGAGAGGCCGTGGAACTTGTCCGGCAGCGGACGCAGCGACTTCGAGAGCAGGCGCAGTTCCGTGCAGCGCACCGACAGCTCGCCCTTGTTGGTGCGAAACAACACACCCTTGGCCGCGACGATGTCACCGAGGTCCCACTTCTTGAACGCGTCGTAGGTTGCTTCGCCCACGTCGGCGGGCGTGATGAAGAACTGGATCTGGCCCGAGCCGTCGCGCACCGTGGCGAAGCTCGCCTTGCCCATCACGCGCTTGAGCATCATGCGGCCTGCGATCGACACTTCGAGCGGCCTGGCTTCGAGCGCTTCCTTGTCGGTGTCGGCGTAGTCGCGCGCCAGGTCGGCGGCGTGGTGGGTGGGGCGGAAGTCGTTCGGATAGGCGACGCCTGCCTCGCGCAGCGCGCGCAGTTTCTCGCGGCGCTCGGCGATGATCTGGTTGTCGTCGAGTTCGGGCGCGGCGCTGGGCGCGTTCTGCTGGGTCGGTTCGGTCATGATGGCTCGGAGTTCTTTGATTCGCAGGTGTTTCGGCGAGTTTTCGGGGCGGCGGCCCCGGCATGGTCCTTCGCGGGACACGGCGCGCATCGCGCGCAGATAAGCGGACTTCGGTTCCTGCTGCGCGTCGCACACCTCGCAGTCGAAGCGGGCGGCGCAGCAGGAGAGGGCGGCATGCGGTGTTCTGCAGCGCCCGCGGCGTGCGGGAAGCTTATACGCCCTGTTTCAGGCTCGCGCTGATGAAGGCGTCGAGATCGCCGTCGAGCACGGCCTTGGTGTTGCTGATTTCGACGTTGGTGCGCAGATCCTTGATACGGCTGTTGTCGAGCACGTAGGAGCGGATCTGGTGGCCCCAGCCCACGTCCGACTTGCCCGCTTCGAGCTTGTCCTGTTCCGACTGGCGCTTGCGCATTTCGGCTTCGTACAGGCGCGACTTCAGCATGGCCATGGCTTCGGCGCGATTGCGGTGCTGCGATCGGTCGTTCTGGCACTGCACGACGATGCCCGACGGGACGTGCGTGATACGCACGGCAGAGTCGGTCTTGTTGATGTGCTGACCGCCCGCGCCCGACGCGCGATACGTGTCGATGCGCAGATCGGCCGGATTGACTTCGATCTCGAACGAGTCGTCGATTTCCGGATACACGAACACCGACGAGAACGACGTATGACGGCCGCCCGACGAGTCGAACGGCGACTTGCGCACGAGGCGGTGAATGCCGGTTTCGGTACGCAGAAAGCCGTAGGCGTATTCGCCTTCGACCTTGATCGTCGCGCTCTTGATGCCGGCCACGTCGCCTTCGGATTCTTCGAGCACTTCGGTCTTGAAGCCTTTGCGCTCGCAGTAGCGCACGTACTGGCGCAGCAGCATGGACGCCCAGTCGCAGGCCTCGGTGCCGCCGGCGCCGGCCTGGATGTCGATGAACGCGTTGTTCGGATCGGCCGGGTTCGCGAACATGCGGCGAAACTCGACGTCGGCGACGCGCGCTTCGATCGCCTGAGCGTCGGTTTCGATGGCGACGAGCGTGTCCTCATCGCCTTCTTCGCGGGCCATCTCGAAGAGATCCTGAGTGTCGCGCGTGTCGTTCTCGATGCCGTCGAGCACGTGCACCACGCCCTCGAGCAGCTTCTTTTCCTTGCCGAGACCCTGGGCGTGCTTGGAGTCGTTCCAGACGTTGGGGTCTTCGAGTTCGCTGTTGACTTCGACGAGCCGTCGGGCTTTTACATCGTAGTCAAAGATACCCCCGTAGCTCGCCCGCGCGCGTGCGCAGGTCCGCCAAAAGGGCTTCGATCGCGTTGAGACGTTCCGCTTCCATTTGTGTCGTGATCCGGCGTGTAAAACATTGAATTATAGCCGATTGGACCCGGATCAAGGGCGGCGCGGGCTGTTCGGGCGGCCCGCACTCCGGAGCTCAAAGCGGGTTCAGAGCGCAGCGTGCTCCACCACGAGCTGCACGCGCGACACGCCATTCCAGGTGTCGCGCACGAGCCGGTAGGCGACCGTGGTGTGCTGCGGCAGCGATTCCGTGTGGTTGAACCAGATCGCGTTGAAGCGTTGGCGTCCGCGCAGCAGTTGCAGCTTGAGGTGCTTGTCCTTCACGAGCGCCTGCGAGGCCACCTCGAATTCGCCCGAGAATACGGGCGCTGGGAAGCCCTGGCCCCACACGGCGGCGTCGAGCATCTCCACGAAATCGGGCGTGAAGTAGGCGTCTTCGAGATCGCCGTCGGTTTCGACAATGCGCGCGAGCGCCTCTTCGGTGAGCCATTCGCGGCCCACGCGCTCGAAGGCGGCAGCAAAGCGCGGCACGTCCGCCGCGGCGATCGTCATACCCGCGGCCATCGCGTGGCCGCCGAACTTCTGGATCAGACCGGGCTCGCGCTTGCTGATCAGATCGACCGCGTCGCGCAGATGGAAACCGGGGATCGAACGGCCCGAGCCCTTCACGAGTTCGCCGCCGTCGTCGGCAGGCGCGAAGGTGAACGAGGGGCGGTGGAAGCGCTCCTTGAGCCGTCCCGCGACGATGCCGATCACGCCCTGGTGCCAGCCTTCGTTGAACAGCGTGAGCGTGGCTTTGCCCTGCGGATCGACGTCGGCGAGATCGGCTAGCGCCTGCTGCTGCATGCCGGCTTCGATCTCGCGGCGCTCGCGGTTCATGCCCTCGAGCTGCTGCGCCAGTTCCCAGGCGCGGCCCACGTCGTCGGTGGTCAGGCACTCGATGCCGAGCGACATGTCCGAGAGCCGGCCGGCCGCATTCAGGCGCGGGCCGAGCGCGAAGCCGAAGTCGAAGCCCGACGCGCTTTTCGCGTCGCGGCCCGCAGCGCGAAAGAGCGCCGCGATGCCCGGCTGCATGCGGCCGTTGCGCACGCGCTGCAAGCCTTGCGCGACCAGCACGCGGTTGTTGCAGTCGAGCTTCACGACGTCGGCGACGGTGCCGAGCGCGACGAGATCGAGCAGGCCGTCGAGGCGCGGCTCCGGCTTGCCATCGCTGAATGCGCCGCGTTTGCGCAATTCCGCGCGCAGCGCTAGCAGGGTATAGAACATCACGCCCACACCCGCGATGCACTTGCTCGGAAACTCGCAGCCCGGCTGGTTCGGATTGACGATGGCGCGCGCGTCGGGGAGCGTGTCGCCGGGCAGGTGGTGGTCGGTCACGAGCACCTCGATGCCGAGCGCGTTGGCGGCTTCGACGCCTTCCACGCTGGCGATGCCGTTGTCCACCGTGATCAGGACGTCGGGTGGGCCGCCTTTACCTTGGGCGGCGAGGGCGACGATCTCCGGCGTGAGGCCGTAGCCATACTCGAAACGGTTCGGCACCAGATAGTCGATCTGCGCGCCGAACATGCGCAGGCCGCGTACGGCCACGGCGCAGGCCGTCGCGCCGTCGCAGTCGTAGTCGGCGACCACGAGCATGCGGCACTCCGCTTCGAGCGCGTCGGCGAGCAGCGTGGCGGCCTCGTCGATGCCCTTCATACCCATGGGCGGGATGAGGCGCGCGAGGCCGGTTTCGATCTCGTCGGGCTGGCAAACGCCGCGCGAGGCGTAGAGGCGCGCGAGCACCGGATGCAGGCCGTGGCGCACGAGCGCTTCGGTGTCGGCGGGCGAGCAGGCGCGGGTGACGATTTGGGTCATGCGTGAGCGCGGAAAAAAGAGGTCATTCGGAGATCATTCGATAAAGAGCGACGCGAACAGGCGGCGTCGCCAGAACTTGCGTAAATCGCCGCGCGTGATGGACAGCGTGACCGAGCCGGTGTCGCCGCACAACGTGAGGTCGAGCGTACCGAGCGCGCCCGTTTGGAGCGCCGTGAGGGCGGGCGCGAACCAGTCGCGCTCCAGTTGAGCAAACGCGGCGTTCCAGCGGCCCCAGTCCTGCTGGATGAAGGCCGCCGAGAACGGATCGAGTTCGACGAGCGTCGCGCCGGTGCCCGAACCATTGTCGAGCGAGGTTGCGAGCGCGGCGAAGGTCGCGGGCGCAGCGCCAACTTCCGCTTTCGCGGCGAGTGCCAGGCCGCGCGTGGCGGCCGCATCGGAGCGCACGCGCGCATACGGGCTCGTGACGGTGCGCAGCGCGCCTTGCGCGTGGAACCAGATCGAATTGACGGCGGGCAGCCCGCGCGCTTCGCGTGCCTCGTTCACAGGATGCTCGAACCACGCCATCTGCACTTCGTTCTGCATCTTCATCCAGGCACGCGAACGCTGGCCCGAATGGGCCTCGTGCGGCAGCCAGATCTCGATGTTGCGGCCGCTCGCGCGCAAGGGCGACGCGCCCGCGAGCGTGCCGAACGCATCCGACGAGAGATACCAGCGCTGCGGTGTGGGTGCCTCGATGCGCACGCCCAGTTCTTCGATCAGCGGGCGGGCGACGGTGTAGAGCGTGGCGGCGTCGGCGTCGGCGAGTTCCAGCGAGGCGGGGTCGATCAGCACCAGATGATCGTGCGCGATGCGCACATGCACGGGCTGCACGCACGCCCACGTGGCGTCGCCGGGCGTGCCGCCATCGGCGAGCAGCATGTAGGGCGCAAGCGGCGCTTCGTCGTCGGCGCCCGGCGCGGGTGTCGCGTTGTTCGCGCTCGCCGGACCGAGCGCGCCGAACTGGCGCGCGACCCAGCGCTCGTGCGGCAGCGTGCGCTGGAAGTCCTCGCCGATCACCTGTTCGCCGAGTGTCGCTCGCGCAACCAGTTTCGCGAGCGCCGGGTATTCGAGGCCCGCGAGCGCGGTGGAGGCGGCCGCCGCGGAGGGCAAGGCAAACGGGACGAGGAGATGGAGTCGGTCGGCGGGCATGATGGTGCGCATTGTACTTCGGCGCTCCGTGCGTCGGGCGGCCCTCGGGCGTGCCGCAACGGCACTGCAGCGGCCCGTTATGCTCGCGCTGCGGCACTTGTGGGCGAATTGCGGCTCGAAGGAGAGGGCGGGCAAACGCCTCCCGGCGGTGGGGTTCTCACGCGTGAAAGTTCATGGGAACTCCGTCGAATATCCGTGACCCGCCGCCAGTGTGGCAAACTTCGCGGTTGATCGCCGCCCGACCCGGCACGATATTCTCCGGCCGTCCGGCGCACTGGCCCCAGGGTCAATACGGCGCCGGAGCGCAACGAAGACGCAAAAGGATTCGCTTGAAACTTCCCTACGAATGGCAGATAGGCTGGCGCTACACCCGCGCCGGCAAACGCACGACCGGCAACGGGTTCATCTCGTTCATCGCGCTCATTTCGATGTCGGGCATCGCGCTCGGCGTCGCGGCGCTGATCGTCGTGCTCTCGGTGATGAACGGCTTCCAGCGCGACGTGCGCGACCGCATGCTCTCCGTGCTCGCGCACATCGAGATCTTTTCGCCCACGGGCACGATGCCCGACTGGCAGCTCACCGCGAAGGAAGCGAAGACCAATCCCGAAGTCATCGGCGCGGCGCCCTACGTGGACGCCCAGGCGCTGCTTACGCGCGGCGACAGCGTGAACGGCGTCGCGCTGCGCGGCATCGAGCCTTCCGAAGAGCCGCAGGTTTCGGACATCGGCAAGGAAATGAAGGCGGGCAGCCTGAACGATCTCACGCCCGGCAGCTTCGGCATCGTGCTCGGCGCGGATCTCGCCGTGAACCTGGGCGTGACGGTGGGCGACAAGGTCACGCTCGTCGCGCCCGAGGGTTCGATCACGCCGGCCGGCATGTTGCCGCGCCTGAAGCAGTTCACGGTGATGGGCGTGTTCGAGTCGGGCCACTACGAGTACGACAGCACGCTCGCGCTCACCAACATCCGCGACGCCGAAGTGCTTTATCGCTTAGGCGCGCCAAGCGGCGTGCGCCTGCGTCTGAAGGACATGCAGCGCGCGCCAGCGGTGGCGCGCCAGCTCGTGCATACACTCTCGGGCGACCTCTATATCCGCGACTGGACGCAGCAGAACAAGACCTGGTTCTCGGCCGTGCAGATCGAAAAACGCATGATGTTCATCATTCTCACGCTCATCATCGCGGTCGCGGCGTTCAATCTCGTTTCGTCTCTCGTCATGACCGTCACCAACAAGCAGGCCGATATTGCAATCCTGCGCACGCTCGGCGCGCAGCCGGGTTCGATCATGAAGATCTTCGTCGTGCAGGGCGTGACGATCGGCTTCGTCGGCACGGCCATCGGCATCGCGCTCGGTTGCCTGATCGCGTGGAGCATTCCATGGAGCGTGCCGGCGATCGAGCATTTGCTCGGCATCCAGTTCTTGCCGCCTTCGGTTTATTTCATCAGCGAGCTGCCTTCGGAACTCGTGGCTTCCGACGTGATGCGCATCGGCGCGATCGCGTTCGTGCTGTCCGCGCTCGCCACGCTCTATCCGAGCTGGCGCGCGGCCAAGGTTCGTCCCGCGGAGGCGCTGCGCTATGAATGACCGTCAATCGCTCATCGCGGCGGCTGGTGACTATCCGTATGTGCTGGAAGCGCACGGCGTCTCGAAGGTGTTTGGCCAGGGCCCGCTTGCCGTGCAGGTGCTGCACGACACCGATCTGAAAGTGAAGCGCGGCGAGAAGCTCGCTGTGGTTGGCGCGTCGGGCTCGGGCAAAAGCACGCTGCTGCACGTGCTCGGCGGACTCGACGAGCCGGGCGCGGGCAAGGTCTCGGTGCTCGGCAAGCCGTTCACCGAGCTATCCGAGCGCGAGCGCAACGAACTGCGCAATCGCGCGCTGGGCTTCGTCTATCAGTTCCATCATCTGCTGCCGGAGTTTTCGGCGCTCGACAACGTGGCAATGCCGCTGCGCATTCGCCGCATGACGCAGGAAGCCGCGCGTGCCGAGGCGATGCAGATCCTGGAACGCGTGGGCCTCTCGCATCGCGCGCGCAACCGGCCGGGCGAGCTGTCGGGCGGCGAGCGCCAGCGCGTGGCCGTCGCGCGCGCACTCGTGACGAAGCCCGCCTGCGTGCTCGCCGACGAGCCCACGGGCAACCTCGACGGCGCGACAGCGGACAATGTCTTCAACCTGATGCTCGAACTCTCCGACCAGTTCGATACGAGCTTCGTGATCGTCACGCATGATTCTGAACTCGCGGCGCGTTGCGACCGCATCGTGCGCTTGCGCGACGGCATGCTGCACGAGGAACCGGTCGTACCGGTCTGAGCCTTCCTGCGAGTGAGCGCCATGTGGATCGACACGCACTGCCATCTCGACGCCGCCGAGTTCGACGCTGACCGCGACGCGGTCGCGTCGGCGGCGCACGCGGCGGGCGTGTCGCGCATCGTGATCCCGGCGGTGGCGCGCGAGAACTTCGAGGTGGTGCGCGCGCTCGCGCACCGCACCGGCGGCGCGGTTTACGCGCTCGGTATTCACCCGCTCTACACGCCGCAGGCGCGTGACGAAGACCTTGAAGTGTTGCGCCGCGAGATCGAGGCGAGTCTCGATGATCCGCGCTTCGTCGGCATCGGCGAGATCGGGCTCGATTACTTTGTGCCGGGGCTCGACGATGTCCGTCAACAGCACTTCTACGATGCCCAGTTGCGCCTTGCGCGCGAGTTCGACTTGCCGGCGATCTGCCATGTGCGCAAGTCGCAGGATCAGGTGCTCAAGGGGCTGCGCCGCAACGGTGTGAAAAGCGGTATCGCGCATGCGTTCAACGGCAGCTTCCAGCAGGCGCGAGCGTTCATCGATCAGGGGATGCATCTGGGCTTCGGCGGCAATGTGACGTTCGAGCGCGCGCTGCAGATCCGCAGGCTCGCGCAGCAGTTGCCGCTCGAGGCAATCGTCATGGAAACCGATGCGCCGGATATCTCACCCGCCTGGCTTTATCGCGAGCGCAACGCGCCCGACCAGGTGCCGCGCATCGGCGCCGTGCTCGCGGGCTTGAGGGGCTTGAGCCCCGAGGAACTCGCACTTGGCACGACGGCTAACGCGGCGGCTGCGCTGCCGCGGCTGGCGCTTTCGTCTGCATAATCGTTTTCAGGGTGGCGTGCACAACGTGCATTGAGCGCGGCGCGATTGACGCGGTCCGTGCATTCAGCCCCCTCGTTGCGAGGAGGCAGGATGCGGGCGATTTGGGGCGGGTTTGCGCTGGGCGTGATTGCCTTGCAGCGACAGGCTGCGTTACCGGGGGCGGGCGCGTGGGTCGGGCTCGTTCGTAAGCGATCCATTATCGACGTCTACCCAATGCGACTCTGAGCGAGGAGCATAGGTGTCCACCTATTTGGAGGTGGACACCTATGGCTGACAAAGACTCAGGGTTGAGGGTGGTTCGGCAAAGCAGGGATG
>NZ_JAMBPR010000042.1 GCF_024206475.1 Paraburkholderia sp. CNPSo 3274
CCGAGATTCGGCGGGTTGTGTACACGACCAACGCCATCGAAAGTCTGAACATGCAGCTTCGCAAGATCATCAAGACGCGGGGCCACTTCCCCAATGACGAGGCTGCAATCAAACTACTCTGGCTAGCGCTACGCAACGTGCTGGCCAAGTCGGTACGGGCCACCTTTGACTGGAAATCCGCGATGAACCAGTTTGCCATCCTGTTTGGCGACCGATTCACGACGGCGCGAGGGTAACGTTCTTTTAAACTGCCTCGCCCACAAAAACGCGGACAGGTTCAAGAAAGCAGGCAAAGAAAGCCGCTCGAACCGCTAATGCCTGCCACGGTTCACATCTCGCCGTAGATGGTTAATGGCTCCGGAGCGTCTGTCACCACTCGCCGTCAAACGGAGTGACAAGGCGCTCATCCTTCCGGCGGCGCTCCGCGCGCCGAAGGGCACAACGAATGCCGCCACGAAATGCATCTCGGACGTGCCGGGGTTTCCGAAACACACATCCACACCGCTTGCGACCAGGGAACGCAACAGACTTTCAGCGCCGTTCATTTTGGATCACCTCACTATCGAACCAGTAACCGTCGTTCATCGACGTAGGCACTGATCCTAACTACTGGGCTTTCATGCAAAATACCGTCTGATCTGAAAATTTGTTACGTCATGCGCAAGAATCTCGGCTTGCTGCACGCGATGACAGCGTTCGTGCGTGTCGTCGATGCCGGGAGCTTCACCGCGGCGTCCGAGCAAATGGAACTGACGACCGCGCAGGTATCGAGGCTCGTTTCCGAGCTGGAAAATCGTTTGCAAACGAGATTGCTCCAGCGAACCACGCGGCGCATGGCGCTCACGTGCGCGGGTGAGCGCTACGCGAACCAGTGCCGGACGATTCTCGAGCTGGTGACGCAGGCCGAAGGCGAGGTGAGCGGCGCGCGTATCGAGCCAACCGGGCGACTGCGGGTGCTCTGCATGGCGAGCTTCGGCGATCGCTATGTGGTGCCGCTCGTGACGAAGTATTGCGCGCTGTACCCCGCGGTGACCGTCGAGTACAGCGCTTCGCAGTACGTGCCGAATCTGTTGGCCGAAGGTGTGGACGTGAGCGTGTATCTCACGCGCAGCCTGCCGGATTCGAGTCTCGTTGCGCAACGGCTTGGCGAGGTGAACGGTGTGCTCTGCGCGGCGCCCGGTTACCTCAAGCGGCATGGCGCGCCAAAATCAGTTGGGAATCTCGCGGACCATGCGTGCCTGCGCCTCGTTAATCCGTCGACAACGCCGCATTGGGAGCTGACCGACGGAAAGACCACGCATTCGATGCAGCCTGTGGGGCCGCTGATGGGCGATCATCCCGAGGCGGTGAGGCAGGCGGCGTGCAGCGGCCTGGGCATTGCGTTGCTGCCGGGCTTCGCCGTGGTGGACCGGATACGCAGCGGATAACTCGTGCACGTGCTGCCCCAGTGGCGCGCGCCTGACGTAGGCGTGTATGTGCCGATGCCTTCGAGAAAGTTTCTCGAAGCGAAGACTCGCGCGTGGGTAGAGCTATTGAAAGTGGAATTGCCGCCTGCGCTCGAACGCGATGCGATTCGAACCGGTGGGGAAGCGGTATCCAAACGGCGGCGGTCGCGTGCGGTGACCTCGGCGCGCTGAGTCAGTCGAAGCTCGGGCACGCCAGGATCGGTTGTTGCTGCATGCTCTTTGTTACGGTCGCCACGGAGGCGAGCGTCGCTAACCCGTTAGCCGCTGGAGCAACCGCGCACGAGCCGCCTAGCGCCCCATGCGCCGGTCGTAGCTGCTCACGACCCGGTGAATCAGCGTGGGATCGCGCGCGTCGGCGGTATCGAACTTCACGACTACGCTGCCGTCGGATTGCTGCTGCACGTTCGCCGTCATGGTGCCGCCATCTAGCGTCCCCGCAATCGTGCCTGTGCCGGGGTCCTGCACGGTGATGGCGAGTCCCTCGTCACGCATGGCGCCCGCTGCGGCGGCGAATGACCGGTCGTAGCTGGCGGGCGTCATGACCACAGTGCCGGCGGGCACCGCATAGTAGGGACATCCCGCCAGTGGCAGCAGGCAGGCACAAACGCCTGCGAGCACGAGACGCCTCGTTGCGGAACCTGCCGTTGTGCGCAATTGCCGCTCAGTTCGTAGACTCATCGCTATTCTCCTGACGCGTATCCATCGTTCGACATCCTAAAAGCTGACCGCCAGGCCAAACGACACACCGCGCACGTTGTGGCCAAAAACATAGCGCACCATTGCCCGCGTACGGGTAATGATGACGGGATACGCGCTGCTGTCGAGTTCCAGACCCACGCCCAGCGATGTGAGTTCATTGAAGCCGAGCACCCCGGCGCTGTCGCCAAAGTAATGCGAGTAGGCGAACTCCAGCACGTAGCGCACCGGTTTGTCCAGCGCGTGCCAGCCCGTTGGTGCGCGCCAGCGCGTCCAGAGGCTCACTTGCTGCGCCATGGCAGAACCTTGAACGGCTTCCGAACTGCCGCCGAAACTGCGCAGGTAGATATCGGTCGCGCGCAATTCCGCATCGATTTCGTAGTTTTCGCGGTAGTGCTCATAGTCGAGCATGAGCGAACCGCCATAGCCATACGCGTCCAGATAGCCGTTATTGAGGAACTGGAGATTGCTGTCCGTGACATGGTTGAACAACGTTTGTCCGACTCGCAGATCGCTGGAAACACGTCCAATCGTGCCGTTGATTATCGGGCGAAACACCAGTTCGTTGGTGATGCGGAAGTCCCAGCCAAGCCCCACCGTACCGCTGAAGGTATTCCACCTCGTGGGCAGCGCCCGCTGCTGGGCGCCGTCGGTCGCGATGAACGTCGGGTCGTAGCGGCTATAAGCGAGCGTACCTTCCATGTAGAGAGGGAACGTCCGGCTCAGCGTGAAGCCGCCGCCTAGCTGTGTTTGCCCAAAGCCTGGGTTGCCGGTGGCGCCGTTGTTGATCGAAAGCGAACTGGTGGTAACGTCCGGAACCGTGGTGTAGGTCATGATGGACAGCACGGCGTCCGCATGCTGCTTGACGTTGCCGCCTATCACTGTTTGATTCGTCAGTTGGCCCGGCGTGCTCTGCGCGTGCGCTTGCCAGGGCAGCACCGCCGCGAGCATCGCCACGCCAGTCTTTACCAGCGCGATGCGCAGTCGCAGCCAACAGACGGTGGTGTTCGTCATGTTCGATCCTGCCGGGTCCCGATGCCCGATTGGGTCTGATTACACCTGCTCGAGTTTGCTTAATCTGGCTCACGCCCGACTGCGCGCATGGCGTGAGGCCTCCTGCACGCCGCGCACGGCGGCGGCGACGATCAATCCGGTAAACAGGAGGCCGATCAGTCCGAGCAGCACCGCGTCGACACGGCCGAACGCGGTGGTCGGCACCACATCGCCGTATCCGATGGTCAGCGCCGTGATCGCGCAGAAGTACACGGTCTCGCCCATCGGCGATGGGGTGCGGTTCAGCGTCTCCACGGCACCGCCGAAATAGAACATGCCAATCGTCAGGATGACGAATATCAGCAACAGACCGCCTAGAAGCAGACGCATATACCAGATGGTCCGGCCCGATTCCAGCAGGATTTCGCGTGCTTTCGGGGCATGGTCCGCGCTTTCTGGCGCATTGTTCATGGCGTATTCCTTTTGAGCGTCGCTGCGCCACGCTGTGCGAAACGCTCGACTATCTGCAGCATCAGGCACGCGTAAGCGGTGACGGCGAGAAAGAGCATCATGCGCACGGCGAATGCGCGGAAAACGTCCTTGCCAGCCACGCTGTCCTGTACCGACTGACCCAGCAGAATGATCATGGTGACAAGACTGTTCAGCCAGAAGCCGGGTGAGTAGCGCGTGGGGCGGATGCGATAGAGCTTGCGCGCCACGAGCAAGCCGAACAGCAGCATCCAGAGATAGAACATCCAGATATTTACAAAGAGTCTGAGCGCAAACCAGCACGCGACGGCGAGCAGCCCGCCGAGCGCCGTGGCGCCGAGCAGTTCACGCGCCGCGTCGCGTGCCGACGTGGTGCAGCTTTGCCTGCCGAGGCTCACGGACTTCATGATGATGGGCATGTAGTTCGCGGGGTCGTTCATCGCCAGCAGCCAGGCGGGCATAACCACGAGCGCGGCCTGCAAGGCGATGCGCGACGCCGTTTCCTGCGGCATGACGCGCGCAGCGGGTTTGGCGCCGGCAACCGCGGCGCCGGGCTCGGGAAACAGCGCGTGACTCACGGTCGAGACGAGCACGGCGAGCAGCAATCCTTTTACAAGCGCACCGACCACCGTGGCGGCGAGTTGCTGGTCGGCCACGCCTGCCGCGGTAATCATCGTGAGGCCCGCCGCGAGGAACGTCGCCACGAGATTGTTGCCGCCGCGCAGGCCGGCGCGAAACGCAAGGAAGAGACAAAGGCCGACGAGCAGCACGCCCGCGAACGCGTAATAGCGCAGCACGGGGACGAGCAACAGGCCGCTGCCCGTTGTGAGCGCAACGACCAGTGCGAGCCCGAGTGCCGCCTTGAGCGAAAGCGGCTGGTTCTGCGTCGCCAGCAGAAAGACGGCGAGCACCGGCGCGATCACGGGAATTGGAAAATCGAGTGCGAAGCTGACGGCAAGCGTGAGCGCCGTGCCAGTGGCCACGCGTAGCGCGCGGCGGCCGGGAAGCGATGGGCTCGTTTGCATAGGCGCGCTCAGTAGAGGTAGGAGAGCCAGCTCATCACGCGCAGGAATACGCGGCCGAGCGGATTGAGCGGGTTGCCTGCGCTCGGAAACGCCATTACTTCGGCTTGCCCGCCCACGCGAACGTTGCGCAGTCGTGCGCGCTCGTCGCTGTCGAACTCGACGATCACGGGAAAGCGTTGCGCGGGCCGCAGCCAGTCGCGGCTATTCTGTACGGTGGGCAGGGTGCCAGGCGGCGTGCTCTGTCCAACGCTCACGCCATAGCCGATGCTGCGGATGCGTCCGGCGAACACTTCGCCCGGCAGCGCGTCCAGCGCGATGGCGACCGGCGTGCCCGCATGGAGGCGGCCCAGATTGTTCTCGGTCATGTCCGCGCTGACCCAGACATCGTGAATGGCGATGAGTGTCATGACCGGATTGCCCGCCGCCGCGAACTGGCCGACTTCGGTGCGCAGGTCCGTGATGACGCCGGCCGAACGCGCGCGAATGCGCGCATTGGCGAGATCGAGTTCGGCCTTTTCGAGTGCGCCCGCCGCGCTGCGCAACTGCGCGTTCTCCGCTTCGTTGCCGCCTTGCTGTTCGCGCGCGCGTTCGACTTCGGCCCGGGCGGCTTCGACCTGGCTTTGCGCCTGCTCGTGCGTGGCGCGCGCCACTTCGAGCCGCCGCAGCGACACCGTGCCCTCGTCTTCGCGGTACAGCCGTTCCAGCCGGTCGCTATCCTGGCGCGCCTTGACCTCGTTGGCGAGCGCCGCGCGCAATGAGGCCTGCGCCGAATCGATACCGGCGGTGCTCGCGCCGATTTGCCGGCGCGTGGATTCGAGGTCGGCGCGCGCGCGGTCGGCGGCAATGCGGTATTGCTCGTTGTCGATTTCGAACAGCACGTCGCCCGCGTTGACCTCCTGGTTGTTGTGCACCAGCACGCGCGTCACGCGTCCCGACACTTCCGCCGCAACGGGCACGACGTAGGCCGCTATGCGCGCCTGCTGCGTATAAGGCGTGAAGCGATCGGCAAGCAGGTACCAGAGCAGGCTTATGACGATCAGGATGACGATCCACTTGAGTGCCTTGCCGGAGGAGTCGGAAGCCGGTGGCGTCTGGGGCGGCTTCGAAGGTTCGGAGGCGCCGCTCATCGTGTCGGCCCATCCGGTTGATTGCCGGGACTCTGCGCGGCGGAGGGCGATGGCGGTTCGTCGAGCAGGTCGCCCCAGTCCGTGCGTCGCTGCATTTGGGCGCGGGTAGCGGGATCGATGAGCGGCTGCTGCTCCAGATCCCAGCCTCCGTCCACGGCCTTGTACAGCGCAATCAGGCTGCTCACGGCGTTGCCGCGATTGACGACGAACGCGTCCTGCTGCGCGGAGAGTGCACGCTGCGCGTCGAGCACGCGCTGGAAGTCCGAGTACCCTTCGCGGTAGATCGTATTGGCGAGCGTGAGCGAGCGCTGCGCCGCGCCCTGCGCGTCGTGCAGGATCGTGTCGCGCTGCAGTGCCGCGTTCAGTGCCGTTGCGGCGTCGTCGGCCTCGCGCGCCGCGTCGCGCACGGTCTCCTGGTAAGCGACGATCAATTGCTGCAGGCGGGCATCCTGCACGCGCACGTTGTTCGTGATGCGGCCGTGATCGAACAGGTTCCATGTGATGCTCGGGCCGCCCACCACGGCGAGCGTGCTCGGCGCGCCTGCGAGCGAACTGGCGCTCCACACGAGCGAGCCGACCAGCGAAACGGAGGGATACAGATCGGCCTTGGCGACGCCGATCAGCGCCGACTGCGCGGCCATCTGCTGCTCCGCCGCGCGCACGTCCGGCCGGCGCAGCAAAAGCCTCGCGGGCACATCCTGAAGCACGGCGTGGTCGATGAGCGGGACGAAGCCAGCCTTGGCCGGCTGTACATCGAGTTCCGGCAGCGGGCCGGGCGGCCGCCCAAGCAGCCCGCACAGTGCGTGGCGCGCTACGGCGATCTGGCTCTCGAACACGGGAATGCTGCTCAGCGTGCCGAGATACTGTGTTTTCGCTTGCTGGAGATCGAGCTCGTCGGTTTCGCCGCTCTTGAAGAGCTTTTGCGTGATGTCGTAACTGCGCTTTTGCAACTGCGCGTTTTCGCGCGCAATCCGCAGACGCGCTTCGGTCGTGCGCAGCGTGAAATAGGTGTCCGCGACCTGCGCGTGAACCAGGACGAGCGCGTCCTCGCGGTTGTCCTGGGCGGCGAAGAACGAGGCGTCGGCCGATTCGATCGCGCGGCTAAAGCGTCCCCAGAAGTCCAGTTCCCAGCCGATGCTGAAGCCAAGACCGTATTGAAAGTACGCGCCCGAACGCGGGTCGAAACCGTCGTGGCGCTTGCGCGCCGAGGCCAGCACGTCGGCGTTGGCTTGTTGCACCTGCGGGTAACGCCCCGCGAGCGCGATGCCGAGCTGGGCGCGTGCCTCGATCACGCGCAATGCGGCGATCTTCAGGTCGCCGTTGTTCGCATCGGCCGCGGCAATCAGCTGTTCGAGATTTTCGTCTCCAAATACGCGCCACCATTGTCGCGCGTCGGGTTGCGCGTTGGGTTGTGTCGCGACCGACGTGACCTGCTCGATCGACGCGCTGCTCCAATGTTCGCTCCAGCTTTCGTGTTGCGGCTGAAAGTCGGGTCCCACGCGCATGCATGCGCCCAGTAGCGTGCCTAGGCAGCACGCGCCGAGCGGGAGCCAGTAAGGGCGCTCGCAGAGGATCACAGGGCGGCCTCGCGACTCAAGCCTGCTGTTCTTCTCGTGCGCGTTCGGGTTGAGGCTGGTCTTTCACCCAGCGCCAAAACAGTTGATAGCCAACGGCGAGCATCACCGGACCAATGAAAAGGCCGATCACGCCGCCCGTGACCATACCGCCAATCGCGCCGATCAGCACCACGGGCATCGGCACCGCCACGCCGCGGCCAAGCAGCAGCGGCTTGAGCACGTTGTCGGCGAGACCCGCAACGAACTCGTAGACGGAGAAGACGATGGTCGCCGTGCTGACGCCCTGCGTCATAATCACGAAGATAATGACGGGCACGGTGATGAGCGTGGCCGGCAACTGCATGATGCCGATCAGCAGCACGGCCAGCGCCAGCAGGCCTGCGCCGGGAATGCCCATCACGATGAAGCCGATGCCGATCAACACCATCTGGATGAACGCGATGCCCACCACGCCCTGGGCGACCGCGCGAATCGTGGCGGTGCAAAGCTCGGCGATTTGCAGGCCGTTTTCCGGGCCGGAAACGCGCGAAGCGATCAGCACCGTGCTGCGATGGCCCTTGTCGCCGTGCGCCATGAGAATGCCCGCAACGATCAGGGCTACGAAGAAAACCAGCAGTGCGGCGCCAAGACCGGTGACCGTGCCGAGCAGCGCGAGGCCGGCCGCCTTCAGTTGCGGCGCGAACCGCTGCACGACACCGGTGATGTCGGTCGACGCCTGCATCCAGAAGTCGTACACGCGCTGACCAACGAGTGGCCAGTGAGCGATCGAGTCCGCGGGAGGCGGTATATGAAACGTGCCGCTCTTCGCGACACTCATGACATGGTCGATCGAATCGGCCACGGCTACACCAAGCAGCCAGGTCGGCGCGAGGATCACGCCGAATGCCACGAGAATGATCAGCGTGGCAATGAGTCCATCCTTGTGAGGGAAGCTGCGCTGCAGTTTCATTTGCAGCGGATAAAGGGTGACCGCGAGAATCACGGACCAGACCATGAGGTCGAGGAACGGGGCGAAGATGCGAAAGCAAAACATCGCCAGGACGGCAATGAGCGCGGCGCGGATCAGGACATCGAGCAAATCCCGGGACTGCGCCTTTGGCGTTGATGTAGTGGGCAGCAGCATCGTCTGTCTCTCCTCGCTGGCCAGGGCGCGCAATTCAGACGCGCCCTGGCTCCTATCGCGTCCTGGCGAGGGCCGCCAGAACTTCAGGTGGTACGAGAAACTGTCCGCGGACGTTGCGCTCCTTTCCAGCATGACCCCGTGACCGGGAGCACAACTCTACGATGTTTGCAGTCGCCTAAGAGTTGTGCGGAGCGTGCCGTCGAATTGAGTCTATTACACGCTGTGAAAAGGGACAACGAACGTCCGGCCCGCTTTGGGCCAGCGAGGAATGTGGTTAGCAGTGCGCTGAAAATCGCGTCGTATGCGGACTGCGATTCTGATTCTTGTTCGCAGACCTCAATGCCCCGGACCACTCGAAGGCTCGCAACTGAGAATGAGTCGATCGCCGTTGCCCGCACCGGCGGCCAGTGCAGCGTTGTGGAATTCATGACCGCCGCAGCGCCACTCGGCGAGATAGTCATTGCGACAGCCGCCTGATTGCGCGGCGACCATCGACACCGGATAGCTGCAGGTTCGCAAACCGTTGCAGTGCTCGGCGAGATCGCGTGTGACGTTGCCGTGTGATGCGCCGCAGTTGCTGCCGTAGGTGCCGGAGACGATAGCGATCGTCGCTTCATTCGCGACGGGCGCCGCCGACGAGATGACGAGGGCGCCAAGGCCGACGGCGACCCATGCAAGCGCGAGTGCAATTGCGGTTGGTTTCATGACGCCTCCCACGCCGCGTGCGCATGCGCGCTAGTGCGGCCCCCAATCCACGCTTACAGCTTAGTGCGGTCAAGCCGAAGGGCAAGACAGTGCCCGGCGATGGTGCGGGGCTTCGCTGCAGTGCACCAGCAGCAGTCACCTGAAGCACACGATTGGTGGCGCGCACCCGGTCTCGGCCTCGCGGGCCGCGCGCGCTGCGTGAACGGTGAAACCCGCACCAGCAGGGCAGTTTCGCGGGGTGCGCGCGCTGCCTGCGAGGCGGGTGGCACACCTATTGCTTTGTCGCTACCGGGGCCAATGAAGGCTCCAACGAATTGCATCATCGTCCCGCCGTGCGCGGGATCAATCGATCGTGCGGGGCAACGGCGTCCCGAAGTGGCACTCCACGGCACAGCGTGCGTGGGTGCGCTTCGGGACGCTTTTTTTATGCGCTTCGCCCAAGCGCCCTGGTCTGGCAAACCCTGGGCGACGCGATTTGCACTACTAAAGATGAACATGCGGGAAACGACACCTGACCTCTCTGCGGAAATCGTCGGCGAGCTCATCAATCTGGCCGGGCGCCAGCGCATGCTTTCGCAGCGCGTCGTCCTGCATGCGCTGCTCGGCTTGCGCGGCGACGCGGCCGCGCTCGTCATCGCGCGCGAATGCCTCGACACGTTTGCGGCTTCGCACGCACGGCTCGTAGAGGGCGACGATCACTTTCCGGGCGTGTTCTCAACGGCGTTGCGCGAACTCTATTTCGGCGCACGCAAGGCCGACGAGCGCATTCGCGCGTTCATGAAACTCGCCGCGCACGCGTGCGCGTGCCTCGAGCGCTCTGTCCGTGCATCGACGGTCGATAGCGTGTGCGAGTCAGCCGTGACGGAACTCACCGCCGCCGCCACGCCGCTGCTCGAACTGCTGCAAGCGCTTACCCAGGCGTACCAGGACGAATTGCGCAGCGTGGAAGCCACGGCGGCGAAGCGCCAGGCCGGCATTGTCGATGAACTTGCCGCCATTTCCCTGCGCGCGAACATCGTCGCGCTCAATGCACGGGTGGCTGCCGCACGCGCCGGCCAGTTCGGCCGCGAATTCGCGGTGATCACGGCAGAACTGACGCACGTGATAGGCGAGATGGACAGGCTCGTGCAGGGCGTAGTCGGCAAGCACGAAACGCGTGACAGCGCGCCCGAACGACATTCTGGATTCCGAAATCAACGGATGCATGCCCGCGTTGCGGGTTGAGATCCACCATTGGGGAGAACCTCGTGAAAGACCTGGTAAGTTCGCTCAAGAGCGGTAACTGGCGCGCGCTGATCGCGTGTTTCCTGTATTTCGACACTGGCTTCACGGTGTGGGTGATGTTCGGCCCGCTCGCGCCTTTCATCCAGAAGGACATTGCGATGACGCCGGCCGAACTGGGCCTGCTCGTGGCCGTGCCCGTGCTCGGCGCGGCGATTTTGCGCGTGACGCTTGGCAATCTCTATCAGGCCTACGATGGCCGCCGTGTTGCGCTGATGGGCATCGCGCTTTCCGCCATCCCCGCTGCCGTGCTGTTGATGATGCCGGGCACGCCGTCGTATACCTTGCTGCTCGTGCTCGGCGTGCTGCTCGGCGTGGGCGGCGCCAGCTTCGCCGTGGCGCTGCCCATGGCGGGCAGCAACTATCCGCCGAAGGTGCAGGGCCTCGTGCTCGGCCTCGCCGCGGCCGGCAATATTGGCGCAGTGCTCGACGGCTTCCTCTTTCCGGGCCTCGCCAGCCACTACGGTTGGGCGCGCGCCACCGGCGCGGCGCTGCCGCTGCTCGCGCTCGCCGCGACGGCTGTGACTTTCTGGGCTCGCGATCTCGGCCAGAAGTCCGGTAGCGCGCTGCAGGCATTGCGGTCGTTCGGTATCACGCTGGCTGGTTTGATCGCGCTCGTGCTTGCCGTGCACGCGGGCCTGTTCGGCGCGGGCAGGACCGGTGTGCTGCTGCTGCCGGTGCTGGGCGCGCTGCTCGCCATTGCTGTGTTGCCGCGCCACTATCGCGCGGTGCTGACCGAAGGCGACACGTGGGTCGTGATGCTCGTGTACAGCATCACGTTCGGCGGCTTCGTCGGCATGTCGTCCTATATCTCGACGCTGCTTATTTCCCTCTACCAGGTGCCGAAGCTCGAAGCCGGCGTGGTGATGTCGCTGCTCGCGCTGACCGGCGCGATGGTGCGCCCGCTCGGCGGGCTGATCGCGGATCGCATTTCGGGCGTGCGCGCGCTCGTGGTGCTGCTTGCCGCGATTTCGGTGTGCGACTTCGCGTTTGCGCTGTGGATGCCGCCGTTCGCCGCTGGCATTGCGCTGCTCGCGTTCACCTACGTGTGCTTCGGTCTCGGCAACGGCGCGACGTTCCAGCTCGTCCCGCGCCGCTGGCAGGGGCGCACCGGGTTGATGTCGGGCATCATCGGCGCGGCGGGGGGGATCGGCGGTTTCTATCTGCCGGTCATCATGGGCATTGCCAAGGAGAGCACCGGCAGCTACCAGATGGGCTTCGCGACGTTCGGCGTGATCGCGGCGGCCGCATTCGGACTCGTGGTGCTGCATCGCGCACGCTGGCTCGAATGGGCGCTGCCTCAGGAGGCGGCAATGGCGCCGGCTGTCGTGCAGGGCGCTCAGGCTAGTGCAAGCAACTAAGACTTAGGTAGACAGCAGGGTGCGGCCCGAGCGTGAGCGACGGGCCGCTAACGCGTTTACGCGCGTCGACGCAGGTCCTCAATATCCGCTTCGCGCGAATGCACGCCGAACGACGCAGGCGAAATGGCGAACGAAGCCGCCTCGCCAATTGCATTGCCCACGAGGATGATAGCGGGGCTGCCGAGGCCTGCCGCATGAGCGTGCGCCGCGATCGTGCCGAGCGTGCCCGTTACGCGCCGCTCGTTCGCGCTGCCCGCCCACTGCACGACAGCGGCGGGCGTCGTCGTGGGGAGCGCCCCCACGAGCGTTGCGCACAGCGACTCGATCCGGCTCATGCCCATATAAATGGCGAGCGTCATGCCCGTCGCGGCGAGCGCCTGCCAGTCCGGTTCGCTGTGGTCGCGCAGATGCGCGGTCACGAAGATCACGCCCTGGCAATGGTCGCGATGCGTGAGCGACACGCCGAGTCCCGCCGCCGCCGCGAACGCCGATGAAACGCCGTTCACGATTTCCACCGTCACCCCCGCATTGCGCAACGCCGCGAGTTCTTCCCCTGCGCGGCCGAACAGCAGTGCGTCGCCGCCTTTCACGCGCACCACGTGCAAGCCGCGGCGCGCGTAGCGCTGCATCAGGCGCTCGATGAAGGCCTGCGGCGTGGACCGGCAGCCGCCTCGCTTGCCCACGCGGATCACCCGGGCCTGCGGCGCGAGCGTGACGATTTCCGGGTTCACGAGATCGTCGAGCAGCACGACGTCGGCGCTCGCGAGGACCTTCGCCGCCTTCAGGGTGAGGAGGTCGAGATCGCCCGGACCTGCGCTCACCAGCGTGACCTTGCCTTCGTTGCCCGTCATCATCGTCGTCTTCCTTTGGTATTGCGCGCGCCCACGTGGGGAACGCCATAAAACAAATGGCGTCCGCTCGCCGCTTGCGACGAGGGGACGCCATTGTCCGGTGTGCTCGAATCGGGGCGCGCGGCGAGCGGTGCGCGGCTAGCGGTGCGCGAAGCGCGGCCCCTGGTTGCATGCCCGGCAACGCTGCCGGGCGCCCAAACTCACGCAAGTTCCAGACCAACTCGCGCGCGCTCGCGCCGCCCGCCCGCTGGCGGGGCGCTCGCCGCAGCCTGCACGCCCAGGGCGCACAGTCAATGTGCTGCACGGCACCAATCTTGTGCTGGCCTGCATCACGATGCGCGCGCCAGCGAACTGCTGGCCGCACCGCGCGCAAGCCGCTGAAGTCCGCCGCACGGGGCGTTGCGCGGGATGCGTGCAACTTGGCACAGTGCTTGCGTAGTGCTTTACAGCAAGTGCCAAGCGAATCAATGGGGATTCGGCTGCAAGCAGTAGCGCAGCGCACAAGGGTTTCGTATTCAGGGCAACGGCGTCCCCCGAATCTGGCTTCGCGCAAGCTGGAATCGCGGGACGCCTTTTTTATTGGCAGGGGCTCATGGTGCAAGCAACGAACGAAGTGAACAGCTCGGACGCGATGGAGATCGTCGTCGTCGGCCATGGCATGGTGGGCCACAAATTTCTCGAGTGCATCCTTGTGGACGGCGCGCCCAACGCGCGCGTGACCGTGCTCTGCGAGGAACCGCGTCCCGCATACGACCGCGTGCACCTCTCCGAATTCTTCGCGGGCAAGTCGGCGGACGATCTCTCGCTCGTTGCGCCCGGCTTCTTCGATCGCAAGAATGTGCGTCTCGTGCTGAACGCAAAGGCGGTGTCGATCGATCGCGAAGCGCGCTCCATCAAGGTGTCCAATGGCGAGACGCTTTCGTACGACAAGCTCGTGCTGGCCACCGGCTCCTCGGCGTTCGTGCCGCCCATCGCGGGCAATGATCGCGCCGATTGCTTCGTCTACCGAACCATTGCCGATCTCGAAGCGATGCAGGCGCGCGGTGCGCACGCGAAGTCGGGCGTGGTGGTGGGTGGCGGCCTGCTCGGTCTCGAATGCGCGAAAGCGCTGCGCGACCTGGGCCTCGACACGCACGTGGTGGAATTCGCGCCACGCCTCATGGCCGTGCAGGTGGACGACGACGGCGGCCGCATGCTGCGCGGCAAGATCGAAGAACTCGGCGTGAACGTGCACACGCAGAAGAACACGCTGGCGATCGTGGACGGTAAAACGGTGGACGGCGCAACGGCCGCCAACCGCATGCAGTTCGCCGACGGGACGCACCTCGACGCCGACATGATCGTGTTCTCGGCCGGCATTCGCCCGCGCGACGAAATCGCCCGCGCCAGCGGCCTCGAAATCGGCGCGCGCGGCGGCATCGTGATTGACGGCCAATGCCGCACGAGCGACGCGAACATCTACGCCATCGGCGAATGCGCGCTCTGGCAAGGGCAGATCTTCGGCCTCGTCGCCCCCGGTTACGACATGGCGCGCATCGCCGCGAGGGCGCTGGCGGGCGAGGCGACGACTTTCGCGGGCGCCGACATGAGCACCAAGCTCAAGCTGATGGGCGTGGACGTAGCGAGCATCGGCGACGCGCATGGCAAGACCCCCGGCAGCCGCTCTTACCGCTATGCCGACGAGCGCCGCCAGGTCTACAAGAAGATCGTGGTGTCCGATTGCGGCAAGAAGTTGCTCGGCGCGGTGATGGTGGGCGACGCGAGCGAATACGGCACGCTGCTGCAGATGATGCTCAACGGCATCGAGCTGCCCGAGTCGCCCGAATTCATGATCCTGCCGCAGGCCGACGGCAAGGCCAAGCCCGCGCTCGGCGTGGAAGCGCTGCCCGACGCCGCACAGATCTGCTCATGCAACAACGTTTCGAAGGCCGAAATCTGTGCGGCCGTGCGAGACGGTGCGACGACCGTCGCCGCGGTGAAGGGGGCGTGCAACGCCGGCACGTCGTGCGGCGGCTGCGTGCCGCTCGTCACGCAGGTCATGAAGTCGGAGATGAAGCGCCAGGGGCTCGCCGTCAATAATCACCTTTGCGAGCACTTCCGTTATTCGCGCCAGGAGCTGTATCACATCGTGCGCGTGGAGGGCATCAAGACCTTCGGCGAACTGCTCGCGAAGCATGGGACAGGACTGGGCTGCGATATCTGCAAGCCGGCCGTGGGCGGGATTCTGGCGTCCTGCTGGAACGAATTCGTGCTGAAGAAGGAGCACGCGAGCCTGCAGGATTCGAACGACTACTACCTCGCCAATATTCAGCGAGACGGCACGTATTCGGTGGTGCCGCGCATGCCGGGCGGCGAAGTCACACCGGAAGGCCTCATCGCCGTTGGGCAGGTGGCGAAGAAGTACGGCCTTTACACGAAGATTACGGGTGGCCAGCGCGTGGACCTCTTTGGTGCGCGCGTCGAGCAGTTGCCTTTCGTTTGGGAAGAGCTGATCGCCGCGGGCTTCGAATCGGGGCACGCATACGGCAAGGCCCTGCGCACGGTGAAATCGTGCGTGGGCTCGACGTGGTGCCGCTACGGCGTGGGCGACTCGGTGGGCTTCGCGATCGAACTCGAGAACCGCTACAAGGGGTTGCGCGCGCCGCACAAGTTCAAGTTTGGTGTCTCGGGCTGCACGCGCGAATGCGCGGAGGCGCAAGGCAAGGACGTCGGCATCATCGCAACCGAGAAGGGCTGGAACCTCTACGTGTGTGGCAACGGCGGCATGAAGCCGCGCCATGCGGAACTGCTCGCGGCCGATCTCGATCAGGCCACGCTGGTGCGCTACGTCGATCGTTTCCTCATGTTCTACGTGCGCACGGCCGACCGCCTGCAGCGCACGAGCGTGTGGCGCGACAACCTCGAAGGCGGCCTCGACTATCTGATCGACGTGGTCGTGCACGACAAGCTCGGCCTTGGCGCCGAACTCGAAACGGAAATGCAGCTCGTGGTGGACACCTACGAATGCGAGTGGAAGAAGGCCGTGACCGATCCTGAAACGCGCCGCCGCTTCCGTCACTTCGTCAATAGCGATGCCGGTGACCAGCACGTCACCTTCATTGAAGAGCGCGGCCAGATTCGCCCGGCTACGCCCGAGGAGCGCACGCAGGCTCCGCAAGCGGCGCCGCATTTCAAGCGACATGAAGCGCTGAGCGGAATTCCCGTAGTCGTCGAAACCGTCTGATTCCCATTCATCGAACCGAGGAGTACGAAATGAGCAACGAACATATTCAAGGCAACTGGGTTCCCGTCTGCACGCTCAACGATATCGTGCCGAACACCGGCGTGTGCGCGCTCGTAAAGGGCGAACAGGTCGCTGTGTTCCATGTCGACGACGGCGACGCGCGTGTGTATGCCATCGGCAACTACGATCCGAACTCGCACGCAGCGGTGCTTTCGCGCGGGCTCGTGGGCAGCTTCGGCGAGCGCGTCGTGGTGGCCTCGCCCATCTACAAGCATCACTTCGATCTGTCCACCGGCGAGTGCATTGAAGCGCCGCAGCATTCGGTCAACGCGTTCCCCGCGCGCGTGGAAAACGGTCAGGTGTGGGTTGCCGCTTGAGTTGCCGGCTGAAGTGACAACGGCGCGGCGTGCAGGATGCGCCGTGCGCCCTGAATCTGTTTCAAGCTGATATCGATCGACCGCATGAGCAGCGAGAGCGTAAAGAGCGTTTGCCCGTACTGCGGCGTAGGCTGCGGGATGATCCTGCACGTCGAGGACGGCCAGGTCGCGAAGATCTCCGGCGACGCTGAGCATCCGACCAATTTTGGCCGCCTCTGCACGAAGGGTTCGTCGGCGCACGTGGCGCTGCGCAAGTCGGGGCGCCTCGAGCGCGCCTTCGTGCGCCACGCGCGCGACGAGGACCCGGTGCCGCTGCCGCTCGCGCAGGCGATCGCAGATACGGCGCGCCGCCTGCGCTCGACGCTCGATGCACACGGCCCCGACGCGCTTTCGTTCTACGTCTCCGGGCAAATGTCGATCGAGGCGCAGTACCTCGTGAACAAGCTCGCCAAGGGCTTCGTACGTACGAACAACATCGAGTCGAACTCGCGCCTGTGCATGGCGAGCGCGGGCAGCGGCTACAAGCTTTCGCTCGGTGCGGATGGCCCGCCGGGCTCCTATCAGGACTTTGACCGCGCAGACCTCTTTTTCGTGATCGGTGCAAACATGGCGGACTGCCATCCGATCCTGTTCCTGCGCATGATGGACCGCGTGAAGGCGGGCGCGAAGCTCATTGTCGTGGACCCGCGCCGCACGCCGACCGCCGATAAGGCGTCGCTCTTCCTGCAGATCGCGCCGGGAACCGATCTCGCGCTGCTCAATGGCCTGCTGCACTTACTGCACAAGAACGGCCATACAGATGCGGACTTCATTGCACAGTACACCGAAGGATGGGACGCGATGCCCGCGTTCCTTGAAGACTACACGCCGGAGAAGGTCGCTGAAATCACGGGCCTGGCCGTTGACGACATTTGCCGCGCCGCGCAGATGATAGGCGACGCGCCCGAGTGGATGAGCTGCTGGACCATGGGTCTGAACCAGAGCACGCATGGCACGTGGAGCACGAACGCGATCTGCAATCTGCATCTCGCGACGGGCAAGATTTGCCGTCCCGGCAGCGGACCGTTCTCGCTCACTGGGCAGCCCAATGCAATGGGCGGGCGCGAGATGGGCTATATGGGACCGGGCTTGCCCGGTCAGCGCACGGTGCTCGCGGAAGACGACCGCGCGTTCGTCGAGGCGGCGTGGGGCGTGGCGCCCGGCACGTTGCCCGTGAAAGTGGGCGACGGCACCATCGACATGTTCTCGCGCATGGCGGCGGGCGAGATCAAGGCGTGCTGGATCATCTGCACGAACCCGGTGGCGAGCGTTGCAAACCGGCAAACGGTGATGGCGGGCCTGAGGGCCGCCGAACTGGTGATCGCTCAGGACGCCTTTCTGGACACCGAAACGAATCAGTACGCCGACGTGCTGCTGCCCGGCGCGCTCTGGGCCGAGGCCGAGGGCGTGATGATCAACTCCGAGCGCAACATGACGCTCATGCAGCAAGCTGTCGAGCCGCCGGGCGAGGCGCTGCCCGACTGGCAGATCATCGCGCGCGTGGCCTGCGAGATGGGTTTCGCAGAGGCGTTCAGCTACACAAGCGCCGCCGAGGTGTTCGACGAAATCACGCGCTTCGCGAACCCGAAGACGGGCTACGACCTGCGCGGCGCGAGCCACGCGAAGTTGCGCGAAACGCCGCTGCAATGGCCCATCGGGCCGGATGCCGCGAGCGATCGCAACCCGCTGCGCTATGTGAACGACGGCGTGAGCCAGACGCTCAAGGAAAACGCAGATGGCACGCGCCCTCGCATCGCGTTCGCCACGCCGCACGGCAAGGCCGTGTTCTTCGCGCGTGCGCATGTCGCACCTGCCGAATTGCCCGATGGCACCTTCCCGGTCGTGTTCAACACGGGTCGCTTGCAGCACCAGTGGCACACCATGACGAAGACCGGCAAGGTGCCGATGCTCAACAAGCTCAACCCGGGCCCCTTCGTCGAGATTCATCCCGAGGATGCCGCCGCGCTCGGCATTGCCGCGAAGGATCGCGTGGAAGTGCGCTCGCGCCGCGGTCGCGTGGTGCTGCCCGCCGTGGTGACTGAGCGCGTGCGCCCCGGCAACTGCTTCGCGCCCATGCACTGGAACGACGTGTATGGCGAGGAGCTTTGCGTGAACGCGGTCACGAGCGATGCGATCGACCCCATTTCCCGGCAGCCCGAATTGAAGTTTTGCGCGGTCGCGCTCTCGCGCGTCGGCCCGCAATCCACGCCGCGCGAGACCACGCGCATGCCGGATGCCGCCGTTGCCTCTGCTGATTACGCCAGCGCGCCGCAAGCCGTCAACCCGTCTCAGGAACTCGACATGTCCCGTATCGATGCCTTTTCGACGCTACTCGGTCTCGACGACGTCGCCGCGCCGCAACTGGGCGACGCGCAGCGCCAGTATCTCGCGGGCTTTGTAGGCGGGCTGCGCTCGTTGCGGGCGACCGAGCCCGTTGGCGTGCCCATGCTGCCCGCGCACGCGCCGTTTCCCGCAGACACTCGCGTATGGCTGGACGGCTTGCTGGCGGGTCTATTCAGCCGCGGCGAGCCCATCGCGCGTACGACTGCGCCCGCCGTGCCAAGCGCTCCTGAAGAAAAGCCGCATGGCGTGCGCATCGCCCATACGCGCCCCAAGGTCGTGCTGCTGTGGGCCTCGCAGACGGGCAACGTCGAATCGCTCGTCGAGCAATACGCGACGCAACTCATGGAATCGGGCTTCGAGATTCGCACGGCTTGCATGGCGGATTACCCGCTCGCGAACCTCGCAAAGGCACAATACGTCCTCCTGATGACGAGCACGTTCGGGGACGGCGACGCGCCCGACAACGGCGAGGCCTTCTGGAGCGCGCTCGCGGCAGAAAACGCGCCGCGCCTCGCATCGCTACGCTTCTCGGTGCTCGCCTTCGGCGACCGCAACTACGACGCGTTCTGCGGCCACGGGCGCAAGCTCGACGCGCGCCTCGAAGCGCTGGGCGCCACGCGTCTCATGGAGCGCGCGGATTGCGACAGCGAATATCAGAGCGCCGCCGACGCATGGCTCGACCGCATCGTCGTGCGCATCAAGCAGGAGGACGCGGCGCTGCACGCGGTGCCCGCCGACGGTTCGATTCCCGAGGTGCTGCCGGGCAGCGCGGCGACGAAGGCACGCCCGACAGCCTCGAAGCTTCTGAAGAACGTGCGCCTGAACATGAAGGGCGCGACGAAAGACACGCGCTACTTCTCGCTCGCAACGGGCGAGGCGGGCCTCGACTATGAAGCGGGCGACGCGCTCGGCGTGTGGCCCACCAACTGTCCCGCGCTCGTAGACGAGTTGCTGGACCTCTCGCGCCTCGCCGCCGACACACCGGTCGTCGTGAGCGGCCACGGCGAGATGCGCCTTGGCGAGGCGCTTGGCAAGCACTACGAGATCGCGCGCCCGAACCCCGATGCGCTCGCGTTCATTGCGTCCCGCACGCGCTCGCGGGGCCTGGCCGAGATGCTCGACGAATCACGCAAGGGCGATCTGCGCAACTGGCTCTGGGGCCAGCAGCTCGCCGACGTGCTCCACGAATATCCCATCGACACGAGCGCGCCCGAACTGCTCGGCATGCTCAAGCGCTTGCAGCCGCGGCTCTATTCGATTTCGTCGAGCCCGAAGGCACATGCGGGCGAAGTGCATCTGACCGTTTCGGCCGTGCGCTACAACAACGGCCGCCGCGAGCGCAAGGGCGTGGCCTCGACCTTCCTCGCCGACCGCGCGCAGGAGGGCAGCGTCCCGGTGTTCGTGCAAAAGAGCACGCATTTCCGGCCGCCGCGCAGCGGCGACGCGCCGATGATCATGGTCGGCCCCGGCACGGGCGTCGCGCCGTTCCGCGCCTTCCTGCACGAGCGGCAGGCGCGCGGTGACACCGGCCGCAACTGGCTCTTCTTCGGCGAGCAGCACGCGGCCACCGACTTCTACTACCGCGACGAACTGGAGCAAATGCGCAAGGACGGCCACCTCGACCGGCTCGACCTCGCGTTTTCGCGCGACCAGAGCGAGAAGGTCTACGTGCAGGACCGCATGCGCGAGCAGGGCGCGCAGCTATGGGCGTGGCTACAGGAAGGGGCGCACCTCTACGTGTGCGGCGATGCGAGCCGCATGGCGAAGGACGTGGATATGGCGCTCAGGGAAGTGGTGGCGGGGCATGGCGGCATGAGCGCCGAGGCCGCGCACGAGTACGTCAATGCGCTCGGACGGGACAAGCGCTACCTGCGCGACGTCTATTGAAGGGGCGTGGCGCGGCTTCGGGCCCGCTCTGCGAGGGACGGCCGCCTGCGCGCCACGTTTTCAGCGCTCGAAAGCGGCGCGTGCGCGCCTGGTCCGCGCGCGCGCAGCTTTCATCTTTATTGCCGAGCCCGGCATAAAGGCCGCCCTGGGCGCCTTTGGCCACGACAGGTTCAGGCAGCAGGATGGCGATGAGAAATGTCAGGCACGAGCCTGCGAACACCGCCACCACGCTCATCGAGATCGACTCGAACATCCGTTTGTCCCCCGGTAGAATGATGTCCGGCGGGCGATGCCGCGCGTACTGCGCACGGCATCGCCGCCATCGCGAACCATTTTGCGCAGGGCGCGCGTCCACGTCCAAGACGATATTCGGATCGTCACGATAAGCGCGCCTTATGAAAAATAACCGGAGACACTCGGGAGGCAGCCATCTTGATGCTTCGCTCGATACGCTACGTGCTCACCGTGGCGGAGTTGAAGAATTTCACGCGCGCAGCCGAAGTGCTGCACGTCTCGCAGCCGGCGCTCTCACAGCAGATCCGCCAACTGGAAAACGATCTTGGCGGCGCGCTGTTCGACCGCAGCGGCCGCGCCATCAGCCTCACCGAATTCGGGCGCGTGTACATCGAACACGCGCGCCAGGCGCTCGCGCATCTCGACGCCGGCAAGCGCTCGCTGAACGAGGTTCGCGACCTCACGCGCGGCCTGCTGCGGCTCGCCTATACCCCGACCTTCGCGGAATATCTGATCGGCCCGGCGCTGCGCGGCTTTCGCGAAGCGCACCCGGCTATCGCGCTCGACGTGAGCGAGCGGCCGCTGGAAGATATCGAAGGCGGACTCGAGCGTGACGAACTCGATCTCGGCATTGGCTTCACGGATGTGCGCTCCGACGAAATCGAAGTGCGTCCGCTCTTTGCCGAGCACATGGCGCTGCTCGTGGCCACGCGCCATCCGCTGGCGCGCCGCCGCGTGGAGGTGACGGTGGAGCAGTTGGGGGCGATGCCGCTTGCGCTGTTGAGCCCCGACTTCGTGGTGCGACGCTTCGCCGATGCCTATTTCCGTGCGCACCAGTTGATTCCGCGCGTGATGCTGCAGGCCAATTCGGTGGGCACGGTGCTCAAGCTCGTGAAGGACGGCACGCTCGCCACGCTGTTGCCTTCGGCGGTGCTGCGCGAGCATCGCGGGCTCGTCACGCTGCCCGTCACGCCGGCGTTGCCACAGCGCACCGTCGCGCTGCTCAAGCGGCGGCGCGCATCGAGCACGCTCGCCGCCAACGCGTTTTCGGACGTACTGTTCGCGTTGATTTCACAGGAAGGGCTGGGCGAAGCCTGAGGCGGCCTCGCATGCCCTATGGCTTTTTCGGCAGCTCAGGGTTGCCCGGACGAAAGCAGGCTATGGAAGAAGTCCACCGCGTGCTGGCGGGTTGGCATGGTCGCGAGCGTGGCTGCCGGGTCGAGCCCCGAGCGCCGCGCCGTGCCGCTCACGAGACTCTTTTGCAGGTCGTTGAGCGGGCGGGCGAGATTGGTCGCGATGAATCCGGAAGCCGGCGGCGCGGCGAGAGCCGGCAGGTCGGTGCGCGGCGCGTCTAGCGTGAGCAATGGAGCGAGCGTGGGCGCGGCGGCTACACGCTTGCTCGCGAGCATGTCGGCGGGCGCGATGCCGAGCCAGTCGCGCAGTGTGGCGAGAATCGACGTGTGGTCGTAGGGTGTGGCGCTGGGTGAGCGGAACACGGTGCCCGGCGCGATATACGGCGAAACCACGACCGCTGGCACGCGCACGCCGAAGCTGTCGAAGGCGAAGTTCTGGTCGCCGGGGGTGCTCGCGACATCGGGCGCCACGGCGTTGGCGGGCGGCAGCACGTGGTCGTAGGTACCGCCGTGCTCGTCGTAGGTGATCACGAGCAGTGTTTCGGGCCATGCGGGCGACGTGCTCAACGCGTGCCAGATGTCGTAGAGAAAGCTTTCGCCCGCGTAGACATCGTGTGGCGGGTGCTGGTCGTTGGGATCGAGCAGAAAACGCGGCTCGATGAACGAATACTGCGGCAGCGTGTTGTTCTGACAGTCCGAGACGAAGTTGCTGAAGCGCTGGAAGTTCGCCTTGTATTTCGCATCCCATAACGTCGGGAACATCGTCAGCGTGAGCGAGGGCGCGACGAGCGCGGCGCTGTACACGGCCCAGCTCGCGCCCATGTCGGCCAGCACGTTGAAAATGGTGCGCACTTGCCATTCAAACGGGTCGGGCGGCGAGCCGTTGTCGACGTGGCCGTTCGACGTGCCCGCGTGGGCGAATGCGCGGTTCGGCCAGGTCTGGCTCGGCACGGGGGCGAACCAGGCGTCGGAGACGGCGTATTCGCGCGCGAGCGTCGCGAGCACCTTTAACTGATCGGGACTGTGGCACTGCATGACCTGGCTCGCGTCCGTCGTCGCGGTGGTTTCGTAGTCTTCTACGAAGCCTGACATGGGCATCGCGCCTGGCGCGTTGCCTAGCAGTTGCACGCGCACGTTCGCGAACGTCTCCTGCGGATCGGGGTCGGGCAGCGTGGCCGTGGCGGCCGGCGTGGTTGCGGCGATGGTGCCGCCTGCCCTGGTTGGGTTGCTCAGGCCCGCCCTGAGCCCGTCGAATGGCTGTTCCGCGCTGGCGGCGGGCAGGAAATGCGTGGGGCTGTTGCCGTTGAGGTACAAGCCGCCGAGCATCGTGTCAAACGAACGGTTTTCGAACATCACGACAACGACGTGTTTGATGTTCTGCAGGGACATGGGTTTTCTCCGTCACGCGGGTCTGACGCAGAATAGTGGTGCAGGCGTGTGGATTCGGCAAGGTTCGGCCACAAAAACACCAAACAATACCGCCACGACCGCCGGCGGCGGATCCAGCGGGGCGCCCATGCGTGTGGGATAATCGCAAGCTTTGCCCAGAGCGCAGCTCAAGAGGTTGTTCGCAAGGGCGTGCGTGGGGCCTTTATTCCCGTGGCCCGCTTCCTTTCTGCGATTTTCTCCTACAGCCACAATGCCCGCATACCGTTCCAAAACTTCCACCGCCGGCCGCAACATGGCAGGTGCGCGTTCCCTCTGGCGCGCCACCGGCATGAAAGACGAAGACTTTGCCAAGCCGATCATCGCGGTCGTCAACTCGTTCACCCAGTTCGTGCCCGGCCACGTGCACCTGAAAGACCTCGGCCAGCTCGTTGCGCGCGAAATCGAAGCCGCGGGCGGCGTGGCCAAGGAATTCAACACGATCGCCGTCGATGACGGCATCGCCATGGGCCACGACGGCATGCTGTATTCGCTGCCGAGCCGCGACATCATCGCGGATTCGGTCGAATACATGGTCAACGCGCACTGCGCCGACGCCATGGTCTGCATCTCGAACTGCGACAAGATCACCCCGGGCATGCTCATGGCCGCCATGCGCCTGAACATTCCCGTGATCTTCGTCTCGGGTGGCCCGATGGAAGCGGGCAAGACGCGCCTCGCGAACCCCGTCACGAAGGCCATCGAGGTCAAAAAGCTCGATCTGATCGACGCCATGGTGATCGCAGCGGACAGCAAGTACTCCGACGCCGAAGTGGCAGAAGTCGAGCGCTCCGCCTGCCCGACCTGCGGTTCGTGCTCGGGCATGTTCACGGCCAACTCCATGAACTGCCTGACCGAGGCGCTGGGCCTCTCGCTGCCGGGCAACGGCACCGTGGTCGCCACGCACGCGGACCGCGAACAGCTCTTCAAGCGCGCCGGCCGCCGCATCGTCGAACTCGCGCGCCAGTACTACGAGCAGGAAGACGAGCGCGTGCTGCCGCGCTCGGTGGGCTTCAAGGCGTTCGAAAACGCCATGACGCTCGACATCGCCATGGGCGGCTCGACCAACACCATCCTCCACTTGCTGGCCATTGCGCAGGAAGCGGGCATCGAGTTCGGCATGACCGACATCGACCGCCTTTCGCGCGTCGTGCCGCAGTTGTGCAAGGTCGCGCCGAACACGAACAAGTACCACATCGAAGACGTGCACCGCGCTGGCGGCATCATGGCGATCCTGGGCGAACTGGAGCGCGCCGGCAAGCTGCACACCGACGTGCCGACCGTGCACACGCCGACGCTCGGCGACGCGCTGGCGCAATGGGATATCACGCGCACGCAGGACGAAGCGGTCAAGACGTTCTACATGGCCGGCCCGGCTGGCGTTCCCAGCCAGGTCGCGTTCAGCCAGAACACGCGCTGGCCGAGCCTCGACTCGGACCGCGCCGAAGGCTGCATCCGCTCGTATCAGCACGCGTTTTCGAAGGAAGGCGGCCTCGCCGTGCTGACCGGCAACATCGCGCTTGACGGCTGCGTGGTGAAGACCGCGGGCGTGGACGACAGCATCCTCGTGTTCGAAGGCACGGCTCACGTGACCGAGTCGCAGGACGAAGCGGTGGAAAACATCCTCGCCGACAAGGTCAAGGCCGGCGACATCGTGATCGTGCGCTATGAAGGCCCGAAGGGCGGCCCCGGCATGCAGGAAATGCTCTATCCGACGAGCTACATCAAGTCGAAGGGCCTCGGCAAGGCGTGCGCGCTGCTGACGGACGGCCGCTTCTCGGGCGGCACCTCGGGCCTCTCGATCGGCCACTGCTCGCCGGAAGCGGCGGCGGGCGGCGCAATCGGCCTCGTGCGCGACGGCGACAAGATCCGCATCGACATTCCGAACCGCACGATCAACGTGCTGGTGTCGGACGAGGAACTCGCGCGCCGCCGCGAAGAGCAGAACGCTCGTGGCTGGAAGCCGGCGAAGGCGCGTCCGCGCAAGGTGTCGGCGGCCTTGAAGGCCTACGCCAAGCTCGTGATGTCGGCAGACAAGGGCGCCGTGCGCGATCTCTCGCTGCTGGACTGATTGCAACGGGCTTCGCGCCCGTTGATCGGCAGATCAGCATAAAAGCCGCTCCTCGGAGCGGCTTTTTTTTGGACTGCACCGCGGATTCGCGGGGAATGGGGCAGGGGAGCCGGGGTTCGGCTGAGCCCTGGACTGAATCGTATGGTTGCTTGAAGGTTTCATAATTATTACTAGAAGCTAACGCGAACGCCCAGCGGAAAATTCTGTAATAGTCCGTAATACTGTGATATGTTTCATGGCCTCGATGGCTGGTCGACTCCTCGCAAGAGCGTTCGCATCGGTTGACCGAACGACTGGTCCGTGACGTCGCGTGTATCGAAGATCGGCGAGTGGGGCAATCCGTTAACTGCGATGTATTTGCGCAGCATATTCAAGCCTCCAGCATCCGGATCGTCATCGGGCGCAAATTGCAACGCCGTCACGGCTGCATTGGTTGCCTCCGCGTTTGGGCCATTCATGAAAACGGATCGCGGTCAATGACATCGATTTCCGAGATTTTCCGCTTGCTGTCCAGGGCCATTCCTGGGAGAAGTCCCGCTGCCCTGTTTCGGAGGGGGCGCGTGCTTATGTACGCACTGCTTCATCCGTTTGCAGCCCACCTCTGGTTGAGTGCATTGGCGGCAAACTCCCTGCTTGCCGATATTGTTGTCCAAAACCGCCGCTATCTCGAGCGTCCCTTTCGCCGCTTCGTCCAGACGGACATGCGTGCCTACGCGCGTGCCGAGTTACTGTGCGGACATTTTCGAGTCGTGCGGGAACGCTTCGGCGAAGAATTGGTGCGCAATCTTTATCTGAAGTCGGAAGACGTGACTTTGGCATTGAGCGGAAGGTATGCCATCGTCGTGAGCGAGCCGGTACGCTGTTGGCGTGAAGGGTTGCTGACCGTCGCCTGGCGCGACGTGGTCGATCACGTCGATCTTGCGTGGGCGACAATCAGTTTCGAATGGTGCTCCGAATCGGGGAAAACCGGGGCGCTTATCGGTGGGCTGCAAGGGCCATCCGGCATGGACAGGGAGCGAGTACGTGAGGCGACGCGCGCATGCCATGGATTGCGACCCAAGGCTGCTGTCATGGAGGCTGTCTGCGTATTGTGCAGGATGGCAGGGGTAGGTGTGCTGACTGGGGTGACGAAGAAGACGCACGTTTCCGACTCCAGGCCGGCTCAGATACGCGCGGATTATGATGGCTTCTGGCAGGAGTTGGGTGGCATTGAACGCAATGGGCGCTACGTGCTGCCGCTTCGCCTGCATCACCGCGACGTCAGCGAGGTCCCGTCAAACCGGCGTGCTGCATTTCGCAGGCGACAGACGCTGATTGCAGATTTACTCGCGCAGATCCCGCGGGCCATAGACACGGACCTGATTGAAGAGGTCATGTCGCCTCACCTGAGTCATCCAAAGTCCGGCAAGCATCTTCTGGATCTTGCTGTGGCTCGGGCAACCGATCGTTGTGACCTGGAACCGGGCATTGCCCTCGAGCAGTGCGATCCGACGCAGGACGATCGGCCGGTTGAGCAAAAACTCGCCGCCTGACATCGGCCGTCACCATCATCAGGGCAAAAAAAATCGAGCCTCCCATGGGAGGCTCGATTCATTTGGTGGAACGTCCCCCGCGCAACGCACGGGGGCGGTTTCCATCACTTACTTCGCAGCGGCTGCGAGTGCGGCGTTGAACGTCGCGCTCGGGCGCATGACTTCAGCGAGCTTCGCAAAGTCCGGCTTGTAGTAGCCGCCGATATCGACCGGCTTGCCCTGAACAGCGGCCAGCTCGCCCACGATCTTCTGCTCGCTCTCGGCCAATGCCTTCGCCAGCGGCGCGAAGTGCGCCGCGAGTTCCGCGTCGTCCTTCTGCGCTGCCAGCTCTTGCGCCCAGTACATCGAGAGATAGAACTGGCTGCCGCGGTTGTCCAGCTCGCCGGTCTTCGGCGACGGGCCCTTGTTGTTGTCGAGCAGCTTGCCGGTGGCGGCGTCGAGCGTCTTCGCGAGCAGCTTGGCGCGCGCGTTGTTCGTCTTGATGCCGAGGTCTTCCAGCGACACGGCCAGCGCGAGGAATTCGCCGAGCGAGTCCCAGCGCAGGTGGTCTTCCTGAACCAGCTGCTGCACGTGCTTCGGAGCCGAGCCGCCGGCGCCCGTTTCGTACATGCCGCCGCCCGCCATCAGCGGAACGATCGAGAGCATCTTCGCAGAGGTGCCCAGTTCCATGATCGGGAACAGGTCGGTCAGGTAGTCACGCAGAATGTTGCCCGTGGCCGAGATCGTGTCCAGGCCGCGGATCACTCGTTCGAGCGTGTAACGCATGGCGCGGACTTGCGACATGATCTGGATGTCGAGGCCGTTCGTGTCGTAATCCTTCAGGTACGTTTCGACCTTCTTGATCACTTCGTTTTCGTGCGGACGGTACGGGTCGAGCCAGAACACAGTCGGCGTGTTCGAGTTCTTCGCGCGCGTGACGGCGAGCTTGACCCAGTCGCGGATCGGCGCGTCCTTCACGAGGCACATGCGCCAGATGTCGCCTTGCTCGACTTCTTGCGTGAGCGCTTCGATGACTTCGCCCGTGGCGTTGTCGACGATGCGTGCCGTGCCGTCTTGCGGGATTTCGAAGGTCTTGTCGTGCGAACCGTACTCTTCAGCCTTCTGCGCCATCAGGCCGACGTTCGGCACCGTGCCCATGGTCTTCGGGTCGAACGCGCCGTTGGTCTTGCAGAAGTTGATGATTTCCTGGTAGATGCGCGCGAACGTGCTTTCCGGAATCAGGCACTTCGTGTCGGCCGGGCGGCCGTCGGCGCCCCACATCTTGCCGCCTGCGCGGATCATGGCCGGCATCGATGCGTCGACGATCACGTCGTTCGGTGCGTGCAGGTTCGAGATGCCCTTGGCCGAGTCGACCATGGCGAGCGCCGGACGGTGCTCGTGGCACGCGTGCATGTCGCGGATGACTTCTTCGCGCTGCGATTCCGGCAGCGTTTCGATCTTCGTGTACAGGTCGACGAGGCCGTTGTTCACGTTCACGCCGAGCTGTTCGAACAGCTTGGCGTGCTTGGCGAACGCGTCCTTGTAGAACGTGCGCACGGCGTGGCCGAACACGATGGGGTGCGAAACCTTCATCATGGTCGCCTTCACGTGCAGCGACAGCATGACGCCGGTCTTGCGCGCGTCTTCCATCTGCTCTTCGTAGAAGGCCAGCAGCGCGTTCTTGCTCATGAACATGCTGTCGACGATTTCGCCAGCCTGGAGCGCGACCTTCGGCTTGAGGACGATGGTTTCGCCGCTCTTCGTCACGAGTTCCATGCGCACTTCGCGCGCACGGTCATTCGTGATCGACTTTTCGCCGTGGTAGAAGTCGCCGTGCTTCATGTGCGCGACGTGGGTGCGCGAAGCCATGCTCCACGCGCCCATGCTGTGCGGGTGCTTCTTCGCGTAGTTCTTGACCGCGAGCGGTGCGCGGCGGTCCGAGTTGCCTTCGCGCAGCACCGGGTTCACGGCGGAACCGAGGCACTTCGAATAGCGTTTCTGGATAGCCTTTTCTTCGTCGGTCTTCGGATCTTCGGGGAAGTCAGGGACCTTGTAGCCCTTGCCCTGGAGTTCCTTGATCGCGGCGACGAGCTGCGGCACCGATGCGCTGATGTTCGGCAGCTTGATGATGTTCGTTTCCGGCAACTGCGTGAGACGGCCCAGTTCGGCCAGATTGTCCGGCACGCGCTGTTCTTCCGTGAGGAATTCCGGGAACTCGCCGAGGATACGGCCCGCAACGGAGATATCGCTGGTCTCGACGTTCACGCCGGCCGGCGCAGCGAAGGTGCGGATGATCGGCAGAAACGCGCTGGTGGCGAGCAGCGGCGCTTCATCGGTCAGGGTATAGATGATGGTGGGTTGCTGGGTACTCATCGGCTTCTTGGCGGGGTTCAAAAACGGGGTGATAACACCACCGGCTGCGCGCAGTCGGCGAAACACCTGGATTTTGCCTGAATTTGCAGCGGGCCGGGGGCCAACCGTGCCTATATTTCATATTGTGGAAAGCTGTTGCGCAATGTTAATTGACCAGAAAGTCATCGGCGCGTTTGCCTTGATCGGCCGGCCGCGCGCTGAAAACGTTTCCGCGCCGCAGCCCCGTTATATAAGGCTTCGCGAGGCGATACCGATGATTCGACCATGGTATTGTCGGTTTATGGATCGTACCCTTGATTGACTGTCAAGCTGGTAAAGACCCTTGTGAAAAGAGAAGTGAATCGGGGAGTCTTATATAAGAATTTTGTCCCGCAAGGCTCGCTGAAACTTACGATAACGGTTGTCTTGCTAACCAATTTGTGGTTTCATTCCCCCATGTTCGATCACTGTCTTTACTTCAATTCGTCGGCGCTCGCGCGGCTCATCGAGCGCGAGTGGAGTGCCGCTTATGCGCCGTTCGGCCTCACGCCCGCGCAAGGCTTCGTGCTGCGCGTCGTGCTGGCGAAGCCCGGGTGCCTCGCGAGCGATGTCGCGCAAACGCTCGGCATCGCGCGGCCCACGGCTACGCGTCTCGTCGACAACCTGAGCGAGAAGGACTTGCTCGAGCGCCGCCAGGGCGAGGCCGATGGCCGCGAATGGGGACTCTTTCCCACGGCGAGCGGCACGGCGCTCGACGGCCCGATCAACGGCGCGAGCGCCGAAGTCGCGCGGCGCCTGCGTGCGCAAGTGGGCCCTGACCTCTTCGAGTCGACGGTCACCGGCATGCGCAAGATACGCAAGGGACTCGCATAAGGCGTTCGCGCCTTTTTTAAACATCCAATGATTGTCTTGCTAATCAATAAGGAGAAGAGCGATGAACGAAGCGGCGCTAAAAGGGACGGGGGAAGAAGCCTGGCGTTGGGCGATCGGCGTGGCGATCGCCGCGCTGGCGGTGGGCGGCGTCGTGGCTGCGGCAATCCTCGTGATGCCGCGCGCCGTGGAGGCGAACAACCGCGCGTGCATGGCGGCCTACGCCAACGATCTGCATGCGGATCTCGCGGCGTTCGCGCAAGACCCGGCGTGGCAGGCGCAATACGTCGAGGCGCTCACGGCGTGCGCGCATTAAACCGGCACGCCGCGCGCAACCTCGTTACTTGCGGTTCAGGAACGTGAGCAGGTCGGCGTTGACCTGATCGGCCATCGTCGTGCACATGCCGTGCGGGCCGCCCGGGTAGATCTTGAGCGTCGCGTCCTTCACGATCTTCGCGGAGAGCTTGCCCGCGTCGTCGATCGGCACGATCTGGTCGTCGTCGCCGTGAAGGATGAGCGTGGGCACGTCGAACTTCTTGAGGTCTTCCGTGTAATCGACTTCGGAGAACTCGTGCACGCAGTCGTGCAGCGCGAGGATGCCGCCCCTCATGCCCTGCTGCCAGAATGAGTCGATCACGCCCTGCGAGACCTTCGCGCCGCTACGGTTGTAACCGTAGAACGGCACGGCCAGGTCCTTGAAGAACTGCGAGCGGTCGTCGATCACGCCCTTGCGGATGCCGTCGAAGACATCCTTGGGCAGGCCGCCCGGATTCTTCTCGCTCTTGATCATGATGGGCGGCACCGCGCCGATCAGCACTGCGCCCGAGACGCGCTTCGTGCCGTGGCGGCCGATGTAGCGCGCGACTTCGCCGCCGCCCGTGGAGTGGCCAACGAGCGTGGCGTCTTTCACGTCGAGCTTGTCGAGCAGGTCGGCCAGATCGTCGGCCCAGGTGTCCATGTCGTTGCCCTTGGCGGGCTGATCGGAGCGGCCGTGGCCGCGGCGGTCGTGCGCGATCGTGCGAAAGCCGTTTTGCACGAGAAAGAGCATTTGGGCGTCCCAGGCGTCGGCGGTCAGCGGCCAGCCGTGGGAGAAGACGACGGGCTTGCCGCTGCCCCAATCCTTGTAATAGATCGACGTGCCATCGCGGGTGGTGAAGGTGCTCATTGGAAACGCTCCAGTTTCTAATTACAGGATCACAAAGCAGGCAGACGCCGACGCGTCGGCACGCGCGGTCGCGCTTCGCGCGGCGGTTTATGGCGGCGTCCAGGGATGGGCGATGCGGGTGGAACGTGCCGCAACCTGCACGTCATGGAAAGGTGCAGTAGGCACGCGGGTCAGTATAGAGAGAACGCCTGAGCGATGACGCGAAGCTGTGCGGCCTAAATTCGTCTCGGCAGTGCGGATGTTTGCAGACGGCGTGTGAGCTTCAGTGCCGCCGCGCGCGGCTAGGCGATTTCCGCGCCGACCGCATCGCGCAGATAATCGCCGAGAAACTCGACAAAACTGCGCAGCTTCGCAGAGAGCTTGTTGCGCTCGAGATAGATCGCGTGAATATCGGCGTTCGGCAGCGACCAATCCGTGAGCAGCGGCACGAGTTCGCCGCGCTCGATATGCTCGCCGATTTCCCACTGTGAGCGCACGACGATGCCGCGACCGTCGAGCGCCCAGCGCAGCACGGTGCTGCCGTCGTTGCTCGACAGCGCGCCGTCGACCTTCACGGTTTCCGCGCGCTTGCCCCGCGAGAAGTGCCAGGTTCCGTAAGCCGAGTCGTTTTCGCGCAGCACGATGCACGCGTGGCGTGTCAGATCGTGCGGCGCCGATGGCTTGCCGTGCCGCTTCAAATACGCAGGCGACGCGCACACGACGCGCTGGTTCTTCAGCAGCAAACGTGCATTGATGCGCGCGTCGGGCACCTCGCCGAAGCGGATGCCGAGATCGAAGCCTTCTTCCTGAAGACTGAGCGGCCGCTCCGTCAACTGCAGCTGAATCTTCATCGAGGGAAAACGCTCGACATAAGCGGACACCGCGGGCGCGACATGCGCGCGGCCAAAACCGAACGACGCGTTCACGCGCAGCAGTCCTGCGGGTTCGCCGCGGCTGCGCGTGACGAGTTGCTCCAGTTCCGAGAGTTCGTCGAGGATACGTGAGCCGTTCGCGAGATAGAGCTCGCCTTCCGGCGTGAGAGAAAGACGCCGCGTGGTGCGGTTCACGAGCCGCACGCCAAGGCGCTGCTCCAGTTGCGCGAGCCGTTTGCTCACGGCGGGCGGCGTGACCCCCAGCTCGCGTGCCGCCGCCGCCAGATTGCGGTTGCGCGCCACGAGTGCAAAGAGATTCAGATCGGAAAACGCGTCCATTGCGCCGCTCCCGTTGACTTGCGTGATTCGTTCCTGAAAGTTACGACCGGATTGCTTTTACGGAAACCCAATCGCCCAAGGCATCAATTAGACTGCATGCAACCTCGGGAGACAAGCATGTTCGACGGTTTCACAGACGCTTCAGCCGACATCGAAGGCGTTCGCATACACGCAATCAAGGGCGGACGCGGCCCCGCGCTGTTGCTCCTGCACGGCCATCCGCAAACGCACGCCATCTGGCACAAGGTGGCGCCGACGCTCGCGGAACACTTCACGGTAGTTGCCGCCGACCTGCGCGGCTACGGCGACAGCGGCAAACCGCAGGGCACGCCCGACCACGCCAGCTATTCGAAGCGCCGTATGGCGCTCGATCAGGTTGCGCTCATGCGCGCCCTCGGCTTCACGTCGTTCGCGGTGATGGGTCACGACCGGGGCGGACGCGTTGCCGCGCGCATGGCGATCGATCACCCCGACGCGGTCACGCAGCTCATTACGCTCGACGTCGCGCCAACCGTTGCGATGTACGAGCAGACGTCGTTCGAATTTGCACGCGCTTACTGGCACTGGTTTTTTCTCGTGCGCCCGGCGCCGTTTCCGGAAACGCTAATACGCGCCGACCCCGATCTGTATCTGAAGCAGACCATGGGCGCGCGCAGCGCAGGGCTCGCGCCATTCGCGCCCGAGGCCTATGCGGAATATTTGCGCTGCCTCTCCGACCCGGCGACGGCACACGGCATCTGCGAGGACTATCGGGCGTCGATCACCATCGACCTCGAACACGACCGCGCGGATCTAGGGGCGGGCAAGCGCATCGAGTGCCCGTTCCTCGCGTTGTGGGGCGCGCATGGCACGGTTGGCCAGTGCTTCGATCCGCTGGCGCAGTGGCGTAGCTGGAACGCCGGTGTGAGCGGCGAGGCTCTGGCGTGCGGCCACTACATCGCGGAAGAAGCGCCACAGTTGCTCCTCGAACGCGTGCTGCCGTTTCTCCAGCGCTGATCCGTTCGTTCGTTCGTCATTATTCAGTCGGGCTTCATCATGTCCTCACAAACGCTTTACCGGAAACTGGTTGATTCGCACACCGTATCGATCATCGATGCCGAGCACGTTCTGCTTTACGCCGATCTGCACATCATGAACGAGTACACGAGCCCGCAAGCTTTCGCGGGCTTGCGTGAGAAGGGCCTGCGCGTGCGCCGCCCGCGCCAGCAGATGGGCGTGGTCGATCACGTGATTCCCAGCAAGCCCGTGCCCGTGGCCGCGCGCACGATCGAGATCGTCGATGCCGCGAAGCAGGCCGCGAACTTCACGCGCAACTGCGTGGAGCAGGGTATTCATCTGTTCGATATCCACGATCCCATGCAGGGCATCGAGCATGTGGTTGCACCCGAGATCGGACTGATTCGTCCCGGTATGGTCGTGCTGTGCGGCGACAGCCACACGACGACCTACGGCGCACTGGGCGCGCTCGGGTTCGGCATCGGCACCTCGGAAGTCGAGCACGTATTGGCGACGCAGACACTCGTTTATCGTGTCGCGAAGGACATGCGCATCGTGGTGGACGGCGCGCTGCCGCCGGGAACGACGTCGAAGGATCTCGTGCTGCACATCATTGCGAAGATCGGCGCGCAGGGCGCGCGCGGCTACGCCGTCGAATATGCTGGTGAAGCGATCGCCGGGCTCTCCGCCGAGGCGCGCATGACCCTCTGCAACATGACCGTGGAGGCGGGCGCGCGCGCCGCGCTGATCGCGCCGGACCGCACGACGCTCGACTACGTTTCCAGCAAGGTCCGTGATTTCGACGCAAAAACGCTCGACGCCGCGTGCAACGCGTGGTCGAACCTGCGCTCCGATGACGACGCGCATTTCGATATCGAGCATCGCTTCGACGCCGCACGCGTCGCGCCTTACGTGACATGGGGTACGAGCCCGGACCAGGCGGTGCCGGTGGACGGCCGCATTCCCGAGGCAGCCGAAGGCGCGGGTCTCGATGCCGCGACGCTGCACAAGGCGCTCGACTACATCGGCCTTGCCGCAGGCGCACCGATCGAGGGCACGCCCGTCGACCGCGTGTTCATCGGCTCCTGCACGAACGCGCGCATCGAGGATCTGCGCGCCGTTGCCCAGGTCGTGCGCGGCCGCAAGGTGGCCGCGACGGTGCGCGCGATGGTCGTGCCGGGCTCGGGCATGGTGCGCGATCAGGCGGAACGCGAAGGCATTGCGCAACTGCTGATCGATGCGGGGTTCGAGTGGCGCCAGCCGGGCTGCTCGATGTGTCTCGCGATGAACGATGACGTGCTCGCGCCGGGCGAGCGCTGTGCGTCGACGACGAACCGCAATTTCGAAGGGCGCCAGGGGCGCGGCAGCAAAACGCATTTGATGAGCCCCGCGATGGCCGCCGCCGCCGCGATAGCGGGCCGCATCGTCGACATTCGCAAGGAGCTTGCACATGGCTAAGCCGTTCATGATCTCGGGCGTTGCCGCGCCGCTGCCGGTCAACAACCTCGATACCGACCAGATCATGCCCAAGCAGTTTCTGCTCGGCATCGACAAATCGGGACTCGCGCGCGGGCTGCTGTACGACTTGCGTTTCGATGCCGATGGCCGCGCGCGCGAGATTTTCGTGCTGAATCGCGCCGAATATCGTGGCGCGAAGGTGCTGATCGGCGGCTCGAATTTCGGCTGCGGATCAAGCCGCGAACACGCCGTTTGGGGCCTCCAGCAGGCAGGTTTCGAAGCCGTGATCGCGCCGAGCTATGGCGAGATCTTCTATTTCAATTCGACGAATAACCGGCTGCTGCTCGTCACGCTGCCGCCGGAGCAGGTCGAGGCGCTGGTCGCAGAGATCGCGGGCAGCGACGACAAGCACGTGTCGATCGATGTCGAAAGCGAAGTCGTGATCGCGCCTTCGGGACAGCGCTACGCGTTCTCGCTGCCGCCGCGCCAGAAGCAGATGCTCGTGGAAGGGCTCGACATGATCGGCATGACGCTGCGCCAACAGGAGGCGATCGACGCATTCGAGGCAAAACACTGGGCCGCGCAGCCGTGGTGCCGCATCGATCTGCCGGCGCAGCAGCAGCGCGGTTAAGCACTTATCCATAACCAGACCGTTCGTGCGACGCGCGCAACGGCAAAGGGGCGCACTTACCGCCAGGCGCGGCAAGTGCGCTCATACGGAGACACCCATGAACATTGCCGCAGTCCATCCGCAGGACGCTGCAGCGCTGGAGCCCAGCGTCGTGCGCAAGGTTTCGCGACGCATCACGCCGTTTATCATCGTCCTGTATTTCCTGAGCTTTCTGAACCGCGTGAACGTCGGCTTTGCCGGGCTCACGATGAATCATGACATCGGGCTCTCGCAGGCCATGTTCGGCGTTGGCGCGGGGATCTTCTTCGTCGGCTATATCGCGGCCGGCATGCCGTCGAACCTCGCGTTGCAGCGCGTCGGTGCACGCAGATGGATCGCATTGCTGATGGTTGCGTGGGGGCTGCTTTCCGCGGCCACCGCATTCGTCACGGGCCCGTACAGCTTCTATACGCTGCGCTTCGTGCTCGGTCTAGCCGAAGCGGGTTTCTTTCCCGGCATCATCCTCTACCTGAGCTTCTGGTTTCCCGCTCGCCATCGCGCATTCGTCACGGCAATGTTCATGACCGCCGCGCCGCTCTCGAACATGATCGGCTCGCCCATCTCTGGCGCGCTCATGAGTCTGGAGGGCGTGGCGCATCTGCACGGCTGGCAGTGGCTCTTCCTCGTCGAAGGCGCGCCGACCGTGCTGCTCGGCATCGTTTCGTACTTCTATCTGACCGACCGGCCCGAGGACGCGCAGTGGCTCGCGCCCGCCGAGCGCGAGTGGCTGAGCGGCGAAATGCGTCGCGAACGCGAAGCGAGGGCAGCGCAGAGCAAGTCGAGTGTATGGGGTGCAGTGAAGGACCCGCGCGTGCTGCTGCTCGCGCTCGTCTACGCGGGCACGTCGACCGGGCTCTACGCCATCGGCATCTGGGCGCCGATGATCATCCACCGGTTCGGCTTCAGCTACTTTGAACTGGGTCTTGTGAACGCGATTCCGAATCTGTTCGCGGTCGTGACGATGGTGCTCTGGGCGCGCAACTCGGATCGCAGGAACGAACGCCGCCTGCACGTTGCGATTGCGTGTCTCGCGGCCGGTATCGGGATGCTGATGTCCGGGCACGCCGCCAACGCCGTCTTGCTGATCGTTGGGCTCTCGATCGCGAACTTTGGCATCAACGCGGCGAAGCCGCCGCTCTGGAGCATGCCCACGCAGTTTCTCTCGGGCTCCGCTGCCGCGGCGGGCATTGCGATCATCAACGCGATGGGCAGCCTCATAGGCGGCACGATCGGCCCGATGGTGATTGGTCGGCTGCGCGACCTGAGCGGCGACTATTCACTGGGGCTGTATTTCGTCAGCGCCACGCTGCTCGTTTCATCGGTGCTCGCGTATGCGTTCGGGTTGCGTGCCCGGCGCGCAGCACCCGTAACCGTGAAATGAGCGGGTCCGGCCCGCGCTGCGTGCGGCGAGGGCCAGAAGAGGCACTGCACGCTTCAGGCATCGCATGGCGCGCGATACGCGATAATCGCCCATCATCGATTCCCGCGTCTCTCGTATGTCAACGCCTGAACCGGTCTCTTCCGGGCACGCCTGGTGGGGCGTGCTCGTATTGGCGCTTTCGGCCTTCATTTTCAACACGACCGAATTCGTGCCCGTTGCGCTACTGAGCGCCATTGGCGACAGCCTGCACATGAAGCCGACCGACGTCGGCCTCATGCTGACGATCTACGCGTGGACGGTGGCCGTGGCGTCGCTGCCCCTGATGCTGCTGACGCGCAACGTCGAACGCCGCAAGCTGCTGACCTGGATATTCGCGCTCTTCGTGGTCAGCCATATCGTGACCGGCGTGGCGTGGAACTTTACGGTGCTGATGGTGGGCCGAATCGGCATTGCCTTTGCGCACGCCATATTCTGGTCGATTTCCGTATCGCTGGTGGTGAGGCTCGCGCCGCCTGGCAACAAGAGCCGCGCGCTCGCCATGCTCGGCATGGGCACGTCGATTGCCATGGTGGCGGGCATTCCGCTTGGGCGCGTGATCGGCGAGACGCTGGGCTGGCGGCAGACTTTCTTCGTCATTGCGGGCGCGGCGGCGGTTGCGCTGCTCATGTTGCGCGTGATGCTGCCCGTGTTGCCAAGCCAGCAAACGGGCTCGTTCAGCAGCGTGCCTGTGCTATTCAGAAAGCCGATGCTGGCCTCGCTTTATCTGCTCACGATACTCGTCGTTACCGCGCACTTCACGTCGTATACGTATATCGAGCCCTTCATTCACACCGTGGGCCACGAAAGCAGTCAACGCATCACCTATATCCTGATCCTGTTCGGCAGTGCCGGCATTCCCGCGGCCATTTTCTTCAATCGCCTTTATCCGCGCGATCCGGGGCAATTCCTGCAAGCGGCAGTGATCGCCGTGTGCGTGTGCCTGCTCGTGCTGTTTCCCGCCGCGCTGAGCATCGTCACGTTGTCCGTTCACACGCTGGTGTGGGGCGGCGCGATCGTTTCCTTCGGCCTTGCCATGCAGGCATGGGTGCTCAAGCTCGCGCCCGAAGCCGCGGACCTCGCGGTCTCGATCTATTCCGGCCTCTATAACGTGGGGATCGGCGCGGGCGCGCTGCTTGGCAACCATATTGCCAACGGCTTTGGCGTGTCGTGGGTCGGCAGCTTCGGCGGCGTGGTGGGCGGTCTTGGGGCTGGAGTATGCTGGCTCGCATTGCGCATGTATGCGCGGGCGCATCCTTCACCACATCATCCACCAGACTGAATTCTTCCGATTTAAAGTGGAATACACATGTTCACGCTCGCAGTGTGCGCCGAGATGGTCTTTCGTGACTTGCCGGTAATCGAGCGCGTTCGGCGTATCGACGAGCTGGGCTTCGAGGTCGAGATATGGGACTGGACCCAGCACGATATCGACGCGCTGGCGCGCAGCGGCGCGAAGTTTTCGTCGATGACGGGTTATATCGAAGGCGACCTGATCACCGCAAGCGGCGCCGATGCGCTTGTGCGCACGGCGGAGCAATCGATCGAAGTCGCGAAGCGCCTTGCGTGTCCGCGCCTGAACCTGCACGGCACAGGGCTCGATGCAAAGGGCCTGCCCGTGACGCCGGTGCCGGTCGTGACCGGCGCAATGTGGCTGGCCGCGCAGAAGACGCTTGCGCGCATTGCCGAACTCGGCGCGCGGCACGGCGTGGTGTTCTGCCTTGAAAACCTCAACACCGAGGTCGATCATCCGGGCGTGCCGTTCGCGCGCGCCGCCGACACGCTGGCGCTCATCGAGGCCGTCGATAACCCGCATCTGCGCCTGAATCTCGACCTGTATCACGCGCAGATCGGCGAGGGCAATCTGATCGAACTCGTGCGCCGGGCCGCGCCTTACATCGGCGAGATCCAGGTAGCCGATGTGCCGGGGCGCATGGAGCCCGGCACAGGCGAGATTCACTACCCCGCGATTGCACGCGCGCTTGCCGCGCTGGATTATCGCGGCACGATCGGCCTGGAAGCCTGGGCGAGCGGCGACGCCGAGCTCGCACTCTGGCGCTTTCGCGAGGCGTTCACAGTGGCGTAGCGGGAGGCGTCCCGCCTTCTGGGGGAGGAAACGTCAGCACCACGGCAAAACCGCCCTCGGCGGGAAACGCAAAGTTCACGCGCCCACCGTGCGCCTTCATCACCGCTTGCACGATGGCGAGCCCAAGGCCGGAGCCCGTGGTGCGCTCCGCGCCTTCCTGGCCGATGCGCTCGAACGGACGCAACGCGGCGTCCCAGTGTTCGCGCGCAATGCCTCCTCCGTTGTCGGTCACGGTCAGCGTGACGGCCGCCTGCGAGGCGCTCACGGTGACGACGATATCGTCGGCCTTGCCGTGCAGCAGCGCGTTGTGCAGCACGTTCGATAGCGCTTCCTGCAGGCTCACGGGGTCGCCCGCGATCCAGACTTGCGGCGCGCTGCTTTCGAATGCCACTTTCACGTCGCGTTCGCCGGCGAGCGGAATGGTGCGGCCCAGCACTTCTCTCGCGAGCTTCGCGAGGTCCACGCGCTGCAACGGCACCACTTCCGTACGATGAATCACCATCGCGTGATTGAGCAACTGGCCTGTGAGCCGGCCCACGTCCGAGCAGGTGGCCCGCAACGCTTCGAGCCGCGCGGCCTGACGCGCGGGATCGGACTCGGTGCTGAGCAGCTCGATCTGCGCGTCCAGCCGCGCGATCGGCGTGCGCATCTGATGCGCGGCGTCGGCGATGAAGCGCTGCATGGCCGTCATGCGTTCGGCGAGGCGGCCGATCAGCCCGTTGATGGCGCCGATCAGCGCGTTGATTTCGCTTGGCGTGTCGTGTGCCACGGGCCGCAGGTCGGCCGGGTCGCGCGCGGCGATGATTTGCTCGATCTGCGCGAGCGGACGCAAGCCGCGCCGGATCGCCAGACCGCTCGCGCCGATGGCGAGCACACTCATCAGCAGAATGAGCGTCCAGACCTTGAAGCTCATATCGTTCGTGAGTTGCTGACGCGCGTGCGTGGTCTGCGCGACCGTGACGAGGGCCCAGCCGGGCGGCCGCGCGTCCGGCATGTAGCGCCCGATGGTCGCCGTGCGCAAGCGCTCGCCCTGGTAGCGAGCGTTCGCGAATGTCGGACCCTGGCGCGCGCTCATCGCGCTCATCGTATCGGCCGGACCGGGAAGGTCGCCATAGCCGGCAACGACGAGGCCGCGCGCGTCGACCACTTTGTAGTAGACGACGTCATAGCGCGAGAGCGTGGAGAGCGCGGCCACCGGCGGATTGAGCGCGAGCACGCCGCCCTGTACGTAGAGGTTTTCGGCGACCTGGATGGTTGCGCCCGCAAGCAGCTGATCGTAGGCGCGCTCGGAAGCGACGCCCGCGTAATAACGCGCGATGCCCGCGAGCGCCGCCGCGCCCGACGCCACGACGAGCGCAATGAAGAGCAGCGTGCGGCCGAGCAGCGTTTTCGGGAACCAGTTAAAGCGCGGCAATTTGATATCCCATGCCGCGCGCCGTGCGGATTTCGACCGAACTGCCCTGCAGCTTCTTGCGCACGCGCGTGACGTATTGTTCGACTGCGTTCGCGGTCGGCTCGTTGCCGTAGCTGAACAACTGATTCAGCAATTCTTCCTTCGGGAAGATACGCTGCGGACGGCTGGCGAGGATTTCGAGCAGCGCGAATTCCTGGCGCGAAAGCGAAAGCGGTTTGCCGTCGAGTTCGGCAAGCCGGCTGCTGCGGTCGATGGCGAGACCGCCCAGCCTCACCACATCGTTCGCGTGCCCGCTGTTGCGGCGCAGGAGCGCCTGCACGCGCGCTTCGAGTTCGCGGTAGTCGAACGGTTTGACGAGGTAGTCGTCGGCGCCGAGGCCGAGGCCGCTCACGCGGTCGTCGATGGCGGAGCGTGCGGTGAGGAGCAGCACCGGCGTGGTCGAGCCCGCCGCGCGCAGGTTGCGCAGGATCTCGAAGCCGTCCATGGCGGGAAGCATCACGTCGAGCACGACCAGATCGAAGCGCTCCACGCCAAGCAGGCTGTTCGCCGTGGCGCCGTTCGCTTCGAGATCCACCGCGTGACCGAGGCGCGTGAGGCGGCCGCGGACCGCCGCGCCGATTTCCGCGTCGTCCTCTACCACCAGAATGCGCATGATGCCGTTCCTGCCGAAATCTTCATGGGTGCGATTGCGGGTTTTCCCCGAGGTCTACTATTCGAGTTTCTCAGCATTTTCTCAGACTCGCCCGGTAATCTCGCGAACCATGGAAGATAGAGCGACGTGATTACGACACGAACCACCGGAGACGGCAAGATGCGCATGAAGTCGCCGCGGCCTTCATCGCGGCGGCGCGCGCTCGTTGCGGCCGGGCTTGGCGCGGCCGCCGTTGCCGCGGCGCTCGCGCCTGCCTGGGTCAGGGCCACGCCGCGCACGGTGCGCATTTCGAAGGGCTATGGCCTGCTTTATTTGCCGCTGCTCGTGATGGAAAAGGCGCGGCTCTTCGAGCGCCATGCGGCCCGCCAGGGGCTCGCGGGCGTCAGCGTGGAGTGGGTGAGGCTCGACGGCGGCAATTCCGTCGACGACGCCATGATGGCCGGCACGCTCGACTTCGCCGCCGTGGGGGCACCCGGCTTCATCGAACTGTGGGCGCGGGCGCGCGGCATACCGAACGTCGAGGTGATCGGCATCAGCGGCCTTTCGGCCACGGCGCTCTCGCTCAACACGAACCGGCCGCAGATCGCGACGCTGCGCGACTTCACGAGCGCCGACCGCATTGCAGTGCCGGGCATTCGCACCTCGCTTTCGGCCGTGGTGCTGCAAATGGTGGCGAGCAAGCTGCTCGGGCCACAGCACTTCGCGCAGCTCGATTCGATCACCGTCGGCATGCCGCATCCGCAGGCCATGCAGTCGCTGATCCGGCGCGAGGGCGGCGTGACCGCGCATTTCGCGTCGCCACCGTTTTCGACGCTCGAATTGCAGCAGCCGGGCATCCACCGCGTGGTCAATTCGGTCGACGTGCTCGGGCCGCTCACGCTCGACGTGGTGTTCGCGCCCAAGCGCCTCGTCGACACCGAGCCGGCGCTGGCAAAAGCGTTCCTTCACGCGCTCGACGAGGCGAACCGAATGATCGCGCAGGACAAAGCGGCTGCGGCGCAGATCTACGTCGATTCGTCGGGCTTCGGCGCGTCGCGCGAGCACGTGGTGCAGACGCTCGCCGCACCGGAGTCGCGCTTTTCGGTCTGGCCCGAGCAGTTGATGGAGTACGTGGACTTTCTGTTCATGGTGGGCACGATCAAGGCGAAGCCGCGCACATGGAACGACATGTTCGTGGCGATGCTCGGGGACTTCCGTCCGTCTTAGGCATACGCGCAGGCAATCTATAAATAAACGTAGGAGAACATAGTGAATACAGACTCAACCGTCGATCAGCAGTCCGCCGAAGAGCGGGATGTCATGTCGAAGATCGCGCGCCGCCTCATGCCGATCCTCGTCGTGATGTTTCTGATCTCGTTCATCGACCGGCAAAACGTTGGCTTCGCGAAGCTGCAGATGGTGCACAGCCTCAACATGACCGAAACGGCGTTCGGTCTTGCGTCGTCGTTGTTCTTCATCGGCTATCTGCTGTTCGAAGTGCCTAGCACGCTCGCGCTGCACCGCTTCGGCGCGCGTGTTTGGCTAGCGCGCATCATGCTCACCTGGGGCGTGATTACGGTGCTGATGGGCTTCACCACGTCGATGAAGGTGTTCTGCGGCCTGCGCCTCGCGCTGGGCGTGGCCGAAGCCGGCTTCTATCCGGGCGTGATCTACTACCTCACGCTGTGGTTTCCGCAAAGCTATCGCGCGCGCGTGCTGGGCATCTTTACGCTGGGCAGCGCGCTCGCCAACATGCTGGGCTCGCTCGTGGGCGGCTGGCTGCTGAGTCTCAATGGCGTTTGGGGCCTCGCCGGCTGGCAGTGGGTGTTCATCGCCACGGGTCTGCCCGCCGTGCTGGTCGGCATCGCCGTGTTCCGGCTGCTGCCGGCGTCGTACCAGGAAGCACGCTTTCTGAACGAGCGCGAAAAGCAGATCGTCGCGGCCGCGCACGAGCGCGAGAAGCCCGAGCACGCCGAACACGCACAGCCCTGGAAGGCGCTGCTCGATCCGCGCGTGATGCTCTTCGCGGCGACCTATATGCTGATGTCGACGTCGCTCTACGGCGTGACCTACTGGCTGCCCACGCTCGTGAAGTCGTTTGGCGTGTCGAGCAGCGTGAACGGGCTGTTGAGCATGCTGCCGTGGGCGCTGGCGGTTTTGCTGCTGCTGTGGCTGCCGTCGAAACTGCGTCGCGCGAAAAGCATTCTTCGCGCGATGGCGATCGTCGCGGCGCTCGGCACGCTGGGCTTCCTGCTGAGTCTCCTGCTGCCTTCCACGCCGCTGCGTTTCATCGCGCTCGTGTTCGGCGGCGCGTGCATTCCGCTCCTGTACCCGTGCTTCTGGTCGATGCCGCCGCGCTACTTCACCGGCGCGCGAGCGGCGGCGAGCGTTGCGGCGATCAACTCGATCGGCAATCTCGGCGGCTTCTTTGGCCAGAACCTCATGCCGCTCGCGGGCAAGGTCACGGGCACCGCATTCGGACCGATGATCGTGCCGATCGTGTGCCTCGCGGTGCTCGGTCTCGGCGTCGCGGTGGCGTGGGGACGTACCGGGCGCGCCATGGAGGGCGTGCCGGCTTGAACCTGGCCGCTCGTCGAATTCATAGGGCCAGAAAGGGATCGTGATTGTATTTCTGACGGTAACAGTGAATTCATTCTATTGGCATAGACTTTCGATAGGGCGACCCTAAAATTCACTCCCATGTGAGCGTATTGCGACGCTCGATCGTGAGAGGGAGTCATGCAGCAGATTTTCAATGGGACCGTCAGTCTTGCGGGCGTGGCGAGCCGGTCCTGGCCCAAGGTCGCCGTATCGCTTGCCGCCGCCTGCGCGGTGCTCGCGGGTTGCGCGTCGGCTGGTAATGTCACCACGGCGGACCATCCGGACACGTTCGTCGTTTCAGCGTCCGCAACGGGTGGGCGCCTCGCGTGGGCGCGCGCCCACAAGCGCGCGGTGAGCGAAGCGAACGACTACTGCGAGAGCCGCGGCATGCAAACGAGCCTCGGCATAGAGCACACCGAAGGGCTCGAGGCGCTGCAGCAGCAGGCCTCCGTTATCCGCTTCGAATGTCATCCCAAGCTCTAAGGCGCGCGCGCCTTAGCGAATCACGGACGCCGACTTCGCCGGCGTCCGCGCGCTTGATAGCGCTTGCCAGCCGCTGTTCGAGCGCATGAATCTGCGGGCGGTCTTTCGGGTAGTAATCGAAATGGACCATCATGACCGGCCCCGGCGGCTTCTGCGCCGGTTGCACTGCGGCGCTGCCCGCGGCGAGTGCGATGCCTGGCAACGTGGCGAGTGTTTTTCGGCTTTTCGGCATGGGTGGATAGCGTCCGCGAGACAAGGTGCGATGTTCGCATATCGAAGGGGCGGCATGGGGCGGCGGCGCTTCGCGTTATCATTGACCCCATCAAAGAAAGGTCCAGCCGGGTCCAACCCGGTCCACCCATTCAAGCCGCTCATGGTCACTAAACAAAACACAGGCCCCGTGCGTCGCAGCGCCGGGCCGGGCAAGCGCACAGCGCTGCCTGCCGAGGAGACCACAGCCGACGCGGATGCCGCCGGTTCGAATCCCGAAGCGAATCCCGAAGCGGACGACGAGGGCGTGGGCGCGTCCACTTATCTCGTGCCGGGCCTCGAGCGCGGCCTGCGCATTCTCGCCGAATTCTCGGCGCGCGAGCCCGTGCTGGGCGCGCCCGAACTTTCGCGGCGCATCGGCATTCCGCGCACGACCACGTTTCGCCTCTTGCAGACGCTCGAAGCGCTCGGCTTCATCGAGCGCGCCAACGGTGACCGGCAATATCGGCTGAGCGTGGCGGTGCTGCGCCTCGGCTTCGAATATCTTAGTTCGCTCGAACTGACCGACTTCGGCACACCGCTGCTGGAGCGCCTGCGCGACGCGACAGGCCTCAGCACCCATCTGTTGATTCGCGACGGGCGCGACGTGGTTTTCGTGGCGAAGGCGCAAACGCGTGAGCCAATGTTCAGCTCCGTGAAGGTTCACGTGGGCACGCGCTTGCCCGCGCACGCCACCGTGCATGGCCAGGTGCTGATGGGCGACCTCACGCTCGCCGAACTGCGCACGCTTTACCCCGAGAAACAGCTCGAACGTTACACGGAGCGCACACCCGCGACCGTCGCCGATCTCTATGCGCGCGTGCGCGAGTTCGCGCAGCAGGGCTATGCGGTGAGCGAAGCGTCGTTCGAAACCGGCATCTCGGTGGTGAGCGCGCCGGTGAGGGATCAGTCGGGCCGTATCGTGGCGGCGCTCACGGCAACCGTGCCGCGATCGGACATCGGCGAGGCCGAGCGCGCACCGCTCGTCGCCGCCGCGTGCGCCGCAGCGATCGACCTTTCGGCGCGGCTCAATTACCGGCCCGCGGCGAGCGACCCCACTGCGGCACAGGCCGCGCGCACCCGCAATTCGCACGCGATCTGAGGCGAGGTTCAGGCACGGCGCCCGAAGGCGCCGCGATCAGAACGAGTGATGAATGCCTGCGAGCACAATCGCCTGATTGCGCCCGCTCGACACGCCCGCGGTGAAAAAGGCCGCCTGTGCTTCGGAGTTGGCGTGCTGGTAAAGCGCGTTGACATAGATCTGCGTGCTCTTCGAAAGCGAATACACGTCGCCGATCATCGCCTGGGTCCAGCGGCGGCCGGAAAGCGTGGACGTCGCCGCGCCGCCCACGACGGCGTTGGCCGTCGTGAACTGGTAGTTCGCACCGGCGTCGTAGCTCTGGAACGTGTCGGAGTAGCCATTGGACTGCAGCTTCGTGCGCGTGTAGAGCCCGTGTACGAGCAGCTTGCCGAATGAGTACGACGCGCCCACGCCCATGTTCTCGACCTTGTCGGCGATATAGGTGGCCGCTGGTTGACCCTGGAACTCCGTGATGCCGGTAGTCGCTATCGACACCGAGCGGTCGTGTTCGTTCGACCACGACGCGCCAGCCTTGAATGGACCGTTAGCATAACTGAGCGAAAAGCTCATCGTTCTGCCGGTCGAAAAGTTCGTGGTATTGCCGAAGCCGAACATCGCGCCTGCCGTGAAACCGTAAAAGCTCGGCGAACGATATTTGACGGAGTTGTTGTAAGGCACGACGCCCGTATCCGCCAACTGGTCGATGTTGCCCGGGTGGAACGCGTACCAGCTTGCCGCGAGATAAGCCGTGCTGAACGGACTGAGTGTGTCGAACGAGAACGGCGTTTGATTGCCCAGCGTGAGCGTGCCGAACTGCTCCGAATTCAGGCCCACATACGCCTGGCGATTGAATAGCGTGTTGGCCTTCGCCATCGCGCCCGTATTGGTGTAGAAGCCGTTTTCCAGCTGGAAGATCGCCTTGAGGCCCCCGCCCAGATCTTCCTGGCCGCGCAGGCCCCAGCGGTCGGGCTGTGTGTTGCCCTGCTCCATCATCCACTTCGAGTGACCCCCTACGTTGCTGACGTAGGCCACGCCCGCATCCAGACTGCCATAAAGCGTGACGCTGCTTTGCGCCCATGCAGACGAGACGGCGCAAAGGCCCGTCAACCCCGCGGCAATGAAATGCTTCAACTTTGGACTCCTGATCGTATGACGAAAAGCCGGAGGTGTTGATCCGGCATACCCAACCCGCGTGGCCAACCCACAGGCGGTGCGCGGCGCGCTTTCTGTCGGCAAGCGCTCGCACGTGGCTCCGTTTGTTCCATATATGGTTAGACGTGCTGCCTATGGAAAGTATAGAGACTCTTGCGAGACGCCAAAACACTTTTTTGGGACGGTGATTCCCCCAGGTGCGGCGCGGTGCCCGGTTGCGCCATACGCGTGTAAGTGCACGTGCCGTAAGCGTTTTGGCAACCAGAACGGCACCCTTGGCGACCTTTGCGATGTCATCTTGCAAGGTGCGCTCGGTATTTTCCCCAGGCACGCCGGATTTCTATTTTTTTCTTCCCAAGACCGTTTCATAATTGACCATACACGAACTACTGTTCCGTATATGGAACATGGTTGAACGGGAAAGGTGACAAATGGCTGAAGAATGGCGCTGCGCCGGGCATGCCGGCGATCTGACCGAAGACGGGCCGCTCGAATACAAACTCGACGGCACGGAGATCGGCATCTACAGGGTGGGCGACGAGATCTACGCGCTGGAAAACGTCTGCCCACACGCTTACGCGTTGCTGACGCAAGGCTTCGTCGATGGCGACACCGTCGAATGTCCGCTGCACGAAGCCGTGTTCCATATCCCGACCGGCAAGTGCCTCAAGGAGCCCGGCGGCCGCGATCTGAAGAGGTACTCAGTGCGGCTCGCCGGTGAAGAAATCCAGATCAAGGTGGAATGACATGCGAGAAGTCCCCGTGAATTTCAATCCGTCGCTCAAGCCCTGGCTCGCGCCGCAACCGAACAACGTCGCCGGCAAGGGCGTGATCGAACAGCCGGGCGAAGCGCAAAACCTGGTGTGGCAAACGCGCAAGGCCGAGCCCACGCAATACGAAAACGACTTCGGCGACGCGCTCGAACAGGTGTTCGAAGCGGGCGCCGCCGAACTCGAGGAAGTCGTGGCGGGCCTGAACCGCATCGGCTTTCGCACGCCCGAAGGCGCAGCATGGAACGCCGAGCGCCTCGCCGCCGAATTCCGTCTGCTCGCCGAATGAGCCAGCGCAGCCAACACTGAATACGGAGACCCCACATGACGTCCCCCACGATTGAAGCCGCAGGCGGCGCCGATCCCATCCGCGCCTATCTCGATCGCGGCATCAAGAACTACTGGTATCCCGTTGCCCCGAGCTGGCAAGTGGGCAACGCGCCCATCGGCATCACGCGCCTCGGCGAACAGATCGTGTTGTGGCGCGATCAGGACGGTCAGGTCCATGCGCTCGAAGACCGTTGCCCGCACCGCGGCGCACGGCTGTCCCTCGGCTGGAACCTGGGCAACCGAGTGGCGTGCTGGTACCACGGCATCGAAGTCGATGGCGGGGGCACGGTGCAGAACGTGCCGGCCGTTTCGGCGTGCCCGCTCGAAGGGCAGAAGTGCGTGAAGTCGTATCCGGCGCAGGAGCATGCCGGCGCGGTGTTCCTGTGGTTCGGCGACGAAGCGCACAAGGAAGCCGCTCCGCTGCAATTGCCGGAGGAACTCGTTGGTGAGGAGTACGCAAGCTTTCTGTGCGTGTCGAACTGGAAGTGCAATTACCAGTACGCCATCGACAACGTGATGGACCCGATGCACGGTGCGTATCTGCACGCCACCTCGCATTCGATGGCCGATGGCGACAAGCAGGCCGACATGCGCGTGCGCAAGACCGAATCCGGCCTCATGTTCGAAAAGGTCGGCCAGCGCGACGTCAACTTCGACTGGGTCGAACTGGGCGAAACCGGCTGCCTGTGGATGCGCCTGGCGATTCCGTACAAGAAGAAGTTCGGCCCCGGTGGCAACTTCGGCATCATCGGCTTCGCCGTGCCGGTGGACGAAAACAACTGCCAGGTCTACTTCTGGCGCACGCGCAAGGTGCAGGGCTGGCAGCGCGACGCATGGCGCTTCATGTATCGCAATCGTCTGGAAGGTCTGCATTGGGCCGTGCTGGAGCAAGATCGCTACGTGCTGGAAAGCATGGCGCCGAACGCGCGCGATCACGAATTTCTCTATCAGCACGACGTCGGCATGACGCGTGTGCGCCGCATGCTGCGCCAGCGCGCCCAGCAGCACTTCGCCGAACTCGACGCGCTGCGCGCCCAGCCAGGCGCCAGCGCACACACCGCCGAGCATGGCCATGCATGACGCCACGTTCGCAGCGCAGGTCGCGCTCGCCGGGCGGCGGGTGGTCGTTACGGGCGGCGCACGCGGTCTGGGCGCGGCGTTCGTGAAGACGCTCGCAACGGCCGGCGCGCGCGTGACCTTCGGCGACGTGCTGGTCGAGGCGGGCGAAGCGCTCGCTCAGCAACTCGCTGCAGCCGGGCATGACGTTGCCTTCGCGCCGCTCGATCTCGCGCAACCGGCAAGCATCGCCGCATTCGTCGATGCCGCCGCGCAGCGTATGGGGGGCGTCGACGCGCTCATCAACAACGCGGCGATCACGAACTCGGGCGGCAAACTCGCGCACGAAGTGAGCGTAGAGACGTGGGACGCGGTGATGGACGTGAACGTGCGCGGCACCTGGCTCATGTGCGCGGCAGCGCAGCGCTGGTTGCGCGAGTCGGGCCGCGGCGCGATCGTCAACATCGCTTCCGATACGGCACTGTGGGGCGCGCCCAAACTGCTCGCCTACGTGGCGAGCAAGGGCGCCGTGATCGCGATGACACATTCGCTCGCGCGCGAGTTCGGCGCGGACGGCATTACCGTCAACGCCATTGCGCCCGGACTGACCGAAGTGGAGGCGACGGCCTACGTACCCGCCGAGCGCCATGCGTACTACCTGGAAGGGCGGGCGCTGCGGCGCGCGCAGGTGCCCGAGGACGTGACGGGCCCGGTGCTGTTCCTGTTGTCCGACGCTGCGCGTTTCGTGACCGGACAGTTGCTGCCGGTCAACGGCGGCTTCGTGATGAACTGATTTCGTAGAACTGACGATACGTTCGAAAGAACCCAAGGAGAAAACATGGCCGATGCCGATATCGAGCGCAAGTCGTGGGACCGCCCCGCCGACGCGAGCTTTGACGACTGGATGAACACGCGCGTGGCGCGCTTCGAAACGCGCCGCTACGACTGGGACGCGCTGAAGTTCCAGGCCGACTACGACCCGAAGTACCGCCGCGCGCAAATGCGCTATGTGGGCACGGGCGGCACGGGCGTCGCGAAGGACGTCAACACCGTGCCCGCTGGCGGCTTCACGTTCTCGACCATGGTGATTCCGGCCGGCAACATCGGCCCGAGCCATATCCATATCGATGTCGAAGAGATTTTTTTCGTGCTGCGCGGCAAGATGAAGGTCGTCTGCGAGAAGGACGGCGAGACGTGGGAAGCCGTGCTGGGCGAACGCGACCTGATTTCGGTGCCGCCGGGCGTGTACCGCACGGAAATCAACGTGGGCGAAGAGGACGCGCTGATGTGCGTGATGCTCGGCTCGTCGAAGCCCATCACGCCGACGTATCCGCCCGACTCGCCGCTCGCGAAGATCAAGCGCGAGATGAAGTAAGCGACACAGCCGCAACCCGATCCAAAGCCATGAACGACACGACCAACACTGCAGCCTCGTCGGCCGCCACGCTCGAAACGCGGCTCGCGCGCTTTGCACCGCGTAGTGCACGAGCGGGCGAGTTCAGCGTGAGTTATCGCGAAGCCGTGGGAGAGGGAGGTAAGGAGGCGCTGCCGCTCGTGCTCCTGCATGGCATCGGCTCCGGCGCGGCTTCCTGGGTGCAGCAGTTCGAAGCGCTCGGCGGCGCGCGCCGCGTGCTCGCGTGGGACGCGCCGGGTTACGGTGCATCCACGCCGGTCGCGAGCGCGTCGCCAGTCGCTGCGGACTATGCGCGCGTGCTGGTGGACTGGCTCGACGCGCTGCACATCGCGCGTTGCGCACTGGTGGGCCATTCGCTCGGCGCGATCATGGCAGGAGCGTTTGCCGCCGCGCATCCCGAACGCGTGGCCGGTTTGCTGCTGATCTCGCCGGCCGGTGGCTATGGCGCCGCCGATGCGACCGTGCGCGCGCAAAAGCGCGACGCGCGCCTGGCCATGCTTGCCGAACTCGGTGCGCAGGGGCTCGCGCAAAAGCGCAGCGCGAACATGCTTTCGCCGCACGCCGACGACGCCGCACGCGCCTGGGTGCGCTGGAACATGGCGCGCATCGTGCCGCACGGTTACGCCCAGGCCACGCATCTGCTCGCGAACGCCGATCTCGCCGCCGACCTCGCGCGTTGCGTGGGCCGGGTGCCGATGGCCGTCGCGGTCGGTGCGCAAGACACGATTACGCCGCCCGAGGCCTGCGAGCAGCTCGCGCAGATCGCCCACGCGCCGTTCCATACCGTGCCGCACGCGGGCCACGCGGGCTACATCGAACAACCGCTGGCTTATAGCACGCTGATCGAATTCACGCTGAACCGTACATTCAGTACTACGGAGCTAAAGGCATGACCCCCGACGTCGAAGAAGACCGCAACGACGCCAGCTACCGCGTGCCCGGTCTGGAGCGCGGCTTGCGCATACTGACCGAATTCTCGCCGCGCGAGCCGGTGCTCGACGCGCCCGAACTGTCGCGCCGCCTGGGCATTCCGCGCACCACGGTGTTTCGTCTCCTGCAAACGCTCGAATCGCTGGGCTTTCTGGAGCGCGCCGACCGCGACCGCAACTATCGCCTCGGCGTCGCCGTGCTGCGTCTCGGCTTCGAATACCTCAGCTCGCTCGAACTCACCGACCTCGGCCTGCCGTTGATCGAGGCGCTGCGCGACGCGACGGGACTGACCGCGCATATCGTGATTCGCGACGGACGCGACATCGTATTCGTCGCCAAGGCGCAGAGCCACGCGCCCATTTTCAGCTCGGTGAAGGTGAACGTCGGCACGCGCCTGCCGGCGCACGCCACGACTCACGGCCAGGTGCTGATGGGCGATCTCACACTCGGCGAACTGCGCGCGCTTTATCCGGAGCCGCGGCTGGAACGCTTCACGCCCTCCACGCCGGAGACAGTCGAGGCGCTCTTCGAGCGCATTCGCGAAGACGCCGAGCGCGGCTATGCCGTGAGCGAATCGTCGTTCGAGCGCGGCATCTCCGTGGTGTCGGCGCCCGTGCGCAACGACACGGGCCGCATTGCCGCCGTGGTGACGACGACCATTCCGCGCCCCGGCATCGACGCGCAACTGCTCGACGGGGGCTTGATCGAGAAGGTGCGCCACACAGCCGGCGAACTCTCGAAGCGCCTGAATTATCGGCCTCAGACCGGGGCTCAAACCCGGCCGCAGACGTCCAGGGGTGCGCCCTACATGAAAGCATTGGGGATCAAATGATTCAACTCGATTTGACCGGACAGGTCGCGGTCGTGACGGGCGGATCGTCCGGCATTGGCCTTGCCACCGCCGAACTCTTTTTGCGTGCGGGCGCAGCGGTTGCGATCTGCGGCCGCGACCACGACCGCCTCGCGCGCGCCGAACGAGGCCTGCGCGAGCGTTATCCGCAAGGGCAACTGCTCGCGTCGCGCTGCGACGTGCTCGACGCGGGCGAAGTCGCCGCATTTGCGGCAGAAGTGGAACAACGCTTCGGCCGCGCCGACATGCTCGTGAACAACGCGGGGCAAGGCCGCGTTTCTACCTTTGCCGATACGTCGGACGAAGCGTGGCGCGAGGAACTCGACCTCAAGTATTTCAGCATCATTCGCCCGACACGCGCGTTTTTGCCCTTGCTGCGCAATGCCGCGAAAGCAGGCAACGCCGCGATCGTCTGCGTGAACTCGCTGCTCGCGCTGCAGCCCGAGCCGCATATGGTCGCGACCTCGTCCGCGCGCGCCGGGGTGCTCAGCCTCATCAAGTCGCTCGCCGTCGAACTCGCGCCCGAGCAGATCCGCGTGAACTCGATCCTGATCGGCATCGTGGAGTCGGGGCAGTGGCGCCGGCGCTACGAAAACGACCCGGAGGCGCAGTCCACCGGCCAGAGCTGGGAAGACTGGACGCAAGCGCTCGCGCGCAAGAAGCACATTCCGCTTGGCCGCTTCGGCCGCCCCGAAGAAGCCGCCCAGGCGCTGTTTTATCTGGCCACGTCCCTGTCGTCCTATACGACGGGCAGTCATATCGATGTATCTGGAGGCGTTGCACGTCATGTCTAACAAAACCACCGTCGGCGAACTGATCGCCGCCTTCCTCGAACAATGTGGAGTCCGAACCGCGTTCGGCGTGATCTCGATCCACAACATGCCGATTCTCGACGCCATCGGGACGCGCGGCAATATCCGCTACGTCGGCGCGCGCGGCGAAGCGGGTGCGCTCAACATGGCGGACGGCCTTGCACGCGTGTCGGGCGGCCTCGGCGTGGCGTTCACCAGCACGGGCACGGCGGCAGGCAACGCGGCGGGCGCAATGGTCGAGGCGCTCACGGCAGGTACGGCGCTGCTCCATATCACCGGCCAGATCGAAACCGAATACCTCGATCAGGACCTTGCGTACATTCACGAGGCGCCCGATCAGCTGAGCATGCTTTCGTCGATTTCGAAGGCCGCGTTCCGCGTGCGTTCGGTCGAGACCGCGCTGCCCACCATCCGCGAAGCGGTGCGCGTGGCGCAGACGGCGCCGAGCGGCCCGGTGAGCGTGGAGATTCCCATCGACATTCAGGCGGCGCTTACCGACTGGCCCGCCGATCTCACCGCGCCGCACCTCACGACGCTCACGCACGACGAAGCGCGTGTGGAGCAACTGGCAAACGAACTCGTGAAGGCGAAACGCCCGCTGTTGTGGCTGGGCGGCGGCACGCGTCATGCGCGCGCCGCGGTGGAGCGCCTCGTTGAACTCGGCTTTGGCGTGGTGACGAGCGTGCAGGGCCGCGGTGTGCTGCCCGAAGATCATCCGGCCACGCTCGGCGCGTTCAACGTGAGCCCCTCGGTCGAGCGTCTGTACAAGACCTGCGACGCGATGCTGGTGGTGGGCTCGCGCCTGCGCGGCAACGAAACGCTCAAGTACAAGCTCGCGCTGCCGCAACCGCTCTATCGCATCGACGCCGACGCGCTCGCCGACAATCGCGGCTACCGTAACGCGCTGTTCGTGCATGGCGACGCCTCGCGCGTGCTCGACGCGCTCGCCACGCGCCTGGAAAGCCGCATCAAGGTCGATCCGCAATTCGCCGCCGATATTGCCGAGGCGCGCGAAATCGCCGTGGCGGAAACAGCCAGGGGCCTCGGTCCTTACCGCCGTCTCGTGGAAGCGCTGCAGCGCGCCGTGGGCCGCGACTACAACTGGGTGCGCGACGTCACGATCTCGAACAGCACGTGGGGCAACCGCCTCCTGAAGATCTTCACGCCGCGCGCGGGCGTGCATGCGCTCGGCGGCGGCATCGGCCAGGGGATGCAGATGGCGATCGGCGCGGCGCTCGCGAACGCCGCCGCGAAGACCGTGTGCCTCGTGGGCGACGGCGGGCTGATGGTGAACGTCGGCGAACTCGCAACGGCCGTGCAGGAAAAGGCCAATGTGATGATCGTGCTGATGAACGACCAGTGCTACGGCGTGATCCGCAACATCCAGGACGCGCAATACGGCGGTCGCCGCATGTATGTCGATCTGCACCAGCCGGAGTTTTCGCAGTTCTGCGCGAGCCTTGGCCTCAAGCACTACCGCCTCTCGTCGCTCGACGACGCCGACACCGTGATTCGCGAAGGCATGGCGTTCGAAGGCCCCGTGCTGCTCGAAGTGGACATGAAGGCCGTGGGCAGCTTCGAGACGGCGTTCGCGGGCCCGCCGGTGCGCAAGGAGGAGCCCCAACATGCATAACGGCCACGCCGTGCCGCACGCACCCATCGACATCGCGATGATCGGCTTCGGTGCGATCGGGCAGACCGTGTATCGCGCGGTCGCCGCCGATCCGCTCGTGCACGTCTCGCATGTGATCGTGCCCGAACACCACGCCGCCGCCGTGCGCGAGCAGGTAGACGGCGCGGTGGAAGTGGTGTCGTCGGTGCACGCGCTTTCCACGCGGCCGCAATTCGCGCTCGAGTGCGCCGGTCATGCCGCGCTCGTCGATCATGTCGTGCCGCTGCTGCAAAGCGGCACGGATTGCGCGGTGGCCTCGATCGGCGCGCTTTCCGATGTCGAACTGCTCGAACGTCTCTCGCACGCCGCCGACGAAGGCGACGCCACGCTCACGCTGCTTTCTGGCGCGATCGGCGGCATCGACGCGCTTTCCGCGGCGAAGCTGGGTGGCCTCGACGAAGTTCTGTACACGGGCCGCAAGCCGCCGCTCGGCTGGCTCGATACGCCTGCGGAAAAGGTCTGCGACCTGCGTGCGCTCACGCAGGAAAAGGTGATTTTCGAAGGCAGCGCGCGCGAAGCGGCGCGGCTCTTTCCGAAGAACGCGAACGTGGCGGCGACCATCGCGCTTGCGGGCCTCGGTCTGGACCACACGACGGTACGCCTGATCGCCGATCCGGCGGTGGAGCGCAACGTGCACCGCATCGTGGCGCGCGGTGTGTTCGGCGAAATGTCGCTGGAAATGTGCGGCAAACCGCTGCCCGACAACCCGAAGACCTCCGCGCTCACCGCGTATAGCGCGATTCGCGCACTGCGCAACCGGGCCGCGCGCTGCGTGATTTGATGCGAACAGAAGTGAGACACCAAAGATGACTTCATTCGATACGAGCCTCATCCCGAACAGCGATATTCTGGTCGGCGGCGAGTGGCGCCAGGGCCGCGCCGCGCCTTTCGCGAGCCTTTACCCGGCAGACCAGTCGCTGAACATGGAGGTCTCGACGGCGAGCGCCGAAGACGCAAGCGTTGCGGTCGAAAAGGCGCACGCGGCATGGAAGCAGGGCGAGTGGGCCGGCATGAAGCCGCATCTGCGCGCGCTCGTGCTTTATCGCATCGCCGAGCTCATCATGCAGCGCCACGAAGCGCTTGCGCAGCTGCAGCGCCGCGACAACGGCAAGCCGATCGGCGAAACGCGCGTGCTGGTGGCGAGCGCGGCGAACACGTTCCGCTATTTCGCGGCGTGCCTCGAAACGCTCGACGACGACCTCACGCCCTCGCGCGGCGACTATCTGACGATGAGCGTGCACGAGCCGATTGGCGTCGTGGCGGCGATCACGCCGTGGAATTCGCCGATCGCCTCCGACGCGCAAAAGCTCGCGCCGGCGCTCGCGGCCGGCAACGCGGTGGTGCTCAAGCCCGCCGAAGTCACGCCGCTCGCTTCGCTCGCACTCGCCCGCATCTGCGAGGAAGCAGGCGTGCCCAAGGGCATGCTGAGCGTGCTGCCCGGCAAGGGCTCGGTGATCGGCGACGTGCTGGTGCGCCATCCGCTCGTGAAGAAGGTGTCGTTCACGGGCGGCACCGAAGTGGGCCGCGGCATCGCGCGCATTGCAGCGGAAAAGCTCATGCCGGTGTCGCTGGAGTTGGGCGGCAAGTCGCCGACCATCGTGTTCGAAGACGCCGATCTCGACCATGCCGTGAACGGCGTGCTGTACGGCATCTTCAGTTCGTCGGGTGAGGCGTGTATCGCCGGATCGCGTCTCTTCGTGCAGCGCTCGATTTACGACGCGTTCATGAAGCGCCTCGTGGAAGGCGCGCGCAGGCTGCGCGTGGGCGACCCGTCGCGCGAGAACACGCAGATGGGCCCGCTCATTACGGCGAAGCACCGCGAGTCGGTGGAACGCTATGTGGCGCTCGGTCTGGAGGAAGGCGGCCGGCTGCTGTGCGGCGGCGAGCGCCCGGTGGGTGACGGGCGCGAGAACGGTTTTTTCTATCAGCCAACCATTCTGGAAGGACTCCAGAACAACGCGCGTATCTGCCAGGAGGAGATTTTCGGGCCAGTGCTCGTGGCGATGCCTTTCGACGACGAAGCGGCGTTGATCGAAGAAGCGAACGACAGCGTGTTCGGCCTCGCCGCCGGCATCTGGACGCGCGACTACAAACGCGCGTGGCGCGTCGCGCGCAAGCTCGAAGCGGGCACGGTGTGGATCAACACGTACAAGCTGTTCTCAATCTCCACGCCGTTCTCGGGCTGGAAGGAGAGCGGCATGGGCCGCGAGAAAGGGCGGCTCGGTATTCGTGAATACATGCAGCAAAAGAGCCTCTACTGGGGCTTGAACGACGCGCCGCTGCCCTGGGCCAACGCCTGAGGGCGCGGGACTCGCTACGCATGGGACCGCACCAGGCGCTCTAACGCCGATTGCGGTCGACAGGAGACAAGCAACATGACGATACTCGGCATCGAACAGATTACTTACGGCGTGGCGGACCTCGAAACCTGCCGCCGTTTTTTCGCGGATTGGGGCTTAAAGGAAACCGCGCACGACGAAACGCGCGCGCGCTTCGAAACGCTCAACGGCTGCACTGTGCTTGTAGTCGACGCGAACGATGCGTCGCTGCCCGCCGCGTTCGAAGCGGGCCCGACGCTGCGCGAAGTGACGTGGGGCGTGGCCACCCGCCCGGAACTCGACGCGCTGCGCGAACGCCTGAAGGACCAACCCGGTTACTACAGCGAAGCCGACGCAGTGGGTTGCTTCGACCCCGCCGGGATGGCGATTCGCGTGGAAGTCACACGTCGGCGCGAGATCGACGTGAAAGGCTCGCCTTCGAATGTATGGGGGCAGACGCTGCGCGTGGATCAGCCTTCGCCGGTGTATGAGCGCGCGGAGCCGGTGGAAGTGGGCCACGTGGTGTTCTTCACCAACTGCCTCGCGCAACAGGAAAAGTTCTATCACGAACGGCTCGGCTTCGAGACCTCGGACCGCTATCCGAACCGCGGCGCTTTCATGCGCTGCGCGCCGCACGGCGGCCACCACGACCTGTTCCTGCTCGCGCTGCCTGACGGCAAGAAGGGCTTGAACCACGTGGCGTTCACGGTGCGCGATATCCACGAGGTGTTCGGCGGCGGCCTGCATATCAGCCGCTGCGGCTGGACCACGCAGCTCGGTCCTGGTCGGCATCCGGTTTCGTCCGCTTACTTCTGGTACTTCAAAAACCCGGCGGGCGGCCTGATCGAGTATTACGCCGACGAAGACGTGCTCACGCCCGAATGGCAGCCGCGCGATTTCGAGCCGGGCCCCACCGTGTTCGCGGAGTGGGCCGTGGACGGCGGCCTCGACGGCAATACGCGCCGCCAGAAGCAGGCCGAAGCGCCGCAAGGCAAGTTCATGACGGAGCGCAAGCCATGAGCGCGACACCCGAAAACGCCGCAGGGGAGACACCGCGTACCGTCGTCGTGATCGGCGGCGGCCAGGCCGCGGGCTGGGTCGTGAAGACGCTGCGCAAGGAAGGCTACGAAGGCCGCCTCGTGATGATCGCCGACGAAGTGCATCTGCCGTACGAGCGTCCGCCGCTTTCGAAAGCGGTGCTCGCGGGCGAAGCCGATATCGAAACGGTGCGCATCGCGAAGCCCGATGAATTCGCTACGCTCAACGTCGAAACGTGGCAGCCCGACTGCGCGACGTCTATCGACCGCGCAATGCGCGTGGTGACCACGCGTTCGGGCCGCGAAGTGAAGTATGACCGGCTCGTGATCGCGACGGGCGGCGCGGCGCGCAAGCTGCCCGCGAACGTGGCGAAGAGCGCCCATGTGACGTACCTGCGCACGCTGGACGAAGCGCTGGCGCTCGGCGAGCGTTTGCGCAGCAGCCAGCGTGTGCTGGTGGTCGGCGGCGGCTGGATCGGCCTCGAAGTCGCTGCAACGGCGCGCAAGCGCGGCGTGCAGGCAACCGTGGTGGAGGGCGCGCCGCGCCTGTGCGCCCGCTCGTTGCCCGACGATGTGTCGCGCTTCCTGCTGGATCTGCACCGCGCGAATGGCGTGGATGTGCGCCTGAATGCGATGCTGCTCGCGCTCGAAGACCGAGCCGAAGGCGGCGTGCGCGCAACCTTCGCCGACGGCAGCACGCTCGACGCCGATTTCGCGGTTGCCGGCATCGGCCTCGCGCCGCACACAGCGCTCGCCGTCGCGGCAGGACTTTCGGTCGACGATGGCATCGTGGTGGACGAATTCGGAGAAACATCGGATTCCTGCATATTCGCCTGCGGCGACGTGGCGAACCATCCGAACGCGTGGCTCAAGCGCCGCGTGCGGCTCGAATCGTGGGCCAACGCGCAGAACCAGGCCATTGCGGCGGCCAAAGCCGTGCTCGGCGTGAAGACGCCGTATGCGGAGATTCCGTGGTTCTGGTCCGATCAGTACGACGTGAACCTGCAGATACTCGGCGACATTCCCGCTGGCGTCGCGCCGGTGCTGCGCGGCAGCCTCGAAGAGAAGCGCGCTTCGCTTTTCTTCGTGGAGGACGGCCATCTGCGCGGCGTCATCGCGATCAACGCGGCACGCGAACTCAAGCTCGCGCGCAAATGGATGAGCCAGGGGCGCGCGGTGGATCTCGCCGCCCTCGTCGACATCAGCAAGGCGCTCGCTTAACTCCTCATACACGAGACAACACGGGACGGGATCACAGGCATGAGAACCCTCGATAACTCCATCGGCCATCGCGGCGGCGCCGCCATGTACGAGCCGCTCAGCGACGCGACCGGTGGGCCCCACACGCGCGGGTCGATCATCGCGCGGCTCGAACGGCTGCCGACCAACGCCATGCTGGTGCGCGCGCGTATCCTCATCGGCCTCGCCACGTTCTTCGACGGCTTCGACGTGATCGCGATCGCCGCGACACTGCCGATCCTGATTCAGAAGTGGCATCTCACGCCTTGGGAAATTGGCTTTCTGATCGCGTCGGGCTCGGTCGGGCAGTTGTTCGGCGCGTTTCTGTTCCCGTGGCTCGCGGAACGCCACGGCCGCGTGCGCGCGATCGCCTGGAACTCGGGCATCATCGGCGTGACGAGCATTGCGTGCGGCTTCGCGCCGAGCTTCGCCGTGTTCGCGGCGCTGCGCGTGGTGCAGGGCCTGGGCCTCGGCGGCGAGCTGCCCGTGGCCGCGACGTATATCAATGAGGTCAGCCGAGCACATGGCCGTGGACGCTTCGTTCTCCTCTACGAGATCGTTTTCCCGGTCGGCCTGCTCGCTTCAAATGCGCTGGGCGCGTGGCTCGTGCCGCGCTTCGGCTGGCAGATCATGTACTTCATCGGCGCAATGCCGCTCGTGCTGTTCTTCGTGCTGCGCAAGCTTGTGCCCGAGTCGCCGCGCTGGCTCGCGGAACGCGAACGCGTGCAGGAAGCGGATCGCGCCGTGAGCGCGTTCGAGCGCACCGCGAAAGGTCCGCTCGCGCCGGTCACGAACGCCGCTGAATTCGACGCGCTCGTCGCGCGCCACCCCAAGCGCAGCGTGAAGGACCTGTTCGGGCCCGCGTATCGCAAGCGCACGCTCGCGGTGGCCATGCTCTGGATCACCTGTGGTTTCATTCAGTACGGGCTGTCCACCTGGCTGCCCACGATCTATCGCAACGTCTATCACGCGCCGCTGCAACTCGCGCTCAATCTTGCTGTCGCGGCCTCGGTGCTCGGCGTGTTCGGTTCGCTCGCTTGCGCGCTGCTGGTCGACAAGGTGGGCCGCAAGCCTGTAATCAACGTTTCCTTCGTGCTTTGCGCGATTTCTCTCGCGCTGGCCGGCGTGTGCCATGCGATGTCGGTCTACGTGGTCGCGACGTTTTGCGCGCTGGCGCTCGGTCTGCTCGCTAGCGGTTTCATCACCGCTTACGTCTACACACCTGAGTTGTACCCCACGAGCATCCGTGCGATGGGCTGCGGTGTGGGCGGCGCGTGGCTAAAGGTCGCCGCCATCTTCGCACCCACGATAGTTTCGAAGACGATGATTGGCGGCAATCTCGACGTGGCGTTCTATATTCTCGCCGCGGTGCCGTTCCTCGCGGCCGTGACGGTGCATTTCCTCGGCATAGAGACGAAGGGGAAGGTGCTCGAGCAACTGGAGGCTTGAGCCGCACACCGCGCTCGGGTTCGCTCGCCAGCAACGGCACGCCAGCAATGGCGTGCCGTTTTTGTTTGCGCGCCACGATTGACAGCAGTCGCCGAGCGTCCCGTAAAAATTCCATAGATGGAACGCAAATGCATATGTGAATTCGATGGCGCGACGTTCGAGCCGGTTGAGCGCTGCAAGACGCCAGAAATCAAGGATGAAACGGCAAAACGCCTGAGTTTCCTCAGTTGAATTTCCAGTTTCAATGAAAGAGACGAACGGCAACTTATTTGGGCCGTCGCGCCATTGCCGGGTATTTTAGGCGCGCCAAGAATTCCACTCATCGCCAACCGCATTTCACGCGGCAAAAAGGCGGCGAATCTTGGGAGACAGCGCATGCAATTCACACTGAACGACCGGCTCTTCGAGTTCGAAGGCGATCCGGATACGCCCCTGCTTTGGGTGATCCGCGAGTCAGCAGGACTGACGGGCACCAAGTACGGCTGCGGCATCGGCGCATGCGGGGCCTGCACCGTGCACCTCGAAGGCGAGGCGACGCGCTCGTGCGTACTGCCTGTCTCGGCGGTAGCGGGCCGCCGTATCACGACCATCGAGGGCCTTGCGCCAGAAACCTCGCATCCGGTGCAACAGGCCTGGATCGCGAAGGATGTGCCGCAATGCGGCTATTGCCAGTCCGGCATGGTGATGGCCGTTGCCGCGCTGCTCAAGCAGCATCCGCATCCCACCGAGGCGCAGATCGACCAGGGCGTGACGAACCTGTGCCGCTGCGCGACCTATCACCGAATTCGCGAGGCTATTCATGTCGCAGCGAATTCCTGAGCGCACGCAAGGCGCGGGCGACGCGCACCGCGAAAGCCGCCGCGACTTCCTCAAGACCGGTCTCGCGTTTGCGGGCAGCCTCGTGCTGCCGCTCGCGTTCAGCGAGCAGGTGAGCGCAGCGGAGGACGGGACGCGCTTTCGCGAGATCAACGACTGGGTGCGTGTCGATCCGGACGGCCGGACGATCATCGGGCTCTCGCAGGCCGAAGTGGGGCAGGGCGTCTACACCGGCTTGCCGCAGGTGCTGGCCGACGAAATGGACGCCGACTGGCGGCGCGTGAGCGTGCAGTTCGTGACGGGGCGCGACGCGTATCGCATCGCGGCGGCAAACGAGCATCCGCAGCAGTTCGTGGGCGCCTCGATGTCGGTCACGATGTTCACGCAGCGTCTGCGCATGGCAGGCGCGCAGGCGCGCGAGGTGTTTCTCGCGGCGGGAGCGCGGCGTCTGGGCGTACGGCCCACGCAGTGTGCGACGAAGACCGGTCGTGTGATCCATCTGCAAACGGGGCGCTCGATCGGCTACGGCGAACTGCTTGCGGACGCCGCGAAACTGCCGCTGAATCCGCAGCCGCGCCTGAAGGCCGAGTCGGCGCGCACGCTCATTGGTCAGCCGTTGCACAAGCTCGACGCGCCGGCCAAGGTGAACGGCAGCGCGATATTCGGCATCGACGTGCAGGTGCCCGGCATGCTGATCGGTGCGGTGAAAATGGCACCCACGCTCAACGGCACACCTCGCGCCGTGCGCAACCGCGATACGGTGCGCGCGCTGGCTGGTGTGGTCGAAGTGGTGCAGGCGAAAGACGCCGTGATCGTCGTGGCCAATACGTACTGGCAGGCCAAAAAGGCTTGCGACGCGCTCGACGTGCAGTGGGAAGATGGCGCCCCGCCCGCAGACAGCGCGACGATACTCGCTGAGCGCCAGGCCGCGCTGATGTCGGAGCAAGCGGTAGTGGCGACGCGCATTGGCGACGCGAGCGCGCGGTTCGAAGCCGCGCATAACTCAAACCGCGCACACGGCGCACACAGCGCTCACGGCGCGCCGGCAGCCGGCCGGCTGATCGAAGCCGATTACCACACGCCCTATATCGTTCACGCCACCATGGAGCCCGTGAACGCCACGGTGCACGTGCGCGAGCACGACATCGAAGTGTGGGGTCCGATCCAGGGGCAGGACAAGGTGCGCTGGGCGCTCTCCGCCATCTTCAAGGTGCCGTCGGAGAAGGTGATTGTGAACACAACGTTCATCGGCGGCAGCTTCGGGCGCAAGTACGTGCCCGACTTCGTGATCCATGCGGCTGTCGCCTCGAAGGCGGTGGGCCGGCCGGTCAAGGTGATCCGTTCGCGCGAGGACGATATCCGCCACGGTTTCTACCGGCCCGGCGTTTCGGCGCGCATGCGCGCGGTGCTCGGTCCCGATGGCTACCCGAGCGCCATGCATCTGCGTGTGGTGGGGCAATCGCTCTACTGGTCGATCAAGCGCGACTACTTCGAAAAGGCGGGCGGCTGGGACGAAACCATGCTCGACGGCCTTTACGACCTCGGCTACTCGGTGCCGGATCTGCTCGTCGATTCGGTGAGCGTCGATCAGCACATTCCCGTGAGCTTCATGCGCAGCGTGGGCAGCACGTCCAGCGTCTTTTTTCTCGAGAGCTTCATCAACGAACTCGCACACGCGGCGCGCATCGACCCGCTCGACTACCGCCGCACGCTGCTGCGTGACGATCCGCTTGCGCTGCGCGTGCTCGATCGCACAGCGGCGCGGGCGAACTGGACGCGCAGGCCGGCAGCGGGCGTGTACCGCGGCCTCGCGTACTGCCTCTATACGGGCCGCGGCGGCGCGTTCACGACCTACGTCGCCACCATCGTCGAGCTGCGCATGGTGGAAGGCCACGCGAAACTCGAACGCGTGGTGTGCGGCGTCGATTGCGGGCAGGCCATCAATCCCACGCTGATCCGCGAGATGGTCGAGGGCGGCATCGGCTTCGCGCTCACCAACACGTTCAAGAGCGAAATCACGTTCAAGGACGGCGCGGTGGTCCAGGAGAACTTCGCCGACTATCCGCTCCTGTATCTCTCGCAGATGCCGAAGATCGAGGTCGAGATCGTGGAGAGCGACCGTGCGCCGCAAGGCTGCGGCGAAGTGGCGCTGCCGCCTGTCGCGCCCGCCGTGGCCGCCGCGCTTTTCGAAGCGACGGGCGCACGCCTGCGCACCATGCCGCTCGAGCAGCCGCTAGCCTGAAATCGAATCCCTGTTTCATCCCCACAAAAAGGCTTTAATCCATGATTCGTCTTCCTCATTTCATCGCGCCGCTCGCGGTTGCCGTGCTCGCCCAGAGCGCGTTTGCCGAGCCCGCCGTGGATATCGCGCGTGCACGCCAGATCGCCACACAGCATGCCTGCTTCGGCTGTCACGCCGTGGACAAGAAGCTCGTCGGCCCCGCATACCGCGACGTGGCCGCGCGCTACGCGGGCAAGCCGGGCGCGGCGAGCGCGCTCGTCGCGCATATCCAGAACGGCAGTTCGGGCAACTGGGGCTCCATACCCATGCCGCCCAACGCGATCAGCGCGGGCGATGCGCAGATCGTCGCGCAATGGATCCTCGCTGGCAGCAAGAGCGAATGAGCGCGCAGACCGTGCTGGTCGCGCGAAGCTGATGCTGAAGCCGGGCCGCGTTGAAAGGTCCGGTGTCCATTCAAATAAATAAGTATGACGAAATAAAGGGTTGGAGATCGTGATGAAAAAGGCAATCGTGGCAGCATCGTTCGCATTCGCTTCTGCGCTCGCGTGGGGGCAGAGCAGCGTGACGCTCTATGGCATCGTGGATACGGGCATCGAGTACTACAACAATACCGCGAAGGGCGGCTCGTTCGTCGGCATGCCCTCGCTTACGGGCGAGGTGCCGTCGCGCTTCGGTCTGCGCGGCCAGGAGGACCTGGGCGGCGGCTACCGGGCCTTCTTCGTGCTCGAAAGCGGCTTCGCGCCCAATAGCGGCGCGCTCAATTACGGCGGGCGCCTGTTCGGCCGCCAGGCGAACGTGGGCGTGAGCAGCGACTACGGCACGCTCACGCTGGGCCGCCAGATGAACATGTCGATGTATGTGCTGTTCAACGCTGACGTGATCGGCCCGTCGATCCATTCGATGGCGAGCTTCGACAGCTATCTGCCGAACGCGCGCAGCGACAATGCCGTGGGCTATCTCGGCAAATTCCACGGCGTGACGATCGGCGGGACATACAGCTTCGGGCGCGACGCAGCGGGTCCCGCGGGCCCATCGGCGACGAACTGCGGCGGCCAGCTCGCCGGCGACGCCGTGGCCTGCCGCCAGTACACGATGATGCTCGCCTATGACAACGCATGGGGTGGCGCCGCCGCGTCGTACGACGTGATGTACGGCGGCCCAGGCGCCTCGGCGCCGCTCGTGAGCAGCGCGGATACGGACAAGCGCGTGATTGTGGACGGCTACGTGAAGTTCGGCTCGGCCAAGGTGGGCGGCGGCTGGATCCGCCGCAACACGGCCGCGGCGGAGCATATGCAATCCGATCTCTTCTTTCTGGGCGCAGACTACTACGTGACGCCGACCTTTTCACTGGACTTCCAGGGGCTGCGCTATATTCTGCGCGATCAATCGAATTCGACACTGTTCGTCGGCCGCGCGAACTATTTCGTTTCGAAGCGCACGACGCTTTATGCATCGCTTGGATACATGCTGAACAGCGCGCTCGCCGCGAACGCGGTAGCCGCCGCCGGCACGGTGCAGACGGGCGCGAACCAGTTCGGCGCGATGATGGGTATTCAGCAACGCTTCTGACGCGGCGCGCACGCCGCGCAGCGCCACACATTCGGAGGGGACAATGGCGACGGACCTGTTGAGCGCCGCATTGGCGGATCTGCGTGCCGACGCCGTGGTAACGGGGCACTTTTCGCTCGCGGCATCATGGGCGTTTCGCAAGCCGGCGATCGAGGGCGTGATGTTCCGCACGGGCCGCGGCGCGCCGTTTTATGTGATCGTGCAGGGCATGGAGCCGCTTTGCGTCGAGCCCGGTGATTTCGTGCTGCTGCCGCACGGCCACGAACACGTGCTGGCTTCCGCGCCCGACGTTGCGCCCGTCCCCTTCGACGATCTCGCTGCGCGCGCAGGCATTCGCCCGAGCTTCGACACCCCTTTGCGCATCGAGTCGGGCCGCGGCGGCGCAGTGTGCGATCTCTACACCGGCATCGTGTTCTACCGCGAGGCGGTGCGCAATCCGCTGTTCTCGGTGCTGCCGCCTCTCATTCATGTGCGTGCGAACGACGCCGCGGTTGGCCCGTGGCTCGCGGACACGCTCATGGCCTTCATCCGCGAATCGATGGCCTGCCAGCCGGGCTGGGCCGTTGCGGCCGCGCGCCTCGCCGACGTGCTGTTCGTGCAGTTGCTGCGCGCGCATCTCGCCTCGGCCGTCAGCCACACGGGCTGGTTGCGCGGACTCATGGACCCGCAGGTCGGCCGCGCCATCGCGCAACTGCACCGGCACCCGGACCAGGACTGGACCGTCGAGTCGCTGGCGGCGATTGCCGGTATGTCGCGCTCGCGGTTCAGCGCGCGGTTTGTCGAGCTGGTCGAGGAAACGCCTATCGGGCATCTCACGTCGTATCGCATGTATATCGCGAGCGGTGCGCTGCGCGATTCGCGGCGCCGGCTCATCGAGATCGCCATGAGCGTGGGCTACGCGTCAGAGAAGGCATTCATTCGCGCGTTCCGGCGCTGGGCGGGCATGGCGCCCAAGCAGTACGCGCGCAGCGTGCGCGATCCGTACGACATGGCGCTTGCCGCGGGTGCGCGCGAGGGCGAAGGGCCGCCGCACACGCTGTGAGGCGCGGCTTCCCCTGCTCGTGGCGGTGCGCTCACAACAGCGGCAGCGTGAGCCGTATGTGCTCGGCAAACGCCGCCGTGAGGAGCGACGGCCGCTTGCGCCCGAACTTGATCGTGATGCCCACGGCCGGCAAGGGCGGCAGCGCGGGGTCGCCATTGAGAATCGTCAGATCCGCCGGAACGGCCGTTTGCGTCATGACGGCGAAGGCCTGGCCCGAACGCACGAGCGCGGTGAGACCCGCCAGGCTGCTGCTCGCATACGCGACGCGGTAGGCTCTGCCCGCGCGCTCCAGCGCTTCGCAGGCCGCAATGTGGTCGAGCGTGTCCGGATCGGAGAGCGCGAGCGGCAACGGATCGAAATGGGCGGAGTCGAGTTCGGGAGAGCCGATCCAGACCAGTTGCTCGCGGCGAATGATCTCGTCGTGCGGACCGCTTGCGTTCGCAGATCCAGTGGCGGTCAAAGGCAGCGACACCATGGCGAGATCGACCGCACGCTTGTCGAGCTGTTCGAGAAGGCGCGGCGTGGGAACGCACACGACTTCCACGAGCGCATTCGGATGCTGGCCCGAAAACCGGCGTAGCAAGGCGGGGAGGAACACGGCGGCATAGTCGTCCGGGCAGCCGAAGCGCAGGGTGCCAGATAAGCCTGTGCCGCAAAGGTCGGCCATGGCCTCGTCGTGCAGGCGCAGAATGCGCTGGGCGTGCACCAGCAGGCGCTCGCCGGGGTTAGTCAGCGCGACGCCGCGGCCGGTGCGCTGAAACAGCGGCTGATCGACGATCTCCTCGAGCCGCTTGATCTGCTGGCTCAGCGCCGACTGGGTGCGGCCAACGCGTTCGGCCGCACGGCTTAGCGAGCGCACCTCGGCAATCACCGCGAACGAACGCAGCAGATCGATTTCCAGTGGACGGCTCACGATATTAGCCTCTTTTCTAGCTTGCATAAGAACTATTCGATTCTATAAAACCAGAGCGCCGACTAGACTGCAAGGAAAACCCGCTGCCCGATGAGGAGAAGCCCGTGTCCAGGAACGACGACGAACAGTTTTGGCGCAACGCGAGGCAGCACCTGATCCGCTATGGCGGCACGTTCGAGCCGATGATCATCGAGCGCGCTCAGGGCAGCTTCGTCTACGACGCGGACGACCGCCCGATTCTCGACTTCACGTCGGGGCAGATGAGCGCGGTGCTCGGGCACAGCCACCCCGAGATTGTCTCGGTCATCAACGAATACGCGGGCAAGCTGGACCACCTGTTCAGCGGCATGCTCTCGCGGCCCGTGGTCGAACTGGCCACGCGCCTCGCCGACGTCACGCCCGACGGGCTCGACCGGGCGCTGCTGCTGAGCACCGGCGCGGAGTCGAACGAGGCCGCCATCCGCATGGCGAAGCTCGTCACGGGCAAATTCGAAATCGTGGGCTTTGCGCAGTCGTGGCACGGCATGACGGGCGGCGCGGCTTCGGCCACCTATAGCGCAGGGCGCAAGGGCGTGGGTCCCGCAGCAGTGGGCTCGTACGCGATTCCCGCGCCGTTCACGTACCGGCCGCGCTTCGAGCGCAACGGGCAATACGATTACCTCGCGGAACTCGATTACGCGTTCGATCTCATCGATCGCCAGTCCAGCGGCAATCTCGCGGCCTTCATCGCGGAGCCGATCCTGAGCTCGGGCGGCATCATCGAACTGCCGCCCGGCTATATGGCGGCGCTCAAGCGCAAATGCGAAGCGCGCGACATGCTGCTGATTCTCGATGAGGCGCAAACGGGCGTTGGGCGCACCGGGATGATGTTCGCGTGCGAGCACGACGGTGTGACGCCCGACATTCTCACGCTCTCGAAAACGCTCGGCGCCGGCTTGCCGCTCGCGGCCGTGGTCACTTCCGCGCAGATCGAAGAAGCCGCGCACGAACGGGGCTTTCTGTTCTACACGACGCATGTGTCCGATCCGCTTCCTGCTGCGGTCGGCCTGAGGGTGCTGGACGTGGTGGAGCGCGACGGACTCGTTGCGCGCGCAAACATCATGGGCGAGCGCTTGCGGCGCGCTCTGCTGGACCTGATGGAGCGCTTCGAATGCATCGGCGACATTCGGGGGCGCGGGCTGCTGCTCGGTCTCGAGATCGTCAAGGACCGCCGCACGAAGGAGCCCGCCGACGGCCTTGCCGCGAAAATCACGCGCGAGTGCATGAAGCTCGGGCTCAGCATGAACATCGTGCAGTTGCCGGGCATGGGCGGCGTGTTCCGCATCGCGCCGCCGCTGACCGTGAGCGAGCAGGAGATCGATCTCGGCGTGGAACTGCTGGGGCAGGCGATCGAGCGTTCGCTTTGAGGACCCGGGTCGTCGCGGCTAGGCCTTGCTGCGCGACCCGGCCGGGCCGACCGGGCTGACTTGGGGCCGCGCGAGCGCACGCGCGGCGAGCGGCGTGGACATGACGATGGACGTGCGCGTCTCGCCGTAGAGGTTGATGCGCTGGATCAGGCGCTCCAGATCGGCCACGCTCGTCGCAACGAGGCGAATGACATAGGAGTCCGCGCCAGTCACGTGATGGCATTCGAGCACCTCGGCAATCGCGCCGAGCAGCTTCAGAAACTTCGCTTTCGCGGATTGGGGCACCGTAATGCCGATCAGGGCCGAGATTGGATAGCCGGCGGCGGCCGGGTTCACGCGCGCCGAGTAGCCTTCGATCACGCCGGCTTCTTCGAGACGTCTCACGCGCTCCGTGACCGCCGGCACGGAGAGATGCACCTGGCGCGCAACCTCGGTGTAGGTCATGCGGCCGTTTTCCTGCAGCAGCGCCAGTATTTTCCAGTCCAGATCGTCCATCATGGCGAAATCTTTAAGGTGAAATGCCAATTTTCCCTTAAATCTCGACTTCTGCGGATAATCTTCGCCGTCTACGATAGTCCCCTATAGAACATGAATTGCGGGGAGAAGGGACATGCTGTTCGTCAAAGCCGTGGCAATGGGGTTTTGCATCGCGGCGCCGGTCGGGGCCATCGGCATGCTGTGCATCCAGCGCAGCCTGAGCCGGGGTTTTTGCTCCGGCTTCGCAACGGGCATTGGCGCTGCGTGCGCGGATGCCTTTTATGGTTTGCTCGGCGCGCTCGGCGTGGCCGGTATCGTGGCGGCGCTGCCAATGCTGACGGTGGTGTTGAAGGCGGCGGGGGGCGCATTTCTGGTGTGGATGGCATGGACCATCGCACGCGAGTCGCCCGCCGCGCCGGCCGCCGTACAGGAGACCCAGCGCAGCCCTGTCACGCGGGATTTCCTCACGACGTTTGCGTTGACGCTCTCGAACCCCCTGACCATTTTTTCGTTCATCGCCGCGTTTGCGGCGCTCGGGCCCTTGCCGGCCATGCCAGGCGAGCGGGGCGCGCCGGGATGGCTTTCGGTGGCGCCCATGGTGACGGGCGTGTTCGCGGGTTCGGCCGTGTGGTGGTTGTTCCTGAGCGGTGTGACGTCCGCGTTGCGTACGAAGCTGCCGCTCGCGTTCGCGCGGGGCATCTCCATTTTTTCCGCCGTGGCGATAGCCGCGTTTGGCGTCGTTCAAATGATCACGGGTCTCGCGCGGCTCGCTTAAGACGTCGTTTCGAAACGTTCGAGGGCTTGCGCTATTTCTTCGATGTAGGCGTCGGTCAACGCGCAGTCCGCGAGCGCCTGCCTGAGCTGGAACACGTATTCCGCGTTGCTGCCGAGCGGTCCATGCGCCTGGGCAATCTGGCGGGCGACCGTCGCGGGGCTCGAATCAGCCTCGTATTGCCGCGGGCAGGTGTTTGCCACGAAGGCGAGGGCGTGCCGCTTTTCGCCCGTGGCGAGCGTCACGGTGGTCCAGGCGGGCGTGTAGGCGCCCGTCAGCATCTCGCGCGTCCAGAGAATGTGAAGCTCTTCGTCGAGCGTGGCGGCATTGAGCCGCAGCACCACGCCTTGCGTATCGCCGCCCCGCTCCAGCGCGAGCATGCGGCCGGGGCGCTGCGGCGTGCCGCGCCCGCCGAAAAGGCGAATGCAAAAGCTCCGGCGCCAGCCGTGCAGCGTGGCGCTCGCGCGCTGGTCGAAGCGCGAGAGCGGATTCCACATGAGCGAACCGTAGCCGAACACCCAGACCTCGTCGCCAGCGGGACGCTTCGCCATCGTTTCGGCGAGCGACTGGGCGATCTGGGCTTGCGTCCAGAGAATTTCCGGCGGGAGATGGCTGAAACTCTCGAGAAACGCACCGGAGCGAATGGCGTCTCTGTTTAGCATGGCGTTGACGGGTTCGTGGAAGCTATGTGACGAAGTATGCGGTCCGCGCGTGCGTGGATAAAGTGGCTGGAACGCGATGCTGCGTTCAACTGGGGACGACAATCGGGGTGGTGCTGGTCCCACAGGGATTCGAGCGCCATCAATCGCTCAGCGGTGCGTAGCCAAGCTCGCGCTGGTGTCGAATCGAGAGGACGATTGCGCGCGTTTCGGAGTCGGCATACAGGATCACGTATGAACGCAGCACATATTCACGGAAATCGGGGACGCCAGCTTCGATTGCCAGACGCTTCAGCTTGTCGAAGCGCGTCTGCCCCTCAATGGTTTGCGCGGCAAGGAACCCGGCTGGACGGCCGAGTTGCGGATGAACCATCACGAGATCGCGGAAGCGAAAAATCTGCTCCCAAAGGTCATCCATTCGCTGCGGAGCCGACGACGAGTCCTGCTCCAGCATGAATTCACTGATTGCTTCGAGGCGCTCTGCGAACGTTTCGGCAAAATCGACCCGGATCATTTGCGCGGCTCAGCGCGACGTCGCATCGACTCCCGCATGTCCTCCAGAGACTGTGTGCGCCCGGCGAGCGCGTCCTTGAGTCCCTTCTCGGCGTCGTCGATCATGATCAGCCGCCCGTACTCGGCCTCGAGGGCGTGATAGAAGTCGAGCTTTTTCGCATCGACGAGCGCGACGAACGCTGCACCATTCTTCGTCAGGACCTTTTCGGCACCGGCGACCACGTCTTCTGCCAGTTCGGTGAGCCGCGCGCGTGCTTCGCTGATCGGGACGACGTCTTGAGCACGAATGGACATGAACGTCTCCTTTACAAAATTCGTTAACGAAAACATACACATCGAAGGATGTGTGGTCAAGCCGCGCTCCGTACTTCCCCCAGGATCGCACCGTCGATGATAACGCTACCATTCATCCCATCTCGTCACCGGCGGCGCAATCCCATCCGCCGGCATTCGACGGGCTTTTTTATCCGTCGAAATGGTAGCGTTATCATGGAGAGCATCTTGTCCCAAGTCCGCAAGAAGCCCGAAGACCTGCGCAGCTACCGCTGGTACGGCGTCAACGACCTGCGCTCGTTCGGCCACCGATCGCGCACCGCGCAGATGGGCTATCACTCGTCCGATTACATGGGCAAGCCCGTCATCGCCGTCGTGAACACGTGGAGCGAGATCAACTCGTGCCACACCCACTTCAAGCAACGCGTGGAGGAAGTGAAGCGCGGCATCTGGCAGGCGGGCGGCTTTCCGGTCGAAATGCCGGTCATGACGCTGGCCGAGCCGTTCCAGAAGCCCACCACCATGCTCTACCGCAACTTTCTCGCGATGGAGACGGAGGAACTGCTCAAGTCCTATCCGTTCGACGGCTGCGTATTGATGGGCGGTTGCGACAAGACCACGCCGGGTCTCCTGATGGGCGCAATCAGCATGAATCTGCCCGCGATCTATCTGCCCGCCGGGCCGATGTTGCGCGGCAACTGGAACGGCCGCACGCTCGGCAGCGGCTCGGACACGTGGAAATACTGGGCGGAGTTGCGCGCGGGCAAGATCACCGAAGACGAGTGGAAGGGCATCGAGAGCGGCATTGCGCGCTCGCCCGGCCACTGCATGACGATGGGCACGGCTTCCACGATGACGAGCGCGACCGAAGCGCTCGGCCTCACGCTGCCCGGCTTCTCGTCGATTCCCGCCGCGGATTCGCGTCACGCTCAGTATGCGTCGCTCACGGGGCAGCGCATCGTCGAGATGGTGTGGACCGACCAGAAGCCCTCGGACTTCCTCACCGCGAAGGCCTTCGACAACGCCGTGACCACGGTGCTCGCGATGTCGGGTTCGACCAACGCGATCGTGCACCTCGTTGCGGTGGCGCGCCGCGCGGGCATCGATCTGACCACGGCGCGCTTCGACGAACTCGCGCGCGTGACGCCGGTGCTCGGCAATATCCGCCCCGCAGGCCAGTATTTGATGGAGGACTTCTATTACGCGGGCGGCCTGCGTGCGCTGCTGGTGGAATTGGGCGACCTGATCGACGGCACGCAGATGACCGTGAACGGCAAGACGCTCGGCGAGAACATCGCGGGCGCGGAGATCTTCAATGATGACGTGATCCGTACACGCAGCAATCCGCTCGTCGCGCGCGATGGACTCGCCGTGCTCACGGGCAATCTCGCGCCTGACGGCGCGGTCATCAAGCCCGCGGCGATGGAGTCGCATTTGCTCAGGCATCGCGGCCCCGCAGTGGTGTTCAAGGACTACAACGACATGGCGGCGCGCATTGACAGCGACGATCTCGATGTGAGCGCCGACTCCGTGATCGTGTTGCAACACGCCGGCCCGGTAGGCGCACCGGGCATGCCCGAATGGGGCCAACTGCCGATTCCGCAGAAACTGCTCAAGCTTGGCGTGCGCGACATGCTGCGCATTTCCGACGCGCGCATGAGCGGCACGAGCTACGGCGCGTGCGTGCTGCACGTCGCGCCCGAATCGTTCGTGGGCGGCCCGCTCGCGTTCGTGAAAGACGGCGACGTCATCGAACTCGACGTCGAGGCGCGCCGCCTGCATCTGCATGTGAGTGACGCCGAACTCGCCGCGCGCAAAGCGGTATGGACGCCGCCGAAGCGGCCGTTCGAGCGCGGCTTCGGCGTGATGCATCAATTGCACGTGACGCAGGCGAACAAGGGCTGCGATTTCGATTTCCTCGAAACGCCGGCCGCCACGCCGTGCGAAGCCCACGGCGCCGAACCGGAAATTCACTAATCCCCATCATTGAAGACATCACCGATCATGACCGCAGCGAACCCGCCAGTCAGCGAAGCCGCGCTCGAACAACTGCGTCACGTCAGCACCGCCACGCTCACGACCCAACTCTTCAAGCGCGGCTTGCGCAATGTGTTTCTGCAGGGCGTGGCGCCGCTCGTGAAGCCTGAGCCGGGCACGCCGAATCTCGTCGGCCCTGCGTTCACGCTGCGCAATATTCCGGCGCGCGAGGACCTCGACCACGTGGGCGTGTTCCAGAATCCGGACCACCCGCAGCGCAAGGCCGTGGAAACCGCGCCCGTGGGCAGCGTGCTCGTGCAGGACTGCCGTGGCGACCGCACGGTGGCTTCGGTGGGCTCGATTCTCGCGTTGCGCCTCGCGAAGCGCGGCGTGGCGGGCATGGTTTCGGACGGCCCCGTGCGCGACAGCGGCACGATCGCGGCGCTTGGCCTGCGTATCTGGTGCGCGGGCGCGAGCGCGCCGCTCAATCTTGCAAAGCATCACGCCGTGGACCTGAACGTGCCGATCGCATGCGGCGGTGTGCCCGTTTATCCGGGCGATATCGTCGTGGGCGATGCCGACGGCGTCGTGATCGTGCCGTACGAAATGGCCGACGAAGTGGCGCGCGACGCCACCGAGCAGGAGCGGCTCGAAGCGTTCATCACCGAGCGTATCGAGTCGGGACTTGCACTGCGCGGCACGTATCCGCCCAACGAGGAAACGCTGGCGGCGTATCGCGCATGGTGCGCTCAGCAGGCAAAATAACTCACGCAGCACGCAGGACGATACTGATAAACAGAGGCCCGCGCGCGACGCGGGCTCAGGAGACAACGTGAACGATGCCACCGCAGCGATCGACGAGCCGCGTCTGATCAACCGCATGGGCTGGCGGCTAATGCCGCTGCTCGGCGTGCTCTACCTGGTCGCGTATATCGACCGCTCCAACATCGCCTTCGCGAAGTTGCAGATGCTCGGCAGCCTGGGGCTTTCCGAAGTCGCTTACGGGCTTGGCGCTTCGCTGTTCTTCATCGGCTATCTGGTGTTCGAGGTGCCGAGCAATGTGCTGCTCCACAAGTACGGTGCGCCGCGCTGGATGGCGCGCATCATGTTCACGTGGGGCGTGGTCACGATTCTGCTCGCCTTCACGCGCAACGCCACGATGTTCTACATCCTGCGCTTTTTGCTGGGCGCATCGGAAGCCGGGCTCTATCCCGGCGTGATCTATTACCTCACGCTGTGGTTCCCGCAGCGCCACCGCGTGCGCATGCTCGGTTACTTCACGGTGGGCAGCAGCCTTGGCAACATGATCGGCGCGCCGATCTGCGGCTGGCTGCTCGACAAGGGCGGACTGTTCGGCCTGCAAGGCTGGCAGCTCGTGTTCGTGGTCACCGGCATTCCATCGGTACTGCTGACGATTGTCGTGCTGTTCCTGTTGCCGAAGGCGCCGCAGCAGGCGACGTTCCTCTCGGGAGGCGAGAAGCGCTGGCTTACGCACACGCTCTCGACCGAGAACTCGGCCGCGCGCAGCCAGGCGCGCCACGGCTCGGTGCTCAGCGTGTTCACGGAGCCGCGCGTGCTCGGCATGGCGTTCTACTACATGATGCTGTCGATCTCCGTGTACGGCGTGAGCTATTGGCTGCCTACGCTCGTAAAAGGCTTTGGCGTGACCAATACCACGAACGGGCTGCTCAACATCATGCCCTGGCTGCTGGCGACGATCGTGCTCGCCACGCTGCCTTCGCGGCTGCGCGCCAGCAATCACGCGATCGTCGCGATGCTGGTGTCGTCGCTGCTCGGCATGGTGTTCTTCGTTTCGTCGGTTTTTCTGCCGGGCCACGCGCTGCGCTTCGCCGCGTTGTGTCTTGGTGCGCCGTGCATGTATCTGCTGATTCCGTGCTTCTGGACGCTGCCGCCCAAATTCCTCTACGGCGCGCGTGCCGCGGCGGGCATCGCGGCGATCAATTCGCTCGGCAATATCGGCGGCTTCATTGCGCAAAACCTCGTGCCGTTCGTGAAGCAGGCAACGGGCAGCACGCGCATGCCCATGCTCGTGCCTGCGGTGTGCATGGTGATCTTCGCGATCGTGACCGCCATGATCCTGCGCCGTGGCGTTCGCACGCCGCAAATCGTCGACGGCACGCCCCTGCCGAACAACGCACGCTAGCCGGCGAGGCGGTTTCGCTACAATAGCCGCGCATTGCCCACATCCGTTCAAGTTCATGTCGACCATCAAACCCGCTCCGAGCATCGAACACGCGGACGCCACCGTGCGCACGAAGCGCACGCGCGGCGGCCCCAAGGGCCTGCGCATCACCGACGTCGCCGCGCAAGCGGGCGTCTCGCCCATCACGGTTTCGCGCGTGTTCAACAACCCGGAGTCGGTTGCGCCGGAAACGCTCGAGCGCGTGCGTCAGGTCGTGCAGAAGCTGGGCTACGTGCCGAACCGGCTGGCAGGCGGTTTGTCGTCGGCGCGCTCGCGGCTCATCGCGGCTATCGTGCCGACTGTTTCGCACTCGCTGTTTTCGGAAACCATCCAGGTGTTCAGCGAGACCATGTCGCGCGCGGGTTACGAGGTGCTGCTCGCGTTGAGCGGCTATAGCGCGTCGAACGAAGAGAGCCTGCTCGATACGGTATTGAGCCGCCGCCCCGAAGGCGTGCTGCTCACGGGAGTCGCGCATACCGATTCGTTGCGCGAGCGCTTGAAGAACGTCGGCATTCCGGTGGTCGAAACGTGGGACATGACCGATACGCCGATCGACATGCTGGTGGGCTTTTCTCACTACCGGATCGGCGCCGCGGTGGCCGCGCATTTGCTCGCGCGTGGCGCCCGCCGTCCCGCGCTCATCTCCGCCAACGATGCGCGCGCGCTCGCGCGGCGCGCGGGCTTTCGAGAACGGCTCGCGCAGGCAGGCATCGAGGACGTGCCCGAAGAACTGGTCGCGCCGCCCAGTTCGGTCGCGCACGGCAAGCGCGCGCTGCCGCCCTTGCTCGCACGCGCGCCGGATATCGACGCCGTGTTCTGCGGCTCGGATCTGCTCGCCATCGGCGCGCTTGGCGCTGCGCGCCAGATGGACGTGCAGGTGCCCTCGCAACTGGCAATTTGCGGCTTCGGCGATCTGGAGTTCGCGACCGAAACCACACCGCAGCTAACGACGGTGCGCGTGGAGGGCACTCGCATCGGCGTGAACGCCGCGCGTTTTCTGCTCGACCGCCTGGGCGGCGAAACCAGCGTGAGCGAGCCTCGCGCGCTCGACGTGGGGTTCACGATCGTGGCGCGCGAATCGGCTTGAGTCTGACCCAGTAAGGCTCACGCCAACTCAGGCTGCTGCAGCGGCCTGCGTGATTTCCTGTGTTTGCACAGGCGCACTGCGCGGACTCGCAATGCCAAAGTGGGCCGCCAGCATATCGACCACGTTGTCCGCCATGCCCGTGCGCGTTTCTTCGGTCGCCGAACCAATATGCGGCGTGAGCACGACGCGCGGGTTGTCGATCAGCGCTTGCGGCACGTATGGCTCGTGCTCGAACACGTCGAGCGCCGCGCCTGCGAGCCGTTGCTCACCGAGCGCCGCGATCAGCGCTTGTTCATCCACCACGGGGCCGCGCGCAATGTTGATGAGAAAGCCTTGCGGCCCGAGTGCGTCAATCACGGCCGCATTCACCAGATGATGCGTTTGCGGCGTAAGCGGGCAGGTGAGGATCAGCATGTCGCTATCGGCCGCGAGACGCGTGACATCGTCGTAGTACGGCAGATCGACGCTTTTGCGGTTCGGGCCGTAATACGCGATTTGCGAGCCGAACGCCTTCAGCCGCTTCGCGATGGCCGCGCCGATCATGCCAAGCCCGACAACGCCGACCTTCATGCGCGAGACCGAGCGGCCGAGCGGCAGCGCGCCGTGCTCGGGCCACTTGCCGGAGCGCACGTACGCGTCCGCCCGCACGAGATCGCGCGTGAGCGCGAGCGCGAGGCCAATAGCGGTGTTCGCGACATCCTCGGCCAGCACGTGCGATGCATTCTCGATGCGGATGCCGCGCGCCTGCGCGCTTTTCACGTCGAGGTTGTCGAGTCCGGCGCTGTAGCTCGCAATGATTTCCAGCGCTGGCAGGGCGTCGAGAAACGCCGCGTCGATCTTCGTCTTGCGCAGCGCAATGCCGCGAATGGACGCGCCCATGCCGCGCGAGGAACGCAGCGGCTTCGTCCGGCGCCTTCGGCAGATCGAGCATCGTGAAGAGCGATGCGAGTTCTGCCTGGGTGCGTTCCGGCAATTCGGCTGCATTGAGAATGATGGGTTTTGCCATGATGAATCGATGCTTCCTTGCTTCGTTCGATGCGTGGGCTCGCGTGCTCAGCTGACTTTCACTCGCTCGATGCGGCCCATGAACACGAGATAGACGAGCGCCGCGACCACACAGTGTGCCGCGACAAAATAAAGACCTGCCTTATAGCCGCCCGTGGCCTGCACGATATAGCCGAACACGATAGGCGTGACGATACCGCCAATATTGCCGATGCAGTTGAAAATCGCGCCGGCAAGGCCCACGGCTTCGCGCGGCGCGGTATCGCACGCAATGGCCCAGGTGCCCGCGCCGGCCGCGGCGCCTTTGCCGAAGAAGGCGAGCGTCATCAGCAGGACGATCGCGGTGTTGCTCTCGGTGAACGCCGAGAACACGATGCAGCAGCCCACGGCCATGCCGACGATATACGGCGTTTTGCGCGCCCACGAAACGCTCCAGCCGTGCCGGATCAGCGAGTCCGAAATCGCGCCGCCCGCAATGCCGCCGAGAAAGCCCGCGATAGCGGGCAGCATCGTCGCGAGGCCGGCCTGCATGACGTTCATGCCGCGCGCCTGCACGAGGTAGATCGGAAACCACGTGATGAAAAAATAGCTCAGTGCGATGGCGCAATACTGGCCGATGTACGAGCACCAGAGCATGCGGTTGCCCAGCAGCATACGCAGCGCCTTGCCGGACACGGCCGGGCGCGACAGACGCTCGAGCTTCGAGTCGATGTCGACCATCGCGCCGCCCGCCACGAGGCGCTCGAGTTCGGCGGGCGAGACACGCGGGTGCTTGCGCGGCTCGTGCATCACGAGCATCCAGATTCCGGCGCTGGCAATGCCGATCAGGCCGAGCGCGAAGAACGGCGCGGGCCAGCCGAACTTGCCGGTGAGCCAGCCCGCGAAAGGCGAGAAGATCGCCACGGCGAAATACGATGCGGACGCAAACATTGAATATGGTTGAGCCCGAATTCTTTTGCTATGCCGGGCCCGGCAATCGAGAGGATTGCGCGGTCTGCGTAGGCGACCGTCGCGAGCAGCAGGATAGCCGCCAGAATCGTGAATCGCGTGCGGGTGACGCGGGTGGCACCCGTGACTTCGGTGGCGGCAAAGCCGGCGGTCCTCTGCGTTGACATCGATGTCTCCAGTCCCGCGCTCGATGCCGCGGGTATCATTATCGATCCGTACCCGCAAGCATCGTCTCCATGCCCGGGGCAGATTGACTGTATTTGACGCACCCTGCCAGTACGCGTCAACCTTGATTAAGACAATCAACCTGAAAAATTCGTGGAAAACTAGTGGAAATCTGGATGACACAGGAGGAGGCCTGCCACGCGCTGGGCGTGCGCAAGCAGACCTTGTATGCGTATGTGAGCCGCGGGCGTATCGAAGTCCGCTGGGATCCGGAGCATGCAAGCCGCAAGCTGTACCGCGGGTCGGATATCGCGGCGCTCAGAAAGAAGCGCGAACTCGGCCGCGCCCACAAGAGCATCGCGGCGAGCACGATGGCGTGGGGCGAGCCCATCATCAACACGCGCATTTCCACGATCGCACGGGGGCGGCTTTACTACCGCGGTCACGATGCGATCGAACTCGCGAGCCGGGCGACGCTCGAAGAGGTGGCTCGATGTCTATGGGAAGCGGGCGTTGCGCCGGTCTTTCCCACCTTCCACGACGACGTGAGCGTACCCGAGGGCGCGCCGCCGCGCGCGCGGGTGTATGCGTCGATCGCGCTAGCCGCGGCGCAACCGTGTTCGAGCGGCGCGCTCGACGTTGCACGGTTGAACGAGGAAGCGGCCCGCCTCGTGGACCGCTTCGCGAGCGCCTTCGTCGGGCCAGGCGATATTGGCCGCTTCGGCGAAAGCGGCGCGCTGCATTCGCGTCTTGCGCGTGCTTGGCGGTGCGAAGCGCAGGCGGACTTGATGCGGCGCGCGCTCGCGTTGCTTGCGGACCAGGAGCTGACGACATCGGCGTTTGCGGCACGCGTGGCTGCATCGACAGGTGCGTCGCTCGGCTCGTGCATGCTGGCGGGCCTCGCCGCGTTCGCTGGGCCCTTGCACGGAGACGCCGCACTGCGCGTGCAGGCGCTGCTCGGTCATGTGCGCGAGATGGGTGTGGCTGCGGCGGTCGAGCGCTGGCTGAAGGCGAACGGGCCGCTGCCCGGTTTCGGTCACGAGTTGTACCCGCAAGGCGACCCGCGCGTGGCGGACCTGCTCGCGGCGTTCGATGTGCCGGACGAGGTGCGCGCGCTGATCGAGTACGTTCGCGTATCGCGCGGTCTCGCGCCGACGATCGACATCGCGCTCACCGCGCTTGCCAGCGATTGCCGCTTGCCGGAAGACGCTGTGTTCGCGCTATTCGCCATTGGGCGCAGCGTGGGCTGGATGGCGCACGCCATCGAGCAGATGACCAGCGGCACCCTGCTGCGGCCGCGGGCCAACTATATCGGACCTGTTGGCGCGGGTGCCACGCGAGGCGCCGGGAATCATCAGGAGTATTGACGACTACACAAGCGGTCGCGTCCATGCCCGGCGCGGCCGCTTGAATCCAGCACTCAATGACCCAGCCCGCTCGCGGCGATCTGCTGCTCGACGTACTGCGCGAACAGCGAATGCGTGTGCGTGGTCGGGTGAAGGTCGTCGGCGAACATATAGGTCTGGTCGGCGTTGGCCGCGACGTAGGTGGCGGGCGAGCAGAGCAGCGAGGTGTTGTCCGGCGTTTTCGAAGGGTCGCACGCCTGGGCCGTGTTGGACACGGTAAATCCGCTCGCCTGGAAGTTCGCGACGAGCTGCGTGATCCAGGTGTATGAATCGACTTCGATGACCTTGCCTTGCAGGCCATCCGTCTGCAACGCGCCGTTCAATGTCGAGTTGAAGAACTGCGATAGCTGGGTCAGGTTCGCGCCGCCGTCGGCTGAGGTGATTCCCTTGGGCGAGAGACCGATGTTCGGCACGTTGATCACCACGACATGCGTGGCGCCCGCCTGCACGATCTGCCCGACGATTTGTGCGAGCGTCGTGGCGGCAGTCTGCACGACCGCATTGGCCGTTGGCGGGTTGCCGGCGCGCAGCACGTCGTTCGCGCCTGCCCAGACCAGCACGAGCTGGCCGGAGTTGAAGCTGCCGTGAGCGGAGATATAGCTCGAAACCTGCTGATTGACCGGCATTTCGATGTTGCCGATCACGTCCGAGAGGAAGTCGTACTGATTGGCCGGCGTGGCGACCGTCGAGCCGCCCTCCGCGTAGCCGAAGCCGCCTTGCGCGCTCAGCTTGTGATCGAGACCGACGGTGTACGCGGCGCTCAGGCTGTCCCCATAATATTGCGCGACATCCTGCGACCAGACCTGACCGGGGTTGGTCGTGAACCGCCCGCCGCCCACGGCGCCCGCAAGCGGCGCGAAGGTTCCGACATCGGAAAGGCTGTCGCCGAACGACACGACCTGCAGCTTGACGCCGCCCGCCGGCGTGCTGGTGCCGCTGCTCGAGCCGCCGCCTCCTCCGC